>DJGZ01000077.1 GCA_002433025.1 Bacteroidales bacterium UBA5833
TGCTGGTTACCGATGGCTTTGGCTGCACCGCCCGCGACACGGTAGAGGTTGAAAGCCTTCAAGGTTCCACACTGGTGGCGCTGGCCGGCATCAACCGCCAATGCCTGAACAAACCCGCCAGTTCCGACATAAGGCTTACACGTGTTAGTGGACTAAAGCAGTTCAAGGCCACGCTTTACTACAATGCCGGTATTCTGAACTGCACCAATTTCAACAGCAACGAGGTGGATTTCCCCGGCATAACTGCTCAAATGTTTACTGCCCCGGCCAGGGTTGAAATTGCCTGGAATGGCAGCACCGCCGTTACAAACACCGACACCCTGTTAGTTGGCAGCCTGATTTTTGAAACCACCCAGCCCGGCCTTGCCGACATCAACTGGGAGCATGGCAGCCCCATGACCTGGTTTTTGAACGAGGCAGGCGACACCATTCAGCAACCCGCCCTTATACCGGGCAACATACAGGTGCACGAAATTCCTGAAATAGGCCTGCAACAGCCCCCGCCGTTGTGCGAAGGCGACAGCATTACGCTGAGTGCCGGGGTAAACGGCGGCACTGCCCCCATGCAATACACCTGGACAGGGCCGCAGGGCAGCAGCAGCACGCAACAGCTCACCATTGCCCAAGCCGGTAGCGGTGACGACGGCCTGTATCACTTCACCGTAAGCGACTATTTCAATTGTGCCGACACAACGCAAATTATGTTATCGGTTGTGCCTTTGCCGCAGGCCAACTTCCCCACCACCACCGACACCATCTACTACGAGCAGCAAACCCAACTGCAGGCCACCCCAGGCTATGCCAGCTACCAATGGAACACCGGCGATACCACCTACTTTATCAACATCATCGAAGAGGGCGACTACAGCGTACTGATGCAAACCGCCGAAGGCTGCACCAACCTTGAAAAAGTCACGCTCATTGACACCTGGTTCCCCTTTAACATCCCCAACGCCGTCACCCCCAATGGCGACGGCCTCAACGATAGCTTCCGCCCCGTAACCGACTACGACCGCTTTAGCAGGTTTAGCATGGTCATCTACAACAGTTGGGGACAGCGCATTTTTGAAACCACAAGGCCCGCTGAAGGCTGGGATGGCAAAGATGCTGCTGCGGGGGTGTATGTATGGGTGATTACTTATGCGGATTATATGGGGAAGGTGAGTACGTTGAAGGGGAGTGTGACGTTGGTGAAGTAATGTAGTTAAAACTTAAAAATTAACAATATTTTGGTATCTTTGTCTTATTATTAACCAAAAAACCAACTCATGAAAAACCTTAAGTTTATCTTACTAGTTGGGATTTGTGCTCTCGGATTCAATGTCAGTGCACTATATATAACTGTAAGTATTATTGAAAATACCAGTTATTCAGGCTTATACGATGTTAAGCTTTTTGTCTTAGATGTTGTGACGCAAAACTATTGTCAGGTAGCACAAGAACAAGATGTAACTCTCTCTTATACGTTCATCCCAAATGAAATCAATCTTTCATGTGTATACCTGGTAAATGATCAGAAAGATCGTTATAGATATATTGCTGTGGTAACCAGGCAGGAAGCTATAGGCAGTGGTCAGAACTGGACACAATTACTTGATACAGGAGAAATGTGGAATGTTATTACAATTCCTCCTGTACAAATGAATTAATATATATTGGTTCAGATGTTCCGTGGGATCTTGTTTTTCTTTCTTATTATCTTTAGCGTTTTCTGTGTTGCTCAAAAAGAATATCATAACTGGTACTTTGGTCAATATTGTGGATTGACTTTTAGCAATGGCGCTCCAATTGCGCTCACAAATGGTAGTAATTATGGATGGTCAGGAGCTTCAATTAGTGACTCGTTGGGAAACTTATTATTTTATACAGATGGAAGCTATATTTATGACCGAAATCATAATTCCACTCCTAATGGTTATGGATTTTATGGACGGTCATCTACGCAAGGCTCCTTAATTGTTCCTTTACCAAATAGTAAGAATCTTTTTTATATTATAAATGTTTGCCACTGGTCAAATGATTTTAGTGATATTCCCGAGACCGGATTGTTTTATTCTATTTTTGATATTAATTTGAGAGATGGATTAGGGGATATAGTTGTGGACGGGAAAAATATCCCCATCTATTTACCTTTATCTGGCTGTTATGCAGTTGATAAACTCACTTCTGTAAGACATAAAAATAATCGGGATATTTGGATAATTACGCGTAATTATCCCGGAAATAAGTTTTTTTCATTTTTATTAACTCCTTCCGGCATTAACCCTGTCGGAAAAATAAGTCTTAGCCTACATAACTGGATTACTGGACAAGGGCAACAGAATATCGGGGAAATAGCAATTAGTCCCGATGGTGCAACGATGGCCACTGCATATGATAATAATGAGTTTTTTGAAATTGGAAATTTTAATACCGCAACTGGTCTGTATACCCCAGGGTTTAAAGTATTTCCAAACATTACACCTTGTGGATCGAACTATGTATCCGTCTTTGGCTTGGAATTTTCTCCTGATTCAAAATTTTTATATACATCTATTCGGGTTGCTACTATTAATAATTTTGAATGTGCCTGGGTTCAGCAATACGATGTTTCTATTCTAGATTCTGCTTCTGTTAAACAATCGCAAATTACCATAGGTGCAGGAATTGCAGGTTCGCTTCAAAATGGTCCGGATGGAAAGATATATGGGGGCTTATTTGATGAACAGTATTTAAGTGTTATTCACAATCCCAATAAGAAAGGTTTATTTTGCAATTTTGAGTTCGCTTCTGTATCTTTAGGTGAAGGCAATAGAAAATACTTGTGGGGTTTACCCCAAATGCTTCAAAAATATTTCTCCTATATCAATTATTCAGCGGCATGCATAAATCAACCTACCCTTTTCACTCCCAATATATATCCGGTGCCTGACAGTGTATACTGGAACTTTGGGGATGCCATGTCAGGTGCCAATGATACCTCCACTTTTCTTAACACTTCGCATATATACCACACTCCCGGAGATTTTCAGGTTACCCTTATTTCTTACTGGCCGGGCGGCAGGTCTGATACCTCTGCTAAGACCATTTCTGTTTTACCGGCTCCTTTTCCCAATATTGGTGATACAGCATTCATCTGTAAGGGCGATTCCGTTACATTTGAGTCAGATGTCTTTGAATCATACTTTTGGAGTAGTGGTGATACAACACGTTCGATCACCGTGGCTGATACCGGTACATATTGGATTGAGGTTACCAACAATCTTGGTTGCATAGGAAGAGATACTGTCAGGGTTGAGTATTTCCCTGCTCCTGTTATTGGTGATTCAGTTTTGATCTCGCCTACTGCCTGTGGCGGAAGTACAGGAGCCATCAGGGAATTAACCATTACGGGTGTAGAACCTGTTTCTGTTTGGTGGTTAGACTCTTATGATAATCTTGTTGGCACTACGCTTGATATATACAACCTGCCTGCCGACTGGTACGCCCTTTGGGCAACAGATGGACGTGGATGTACCAATTTCATTCAAAAGTACTATGTTCCCGATGCAGGGAATGTACTTATCCATTCAGTTGATCATGAGCCTTCGTTCTGCGACAATAACAATGGTTCAATCATTATTAAAGCCGTAACAGGTTTGGGTGATATGCTTGCTTACTCTATACGCCAGGACGAGTGGCTTACCAATGAAGGCAATTTCACCAATCTGGAACCCGGCGAATATGTCGTAAAAGTTCGGGTTATCGACAGTACCGGATGTCAGGCAGTTTGGCCTGATCAAATTACCATTTCTAACGAACCCGGCCCTGTGGTTGACCACAGTACCGAACCTGAGACTGATAACAACCAGGATGGCACTGTTACGCTTACTGCAGATGGTTTTGGTAATTTAACCTACATCCTTTATGGAATAGTTCAGGATACAGGGTACTTCACCGGACTTGCTTCAGGCACTTACTATTACGAAGTGATTGACCAAAACGGCTGTTTTACCTCAGATAGTGTTACGGTTGGGCGTATTCAGGGATTTATTCTCTCGGCCATTGCCGGCAACGATACCATTTGTTTTTCGCCACAATTGCTTACAATTCCAGTAGAGGTTACCAATTTTAACGCGGTGAAAGCATTTGAAATTAGTCTGCGTTATGATGCCACAAAAGTATCCTGTCAAAACTATACCGGTTTAAACGATCAATTGGATGGATTGACAATTGAAGTGTTCCCCGCACTTGAACGGGTTGTGGCCTGGTGGACAGGCTCTTCCCCTGTTACTTTTTCAGCAACAGAACAGTTGTTTGAACTGGTATTTACAGCTAATGATACCGGTACCAGTCAGTTGGCATGGGATCAGACTGGGTTAAGCTGGTTTGAAGGAGAGAACGGGATGCTTGATAATGTTGAGTATTCAATTGGCGAAATGCAGGTTAATCCACCTGCCGGTATCAGCGTTAATCATTCAACGGTTTGTTGTGAAGGCGGAATTCTCACCATTGCACCATCAGTAGCAGGCACCCAACCTATTACATATCAATGGCAATTACCTGATGGCGGCACCGATAATAGGGATATGTTTATAAGTTTTGATGCGCGGCAGGAAAACTCAGGGAACTATGCTATTAAAATCACAGATGCACTCGGATGCCAGGATTCTATTATTGTAAATGCACGGGTAGTCCCCTTACCCTCCGCCAACTTCCCAACTATCAACGACACCATTCCCTTCGAACAACAGTTTACCCTCGAAGCCACACCCGGCTACTTCAGCTATCAATGGAATACCGGCGATACCACCTACTACATAACCGGCACCGAAGAAGGCAGCTACTCAGTTATTATTCAGACCGAGGAAGGCTGCACCACCATTGATTCCGCTTACCTGAAGGATGTTTATATGCCCTTCTACTTTAATGTTCCCAACGCCTTCACCCCCAACAACGACGGCCTGAATGACACCTTCCGTCCTGTAGTTGATTACGAAAGAGTGCGTATGTTCAGCATGGTGATCTACAACCGCTGGGGGCAACTGATCTATGAAACAACCAACCCTGCAGAGGGCTGGGATGGGAAGGATGCACCGGCGGGGGTGTATACGTGGACAATAACGTATTCTGATTATTTGGGGAAGGTGAGCAAGTTGAGGGGGAGTGTGACGCTTATCAGGTAACACCTCACCCCCGATTCCACAAAAGTTCCATCGGAGCTGGCTCTGCCCTCTCCTCTGGTGCCTGAGCTGATTGGTGAGCTTTTCGTCGAACCATCGTCGAAGACAGGGAGTGGGTTCTGGCATCCTACAGCGTCGGGCATTTGTGCTTTTTAAGAAATCAATTTATAAATCTAGCAGGATCTAACTCCATCGCCTTGAGGAATGGCTTGGGGTGAGGTGACTTGAAGCGGCAAGCATTTTATTAATGGGTGATTATTTGTAAAAACATAGCGGGAAGCTTGTGAAGAAGTTGAGTAGAGTGATATTGTTGGAGTGAAAAGATCAATAAGCAGACCACTATCCGGGAACTCCAGACAGTTAAGCAAATAGAAAAAGAACAAAAATTAAATGCAATGGGCCGCATATAATGGAACTGACTTTATGTTATTTTCAAATCCGAAGTTCTTTTTTGAAATACGAATCGCATAGGGTGATTTATATTTCTCAATAAATATTCCTAGACTCCTTGATCGGGTTCTGAAACCTTTTTTTATTTCTACCGGTATAACACCATCTTCCAGTTGAAGAACGAAATCAACTTCTGCTTTCCCATCACTTTGCCAATAAAACAGATCATATCCTTTGGTCGCAAAAACCTGCGCCACATAATTTTCAGTCATGGCTCCAAGAAAAGTATTGTCAACTTCTACCGGTAACAATATAGTTTGTAATGGCAACTTCGACCGCAGTGTGAGAATTCCGATATCGGCCATATACAGTTTGAAATTTATGAGATCTGCATAGGCATTAATCGGAACAAAACCATGCTCCAGGCGCTGACATTTAAGCGCAATCCCCGCAAGAATTATCCATTCAATTGCTTCTCCGAAAATACTGGCAGTTCCACCTCTCTGAACTACTTTGTATTGGAATTTTGCGTTTTCTTTAGCTAATTGTGCCGGAATTGAATTGTAACATGCTCTTATTTTTATACTTGTTGACGAGTCAGCATATTTTGCCATATCGGCTACATATTCATTGAGAATATTATTTTGAATAGTTTGTATTTTGACAAAGCTTTCTGAATCAACAAAAGCTACAATTACAGCTGGCATACCGCCTGTAATAAAGTACTTATAGTACATCTCAAGCGCAACATTATGCAGGGCCTCAGGGAATACTTCATTTCCGGAATAATGCAACCGAATCTCTTCTGCCAGTTTTCCCATATTCATTGCCCATAAAAACTCCTCAAAATCGAGCGGGTACATATTAATTTCATCAACTTTTCCTACAGGAAATGAATATTTTTCCCTGTTAATTGCAACACCAAGCAATGAACCGGCAGCAATTACATGGTGTTCGGGCATCTGTTCTGAAAAGTATTTTAAGGAAGTCAGTGCCCTTTCACATACCTGTATTTCATCGAAAAAAATCAGTGTTTTGCCAGGTTTAATCTCCATCATCTTCACTGCTTCAATGTATTGGATAATTTTTTTTGGAGACATTTCTGTTTCAATAAATTGACACAAGTTAGTTTCAATCTCCATATTCATGTACACAACATATTCATAATGCTCTTTACCAAACTCTTCTATGATATATGTTTTACCAACCTGTCTGGCTCCATTGATTATTAAAGGCATTCTGCGCGGGCTGTTTTTCCAGTCAATCAAAGACTGGGTTACTTTTCTTTTCATAAAGACAAAATTTACTACAAATTTACCAATAAGTTCCAAAAAGTCAAATAAATTTGATTTTTTGGAACTTAACAATAATCAAGTGTCCAAAATCCTATATAACCCAGATACCAGTAACAGTGTAATTTTAATGACAATCAACACCTTTCTATAGGTGCTGCCAACGCCTTCACCCCCAACAACGACGGCCTGAACGACACCTTCCGTCCTGTAGTTGATTACGAAAGAGTGCGTATGTTCAGCATGGTGATCTACAACCGCTGGGGGCAACTGATCTATGAAACAACCAACCCCGCAGAAGGCTGGGATGGGAAGGATGCCCCGGCGGGATTTATAGCCGGGCGATCAATTCTCGGTTATGGAGGGGAAGGTTGTGAGGATGAGGGGGAGTGTAGCCTTGATGAGGTAACTCCATAACCTACATCTGACGAAGGAGGAATCTCAACCCGGGAATCCCTCTATTCCATCAATTTTCTCGCTACGCTCAAAATGACGAACCGCTTTTTATTCAGCGGGAGCGGGTGGCGGCTGAACTGAAGCAGGCATCCTTTTTGCCGCCACCCGCGTCAGTCTTTTACCAACAGGCAAGCCGTCATTCCGACGAAGGAGGAATCTCAAGCCGGAAATTGCTCTTTTCCATCAGATTTCCCGCTAGGCTTGAAATGACGGATCGCCTTTTATTGAGCAGGTGGCGGCTGAAAAGAAACAGGTGACTGCTTTGCCACCACGCGCTCCCCATAACCACCTGCTGCACAAAGTCATTCCGACAAAGGAGGAATCACAAATCGACAGAGGGCGGGGGCTGAGGCAGATTCATACACATTTTAAAATTCGCGAATGCAGAATTCCCGATATTTTATACTTTTGCAAAAAATCAGGAATTTTTATGGACTTGAAAGAGATTATGGCCATTGGCGGAAAACCGGGACTCTACAAAATGGTCGCCCAGGCGAAAAACGGAATTATAGTTGAATCACTGATTGACCAGAAGCGGATTCAGGCGTTTGCCCACGAGAAAATCAGTTCTCTTGAAGAAATCAGCATTTTCACTGAAACTGAAGACAAGCCGCTCAGGGAAATCCTGAAAGATATTTATACGAAGTTAGAAGGTAAAGCAGCACCGGATTTCAGGAATGACAATGCAAAGCTAAAGACCTTCTTCGGAGAGATGGTTCCGGATTATGATAAAGAAAGGGTGTACGTTTCGCATATGCAGAAAGTAGTGTCATGGTACAACCTCCTGCAGCAGCATAACATGCTGGACTTCTCCGAACCTGAAACCACTTCGGAAAGCGGCGGCGAATCCACAGTTGATGAATAAAAGTCAGTCCGTAAAGTTTACGGACTTTTTTTTACTTTTATCCCATGACCCTGACCTATGAAAAAATACATACTTGATCTTAAAGTGCTCTCCAACAGGGCACTTAACCAGAACCACCACCTGCTTGAACTGGGAAGTGATGAGCCTTTGCCGGTCATGGTTCCCGGTCAGTTTGCCGAAGTACGCGTGGACGGGTCGCCCTCGACTTATCTCAGGCGCCCATTCTCCATCCACAGGGTTGACCGCGGGGCCAACACCATGCACCTGCTGATCAAAACGGTGGGTGAAGGCACACGGCACCTGGCAGAACTGAAAAAGAACGAGTCCCTTAACATTTTGCTGCCGCTGGGCAATGGCTTTACACTTGCCAGAAACTCGGAAGTGCTTCTTGTGGGCGGCGGTTGCGGTGTCGCGCCCCTTTACTTTCTGGCCGAACAGCTTTTCAGGCAGGGCAATAAGGTAAGTATACTGATAGGAGGCCGGTCAGCAGGAGATATTTTACTGGCCGGTGAATACCGTGCTTTCGGAAATGTTTACATTGCCACCGAAGATGGTACCCTGGGAGAAAAAGGTATGGTCACAGCCCATTCGGTGCTTAAAAAGGAAGTTGCATCTTTTAAAAAGATTTATTGCTGCGGACCTGATGGTATGATGCGCGCCGTGGCCCATATAGCTGCTGCAAACAAGATTGACTGTGAAGTTTCGCTCGAAAACACCATGGCCTGCGGCATAGGCGCCTGCCTCTGCTGCGTGGTGGAAACAAACCAGGGAAATCAATGCGTGTGTACCGAAGGGCCGGTCTTCGATCCGCTCACACTGAAAAACTGGTCCGCTGCAGTGGAAACCGGCTGCAGCCTTGACCAATAAACCAAAACAAAAACTAAAAACTTACAATCTACCTTGATACGATATGCCCGGTCTTGAAGTTAAATTGCACAAGCTGACACTGAAAAACCCTGTACTGACTGCCTCCGGCACTTTCGGATACGGGGAGGAATTCGATGACTTCATCGATGTGAACGCCCTGGGCGGGATCATCGTTAAAGCCACCACTTCAAAGCACAGGGAAGGAAACCCCTATCCCCGCATGGCCGAAACGCCTATGGGTATGCTCAACGCGGTAGGCCTGCAGAACAAAGGTGTCGATTATTTTGTGAAGAACATTTATCCTAAGCTGCTGAAATACAACAATTGCGTCATTGCCAATGTATCCGATTCAACTGTGGAAGGTTATGTTGAAGTAGCGGAGAAAATGAACCGCCTCGACCATATTCAGGCCATCGAACTGAACATCTCCTGCCCCAATGTAAAGGAAGGCGGAATGGCGTTTGGCACCAGCTGCCCTTCGGCATCGGCTGTTACCAGGGCGGTGAGGGAGGTCTATGACAAGACACTGATTGTGAAATTGTCGCCCAATGTCACCAGCATTGTGGATATCGCGCTGGCAGTTGAAGAGGCCGGCGCCGATGCGGTTTCGCTGATCAACACCCTGCTGGGGATGGCCATCAATGCCGAGACCCGGCGACCGGTGCTTTCTACGGTTACCGGCGGACTGTCCGGACCTGCCATTAAGCCCGTAGCCCTTCGTATGGTATGGCAGGTGTCGAAAGTGGTAAAGATTCCGGTAATCGGAATCGGAGGCATAAGTTCAGCAACCGACGCCATCGAATTCCTCCTGGCCGGCGCTTCGGCTATACAGGTTGGCACTGCCAACTTTACCGATCCCCGGACTACGGTAAAAATTATAGCCGGCATCGAAGATTATCTCCGCCGGCATAGCATAGCAGAAGTTAAAGAACTGACCGGAGGACTGTTGCTTTAGCTTCAGACGTCCCTAAGGACTCAACAGGTCAGTCAGTAAGCGATTTAGCAAGAGGAGCTACCTCGGAGGCAACCTGTCGGTTATACTCAAAAGCCAGCGATTGATAGTTAACAGCATCGACGATGGTGCCGATAAAGCATAGTCCGGCCGTCAAAAAATAGAGAATTCCCATACCTACCTGATTCAGAATAAACCGGTGAATACCGGCAACCCCAAGCAGCCCTACCAGGCATGTCAGCAAAACCATCTGTGGGTCTTTACGACGGGCACGGTAAATGGCAGCAAACTGCTGTGCCTGCTTATCGCTGAAGTCCTTGATCAGCATCTGAATGTGATTCAGTTCCATTCCCTGCAACTCGGGCAGGTGTAAAAGTACATTTGCCATGATTTTAAAGTTTATTGTTAATAATAAAAAACTGGTTTTCTCAGTATTGTATAAATTCTCCAGAGCAGGATCGCGACAGCGGCCATCCCCAGTGGATGAGCATGAAACGATTGAACGAACTCGCCCCTGAACAACCAGGCGATGGAATGTCCCAGACCGCAACCCGGGCAGAAGCCAAGCCCCGACAACCTCAGCGGGCACAAGCTTGCATGCGTATCAGCAGGCCGCATTGTCGCCATCAGGGTCAGACCGGTGGTCCAGACCAGGGCCTCGAACCTTGACCGGAAGTATTGCCATCCATGCCTGAATTTCGCTCTCATTGTTTGCAGCTATTAATGACAAATATAGATAAGTCTGCATCCGGTATGCAATTTTAAATAGCTGAAATGTGGAATAGCTGATATGAACGGGGCATTAAAGTGTGTGGATGGCAGGACCAGCTTCCTGATCCGGAGTACATGCGTAAATTGCATTTTCTGACCAGGATCTCATTATTAGCTTGGCATCCATTTTTTCCGTTTCTGTCATACAAAAAAATATTTTTATCTGCTACCTGACTGTCAGAATATTTTTTGTATCTTTGCCGGCCATTTCGGAGCACCGGTCAGTACTGACTTGAGCAAACTTAACGATTATTTAACATCTTGACAATCAACAGTTCACGAAGTTGCGCTAGTTTTGCCTGCCCGATCACAAGTCTTTAATTCAGCTTTAACCTAAGATGCCATTAAACAACCTCAGAAACATTGGTATAGCCGCACACATTGATGCCGGCAAAACAACCACCACCGAACGACTGCTTTTCTTCACCGGCGTAAACCGAAAAGTGGGTGAAACCCACGACGGGCAATCAACCATGGACTTTATGAAACAGGAGCAGGAGCGTGGCATCACCATAGCCTCCGCAGCCATTTCATGTTCATGGAACGGTACCCAGATCAATATTATTGACACGCCCGGTCACGTGGATTTCACCGTTGAAGTGGAACGTTCGCTGCGCGTTATTGATGGCATGGTCGCCTTGTTCTGCGCGGTAGGCGGTGTGGAGCCCCAGAGTGAAACCGTATGGAACCAGGCAGAGCGTTATAAAGTCCCCAGAATCGCATTTGTAAACAAGATAGACCGCACCGGGGCCGATTACCACGATGTCATCAAACAGATGAACGACAACCTCGACGCCCGTGCGGTTGCATTCCAGATTCCGGTTGGTCAGGAAGATGAATTCAAGGGAATCATCGACCTGATGAACTGTAAAATGTATACATTCAACGAAGCCGAAACCATTGTTTCTGAAATTCCTGAAGAGTTCAGGGCACAGTCACGCGATTTCAAAGCCCAGCTGGTTGAACGCCTGGCCGATTTTAATGAGGAAATTCTGGAATTGTTCCTCGATGACAAAGAAGTTCCCGATGAATTGCTGAGAAGGGCTGCCCGTGAAGCTACGCTCAAATTACTGATTACTCCAGTATTCTGTGGTGCAGCCTATAAAAACAAAGGAATTACCCAACTGCTGGATGCAATAGTGGATTATCTGCCGTCTCCGGTTGATAAAGGCGCCGTTGTAGGCATGGATGTTGACGATCATGAAAAAGCCCGTCACCGCAATCCTTCTCCTAAGGAACCTTTTGCTGCCCTTGCCTTTAAACTTATCCACGATCCATATGTGGGTCAACAGACTTTTGTCAGGGTTTATTCCGGTTCGCTCCGCTCAGGAATGCAACTGATGAATTCCACCAAGGGCAAACCTGAACGCATCGGGCGCATCCTGAAAATCCGCGCCAAAGACCGTGAAGAGGTAAGCGAGGCCGGTCCGGGCGATATTGTCGCGCTGATAGGGCTGAAATATACCAAGACCGGTGATACGCTCTGCGATATGGAACAGCAGCTTCATCTTGAATCCATCCATATTCCACCCAGCGTAATAGAGCTGAAAATCAATCCTGCAAGCAGGAAAGACCAGAGCAAACTGGGCGAAGCCCTCTCCAAACTGGTGAATGAAGACCCTTCGTTTCACGCCCGGTTTGACGAAGAAACAGAAGAAACCATCATCTCCGGAATGGGCGAACTTCACCTCGAAATCATTGTTGACAGGCTGAAACATGAATTCGGTCTTGACGTGGTGGTTGGAGAACCTGCCGTGGCCTTCCGCGAAACCATCAGCCAGGAAGTGGAAGTAGAATACCGCCACTCCAAACAAACCGGTGGAAAAGGCCAGTTTGCCCAAACGCAGATCCGCATTGAGCCCAACGAAGGCAAAGGTTACGAATTTATCGACAAAATAAAGGGTGGAGCCATTCCCGGCGAATATATTCCGTCTGTCAACAAAGGCATTCTGAAAACCCTCGCCGACGGAGTACTTGCCGGCTTTCCGGTTGTGGACGTAAAGGTTGTGCTGCTCGACGGGCAGTTCCACCCGGTCGACTCTTCCGACTTTGCCTTCCAGACCTGTGCTTCCATCTGCTTCAAGCAGGGATTTATGAAAGCAAATCCAGTGCTGCTTGAACCTGTGATGAAGATAGAAATCAATACGCCCGACGAATATATCGGTGACATCACCGGAAACCTTACCAAGAGAAGGGGCAGAATTGAATCCATGCGCCGTCACCGCAAAGGATCACAAAAACTTAACGGCTTCGTCCCCCTGCAGGAAATGTTCGGTTATGCCACAACGCTCCGCAACCTTTCGAGCGGTCGCGCCAACTATTCAATGGAGTTTTACCAGTATATGCCGGTAAGCAAAGCCATTCAGGAAGAAGCGCTGAAGAAAATCGCCGAGAAAAAAAGACAGGAAGGAAAATAACCTGCACTCGTCTTAATCAATCTTCTGATAAATAATTTATTAACACTACAGAAGGTCACAGAAACTAGCGGGGTGTCATAAAAAATGGCACCCCGCTTTTATTCTCTCCTGCCCTCCTCCCTGAATACCCGGATTTCAAAAGCATATTTTGCTTTTCTTTGCAAAAAAAATACTGCATGAATGTCCTGATTCTTGGTTCGGGCGGGCGTGAACACACCCTTGCATGGAAAATCGCACAAAGTCCTGAAGTTCAAAAGATATATATCGCACCCGGCAATGCCGGAACCAGCCTTATGTGGACCAATGTCCCCATTGGCATCAACGATTTTGAAGGAATCAGACGTTTTGTCCTTCAGGAAAGCATTCAGATGGTCATTGTTGGCCCTGAAGAGCCCCTGGTTAACGGAATATATGACTTTTTCATCAACGACAGTTCGATCAGCCATATTTCAGTGATAGGCCCATCAGAAGCAGGTGCGAAGCTGGAAGGCAGTAAGGATTTTGCAAAAGCTTTTATGCGCAGGCACAATATCCCTACTGCTGCCTACCGCTCCTTTAACAGAGCAGAATTTGAAGCTGCACGTTTGTTTTTATTGAAGATTAAACCTCCTTATGTATTAAAAGCCGATGGGCTTGCAGCCGGCAAAGGAGTGATCATTTGCAATACCATTGCCGAAGCTGAGAAGGAATTGGAGGAAATGCTGGTCAATGCCCGCTTCGGGAAGGCATCCGAAAAAGTAGTTATTGAGGAGTTTCTGCACGGAACCGAAGTTTCGGTATTTGTATTGACCGATGGCAAGAACTGGAAATTACTGCCTGAGGCAAAAGATTATAAACGCATTGGTGATGGTGATACCGGGCCAAATACCGGTGGCATGGGATCTGTTTCTCCTGTTCCCTTTGCGGATAAACCCTTTATGAAAAAGGTAATTGACAGAATCATCAACCCTACCATCAACGGGCTCATGTTAGAAAACATTGATTATAAAGGGTTTATTTTTGCAGGCCTGATGAATGTGGAAGGCGATCCTTACGTAATCGAATACAATGTGCGCATGGGGGATCCCGAAACCGAATCGGTAATTCCCAGGATAAAATCTGACCTTGTCCCCCTGCTGAAGTCACTTGGATGCGGAACCCTGAAGGACCAGACAATTGAAATCGACGGCAGGTCAGCAGCCACCATCATGCTGGTATCAGCCGGTTATCCGGGAGATTATCCCAAAGGACTGGAGATTTATGAACTTGACAAGGTAGATGAAAGCATCATCTTTCATGCCGGCACGGCCCTGAATGAAAATGGCGGCCGGATCATTACTGCCGGCGGAAGGGTACTGGCAATCACATCGCTTGCATCCACCACTGCCGAAGCACTTGAGAAATCATACCGATCTGCTGTCATCGTGGATTATCTGGGCAAGACTTACCGCCGGGATATTGGTAAAGACATTATGAAATAAAACGCTGATGCTGAGGAAATTTTCCAGATCTGGCCATTACCTGCAGATATTACTTATTCTGGCGGTCTCCTTCCTTTATCTTTTTTCGCCCCATCCCGGATTTGAAGTTCAGGCTTTCTCTGAAAATGCCGCCCCGTTAGGCAGATGGCTCACGGGAATTTTACCGGAAAATGATATGGCTATCAGGATTGCATCGCTGACACTCATTCTGATGAATGCGGCAGGTTTCAATATGATCCTTAACCACCATGACCTGACCCCCCGGCAATCACTATTCACAACCTTGATCGCTTCTGTATTTTTCCTGTTCACCGGGCAGGCGGTCGCTATAATAGCTCCGCTCACCGCCCTGCTACTCTTGCTTTTCAGCCTTCACAGCGCCATGAAACTTTATGCCGAATCATACCCATACACCCTGGTGTTGAATGCTTCTATATGCGTGGCAATAGCATCCATGATATACCCTCTGGCAATATTATTTGCCTTTTTTATCTGGATGGCATTCTTCACTCTACGGGTCAGTTCATGGCGCGAATGGGTCATCTCGTTGACAGGATTGACAGTCCCATATATTTACCTTGCTTTCTGGTTTTTCTGGAACGATCGTCTGAACATAGCCTTAAATGAATACCAGGCATACCTGAATGGATTCAATATAACCTGGGGTAAACCGGGCTTGCTTGAAACAGGGGCGCTTTTTCTGCTCGGGGTGATGCTCATCATTTCTCTGCCGGTATTTCTGAATGATGCAGGAGAAAAAATCATCAGCATCCGTAAAAAGATGTGGATCAATGCCCAGTTTTTATGGATCTCACTGACTGTGATGTTATTAAGCGGAAAAGTTGCCTTGCTTTTCATACCATTTTGCTTTTTACCAATGGCTTTGATGTTTGGCTATCTGGTAACAAAAGGCCGCAGATCATGGCCTTATGACGTCATCTTTAGCCTCTTCCTGTTAGTGGTAATTTTACTCAGGCTTGGATTCTGATATGTTAAAAATCCGGTTTTCAAAAACTTATATAATTGAAGCAGGATGTGATGAAGCTGGCAGGGGGTGTCTGGCCGGTCCGGTATTCGCAGCAGCGGTGATTCTGCCTGAAGATTACAGGAATCCCGGACTCAATGACTCAAAAAAACTGACAGCCAGGCATCGGGAAGTCCTTCGGAGGCAAATTGAAACGGATGCCCTTGCCTGGCAAGTGGCTTCGGTATCACCCGGAGAAATCGACAAGATCAACATCCTCAGGGCATCATTCCTGGCTATGCATAAAGCCATTCTAGGCTTGTCAATTACACCCTCGCTTTTGCTGATCGACGGTAACAGATTCTCCCCTTTCCCTGAAATCCCGCATCATTGTATCATTAAAGGTGACAGCATTTATATGTCCATTGCCGCTGCATCCATTCTGGCGAAAACCCACCGGGATAAATTTATGCTGGATTTGCACAAAGCTTATCCTGAATACGGATGGAACCAGAACAAAGGCTATCCCACCGAAGCGCACAGAAAAGCCATCGCAGCATCAGGACTTACGCCTTGGCACAGGGTCAGTTTCAGGATGCAAGGGCAATTTAAACTTGGATTTTAAACCGGCGCACCAGCAAGCAATAAAAAGCCGGCATACAAAAACCGCCTAATCCGAAAAAGTAAGGAGATCGCGGAAACAGATCTTCACGAAGAAATTATACTGCGGATAAAATCCTCTGGCTGACTCCAGATTGATCTGTTTATAGTAGACTGTTAATCCGGGTTCGATGGCAATGGCCTGACTGAACTCAAACCGGGCGCCGATGGTTCCGAAAACGCCGAATCCGATACCTCCCTGCCTGATTTCGTAGGCCTGCTGGGTACCTCCCGGCACGTAGGGCCTTGTTCCATAAATATTCACCAGGTTATATACCTTTTCTTCGATGCGCAACGCCGATTCTTCTACCAGGGTGTTATTCATGTTAACTCCTCCGCCAAGGGTAAAGCGGGCTACCCTCGAATTTCCGAAAGCATGCGTGAATCCGAGGTCTACAAGATTGCGCTCTTCCGTCCCGTATATACTGAAAAGCCGTATATCAGGTTCGGCCAGGTAATCAACCGGAGGATCAACCTCAACGGATATCATATCGCGCGCCCTCAGCTTAGCATAAGAAAACTGGAGGTAAATCCCCGTGCGACAATTGAGGTCGTATTTCGCGAAAAGGCCGAAACTAAAAGCCGGATTATACCGCATATTCTCAGGATACTCGCGGATAAATACCGTATCATTGGCATTCAGCATGTAATAAATCTCATCATACCAGTATTTATTCCTGAAAACATAATTTGCATTGTTTTCTTTTTCCGGTTTCCCGGAGTAGAAATCCGCCGTTCCGTTACCGGGAATATAAAACCCCGCTATACCGCCATATTCCAGTCCGCTGCGCGATTTACATGTTTCCTCATCGGAATAATAATGATCCTGGGCTGCCGTCAGCAGCGGGAAAAATAATGATAGACAGGCGGACAGAAAATTCAGTCTCGGGATTCTTTGAAATTGATGATGCATGTTCCGGAGATTACAGTTCAAACCTACGCAATATTTCGCACAATCCGGTAAAATGCAGCAAAAACATTGCCATGCAAAATCCTGCGAACTGTTATCAACAACTCATTGTTGATTAGTTCCACCTAAAACCCGGCAAAAACCAGCAAAAGCACGCTAAATTTGAATACTCATAGCATAATGATATGAAAAAAATCTGGATCATTCTGCTTTCGGTTGTGCTTTTGGCCGGACTGATTGCTGCCGGTATAGGTATCCGCTCATATTACCTTTTTCTTAAACAGCCGCTTGCCCCGCTTACCCGCGCGATTCCGGAAAACACGGTGGTATTTATAAGATCGGGCTCTGTAACAGGCTTTATCGAAAAAACCCGGTCTTCAGGTTTAATCGATATACTGGAAAACAATGAAACCACAAAAGGCTTTCACACTTTATCTTCCTGGTTTGACTCCGTAAGCCACCTTGACGATTACCTGCGCAAGCTATTGGACGAGAACGAATTCCTGATCAGTTTCTCACCTGATTCGTTGGGCCGGCCTTCATTTCTGTTCGTTATAAAGACAGGTAAAATTAGGGTGGCAACACTTAACTATCACTTACGCAATACGCTTAAAAAATCAGGGCATACAATAACTTCAGCCAGACATCAGCCTGCCGGGCTATATCACATACAGGGGGCTTCGGAAGAATCGTGGTATTATTTCTATCGCGGACTATTCGTCCTGAGTACCGACAGGTCTCTGCTTGAGCAATCCCTGGAGGCCATTAATGATGAATCCAGGCAAACCGGTGATGCGGCTCTCGTAAAACTGTCAGCGACTGCAGGTAAAAGGGTTGACGGGGTATTGTTTTTCAGAAATCGCCTGCTTTACAGTCAGTTAACCGGGCTGGGCGATAGTCCATTGCTGACAGCAAATTCTCCATTTGACGGATGGTCCGCACTTGACATATCGCTGAGAAAGGAAAAGATTCAGTTGAGTGGCTTCACCTGGAACGGGAAAGAAACCTCATTCCTGAGCGGACAAACACCGGTAAGTCAGGTTGATTTAAGCTATATACCTTTATCGGCTGCCTTCGGGTTTACGTTGCTTCTGAGCGATCCTGTTGCCTATGTAAACCAGTTTACTCCCTGCGACACCCTGCATGTAACCGGATTTGATACGATCAATTCAATTCCTGTAAAGGAAGTTTTCAGGATGCGGGAGCACCTTTGGTCATGGGCCGGGCCCGGCATTAGTTATGTTGCCAGGGCGCCGTACCTTCAGAACAATAAAAAAACTGCCATGTTGCTCATTAGCAGCAAGTGCCGCGACAGCGCAGAAATGGCCCTGCGACCATTCCTGCAGGCAACGGGGGGCAAGGCTGAAAAGCTGATGGCTTCCGGATTACCCGCAAAATTATGGGGCCCCTGGTTTGACCTGCAGGATCCGCTCTACTGTTATATAGGCCAGAACGTTGTAGCATTTTCACATTCCTGCAACTTCCTTAGCTCCTATGCCAGCGAGCAGGAAGCGGGAACCGGCGGCATGAACCACGCTTCCTTCAACGGTTTGCAAAACGATTTGATCGACAAAAGTAATCTCATTTTTTATCTTAAACCGGATCAACTGGTAAAAATGCTTACAGATCAGGGAAAGAAAGGCAAACAGAGTACAGCAGCCATGTGGACATCCTATTTTTCAGGGTTTGATCAGCTGATAATGAATTTCAATGCCGGATCTCCCATGCTGTATGCACAGGGAAGCCTTCATTTCAAGGATGAATTAACCCGTACCAGACACATAGCCGATATTGCACCTCCTGAAAAAGCCGGATCCGGGCCGGAGGAACCTGAGAAAACAAAATCCCGGATTCAGGAACAGGCGAAAATGCCTGCTGTGGCTAAAAAGCCCGGCAAAACAGCTGATTTTGTTTCAGTGCCTGTGGTTATTGCCGGAGAGAAGCCGGGAGAAAGGCTGATCGCCATGTTCACTGCAAAAAACACCCTTGAAGTGTATGATTATGAGGGAGGTTACAGGTGGTCATTCCAGTGCAGGGGAAATGTAACCGGGGATATTTATGAAGCTGATTACAGAAAAAATGGCCAAAGGCATTACCTTGTTTTTACTAAGGAATATCTGCACATCCTCGACCGGAATGGTAAAGAAATCAAGGGTTCGCCGGTAGCTTTACCGGAAAAAGCCATCGGCAGTGCTGCCCTGTTCGACTATGACAGGAAGCGCGATTACAGGGTCATTTATGAAGGGCATGACAATCTGATCCACAACATCACACTGAGGGGAGAACCTCTGCCCGACTGGCAGAAACCGCGGATTGGCAACCTTGCAGGGAAAACAGAATTTTTCAGAACCGGAGGAAGGGATTACCTGATCTTTGGTACAGGAGAAGGGCGCCTGTTAATCACCGATCGCAGAGGAAGGGAGAGAATCAGCGTTCCGGCAAATTTCAGGAAATCCCGCGGCGCAGAACTCTTCGAAAACAAAACCAACAGCAAAGGACTCTTCCTCACCGCTTCAGACGATGGCCGGCTTGCCTACATTACCGAAGATGGCATTATCTCTTACAGTAGTTTCGGCGATTTCGGAAAACACCCATGGTTCCTTTATGCCGACTTCGATGGCGATGGTTCTCATGATTTTATTTTTGCAGGCAATGACCAGATAAGCGTATTCTCCAGGATGAAAGGCACCATTGCCTCTAAATCAATCAAAGGCAGCCGGTTTAGTAAACCCTTTCTATACATTTCCCTGTCGGGGGAGCGATGGCTCGCAATACGTGATGAAAAATCAGACCGGGTGGTTGTTATGCGCAGCCGGGGCTCAGCTCAGGAATTAAACAATCTTACAAGTGAAACAGATCCGGTAATTTTCAATCCTGGAGGCAGGCGGAAGGAAGTGCTTGTTACTACCAGAAAGGGGAAACTGATACTGACCCCTATACAATAAAAAGCGCCGCTGAAGCGGCGCTTTTTAACCAATTTATTAACCAAATTTTATTAACCACAACACCGCTGTTTCTTTGATCAGGGATTTGTATCTGTCAGGACATGCCAGGATCCGGACAAAACCGATCTCAAAAAGCCGGTTGTTGATTATTTATCCTGAAATGACAAAAAAGTAATCCCGTTTTCAGAAAATATTTTCATTTTTTTTCGTTTCGCTCCGGGCAGGAATTCACACAAGATCACATATAACTGCATACCAGCACCTTACAACACATTTGTATTAAAAAAATTCAAAGGGCCGGAAACAATGAATACATCATCTGGATAATTTCAACACAGTCCCTGCTTCCGGTTCATGGCCTGCCTGTATACCATTCAATTTATAAAGCGATTGCAGCCTGATGCCGAAAAATTGTGCGATATCACGCATGCTTTCGCCATCTGCAACGGTGTGTCGCTTCGAAGGCACTTTCCGTTTTTTGGGTGTGATATAAATCGCTTGACCTTCCTGAATGATCTCATGTTTCCCAAGCTCATTGTACCTGAGTAACTGAAAACCATGGATGCCAAAGTCCTTTGCAATAATATGCACGTCATCGCCTGAACGGGCAAAGGTAAGTTTCACCCCGTTGTTGATATAAACAGCCCGGTTGCCTTCGGAAATTTCGTCAAACTTTACATTCGAGGGGCTGAGTCGGATGCCCGCAGAATGAACTGGTAACGAAGACTGGTATTCTTTTTTTTCCTTTTTACCTTTATCAGCTAAATAAGGACCTGCGGGGGCACTGTCGTACAAATAAAGTTCATTCTCTTCAATAATCCGGATCAGGATCTCGGCATAGCGCGGGTTGGTGGCATATCCGGCACTTTTGAGTCCATGCGCCCATCCTTTATAATCCCTGATATCCAGACTGAACAGTCCGGCATAGCGGGGTCTTGTGGTCAGAAAAAGCGAATGGTCGTTAAAAGATTCTTCAGCCGAAGCGTATTTACGGAAACATTCATCTTTGGCATCATCATCCATGGTATAGGTCATACCGGTCCATTCCTTGTGGCATTTGATTCCGAAGTGGTTGTTTGCATTTACCGCCAGTTCAGAGTTGCCGATGCCCGACTCCAGCAGGCCCTGGGCCAGGGTGATGCTGGCCGGGATCTTATATTCGTGCATCTTTTTAACAGCAATATCCCGGTATTTCTCAATGTAACCCGAGTAGGCCTGATTACGGGCAGCCGGTTGTGATATCAATGACAAAGGAAAATGCCAGAAAAGAATAATTACAACTGAAACAATGCTGATCCTCATGATCCGAAAATTTCAGACAAAGATAAGCAACCTGCAAAAGCGGGAAGCATAAAACGCGAAAAGCACCGGAACAAAAATCAGGCTGCAAGGATCTTATGCCCACTGGTAGAAATCAGCATACGATTAAAAATAAATGATTTATGGCAATGCGCCCGATTTGAAAGAATATCTATCCTCCCAATCGTCAAAATGTGTAATTTAGTGCAATGAAAATACACACTTTCCCACAAGTGAAATAACGATGCAGGAACCTACCATACTGATCGTTGAAGATCATGTTAAAATGGCTGATTCGATCAGCAGCGGCCTTGAAGAAAACGGGTTTAAAACCGAAGTGGCTTACGACGGCTTTATCGGCAAACGGCTGACTGATGCAAAGGAATACGATCTGATCATTTTAGATGTGAATCTTCCTCAGATCAACGGTTATGAGCTGTGTGCAATGATCAGGGCTAAAAACCCGTCGGTTCCGGTAATTATGCTTACCGCCCTGGGCAGCACCGAAGATAAACTACTTGGATTTGACAAAGGAGCTGATGATTATATTGTTAAACCGTTTGAGTTCAGGGAATTACTGGCCAGGATCAAAGCCCTGTTAAAGCGGTCGCATACAGAGTCGAGAAGCGAACAGTTACTCAGGGTTGCCGATCTTGTCATTGACCTTGACAGTAAATCTGTTCGCCGGGGTGAAACACCAATTGACCTTACTGCAAAAGAATTTGCGCTGCTCGAATACCTTGTGCGCAACAAAGGCAGGGTTGTTTCGAAAGCCGATATCGCCGAGAAAATATGGAATATCAATTTCGATACAGGCACCAATGTAATTGAAGTCTATGTAAATTTCCTGCGTAAAAAAATAGACAGGAACTTTCCCGTAAAGCTGATCCATACCCATATTGGCATGGGCTACATTTTAAAAGAGATGTAAACATATGCAGATAAGGACCAGATTAAGTCTGCAGTTTGCCCTGCTTGTAGGCAGCATATTAATCGCATTTTCTGTATTGATCTATGCCCTGTCGGCCAATTACCGCAAGCAGGAGTTCACCGAAAGGCTGCGCGAAAAGGCCATAAATTCAGCAAAACTGCTGATTGATGTTGAAGAGATCAACAACGACCTGATGCGGATTATCGACAGCACCAATTACAGTTCCCTGGAGGATGTGGAGGTCGTAGTATTTGACTACTTCAAGCGGTCAAAGATTTACGTTTCAGGTAAAACTGCGGGGCTTGAAATCACCGAAGAATTGCTGGCAAAAGCGAGGACCAGCGAAGAATTCCGTTTCAGGCAAGGCAGCCGCGAGGCCATAGGCCTGCTCTATACAAACGGATTAAGGCGTTTTGTTGTATTCGCATCTGCCACTGACCGGTATGGGATCACAAAACTTAACAACCTCCTGTTGGTGCTTTTGATTGGCCTGCTGGCTTCCATAGGTTTGACAATTATTACGGGTCTGTTTTTCTCGCGGCAGGCACTCAGGCCGATCTCCAATGTAATCAGTCAGGTTTCCTCCATTACGGCTTCAAACCTGGAGCAACGGGTTGATGAAGGCAACGGATCGGATGAGATTGCCCGGCTGGCCATTACCTTCAACGAAATGCTGGTCCGTATCGAAAAAGCATTTCAGATCCAGAAAAGCTTTGTTTCAAATGCTTCGCATGAACTGAGAACACCGCTCGCGTCGATAACAAGCCAGATTGAAGTGGCACTGATGAAATCAAGAAATCCTGATGAATACAGGGACATATTACATTCGCTGCTCGACGATGCCCGCAGCCTCAGCAGCCTGTCAAACAATCTGCTTGAAATTGCCCGTGCCGAGCAGGACACCCATGCCTTGAAAAGAATGCCTGTAAGGCTGGATGAACTTCTGCTGGAAACCCAGAGTGAGGTTGAACTGCTGCACCCCGAATACCAAATTGAGATTGTTATCAATGACAATACTGATGAGGAAAAGGAACCAACCGTCAATGGAAACGAAAACCTGCTGAAGCTGATATTTACCAACCTTATTGACAATGCCTGCAAATTCTCATCCGGGAAACCGGTTAAAGCAATGCTTGAATACAACCCAGATTGTGCGGTGATTACTGTTCAGGATGAGGGAATCGGCATCAGCCCTGATGAACAGCTGAGGATATTTGAACCGTTTTACAGGGCAAGGAACGCGATAAATCACCCCGGACACGGAATCGGATTATCTCTTATACAAAAAATCGCCACACTGCACGGAGGCTCTATTACGATTGATTCCAATGAAAACGAGGGAACTACCGTGAAAGTCTGCCTTCCTTACACTCATTAAAAAATGGAACTCATCCTGAAATATTTCCCGGATCTGACCCCCTGGCAAATCAGTTGCTTCGAAGCCATGCAACCGCTTTATACAGAGTGGAATGCAGCCATCAATGTGATATCGCGCAAAGACATAGATCATCTTTATGAACATCATATTCTGCATTCACTGGGGATCGCCCGTGTGATGCGTTTTGCGCCGGGCACCTCGGTGCTTGATGTTGGCACAGGGGGAGGATTTCCGGGAATTCCGCTGGCGGTAATGTTTCCTGAAGCACATTTCCACCTGATTGATTCAATAGGAAAAAAAATTAAAGTTGTGGATGCAGTGGCCGCAGCGCTTGGCCTGAAAAATGTCACCAGCGAACAGTGCCGTGCTGAACAGCTTACCGAAAAGTATGACTTTGTCGTAAGCCGGGCAGTGACTTCACTACCTGAATTTACGTCATGGATAAGAAAAAATATTTACAAAAGAAACATCAATCCCCTGCACAACGGAATATTCTATATTAAAGGGGGCAACCTGACTGAAGAACTAAAACGATCGGCCGCCAAATACCAGATATATCATCTGAACCGTTATTTCACCGAAGAGTTTTTCGAAACAAAGTCGGTAGTTCACCTCTGGTTCTGAGCAACAAAGTCTGCAATAAATTGCATATCCAGGCCGTTATTCCTTCGCTTTATCAACCAAAAACAGTATTTTAGCCGGCCGCTTTCATTGAAATCAAATCAATAATCTTTTAATAAAACTCCATTATGAATAACCCTATTCAGCATCTTGAGCCTAAGTCTGTATGGAAAAATTTCTACAGCCTGACACAGATTCCGCGTCCTTCCAAGAAAGAAGAGCGCATCATCGAATTCATGAAAAATTTCGGTTTGTCAACCGGGTTGGAAACCTGGGTGGATGAAGTCGGAAATGTGATGATCCGCAAGCCGGCCACTCCCGGAATGGAAAACCGGAAAGGCATTGTACTGCAGGCGCATCTCGACATGGTTCCACAGAAGAACAGCGACAAAACGCATGACTTTGAAAAAGATCCCATTGAACCTCAGGTTGACGGAGAATGGGTTAAAGCCAACGGCACTACACTCGGAGCCGACAACGGCATGGGAGTGGCTGCCATCATGGCTGTGCTTGAATCAAAAGACCTTGTTCACGGTCCCATTGAGGCCCTGTTTACAATAGACGAGGAAAGCGGCATGACCGGAGCCTTCAACCTGCAGCCCGATGTGCTTAAAGGCGAAATTCTGCTGAACCTCGATTCGGAAGACGAAGGGGAACTTTACATCGGCTGCGCCGGCGGAATCAATGGAAATTTTGAATTCCCGTTTAAAAAGGCCGCCGCCGAACAAGGTACCATTGCATACAAGATCGACGTAAGTGGCTTAAAAGGAGGGCATTCGGGACTTGATATTCCCCTGGGCCGTGGTAATTCCTGCAAAATCATCACCCGCCTGCTTTGGCATGGTGTTCAAAAACACGGGCTGAGGCTCTCATCGCTCGAAGCCGGCAATATGCGCAATGCCATCCCGCGCGAAGGGCACGCCACTGTTACCATTCCGGCCAACGAAAAAGAGAAATTCGAAAAGTGCATGCTCAGCTTTGCCGAAACCATCAAGGCAGAACTTTCGGTAACCGAACCCGGACTTCAGATTACAGCCGCATCAACCGCCATGCCTGATTACCTGATGGATGCCGATACACAGAACCGCATGCTGCGGGCTGTCTACGGATGCCCCAACGGGGTGATCAGGATGAGCGATACCATGGAAGGACTGGTAGAAACTTCAACCAACCTGTCAATCGTAAAAACAGAAGGAGAAACCGTAAAAGTGACCTGTCTGCTCCGCAGTTCCGTAAATTCAGCCAAAACAGACCTCACGCATATGATGGGCAGCATTTTTGAGTTGGCTGGTGCAAAGGTAGAGTTCGACGGCGAATATCCCGGATGGAAGCCAAATCCGGATTCTGCAATCCTCAAAGCCATGCAGGATGTATACAACACACGCTTCGGAAAAGTACCGGAAATCAAAGCCATACACGCCGGACTCGAATGCGGACTGCTTGGCGCGGTTTATCCCGGCTGGGATATGATTTCCTTCGGCCCTACCATCCGTTACCCACATTCACCCGACGAAAAAGTGAACATCGCTTCAGTTGAAAAATTCTGGATTTACCTGACCGAGACCCTGAAAAATGCACCGGCAAAACCGGTAGCCTGAGCATAATACGTCAGCGGATTTCATAATCCGCTGACATTCTTTTTGTTACCGGGTAGTTCATTATATGATGTGC
>DJGZ01000009.1:0-15298 GCA_002433025.1 Bacteroidales bacterium UBA5833
GTAATTTTTGTCATGTACTAAGGATTTTTGGGTTTAAATTGATTCAACCTTTTATAAGTTTTGCTGAACATGTTAGTTCATTACTATATATCGTAAAAACATAGTAACCCTGAGGAAGAAATGAAACATTCAAACTGAAAGAATTCTGAAACAGAGACAAGCGATCCTCCATGATTTGCCTGCCTGATATATCTGAGATCGTAAATTCATACATGCCATCCGAAAGTTTACCTTTTATTTTACCTTGAAGAACTTCGGATACCGGGGTAGGGAAAATAAATAGACTATAGTTTTTATTATAACCAGGTAATTTATTAACGCCCGTAACTGTTGGATTAATCGAGCGAAATATGTAATGTGAGCCAACATCAGTTAAAGCATAGATATAATCGTTATTATCGTTCTCTATGCTACCCATTTCTCCAATAGGTAATCCCCCGTCTAATAATTCAAATGTTTGACCATTATTAGTGGATCTGATGATCCCATTGGGACTTCCTATACCAGCATATATGTGTCCTTGTGAGTTTAGTGCCAGCCCGTTTACATTGGGACCTTCCAGGCATTCCACAATTTGGTAAGGATTGTCATGGTATATGGCATAAATTCCGCCGGAGCCGTCAAAACCTCCTCTTACACCAATAATCAGATCGCCCTGAGCATTATATTCAAGATTTTCAACCATGCGGTTAAAAAGCCCCAGAAACTCCCACTCAGCCCCCCCGTTGGTTGACCTGTAAAGGCCACCCATATCGGGCAAATGGCACCCCAGCCCAATTGCAATATCGCCATTGGAGGAAATAGCAATATCTGCAACATATTCACTGGTATGGTTCTCGGTCAGAAAGAGCGTATCCCAACTGATGCCAAGGTCAGGTGTACTTAATACAATTGCTCCGTTGTACGCACCTGTTCCAACAAGTACTGTATCCTGGCCGTAAAATGCTATTTCCCCGAAACCTGAACTGAAAGGTACCGGAATTGTATCCCAGCTTAAACCATTATCAAAACTTGCTAAAAACGGGTAAAAGCCATCACCCGTGCCGACAAAAATATTTCCATTAGGATTGATTGACATAGCAAAAATCTGAAAATTTCTTGTATTAAGCATCATTTCCCATGTTAACCCATCATTATCAGACCGAAATATACCATTATCCTGATAACCTGTTACAGTGCCAACAAAAATTTCTCCGGCAGAGTCTATCTTTAAAGTGCTAATGTTCTGATTATCCGGGAAAGGCAATATCTCCCAGAAATCCTGAGAGAAAACAGAAATATTTAGCAAGAAAAATTGTAACACTACAACGATGAATTGTTTTTTCATGCTTTTATAATTTTTTGTTTTTTCATATAGCAGCCAACGTCCGCGTGTATATACAGTGCAAACTCAGCCTGCTAAAGGTACTTCAAAAAACTCAAACCTGCTCAATCGCATTGGATATACACGCTGTTGTAATACGGCTTCAAACTCAACCCTCAAAACTGACTCAAATCCGAAANNTTCAACTTTTTAAGCTGTATTACAACTAGTGAATATCATCACAAACTTACCACTTTTCTGCATCCCCTGATCCCCCGGGCCCCGCTTTAAGCTCCGGATACAAGGGTTGCAGACACAGCCATTTTAAGCGGCCGATAGTTTCACCGCCCCGCCCCCGGATGTCCCGGATATCCGGGGCCTGTCGCTTCCGGTTTCAATATTCAGGGCGCTTTTATTAAAATCCGTTAAGCCAGGTGCTCACCGGCAGCCTGATCATCAGGCCGGGCCAGTTTCCTTACTTTCCGCTCCCGGATAATTCTTCTGATAAAATCAATGGAATGAAGCACGGCAGTAATTATTGACATTACTGCAATAATGGCCAGATACAAAAGAATTGCATCGCTTGCGCCGCCCGTTCCTGCATAGGCAAAAGAACCTGAAAGCAATAAGGAAATCAACAACGCTTTTTTCATGGTTATCCACTTTTCGGTTATTTAATATTTCCTGTTCCTATATCCGTAAATGCACTTCACATCAATTCCCGCTATTCCCTTTAATTTTAAGCAATTGAAGGTCATTGGCAAACGCCCTCTCAAATATACTGCTTTTCCGGGTAGTTTTAATACTCCCGGCTACCTTTTTACCTTTATTCTGTTTCCCTTCAGTATCCGCTCCACTACCTCCCTTACCCGCTCAGGCTCCTCGAAATGCGGACTTTGGGCGGAATGCCCAAAGGTAAAAAATGCCTTTCCAGGCGCCTGAAACGCTTCAAAACAGCGTTTCGCCAGGGTCCAGGAAACGGCATGGTCATAACGGTCGTGCAGAAAATAAACAGGAATCTCCGCCCGGTTTACCAACCGGAAAAGAGATGCCAAACAATAAATCCCCATGACTGCACTGACCGCTGTTGAAGTGGAGATATTCCGGAGCAGGCCGGTAAAGTTCAACACTTGCTTAAATCCTTTTTAGTCCCGCAATTTCTGCGGGGACAGTCCCAGAAAGGTCACGGCTGCAATATTTGCTTTTTACTCAGCGACTGCGTTTAAGTCTTATTTGTTACCGCCGGGCATTTATATTAATTCATAATTTGTGCTTCTACCACCGCTTGCTTCTTTTTGTAAAATGTCCTTCTTCATTAAATCCTGAATATCCCGAAGAGCTGTATCTTGTGAACACTTATTAATTTTCGCCCATTTCGAGGTTGTCAACTTTCCGTCAAATCCATCAAGCAGTATGTTTATAATTTTTTGTTGCCTGTCATTAAGAATTTTGGTGGAATGCAATTTCCAAAATTCTGCTTTATGAAGTATTTTTGATAAAGTTTCTTCGGTGGAGTCAATAGCATTTATTAAGCATTGCAAAAACCACAAAATCCATTCTGTAATATCTGAATTTCCTTTTTGTGTCTTTTCAAGTTTTTCATAATACTGTTTTCTTTCAATTCTAATTTGCGCAGACATACTATAAAAACGTCTGATGCTTTTATCCGAACGCGCCAATATCATATCTGTAATTGCTCTTGTTATTCGCCCGTTTCCATCATCGAAAGGATGAATTGTAACGAACCATAAATGAGCAATAGCTGCCTTAAGAACCAAATCTATTTCATGCTCGTTTTCAAACCAGTCCAGGAATCTGTTCATTTCTGGTTCTATCCTGTCTGAACCCGGAGCTTCGTAGTGAACTTTTTCTTTTCCCATAGGTCCCGATACAACCAGCATCGGACCAGTCGTATCTTTTCTCCAGCCTGCAACTGTGATTTTATAAAGATTACTCCATCCTGATGGAAACAGTGCTGCATGCCAACCAAACAATCTGTCTCTGGTCAAAGGCATATCATATCTTTGAGTAGCGTCAAGCAGCATTTCAACAATACCGTCAACGTTACGGTCCGAATCCACTGCTCCTGCAAAGTCAATGCCTAATCGACGAGCAATTGAAGAACGTACTTGTTGTACATCCAAAAATTCGCCTTCTATTTCTGATGATTTAGTAACATCTAAAGTCAGCGTATTCAATACTGCTTCTTTTTGCAGATCAAAACCAAGTGACTCCATTTTACCTGATAGTCTTCCTTGTTGATTTCTGGCTTCACCTAATTTTATCATCACTTTTTTATTGTCCCAGGTGAAGTCTGTCCAGTTTTCGTTTTCGTGTATATAAAGTTTCATTCTCCGCATGTTATGCGACAAATATACTCTTTATTCTCCGCAAATGAAACATTCTCCGCAAAATATGCTCCGATTGTAGTGCTTAATCTCCGCAATGTCGGTTTTATGCCTGCAGTAACCGGGAATATTCGCTGGGTCTTACAGACCGCTCATATTCCTATTTATTGGCAACAGTTTTTATATATCATTTTTTAAGTCTACAAGAAATTGCTCAATTACCTCTCTAATTGAAGCCGAACCCATTTTTCTCAATCCAGTTTTTCTTGTTACAAATGCATATTTTCCAAGTGGAGAATTTTTATCACCATCCATGATATCAGAGCAATAAATTTTATCATTGTCTAAATATTTTACTCGAATTTGACAAAGTCCATGAATCTTTATATATCCAAATCCTATTAATCGAGAATCAAGTGCTTCTAAATAAATCTCTATAGAATTTTGCACAGTAGTATCGATTTGAATATTTGATTCTTGAAATAGTTTATCAATATATTGGGCTACTCTCAAAATACTATTTTCTTTTGCAAATTCAGATAAATTTTCAATACGTTCAGTAGAACAATCAATATGTTGGAGTCCTTTGATTTCTCTATAATCATATAATTCGACACGTATCTTTTGTCCATTAAAATCATATTTTTCAATCGTTTTATAATATGGGAATCGTTTCCCTGGAAGATAGCCATATTCATAATCGATTTTCTTATTTCGTACACTCTCAATCGGGGTCATTATTTTAACTTGAGAATAGCCTAAAGAAAATATAAATGTGGAAATAATTATCAGGATTAATTGCTTCATATATTTTGTTATTAGTTTTCAATCATAATGTAACAATTATCAATCCGTCTTATTCATTTAGAAGTTGTGTCGGTCGTTTTCAAAATTGTTGCCAACGTTTTTGCGCTTGGCGTTCGTGCGGGTTTTCAGGGCACAAAACTGTCAAACCAGCACTAAAGTTGATTTGAAAAACTGAACTTGAATTTAAGCACTTCACCCCGCATGACGCCAAACGCATGTTGGCGGTTTGTGCTTCATTTCTGTCATTGGTTATGTCAAGGAACATTGGAATTTAATGTCTAACTCGTCAATAAACTGAAAGTCGTTAATCCATTTAATTCCCATGTTGTCACAAACGTTTGGAATTTTTATTTTATTTGAGTTTAAAGCTGTTACCTTTTCTTCTTTGGTAACTATAGTTGCATTTTCGTGTAAAGCATGTGCAATAACCCAAGGGTCAGCTAGTGAACGAGCCTTTGTATTGTCAACTAACTCCGGATAATCTTCTAAAATTTTACGAATGTGTATTGTAATCGGTTCGCTAATTTTATTGATTGGAATTTTGCTCCCTTTCAACCATTTTGAGAGGTCGTCTTCTGTCCGAATGATTTCTTCGTAAACCAATTCAGGAATAAAAATCTTTCCGCTTTTTCCGAGTTCAGTTAAGATTTTCCAATAATCAGGGCAAAATTTGGGGTTGTAGTATTTCTGCCATGCTTGGATTAACACATTGGCATCCAAACAATATTTGTTTGCCTTAGTGCTCATCTAAATAATTGGGATTCGAGTTTTGGAAATTTATTTACTTGAACATTTAATAGATTACTAGCTAATGTAGGCTCGATAAAGCCGCCACGAAATGCATCTAAAACAGTTTGCGTGAATAGTCTGCTGTTCCGGTTAAGTTGTAACAAAAAGTAATTCGGTCCGCCTGGTTTATCCTTTTCTTTTAGTTTGGCTTTTTTTTCAGCTTCTCTTTCCAAATACTCCGCATAATCAATGTCAGCTTGCTTTTTTAACTTCTGATATGTTGGTGTCTGAATAATATTAAGATTCAATGCACGAACTAAAAGAGCAAATGAGCTTACACCTAATTGCTTTGCAACCTTGAAAACATCTTTAGAAGTCTGAAAAGAAGTTGAATCAAAACTCAAAACAATTTCTTTTGGCATTAAAGCATTTGCCGCAACTTCATTGCAGAATAATTCAACTGGATGAAACTTGTCTTTGTGTTTTATGTCGGGCTCAACTTCATTTGAAATGCCTGTTTCAGCTATCCAAATGTGAGCTAACTCATGAACAAGTGTAAATAATTGTGATGCATTCCAATCGTCTGAGTTTACAAAAACGAAGGGTGCATGTGGGTCAGCAATTGCAAAACCTTGCAACTCTTCCGAATCTAGTTTAAGTCGAGAGTGAATAAAGCTTGTTCTTGAAACAAAAATGCCATTCGTTTCAGCTGCATCAATCCACTCCTTGATGGGGTTATCTGTCTTGTAGAATGCTGGATTTATTTTTAATGTGTCAAGAATGTCTTTTGCTACGGCTTGAGGGTTATCTTTTAGTGAATAGCGACCTACAAAAGCTAATTTATCTTCTTGATTTTCTGAATAAACATCACTTATCCATGCTTGCTTTTGTTGAATTTCTCTAATGATAAAAATTGAAGAAGTTGTCAGATTTTTTGAGCCTGATTTTCTAAAGTCTTGAAGTGGCTGAAAGTCACGAGGAACATCTGGTAAAAAGAATAAAGCAAATGGTCTTTTATAAGCTTTTGCAAGGGTTTGTGCTTGTCTTATTGTCGGATGATTTGTCCCTGCTTCCCACTCTTTTAATTTGTCAACCGTTACGGAAACTTTGGCAGCAGCAGTTTCTTCGGTCATTCTTGCCGATTCTCTTGCCCATTTAAGAACATTTGGTGTTATGTATGCTTTGTCTGCCATTTAGGTCTCAAAAATACAAATTTTAAGGTCGGTTTTGTCAAAATACTAATGTTTTGTCGGTAGCTGTCGGTTTTTTAGCATGACCGCCAACTAATGAATATCATCCCAAACTTATAACTTTTCCTGATCCACCCGACACGACCTCTTTATTCATTTACCCTTCCTTTCAGTACCCGCTCCGGCACCTCCCTTACCCGCTCAGGCTCCTCGAAATGCGGACTGTGGGCGGAATGCCCAAAGGTAAAGAATGCCTTTTCAGGCGCCCGAAAAGCTTCAAAATAGTGTTTCGCCAGGGTATAGGAAACCGTATAGTCATACCGGCCGTGCAGAAAGTACACGGGTATCTCTGCCCGGTTTAGCTGCCGGATACCAGGGATGGGGACCCTGCCAGTGAACGGCGGCCGCGTTGAAGGCGTAACGGTTGATGCAATGAACCGTCGCATGTTCACTGCACATTGTTGTTTATATAGTATGTGGCAAGCAGGAGCATAAACATAGGAAACCCGCTTCCGGCAATGTTTTCAACCTGCTGATGGAAACCGTGCACTTCAGGAAGCTAATTGATAATCGGTTATAAGCAATTCCGGCGATAAATTGAGGCGTTTTGTTAATAGCCGGATCATTTCAACAGTTAGTTTCCTTTTGCGGTTAAGTATCTCCGAAACCCTGCTTTTACTGCCAAATACTTCTACCAGATCAATTTGCCTCAGTTGTAACTCTTCCATTCTTATCCTGATGGCTTCTATCGGGTCAGGAGTTTCAATGGGAAAGTGTTTCTTTTCATATGCATCAACCAATACTCCAAGAATATCGGCTTCGTCACTTTCGGGCGTGCCGGCAGGCGCGTCAAAGACCTCTTCAAGCCTCTTTAAAGCAAGTTTATAGTCCGCATCCGATTTAATTGGTCTGATGTTCATCGTTTTTTGTGTTAGATCGTATTTGCATCAATCCTGTCATATTCTTTATGAGACCCAATGAACCTTATAAATATCCATTGCTTCTCAAAATTAATTTTTACAACAAGTCTGCAGGAATTGCCTTTAATGTTAAACACAATCCTGCCTTCTTTCAGAATACTTGCATTTGCATAGGTTTGCTTTACATCGGAAGGAGATTTCCAATCGGAATTCATCGCCGTATCAAACCAGGTCTTCAAATATTGCTCAGCATCCGGATATCTCTCCCAAAACTCTCTTAATGTGCTTTTTGCAAATACCCTTTCCATTCAATCCTACATCATGATGCAAAGATAGTAATAAAATTCCCATATTGGGAACTTTCTGGTTCTGTTTTCATTGTTTCCAACCAGTGAATACTATAACAAACTTACCACTTTTACACACCCCCCCCCAGGCACGGCCCCTTTATTCATTTACCCTTCCTTTCAGTACCCGCTCCGGCACCTCCCTTACCCGCTCAGGCTCCTCAAAATGCGGACTGTGGGCGGAATGCCCAAAGGTAAAGAATGCCTTTTCAGGCGCCTGAAACACTTCAAAATAGTGTTTCGCCAGGGTGTAGGAAACCGTGTAGTCATACCGGCCGTGCAGAAAATAAACGGGGATCTCCGCCCGGTTTACCTGCCGGCTCAGGTCGGTGGCCAGGATGGTCTCCCAGAGCGGATGCACCCCCGCGGCGGCCTTGCCCCTCCACAGGTTGAACTTCTCCTTCAGGGTGTATTCCTTAAAGGTCAGCGAAGGGATAAACATCCCGCTGACCACCGAACGCATGGCCCGCGTGGTGCCCACGCCTATCCGGTGCATGGCCTGATCGCGCACCCTCAGGTAAGCGGCGGGAATATGATCAGTAACCGGACAGGCTTCGAGCCGCCTGACCATGCCGCCGTCCCCGGCCAACCGGTAGCTGTCGAGCATATATTGGTAAGCCAGCCGCTCGGAATGCAACTGGTCCGACATCTGTCCGATGCCGATGTAGGCATGATACAGCTCCGGAAACCGCGCCGCCGCCTGTATGCCGAAAAAGGAGCCGCCCGAACGCCCCAGCAGGTAGATCTTCTCCTGACCGAAACGCCCGCGCAGGTAGTTGGTCAGCTCCCGGGTGTCGGAGATCAGTTGCTCCGGGGTAATGGCCTCCGGGCGCGTGCCGGGGTGGTACGCCAGGCCGGCCCACCGCTGCTCCCACCATACCACGGTAAAATACTCCTCCAGCACCACGGGGTAGCGCGGGGTAAGGAAGTAATCGGGCATGCCCCCGTGCAGGTAAAGCAACACAGGGTTGCTGAGGCTTTTGCCCCGGATAAACATCCCCTGCCTTACCCCGCCGATCTCCAAAAATACCTTTTCAGAAATACTACCCGCGAGGGGCTTTCCGTTATTATCCTTCACGGGCGCCGGCTTCCCCGGACTGTAAAGCAGCAGCAGCAAAAACAGCAGCAGCACACTGCCGGCAACTAGGGCAAACAATGCAAGGATCATTTTCTTCAGCTTTTGGATAAGGTTGCGCATACAGGGCAGTCATATAAATATGCGGGCAGGCCAGGGCCGGCTTTACAAACTTAGGGAAAATAATGCAAATTTTAAGGTCGCTTATCAATCCTAGAGTACCAATCAGTTCTTTAAATAATGATCCTGCCTTGGCTGTCCGACAAGTTACAGGAAGATTTACAACAGTGAAATAATTGGTTCAAAGAGAGAAGATAATCACAGTCACTTACAAAAAAGTTTCAATATAGCAGAGTATAAAAGATTAAAAGTGTAAAACAACTTTACACTTATTGGTATGATACGAAAAGAAAGGCCACTATTTTTTACCCGAATATAATTTATAATCATTCCAAATAAACATTCTAACAATAAGCTCACGACCTGAAAAAAGAGCAAAACTTTTTCAATAGCTGTCATGATTTTTACTTCAAATCACTCAATTAATTTATTTACAATTAATTAAAAAGAGCAGAAATATAAATTTAATACTACCCATCAATTTTTACTATTCATGCATTGTATTTTTGTAACAGTTATTACATATAATATTATCGCATTTATACTAATGTTTTAAAACATACTCTTGATTTCTGTAAAAATTATTACTATATTTGATCACATCAATTGAGTGAATCATCTCAACAGACAAATAAATATTTATAATAACATTATTTCCGATTACAAACGTTTACAATCAAATAATATTAACCGGTATACTAAAAGCAACTCCTCCTTACCTCTTTTGATAGCAAATCTACCCGGAAAATAAACTGAAGCAACTGAGTAGTTCAGGCATAAATTGTTTTTGATTACAGGGGCCAGCCACCCCTGCATAAAAAAACCTCCCCCGGAGGTTTATTGTCAACGCGAATTAACTATGTAGAAACCAAAAACCGAGAGAGGCTATACAAAGATAAGAAAAATATGCTCAGATTCTGACTTGCTAAGCTTATTTAAGGATATAATTAACATATCAAGAAGTCGGCATTGCACAATCTTTCCGGTTTAAAGAAGCAATGAAAACGGGCCCTCCCGAAATTTACCGGCGCTGGTTATGGCAGCCGAAGCTGCACCTGATTGACTGCGATAGTGGAAAAGCATCTTACTCCTGTGGATGTATAATGCAGGTAAACAAATAAAATCAATTATTATGAAAACGATAAAATTTATCATTTTAACACTTTTGGTATCCATGGTTTCATTTGCTATGGCACAGAAAACTTTTAAGCCAGGTGACATTATCGAAGGCAAAACGATTGTAAGTTGGGCCAAAGATTGGGACCTGAAGGCGTTCCAGCAAACAAAAGAAATCTACAAACCCGGAATGTCACAGGATGAATTCATCAAGATAATCCGGAGCAACTTCCCGTCACAAGCTTCGAAATCCCTGATAGATGTATTTCAGCCTTATTATGAATATATCTACAATTTCCATGCCCGTAATCTATCAGAAAAACAAGTACAAAGTTCGATCACCGGAGTTGAAACAGCAAAACTTATTACTGAGCTTTCGACCTGGAAAGCAGATAATCCCGAAGAAGTTTTAAACATCGAGAGATGGAACTGGAGAAAAATAGTTGAAATTGCAATAGCGCTTCTCACAACAATTTTCCCTTTCCTCTAATCAACTCATAGCTTACCAAAACAAATGCATACTGTCTTCCAGTTTCATAATAATCAAGGGAGACAGTATGCTTAATATGAAGTTTGACAAAGGACACTTTCCGAGGCAAAAAATCAAGTAATCAAATACATAAACTTTTCTTTGATTTCTCTGTCGTGCACATTGAATAATATCATGCCGCAATTATCTATTTCATAAACAAAAAATAAAGTTGAAATGAAAATAAAAATTAATATTTTACTTTGGGCTATACTCTATATGTTCAGCCTACTGGGATGTAACGTTGCAAGAGTTATTAATGCATCAAAAGATTCTAAAATCTCTTTTAGCGAAGAAGCGACAAAATTCAATTATCTAAATAATCAAATCCATATAATAACAGAACTACCAAATGGAGATAAGAGAAACTTTCTCCTGGACCTTGGAAGTCCGATCAGCATTATTTTTCTTGATTCCACAACAAATAATCTCTTTTATGGCGACAAAATAACCCAAAAAAAACAAAAATCACTATCGGCAGACGGGAAGAACGTAAGCAGAGAATACCTTAAGTGGGGGAATATCAAAACAAACTGGTTTGAAATTGAAAACAGCGTTCTCTCAACCATATACAGAAACGATCCATTTGACTGTAACAATCTCGGAGGCATATGGGGCGCTGATATTTTTGCACAGGACATTAAAGGGAAAAGAAATAAAATCCTGCTTATAAAAATGCAGGATTCCACCGTAAGTATATTGGACAAACTTCCTCCGCTTGAAAACTGGACAAAACTTAATACACACTTCAATATAGTATCTCATATTAAAGTTCTTACTTCTATTTATAAAAGCAAAACAAAAACAATGTTTGATACCGGCTATACAGGAAGCCTGATTTTGAAAAATAAAGTATTTAAATCAATTCAAAGACAAGACAGTAACTTATTATCAAACATACAAACAGTGTATGGACATTTACACAGTTCCCTTGCCGGATCAGCAGCACCAGACACTGCCTACACAGGAATTATGAGTCTCAAATTGACTCCTGGACTTCAAATCGATTCTATTCAGGTCGTCACTACACCAAATATGATAGTAAATGCAATGGGTATGGATTTGATCAAGAGATTTAACATACTTGTTGATTATCAAAAGCAAAACCTCTATTTACAGCCCAATCCGGCTTACTTCAAGCCCAAAAAGAACATTTTTCAGCTTTCGGGATTTAAAGCAAGAAGTCCCGGAAACAAAGAACTTATTGTGGTGAACATGGTTGCCGGTTCGCTTGCAGAAAAGGCCGGAATGAAAATCGGAGACCAGATTGTGTCCATTAATAATATCAGGGTTGATGAAATCAATCCATGTGAAACTTACAGAACATTCGAGGAATTAGGTTGTGAATCGACCGGCAATGAGATAATTGTTAAACGGAGAAGCGAAATTTTAAAATTTATTCTATAAGAGCCATGGAAAGTCGCCAAGCTCAATTACTCTGTATAATCACTTCCAGGAAATGAGAAACGATCAGACAATACAGTAAAAGTCATTTCCCGGATACTTTTAAATAATAGAAGTGCGACATCCATACACTAAAATGACAGCTCAGACGGAATGAAACTTTTTCATTATAAAAGCCCAACGCGAATTATCCAAGTATAAACCAACCCCAAAAAGCCGCACAAAACATCAAACCCCGGAATCCGCCTTGCATTTGCAAAGTGCTTTCTGCGCCGGAAATCCGGCACCTTATGGTGCAGCGGATACCTGCGAAAGTGGACAAAATCCTTGCTGCCAGGCAGGCAAAAAATTTAACCCTAAATGTCAGTATTATGAAAAGAGCATTATTCCTGACAGTTTCAACCATACTGTTTATCTTTCAGCCGGCGTTTTCCGGCATTGTGATCAAGACCACACTGACAATTGGCAGAAAGAGCAATAACTGCTCCGGCTTCGGAATCTGCTCAATCTCCAGCAGTTCTTCGTATACCGAAGGAGCCATCAATGGCATAATAACTGTAGACGAGGAAAGTGGAAGCATGACTATCTGTATCGACAAAGAAGATATTGAAAAAGTGCAACCCGATAAAGCGAACTACTTTAACAACAAAAGCACAGTCGTTTTCGCTGAAGATTTTTCCTTTCCTAATGATATCAACATTGCCGCAAAAGTCAGAAACCCTCTCGTGATAAAGAAAGGTGAATATGACCTTACTTATAAAAACGGAAAATACTACATCGAATTCCTCCTCTGAAATGCCCGGGGAGTCATTAGGATGAAAACTGACTCCCCGGTGTATTTTTTCCGGGAATCAACCCCATGCTTCCCTGCCAGACTTTGACCAGATTCTGAATTGCCATCCGGCCATGCAGACCTATTGCCGCGCCGTCATGCAGCAGGCAGTAAAGTCCTGCTAAAGTTATTACTGTAATAAGGGCTGGGAAGAATCACGAGAGTATATGATACATAAAACTACCTATGGTTTACAATTTCATTGCCATCAGGTTTCCATCAATAGCAATCCCTTTAAAATCAATTCAAAGGGGAACACTTCTGGCTTGCATCATGGTTTCGGTGTTAGTCAATTCCAATTACCCGCTATATAGTCAGGACACATGCAATCCGGATAAAGCCGCACCTTCCAAACAATTGACAGCGTTGACGGTCATTGATTTTTTTACAACTTTTACAGGCGTCCGTTACCTGAACGGATATACAACAAGTGAGAAAAACAATCTGAATTTTTATTACAACTTTACCGTAAACAACAAAATAAAAGCGGGAAAGCTCTCTGTTAGCAATTACTACTATACTGATCTGGGAATCAGGGATTACCAGGATAGCATCACAATAATTTCAGATGATCAGTTTACTATTAAGAATGCCATTGCATACCAGTTTCTTAAGTCAAAGTTCTCCTTCAGCCTGGGTATCAATTCTAAAAGCCAGTATTTCCGTCACTATGAATACGGGACTGACACTGCGGGAAACATAACAAGAACCCTTTTCACCGCTTATCAATCACCAGGCTACCGCAATTTTTCCTGTGGTATCAGATACGATATTTCAGAAAAGGTTTCCATAGAATTCGGCCTGGTAAATGGGAAGACCACCCTAATGAAAAATCAGGAAATTTTCGATAGCAGAAATTCAAACAAGTTGTATGGACTTGAAAAAGGCACAAAGAAGAAATCAGAATCAGGTTTTAACCTGGTGCTGACTATTCCGCCAAATGAAATTTCAAAAAGTCTGTTTTTTGAAAATTTCAGCCAGTTCAATGTGAACCGGGCTGATATTGATCGCATTAAATACTACAAGTTTGACATCAACAACGCCATTCACTATATCTTCCTTAAACACTTCCGGCTTACCCTCCGCACCCTTTGCCGTTACGACCTGAATACCGGCAAAAAGGCAACGGTGATCCACCACCTTTCGGCGGGGTTTTACCTGAACAATACCTTTTAGGGCGGGCTTAGTTATGGTCGAGGGTTACGGTGTAGGCGCCGGGTTGCAGGATATCGATGATAAAGCGGCACTCCATGCGGCTGAGTCCGGCCTTCATGGTGTAGCTGAGTTCGCAGCGCAGGGGCAGGGCGCAGCGGCTTACCGAAAAGCGGCGGCCCAGTTGGGTAAGTTGTCCGGAGGAGTGTTCTATCTTCAGGTCGGAAGGTGCAAAATCGGTATTGGCCACCTGAATGGCAAAGACCACCCGGCTGTCGGCGGCGTCGGGCACGGCCTCTTCCGTTACCCTGTGCACCGGGATGCCGGTGCTTTGCCCCACCCGGTAGCTGAGGCCGGGGTCGGTGGCGCCGGCATACACATCGTCCTTCCAGTAACCGGAGAGGGTGTGTTTCTTCCCGTTTTGCGTATATTTAAAGGTTCCCTTGCCGTTTTTCTGTCCGTTTACCCAGCGCCCCTTGAAGACATTCCCGTTTTTAAAGGTGTAGGTCCCTTTGCCGTGGGGCAGCCCGTTGAGGAAGGCGCCGGTATAGGTGTCCACCCCCGTGGCTTTGCCCTTGCCGCTGGCCAGGCCGTTCTCGCAGCCGCCGGTGTAGGCGCCGGCAAGTTTTTCGTGCAGCACTCTGCAGGTGTCGTTTTGCGCGTTCAGTCCGTGCATCAGCAGCAGGCTCAGAAGTATCAGTATCAGCTTTTTCATAGTATGGATGCTAACGGCCGGGAGACAGGTTGCCGGCAGTCAAAAGTAGCTGTTTTCCTTAACAAACCAAAGGGACGGGAACCGTTGAAACGTTTTGCGGACTTCAGGATGTTTTTTATCGGATATGCTGTTTTTTTAAGCCACGGAAACACAAAAACACAAAAAACACAAACCGATTTTTAAGAATTAATTACTTGCTGTTACTCCATCGTTTAAATGAACTCTGATTGGCCGGATTGTCTGAAGTCGCTTTATGCCACGGAAGCACAATCCCGATGGCATTTTAATTCAAGGATTAGCTTCGCTGAGCTCTCCCGAAAAAGAGTTCGGGACAGGCTCTTCGGTCGGTTCAAAGATCCAAGAATTCAAAGAAAAAGCAGANNCCTGTCTGACAATCTGAGAAAGAAAGGTTTCAATTATATTGCGCGAAAGTGGTGATGTGATTCAAGGATTCAAAGATTCCAGGATTCAAATAATATTCTGTGGTTTTCCGTGTTCTGATAGCTATCGGAACCGCTACAGGGCGTGGTGGTCTCGGCTACGCTCCTTGGTGTGGTGGTCTCGGCTACGCTCGACCACCAGTGACAAAATTCAAAATAGTATTGTGTGGTTTTCCGTGTTTCCGCGCTTTAGTGGCAATTTAATTCAATCATTCGCATATTCGTGGCATCTGATTCAAAAATTCAAAAATTCAAAGAAAAAGCAGATCCT
>DJGZ01000009.1:15402-36247 GCA_002433025.1 Bacteroidales bacterium UBA5833
TAAATCCTGTAAATCCTGTCTGAAAATCTGAGAAAGAAAGGTTTCAATGAATTGCGCGAAGGTGGTGAAGTGATTCAAAGATTCAAAGATTCAAAGAAAAAGCAGATCCTGTAAATCCTGTAAATCCTGTCTGAAAATCTGGGAAGAGCGGTTTCAATGAATTGCGCGAAGGTGGTGGTGTGATTCAAAGATTCAAAAAATATTCTGTGGTTTTCCATGTTCCGATAGCTATCGAAACCGCTACAGGGCGTGGTGGTCTCGGCTCCGCTCCAAGGTGTGGTGGTCTCGGCTCCGCTCGACCACCAGTGACAAAATTCAAAATAGTATTCCGTGGTTTTCAGTGTTTCCGCGCTTTAGTGGCAATTTAATTCAATCATTCGTGTCCCGTCGCTATCGGGATCGTGGCTTTATGCTTTAACCTGAAATCAAGGATCAGTATTCCATAAGCCGCCCGGTTTCTCATATTATACGCAATTAGTTTTATTCTATCTTTGTCAGACATAAACCAACCTGATATGAAGACCAGGGCCCTCTCCCTGCTGACCATCCTGTTCCCGATGCTGCTGTCAGCCCAGCCATCACAACCTGAAATCCTCAACTTCGGCGACGCGCTGCAAACCGTGCGCGGGCACCTTTCCCGCTATCCCGAAAAGAGGGTAAGCCCCGGAGATACTTACCTGCTGCTTTACGCGGATGGCCGCGCGGCATCGGCTACGGTTCGTGCCGGTCTGGCCGGAGAGGAAGAACCCGGCCGCGACCTGCTGGCCCGGGTGTTTCCGCTGGAGCCGTCGGGCTATGTAGTGGTGGCGGCCTCTCCCCTGCTGCCCCGCGTCATCGCCTATTCATTTACCGCCGGTTGCGGCAGGCCTGAAAGCGGCAATCCGCTGCTGACGATGCTCAGGGCCGACCTGAAGTCCAGGCTCGACTATGCGGTTGAAAGCGGTCAGGCGGCGGCCGGCGAAACATTGCCGCGGCGCGACCGTCCGGAGCAGTGGCCGGCTACCGGCGACGGCTGGCTGAAGACCAACTGGACGCAGAACGCGCCTTATAATAACCTCTGCCCCATGGACCCCGTAACCGCTTCGCGGAGCTATGCCGGATGCCCGGCCGTGGCCATGGCCCAGATCCTTAACTTCCACAAAAACCTGAACAATACGCGTTTTGACGATGGCGACGACTATTACCACAGCTATGCCGGCCGCAACTACCAGATTGACGACGACCATGCGCAGAACGGCTTCCCCTCCTTTCCGCAACTCAATATTTACCTCGACACCCTGCAGGCCCATTATGAGCGGGATGTCAACCTGAACAACACCGACAAGGCCGCCCTGGTGTTTGCCTGCGGCGTGGCCTGCACCCAGGTGTTTACCTCGGAAGCCTCGGGCACCTTCGGGGTGGATCAGGCGCTGGAGGCTTACCTGCGCTTCGGTTTCTCCACGGTGGCCCTGCTGGATGAGAACGACGCTGACCTGTATGAGCGCCTGCGGCAGAATATGATGGATACCCTCCCCGCCCACCTGGCGGTGGTGGATCCCGGCTGGACCACCGGTCACAATGTGGTGGTGGATGGCTACAACTCGGATGATTACTACCACCTGAACTTCGGCTGGGGTGGCATGTACAACGGCTGGTACCTGCTTCCGGAGGAAATTCCCTACAACCTCACGGTGGTGGAGGGCGTGGTGCTCGACATCTGCAGGGACACCACCACCGTCAGCAGCCATAACCTTCAGGCAGGGCAGGCAAAGGTGTTTCCCAATCCCACCGCGGGCAGGCTGACGATTGCCTTCCCCGCTTCACCGGGACAAATAAACAGCGTTAAGATTTATAACGCGGCGGGCTGCCTGATTGAAAGCAGGGAAAATATCAGCAGCGGCGCGTTTACGCCGGATCTGTCAGATCGGCCCGGCGGGCTGTACCTCTTCACCATTTGCAATCAGCAGGGACGGGTAACCAGCGGGAAGTTTGTGATCAGCAGGTAAACGCCTGCACCTCCGGAAAATAATCACCGGAAACCGGGACTTTGGAATTCACCTGTAATAAAACAGTCAAAAGCGGGCGTCCTGATCAGTCGGCTGCCGGCTGCTCAGCGGCATGCGCCTGGTTTTCGATGCCGAACAGGTCGTAAGGCTGTTCCCTGAAATTATCGTTGAAAATATAGACGGAAACGACAATCCAGGCAATAAAACCCAGTACAATCATCCACTGGGCAGGGGAAGTTTTCTGTATGGGCTGCCTGTCTTTCACTTCACACACTTCGCCGGGGCAGTATTGCGCCTTTTCCCTGTAAAACAATGAATAAAACTTACAACCCAGGCAAATACCGAAGGCCGACTCGAAAAACAGAAATATCAGGCAGATAAGACAGATAATGCCGGTAACCGGACTGAAAGCGTTCATAATTACCAGGTGCACCAACATGATCAAGCCCAGCGCCAGGCCGATCACCCAGGCGAACTTTTTCTGCTGCGCGCCCACATATTCGGGGGTCTGGTTAAAGACGACCAGCCGGCCGAGTATCAGCGTGGGGGCGTATTTCGGATTGATAAAAACCCTGACAATAAAATCGGTGAGAAAGATAACGACGGCGTATTTCAGCAGCAGGAAATTTCCCTTCATAATCACTGTGAGGATAGCGGTAAACATTAACACAAAGAGCAGGCCGGCGGCCGCCCTTACCTCACGTTCGTTCAAAACGGGAATACTGTAACCGTCCACATCTTCGCCGAACTTAATGATTTTGTTTGCCATATTAACTGTTGATTACTGTTTAATTCATTGGCTGAACATTGATAAGCACTGCCCTTTCATTCATTTACCGGCCCGCGCCGGCTTCTTCAAACAAAGGTAAAATATTATTGCCGGAAAGTAAAAATGTTTTTCGTGAAAGGCAGGAAAGATAGCAGCAGGTTACCGGCTTCAGAAGGTCACCATTTTATCGGCCCATACCACCAGGTTTACACAATCAACCATGGTGGAAAGCGGGCAGGCTTCGGTTTCGTTCAGTTGCCTGGATTTCAAACAGGTGCCGCAGGCCATGATTTCACCGCCCGCATCCGAAAAGGCCTTCAGCTGAACATCCACATTGTACTTTTCGTGGGTCAGGCCTTCGCATTCTACCGCTTCCCCCATCAGAAACATCTTTACTTCGTGCCCCTGCTTTTTTGCAGTAAGGGCAAAGCGGAAGGCATTCCATGCCTTTTCAGATTCTTTGGTTTCGAGGATAATACCGATTTTCATGTGTTGGTCAGATGGATATGGTTAAATCATCAAAAGAACTTCTTTTTCATACCCTGTTTAAACAGCACAACCTGCACCTTTTCGGCGGTCACCAGGCAGCCGGTGGGTATTTTATCGAACCAGGGCAGGATGATATTCACAAACTGTTCAATTTTTGTGGTCTCATCCACCATTTCTACAATTACAGGCAGTTTTTCAGTTATCTCCCAGAATTTGGCAGAGTGTATCACGCTGCTCGATCCGTATCCCATGCAGCCTTTAGTAACCGTAGCGCCGGCCAGTCCGTAGCGTTTGGCGGCAAAAACCAGGGTTTCGCTCAGGAGGGTATGCCTGAATTTATCGGTATTGCTGATGTAGAAGCGCAATCGTGTGGCTTCGGAATTGCTTTTCATGGTATTATGATTTTGGTAAGCGCGTGTCCGCCAAAGGTGGCCAGCAGGCCGAGGAATACGCTGAGCCCGGCATACAGGCTGAAGTAAAGAAAGCTGCCGTCGCGCAGCAGGGCCAGGTTCTCGTGCGAGAAGGTGGAAAAGGTGGTAAAGCCGCCGCAGAAGCCCACGGCCAGGAACAGGCGCAGTTCATTGCTTATGGGAGTGCCCCTGTCGGAAAGGCCGTAAATCAGCCCGATCAGAAAACAACCGGTAATATTTACCCAGAATGTGCCCAGCGGAAAGGAAGTGATAACGGTTTGCTGAATGCTCTTCGACAGCAGGTAACGGGCGATGCCGCCCAGAAAGCTGCCGGAGCCGATAAACAGGAGAATCTTCAACATAGGCCTTTAAATGATTGCGGGTTTAACGGGCAATCCGCGCGATGATCCTGATTCCGGAAGATCGCAGCCGGTTGCCAATGGTAAATCATCCAGGAGTTATCAGCTTGTTGAAGGCGGTTAAAGGCTAACCCCATAGCCTGCGGCAAAGATATACTTTCGCCCGGAACTGATGCGGACAGATGCTCAATTTTCAAATGTTCCGGGCGGACCCTGCCCTATCTCCTGCAACTGAACTCTTCCGATGCCCCGCTCTCCATTCCGTTTTCGTGGGTTGTGGTGAGGTAATAGAAATAAAGCATGCCAGCCTGTGTGTTCGCGTCCGCATATTCTGTGCTTTCGCCCGGGATACTTGTCAGTTTCACCGGCGCTTTTCCCCTCTCATAGCGGTAAATATTGATTGAAGACAATCCATCGTAGCTTACCTGACCCCATTCGAGCTGAATGCCGGCTTCGGTGGAGACAGCCCGCAGGGCAAAAGGAGGAATGGGCAGACTTTTTTTAGTGCGGATTGCCGCTATGGCGGCTTCCGCGCTCCGGTTGCCGTCAATATCTACCGAGAACAAGCTGTAGCTGTATAGTTTTCCGGGTTCTGCAGTATCATCCGTAAAACTGTTTATTTTCAGGATTCCATTCTCAGGAAGTAATGATGCGGATACTTCCACTTCCGACTGCCGCTGCAGCAGGTAACCGGCGATTATATTGCTTTGGTTTTCCTGGTTTTCCCAGTGCAGCACTACCTTACGGTCTTCTTCATAAGCCGTAAAATTCGCGGGGGCCTTTGGAGGATGTTCAAGTATAGGCCGGAGATAGGTAAGCTCAGAAAATGAGCTTTCCACGAAGCTGCTGCTTTCGGTTTTGGCGGCAAAGATATAGGTGGTATTGCCTGATAGCAGCCCGGTGGTATCCACCCAGCTGATCAGCAGCGAGTCGCCGGGCCTCAGAAGGTCGCTTACCACGCGCAATTCAGGGGTAATACCATCGTTCCGGTAAATGCGGATACCGGCGGCTTCCGCGTCACTCACCCTGTATTGCAATGATACGCCTCCTTTCAGGCGTTTTGACCTCACCAGCCATGGCGGCGCGGGAGCCTGAGGGTTGAACGCTGCACTGAAAATTACATTACTGGCAATAGCCTGGTTATTATCTGCCGCTATTGCCAGAATCCGGTAATAATAAACTTTATCGGGTTTGATCTCCAGATCGGTAAACCGGGTTTTATCGGCAGGAAGGGTCGCCAGCAGCGAAAAGTCTTTGTCAGGATGTTCGCTGCGTTCAATTTCAATCCTTTGAACCGTTTGATTCCCGTTAAGCGCCCATTCCAGATTGATGCCCAGCATTTTGCTGTCTTTTCCTGCTTTTGTGGAAACGAACCAGAACCTGGAATCCTTCGGAGATATCAGTGTGATGCCGCTGCTGTTTCCTGCCAGCCGGTTTGTATCCAGCTGAACCATAAAGTATTGCAGATTCTGCTGACGCGCTGTTTTCAGCACAGTGGTATCAAAGAAAGAATAGAAGGTTGTATCAGCGCTTCGCATAACGGCTTTGACTCCTTTGGCCTCAACCGGATTGTCCCCTTCGTAGCGCAGCGGCATAAAGTCAGGCGCCGGTCGATCGCCTTTGCTGAACCATTGCAGGTATATCAGGTCCGGCGTTGTTTCGCTGACAAGAAAAACCGGTTTGTCGAACCCTGCCGGGGTCTTAACCTGTGCAAAGGTTTCAGACATAACCAGGGCAATGACTGCCGGGATCAGATATTTACTTATTTTTCTAACGTTCATAATCTGGGTATTTTTCAGTAAATACAATTAGTTCCGGCTGTTTATCACGGACAAAGGTTTTCGCCGCAACTTCCCAGCATCAGGCTGAAATCGCAACCGGTGTCGCTTATTTTCATTTTAAGGCCAATATCGGGAGAGGTGATGTCGACCCCCGTCCAGCCCAAACCGTAAAACACTTCCGCTGAAACGCCGGCATTCACGCTTCCGCAACCGGTTACATTGTATGAGCCGTTGGAGTAATACAAGCCACTTATCCCCATCTGGGCATTGGCATGTACTTTCAGTGCATAGAGGCCTCCGCTCACACCGCCGCCGATGTTCCCATCTGCCAGCAATGAAATGCCATAGGTATTTACCTGCGGATCAAAGCTCATCCAGGTTCTGGCATACATCGACAGGTCGGCATATACCTGCACCCCGACAAACTGATCAATCAGGGGAAGGGTTACCCCCCACTCTATGGATGGGATGAGCTGTTTGGTGATGACCCCCTGCAGCAGGAAGCCGCTCACCTTGCCCCGGAATTCTGCAGGGATGCATTTCAGCGCCCCGAATGGCGCGGAGAGGGCCGGAGAGAGGGCTCCGTAATCGCCGAACAAACCGAAAAGACCGCAACCCCCGATGCCCGGAATGGACAGATTGCCCTGAACATTGATGTACCATCCGTTCGGGTCAAAAACACAATCGGCGGTACCATTCGCCTGCATCCCGGCCAGGTTTTTATCAACGTTGACCGAACCGGTTAACCGAGAATTCGCGATATCGTATGTCAGCGTCATGCCCGGAAAGTCATCGAGCTTACTCACACTTACGCTCTGTCCGCTTGCACTGATGTCGCCTTCGCACACAAACTTCAACCTGCTCTTCTGCGGATTGTTGCTGATGCCGTTCATCCCTGCCATCTCGCCTTCAAACCAGAAGTTATTCCAGGCATGCAGTGATTTATTCACTTCCATACCGCCTGCAACATTCTCAAAGAACTTTGTTTTATCCTGCGTGATATAGATTTTTTCATCAAACGGAATATCAATTTCGGTGGATGCCGGCTTGTGCACCAGGTCAATGTGCACAGGGCCGAGTTTTCCTTCCTCGGTGGCAGTTCCTCTGGCGGTAAAGAGCTGGGGGCTGAATTTCAAACTGGCAGGATCCCAGATAAAGGCCATATTGTTGTGTGTGAAGTTGATGGGATTGGGATTATCCACGATAAACTTCATGCCGGAGGAGACCTTCTGCCAGGCCATATTGCCATTGAACTCCTCAATGTAAGGGATTCCGGGCAGATAAGTACCCTGAACCTTAAACCAGGGCGGAGATGCCGAATTGAAGATATTCAGGATGGATCCGGCAGCAGGTCTGAAATCGACAATGTCGAAAAGCTTCAGATTCTGCGCCAGTGGTTCAAACCTTGGCTGACTTCCGTCGCTGATCAGCCGTATTCCATTCAGCGGCAGCTTCTGCCCGGGCAATCCGGGAAGTCCTGAAATTATCGCCGTTTGTGGCCCGCCGTCGGGTGTCGCATAAAGCACCCACTGCATATTGCCATTGCCGGTATCATAATAGTTCAGCCCCTGATTCTTAGTAGTTACCTCCACCGGAAGTGCACCCAGGATTTTCAGTCCGTTGAATTCAGCAATGGTATTGCTGTGATCAATGGCATCGCGCGTGATTACCAGGTTATTCAACGGAATATCCAACCCCGAAGCCTTAATCGTTGCCTGGTCTATTTTAACGCCCAGGTTATCGAGACTCCATTTCTGGCTGGTCAGTTTCCACTGATTCAGGTTAAATGTGATGGGCCCCTTCCCGTTGAAAACAAAACTGGTTTTGCTTATTTCCACCACTCCCAGCTGAATTTTAAGGTCAGCCGGCGTTATGTTGGTACATTGGGTATGCAGGGTGGTGTTAAGAAGCAGTTTCCCGTTGTTCAGGTATGATTTGGCAATCTCTGCACTGGCTGAGTTCTCAAATGCCGGAAGCGAATACCGGAGGGCTTCTCCGTTGATTCCGCATACAAAAAAGCCGGTTGCCGGGAGTTGTACAGGTTTAACCCTTGCCGGATTGGCCGCGAAAACGGGCATGTTCATTTTATCCTGACCCGAAGCTGCCGATATGGCAAGGCCAATGGGCGGAAAAGTGGTCATGGTGTTGTTGAACTCGGTGGGTTCTATGCTAACCCTGCCTTTAAGGGTACCCCAGGCAGATGAACTGCTTTCGCGATCGATGGTTATCCCGCCCGGCTTATAAACGTTCCCTGAAAAGGTTTTCAGAACCATGATGTTTTGCAGGTTGCTTTTTGAAGTAGCCACCGGAAGGCTTGCAGGCTCAGCCAACGGAACTCCTTTGCTGTTTTTCCTGCTTCCGGCTTTGATTTCAATGTCTGAGAAAGGAATCACCAGCCCGGCATCCGCACTGAACTGTTCATTGCTGCGGATGTTCGTCAGGTTACCGTTGATTCTCACTGTCTTGTCATCATTTTCGGTAAGGCTGGTAACTTCCATGGGAAATCCCATCAGGCTGGTTATGTCCATATCCTCATAGACGGTCAGGTTGAAATCAATGGTCACGCATTCATTTGAGGCTTTGTTGATCAGGATCTTCCTTTCATCACCTATGTAGTTGCTCGCCGATTTTGCAGCAGTAACCTGTTGCAGGTAATTCCTGACCGGGAAGTTGTTCATGTAATAATAGCCGTCGGCCCCTGAAATGCTGCTCAATGTGTCGGCTGAGCCCTGGTAACGCACATTGGCAATCCCGACGGGTGATCCGGTGCCACTGCCGGCATACACATGCCCTTTGATGCATGCTGCCGGATTCAGCACGCAATTTAAGATTACCGCATGCTGACTGTAAGGGATTTTTATGGTAAAATACCGGGTTTCAAAATTCCGGCTGGTATTCGAAGGCATCCCGACCCTTATCCGGTACTCCTGATTATTATTGGCGCCACCATTAACAAAACTGAATGTAACGATGCCGTCGGAATCCGTAAAACCACCCAAAGGATAGTTTTTCCCCTGTTGGTTTGTGCTGACATTCATGATGTTTACCAGCACATTCGGGACCGGCATCATGATAAAGTTATGGGAAGTCTTAACCCTTACTTCGAGCCGGCGCTTCAGGGTAAACAGCTTCACATCAAGGTGTTTCACAGCCTGGGCTGCTTCGAATCCGATGGTATCGGTGATGTAACCGTTGCGCTTTACAATCAATTTCTGTGTAACACCCGGCAGCAGCGGAACCGGCATCTCAAAACTGCCGTTTACCGGGCTGCTGTTGTAGGTCCTGCCATCCGGCAAACAGAGTTGTGCATTGAGCGGCTGATTTGATTCGGCATCGCGCACATAGCCTTTTAAAATGGCGCCCTTGCGGAGTTTTAATTCGTTTTTGATAACCTGGCGGCCGTAAATAATGATTCCGATGTGATCGTCGAGGGTCTGATACCCATCCTTGCCGGCCAGCAGGTGCCGGTCGGGACCGGTAACCGCTTTCTCCTGCATATTGTAAACCATCGTCAGGTCGTCAAAAACAAACTTTCCGTCGGCGGCCGTAATGGCCATCAGGCTGTTGAAATACTGTCCGCAGTTATTCTGCAGACAGTTAACCACCGGCTGGTTTTCATTATACATCCAGTAAGGATAATAGATCTTCAGGTTATTTTTCGGGCTCAGGTTAAATTGCTCATTCAAATCTATTTTTGCTCCGGCGATGGGTGAACTATCCTCATTTTCAAGCACAGTACCTGCCACTTTCGGCCATTGCGGCCACAAATACAGTTCTTTTGACTGTCGGGCTTTGTTGTAGTCATAGAACCCGGGGAACTGAAGGATTGAAGGATTAATTGTGCCGGTGCCTGTTTTATCGGGCACGGTTTGCGGCGGACTCCAGGCGACCGGGGCTCCAAAGGTATAATTCATGTCTGCCTCAGGCGGAGTATCCGCCATCAGGTAATACTGAAACTGACTCTGGTGATGCCAAACCACCCGCTGAAATGTCAGGGTTCCGTCGGGCCCGGTAGTTCCATGTGCAACTACGGAGAAGCCCGGAAACTTGTTCTTCACGGATTCATCCACCTGGTGCTGCTGCCCTTTTATCTTTCCGTCATTTAACGGAAACAACTGATAAGAGAAATCTATTTTCCGCAATAAATACACATTGATGGTACTCAGTTTCTCGGTTCCGACGGCATTGGTCAGATCAGCACTTAGATTCTTGTCGGGGAGGGTGGTTATTGTGATCTGACAACTTCTTACATTGGCAATTACATCACCTGTGTTAAGGTCCTTTCCTTTTTCAGGCATCAGCAACACATCAGGATTGAAATAAAAATTCCGGTGCGGGGCCTCAATCAGGATCAAAGCCACCCGGTAATGATCGTAGCCCATCTCTCCTGTGCCTGCTCCGCAACGTTTACCAAAGTCAGGGCTGTTCAGGATATTGAAAGTGAAACGGCCCTCTGAATCGGTAGTAGCAACGCCGAGCACCCGGCCGACTTCCGGGTCATCACAGCCATTGTGGGGTTGCAAAAGATGTTCCAGCACATTTCCCGGAAGCAGGGGTTGCCCTTTGAACACTTTGGCATGCCCAACCACCAGTTTAATGGTTGCGGCGGCAAGCGGAAATTTCTGATTTTCACCAGGATCGGAATATCTGTAAACAAGCCTCCCGAAAACCTTAGACGGCAATAACGGAAGCGGCACTTCCATATTGACACCGCCGATATTTACAGGCCGCACAACAGGCTCATCGCTGATTTCCGGAAGATCGGACCCGGGGAACATCATTCCGCCTGATTTCCAGATAAAACTGCACACCTCACTCTGTCCGTAGTTTCTGAAATTGTGGTGCCTGGCCGGATCATACGCGGTAACTGCAAAGGCATAGGTTTTCCCTTTCACCAGTGCTGGTTGCGCAGGTCCGTATACAAATGCAGTAGTGTTGGTATTGGTTTCAAAGAAAATGGGTTGTGCGGCCGAGTTAAATGCATTCTGAATATTGTGGGTTCCCGGAACCACTTCGATCATCTGAAGTTTATATCTTGTCGTGACCGGTGCGCCGGCCGGCCTTGTCCATGAAATAATCAGGTTTTGCGGACTGGTGGCGGTAATTTCTTCACCACAGAAAGGCTGTGTGATAACCGGCGGCTCAATGCTGGTCACCGGAAAGGGCGGACAGCAACCGGCAGGATCTTCGTCGGATAACGGCTGGTTTGTCAGGTAGTCATAAGCCCTGAGGCAAATGGTATAGTCGTCTTCCGGAAGTCCGTTCCCCCGGATAATTTCCTGCTCGGTAATGCCTGCATAAACAAGCTGAGAGGTACTGAAAATATCCTGTATGTTATTCAGATTGAGCCGGTAAATACTCCCGGGCATCAGATTCAGGGGTTGCGGAGGACGGTGCCCGGCCCGGGTGTAAATCCGGATACCGGAAGAACCGGAAATTTCTCCGGTCAGATAAACCTGGAGTGCCCGGCTGCCGGTCCCCGGAAGATACTGAACGGTAGCCAGGATTTTATTGGGATTGCTGGTATACTCACTGATTTTCGGAGAATAAGGAGGTGCCACCACCAGGTTAACCCTCAGGGGGTATTCCTGTGCATGGGCGGAATATATTGTCAGAAAAGGTATGATCATTAACAGGCCGGCCATCCCGCATTTGCGGATGCAACAGCCTATGCTGTTTTTAAAATGTGAATACATAACCAAAGTCCCCTTTTAGTTCGTTAAATGTTGGTTCCTGCGTGGTTCCCTTTGCCAGGAAACGGATAAAAAACACATTCAGCCGCAGCGAATGGTGGTTGCTGATCTGATATCCAGCATTAACCGAAGTATTAAGCGTCAAGCTTCTTTCGGTATCGCCTTGCTGTCCCGACCAGATCAATGCGTTACTGAGGCCCGATTGTATTTTGCCTTCGAGCCACGACTTGCTCACACCAGCCGTAAACCCGGAAGCCGAATTCTCAAAAACATAGTTTTGAAGTTTATTGTATGTAAATCCCAGCATCAGGGTCAGTGCGCTTTTGTTAAACCCCAGGTTATAGTTCAGATTCGCAATGGTTGCATCGTTTTCGGTGAACTCCGCGGTTGAGGCATTCTTGTCATTAAGCTTCATTTTGTTGAACATCAGCATCAGGATGTGACTATGCTTTTCGTTCACGATCATCAACCGGGGCATAATGCCCAGGTTGGTGGTGGCCTGAAAGTACTTCAGGGAATCGATCAGTGGCAACCGTCCGGCCCGTTGATTGCTGCTGTAATTGTTATAGTTGATGTCGATACCGAAAACAGGAACAGGATTGTAACTCAGGTTAACCGATGAGATGGTACGCAGGCTGGTTGCTTTGCGGGTATTCCGCAGGTTGTCGCGCTGGAGGCCAAGACTTCCCCTGATATTTAATTTACGCTTGAACAGGTTAAATGCCGGCGCAATCACCAGATTTTCCAGGTCATTGTTGAAGAAGTACGCCCCCATGGAGCGATAACCGGGATCAATGCGCCGGTATTCCAGTTTGGCACTGAAATCTCTGGATTTGAAATTCAGCGATGAGCGGATGGCTGTCAGCAGCTCAGAAGAGAGATTAACCGGTGTGATTTTATTCAGCCGGCTCAGCCAGGGATCGTCTTCCAGCCCTTCAAACCCATATGCAGCTACATCCGTGGTATACAGGCTGCCGGCAACTTCCCCTTCAAACCACATTTGCCTGCTGAATGAGATGCGGGTATTCAGGCCAGTTACAAGGTTTGATTCTGCCGGACTGTATACTTCCCCGGGCTTGCGGATTGCAGTGGTGCTGTCGTCATTCACCTTCATCACAATCAGGTCAACAAATGTCTTTTCGGAACCTACGCCCAGCTTTATGGCATAACCCTTCCGGCTTAGGTTGCGCGTGGTATCTATTGCATTCTCCAAGGGTACTGTGCTTTTTCTGAATCGGCCGTAAACAGCCCCAAACCTGAATTTCCCGGGGTGCATTTCAATTCCGGCACCAAGGAAAGTGTGCCCGGCAAGGGTGTAATCGGAGAAAGTGACATTCCGGTAACCAAAGTGGGTAGTCAGCCATTTGTAGGATGGACTCAGCCCGAACTGATTGAAGGGCTGGGTGTAATCCACCCTTTTATCACTGAACCGGAAGGAAAACGGGATATCAAATCCATAGGTGCTTATGGTGGCATTGGCTGCAAGCATCAGCGCAAATGGTCTGGCACGGTTTTCAATGCCCGAAGCATGATAACCGATCACATTGGCCGAAATGTTCCCGTGTATGGCGAAAGGATCCTGTTCGCTGAGGTGGTCCAACTGCTGCGCGCTGACAAAGGTATTGAAGGAAGCCAGAAATATTCCGGCAAGAATGACCGTAATGTACAGATGTTTCATTCCGGAGGGTTGGAACAGAAACGGCTGAATAAGTTGAAGGCTGCAAACAGCCTGGGCTGCATGCAAGTATATTGATCGATGCTAAAAAATCGGGAAAGTCCCGATTTTTTATTTTTATCAAATATAGGGAATCTAAGGACGGAAGTCAAACGGATGCATGATTTTAATATATGTATCTACAGACAGGCTATCGGATGGCATCCTGATGGTCATTCATCATGGCAAACGGAATACTTTGCATGAAAATTTTTATGTAACCACGCAGGGATCAGGCTTACCCATGCCTGCATCATTGCGCAATCAGCCCTGCCGGGAAAGTTAAAACCACAACGACAGACGAAACAGGATGGATTTATGATTCCCTAAAACCTCAGCTTTTCTGTCATCAGCCCGAATCGCAGCACATCCAGCCTGTTTTCAAAATAGATGTTATAATAATCTGAACCATGATAGTACTGAACAAACAGCCCTATGTCCTCCAGAAATGCCGGATGATAATAAAAAGTTAGCCTCAGATTAAGCCGGTCAAAAGGATAACCTTCCCGGCTATCAGGATTTCCAAACATCCATGTTGCTTCCCCTTTGAGGGATATATCAGCGTTTTTACGGGGATAAATCCTGTTTTTAACCGGAAGCTTGAATATGGAAAGTGCGTTATGCCACCGGTAATTGTGGTACAAACCATTGAGTTCCCCCACATTCCATGCTTGCGGATGGAACTCAAATGATGACTTAAAAAACTGAACCGCATTCAAACGGGTATTTATATTTGTGGCGATAAAACCAAATTCAAGGAAGTTTGTGGAAAAATTACCTGATTCCAGGTTAATCCTGCCATCATCATCAAAGAAACTTCCATCCTGTCCGTTGGAATGGTGCGCAAAGCGCCCGAAAATACTCAGCTGGCCGGCATCTTCCTTTTCCTTCAAAAGATAATACATGGTAATCTGAGGTAAATAACCTGGTGTCCGAACCGGGAAAGACTCCTCCTGATACATACGCAACATGATCTGTGGGGTCAATACGCCTATCAGCCTGGAATTTTTGCTTTGGCGTATATAGAAATTGGGAATTATATTTGCTTCAAACCAAAGCGGCTCAATGTTTCCAATGTCCGCCGGAAAAGTCACATAACTGTTACCCTGGTTTACCTGCGATATTTCCGAAAGTCCGGCACGGGTGAGAGAATCCCTGACCTGTGCCGTTACCGGCAGGCTGAACAACGAAGCAATGACCATAAAAACCAGCAGCATTTTCATCATGCAGATTACATGTAAATAATTTTAGCCATAACATGCTTATCACTCAGCAAATCAAATGAAGCCTTCAGAAATGAGGGCCTGTTTGAAAATCCAACAGACTGAAAATTCGAAAACCCAATCCCTTCTTTTGGCATTAAAAGGCCTCTGTTAATCCTGCCATCCTTGTTTTCATCGTGCAGAATATTAACCGCGTATCTCCCTGCCGGAAGATTTTCGAATGTTACGGCTGAACTCCCGTTTACGATTTCCCCGGTCATTTTTCTTAAGTATTTTTTATCATTATTGTCCGGTAAACCTTTGGGAGGAATTATGAGATTCTTCACTTCACTACGTTACGTTCAGAATGACAATACATTAACGATAATAAAAAGGGGGCTTGGTGGCGGCTATGCCGCCACCAAGCCCCCTTCCCCTCAAACTCATGTAAGTAAAAGTCATTCTGAGCGTTAGCGAAGAATCTCATAATTTAACCGGACAACAAAGATTTTTTATAATGCTCATCAGGAAATGCATCTTCCCTGCTGTACAGGGCAAAAACCACAGAACCGTTTGAATTGCGCAATACATTTACATTAATTGTTAAATCGCAGGTTTCCTGATTCTGATTGTTAAATGAAGTAAGGAGAAAACTGAGTACAATGAGTTCGATAATTCTGAAAGTCCTGTCCATTTCAGGGGTTTTTAATGATGAAAAAGCACCTCATGATTACCGGGTGTAATTTTTCGAAAGCATGGGGCGAGGGCTGATGAGAGAGGCCGGATATTTTCCGGCATTTGCATCAGCCGCTTCACCTCCGGGAAATCATAATTCATGCTCAACCATCAGACCTGCCTTTATGGCTTTACGGCTTGCTTTTCTATCCGCCAGCTTTTCCTTTATCGTATCTACGATGTAATACATCATAGGGACCAGATACACCGTCAGAATCATGGATGAAAGCAATCCACCGATAATAACCCATGCCAGGCCGTTTTTCCATTCGCTAGCGGTACCTTTAGCCAGAGCAATCGGCAACATACCGATTGCCATGGATAGTGTCGTCATTAAAATCGGCCGCATGCGCTCTTTGCCGGCGATGGTGAGTGCTTCTTTAAAATGCCTGCCCTGCGCTTTTAACTGGTTTGTAAAATCCACAATCAGGATGGCATTTTTTGTCACCAGACCCATAAGCATGATCAATCCCAACTGTGCAAACAGGGTAAGATCGTTTAACGACAGGTTTAACGCCAGGAATGCCCCGATGACGGCCATCGGGATGGCGAACAAAGCCACAAACGGATAGATGTAGCTGTCATAAAGGGCAATCATAATCAGGTAGATCAATAAAAATGAGATAAGCAGCACCGAACCCAAAGCCCCGAAACTTTCATTCTGTGTTTTGATATCGGCGCCCCAGGTCAGTTTCACGCCTTCGGGCAAAGGTTTCTTCTCCAGGAAGTCAATTACATCATCCGCAAGGGTTCCCGAGGGCCTCCCGAACGATTCCGACGTAATTGTAACCGACGGCTGCCTGTCAAGTCGTTCGAGCAACGATGGCGAGTTGTCTTGTTTCACTTCTGCAAATTGCGACAATTCAACGGGAATATTCATCGGATTTACTAAAGAAAGGCGCTGCACATCCTCAAAGTTCCTGCGGTCAAAGTCATCCAGCCATATCCTTACAGGATATTCTGTTCCGCTTTCTGTTAAAGAAGCATCATCGTTTCCTGTAAAAGCGGTTCTTAAGTTTAATCCCACATAAGCAGTATTCAAGCCGAGGCGCTGCATCTTGTCCTTATCGGGGATCACCTTGTATTCAGGACTTCCTTCTTTGACCGACAACTGCACATTATCGGCACCCGGAATCTGTTCTATCGCGGCTTTCATCTCATTGCCCGTTTTCATTACCAGGGCCGGATCGTTGCCGCTCAGGGTAATTTTTATGGGTGCCTGCTTAGGAAGTAAGCCTAACACAGCCATGGAAAAATTAACGCCGGCAAACTCTTTATTCAATGCTTCGCGAAGCGATTTCATAAAAGTTTCTGTATTTATATCCCTTTCTTTTTCAGGCTTTAACTGAATGGTGAATTCCGAAAGATTGGCTGAGCCAACGCCTGAACTCCCGATCCCTGTGCCAGGCCCGGCCACATTGCTGAAAAGTGTTGACACCTCAGGCTGTTGCAGTATAAAATTCTCTATCTCCCAGGAACGGATATTGTTCTCCTGTACAGTGGTAGTTTTGTCATATTCCAGGTTCAGCCGGAATTTTCCCTGATCACCCGTTGACATCATTTCCTTGCCTATGATACCCTGCTGCATCATAACGCCCGTCATTACCAGGAGAAAAATCACAATTCCTGAAAAGAACAGTTTATGCGAAAGAACCCATTCCAACTGATGGCCATACCAATCGGTAAATGATGATAGCTGCCTTTCGAACCAGAGCAGAAAACGGTTGATTATGTTGGTCGGTAGCAAATCTTCCTTTTTCCCGATTCGCGAGGCCAGCCAGGGGACCAGTGTAAACCCGACCAGCAAGCTGGTAAGGGTCGAAGTGATTACCACAATGGAAAACTGTTTCAGCATATCGGCCACAAACACCTGCAAAAACAAAATAGGCAGAAACACTACTACATCGACCAGGGTGATTGAAATAGCCGAAAAACCAATCTCCATTCGTCCTTCCAATGCCGCAACTCCTTTATCCTTGCCCATGTCGATGTGACGCTGAATGTTTTCAAGAATCACAATGGCATCATCCACCAGAATCCCGATAATCAGCGACATGGCCAGCAGGGTCATCAGATTTAAGGTGAAACCCATCAGCCACATCACCGCAAAGGCCGTAATCAGAGAGGTTGGAATGGCAACCAGTACGATCAGAGAATTCCGGTAGCTGCGCAAGAACAGGAACATAACCAGCGAAACCAGGATCACCGCCAGTATCAGGTCGAACACCACTGAATTTACCGCTGCAATCGTCAGGTCGGTTGAATCATCGGCAACCGCAAACTTCACTCCATACTGTGTATTGGCCGCTTCGATCTGCTGTAGTTTTTCACGAACCAGTTTTGAAACTTCCACGGCATTGGCATCACCTTGCTTTTTCAATAAAAGCCCTATCCCGTTTTTGCCGTTATAACGGCTTACGGAACTTACCTCCTTCACACCGTCAACTACATTGGCTACATCTTTAACATAAACCGGACTTCCGGGCATCGGCATAGCCACCTGAACATTCATAATATCTTTTACACTTGCAAATTTCCCGGTCAACCTTACAGAATTGCTTTCCTTATCGGTTTGCGCCTTACCGGCAGGCAAATCGATTCCTGAGCGATTGATGGCTTCTACAACCTGATAAAGTGAGATTTTATAAAGTTTCAATTTATCCTGATCTGCCTTTACCTGAATTTCGCGTTCTTCACCACCCAGCATCGTAATTTCGGCAACGCCTTTAAGCTGCTGCATCTGAGGCAGGTAATCATCTTTCATTTTCTGGTAAAACTCAGTTGCCGGCAGGTTACTTGTTGCGCTGATCGAAATGATCGGCAGATCGTTCGGAGAAACCTTGCTCATGACCGGACTTAAGATATCGGCAGGCAGGTCTTTGCGGATATTGTCAATGTAGCGCTGGGCATCCTGCATGGCAATGCTCAGATCCGTGCCATATTTCAGGTTGGCGATAATGACAGAGGCATTGGGCATCGATTTGGTTTCCAGGTAGTCAACGCCTTCAAGATTTGACAGTGCATCCTCTATCTTTCTGGATACAGAGGTTTCAACTTCATCCGGCTCTGCCCCGGGATACATTGTTTTTATTACTATGACCGGTTGGTTAAAGTCGGGCAACAGCTCATAGCCCAGATTTTTAAAGCCTATGATCCCCAAAAGGGTAAATACGCTGAAAAGAACGATGATCAGCGACGGCCGGTTGATTGATATTTTTGTAATGTTCATGATCTGCAGCTATTAATTGACAATTACATTTGCTCCGTCAAAAAGATTGATGAATCCGTTGGCAACAATGATGTCGCCGCTCACCAGGCCTGCCGAAACAATGACTTTATTCTCCACCCTTTTTGAAACAGTGATGTCACGGAGAACTGCCTGCCCGTCTTTCACCAGGTAAACCTGTGGTTGAATGTTTGACCCGACAATTACAGATGCAGGGACAATGAGGTGTTTTTCAGAATCAGTATTTTTCCGTTGTACTTTGCCGAACATCCCTGACTTGATTTTCAGATCGGCCGTATTGCTTAACGTAAACTGAACCGGAAAACTATTTCCCATATTGGATTTACTGCCTGTCATGGTCAGTCTCCCGGTGAGAACAGTTCCGGGATAAACATCCGGTGAAATCGTGTACAATTCATTCATTGAAAATTGATTCAATTCGCCTTCAGGTACGTTGGCCGTGAACCTCAGCTGCGAAATATCCGTTATCTGCAGCAGGGGAATGCCCGGGGCAGCAAAAGCCCCTTCCTCGGTCAGTTTGGCTGTAACAATTCCGTTAAAAGGCGCATGAATGGTTGTTTTCCTGATTTGTTCAAGTAAAGTAGCCTTCTGCACCCGGGCCGATCGCAAAGCCAGGTCAGTCTTTTCTACCTGTATACCCTGAACAGCATCTGCTTTGGCAAGAATTATGTAACGCTGAAGATCGTCTTCCAACCCTTCAATCTGAATTTCAACAGTTTGCAGCTGAAGTTTCAACAGGGCATTGTCCAGCTGAATGAGAGGCTGCCCTTTTTTAACTGTGCTTCCCACATCAACAAGCACTGAATTAATCCTGCCCTGTAACTCCGAGCTGATCTTCGTTTCCTTATTGGGCTCAAAAGTCCCGGGACAGGAGATGTCACTGTCGATGCTTTCTGCCTGCAGCGTAATCGCCTGCACTTTGATGGCCTCTTCCTTGTTGTACTGATAAACTCTGTTTATCGTGGTTTCCTTGTTGCCCCTGAGCCTCAGGATCATTATGGCAACGATTGCCACTGCCAGGATTAAATAGATTATTTTTTTCATGGTGATTATTTTTGAATCATGAGTTTTAGTTGTTTTCAGAAAGCAGATTTCCGGTTACGCGCTTGTATTCAAGTTCGGCCCTGCGCAGATCAATCAATGCCGCAATATAATTTTGCTGTGCTTCACGAAGGGCATTGTCTGCCAGAATCACATCCGTAATATTTGCTGTTCCCTGACTGTTTTGCAAAACGGTATTGCTGTATATCTTTTCAGCAAGATCAACCTGGGCACTCACCGTGGCGATGGTGGTACTTGCAATGCTGTACTGCATCTCGGCATTAATCAGGTCGAGGCGGGCTTTTTCTGCTACCATTTCCTTCTGAACCATTGACTTATCTACTTCAATCTTTTTCGCGGCAATCTTACGTTTTGTATTCATCCCATTGAACAGCGGCACTGAAAGCTGCACACCAACATAACCTATCGGGTGGAAATTGAAAAAGCTGTCGGATCCTGTGGTGCCGAAGCCGTTACTACCATATACGCCATATGCGTTCAGCGAAGGAAGGCGTGAATTTTTCAGCGCATTCACCTCCGACAGACTGAATTCCAGTTTCTTTTCGATCAACAGCATATCCGTGATTGTCCCGGGCCTGAAATCAACTTCAGCAACTGAAGTTTCGTACACCGACACATGGATGGAATCGGTAACCGGCTTCCCCATCAGGAATTTCAGCGCATTCAGGGCCTGCCTGTGCCGGGATGATATCGTATTTCGCTGGGTTGTTAACTGCTCCAGTTGCAGTTTCAGCCTGTCAACGTCAGTACTTTTGGCTAACTGCTGTTGATAAAGTAAAGTCGCTGTTTGCACCAGTTTATTGGTATTAGCAATATTGCTATCCATGAACGCCAACTGATTCAAAAGGACCTGGGCATTGTAGTAAACACCGGAAATCTCCACCACCACATCCTCATCTGTTTTAATCTTTTGTATTTCAGCAAGTTCAACAGCTATTTCCGTGCTTTTTATTGCCCCCAGTCCAACCGGATTGAAGAGCGGCACAGCAAGCTGCAGGTTTGCATTCAGGTTCTGAGGTACACCGAACTGAATCTCTTTGTACGCGCCTTCCGGGCCTCCAAAAGCAGCCTGGGGCATGATCTGATAGGGCTGATCGGTATAATACCGGTAGTCAGCGAATCCGTTCAGTCTGGGCATCAGTGTACTTTTTGCCTCGCGGTTCTTTTCACCGGCCATCAAACCGTCCAGGCGGGCTATTCTGATGTTTCTGTTGTGAAGCAATGCGGTGTCAATGCATTGCCTCAATGAGTGTGTCTGCGTGTGTGCCGGAATATACATCAGCAACAGTAAACCTGTCAAAATGCCGGCTAAAAATCCCGACATGTTCCGTATTTGCCTGTGATTATTCATTTGTCTGATTTTTTTGTGTTCAATCACTAAGTACATGACAAAAATAGG
>DJGZ01000039.1 GCA_002433025.1 Bacteroidales bacterium UBA5833
TCCTGCAATAATCTGGTGTTCTTAGGAGTCCCGATAGCCAGCGGGATTGTGCATCTGCGGCAAAAACAGACAGCACATTATATAGCGAAGTACCCTAAAAGCAAAAGCCGGGATAAATTTTCCCGGCCCTGGTTAACTTGAAAAAAATCAGCTTGTATTACCTGCGAAAACCATTGATGTATTCATCGAGTTCCTCGATGGTTGATTCAAAGGTGAAAGCATCGTTAAGTTTGTAATAGTTTCCGATGTCGTAGGTGTATCCATAGGCATATTTTGCGAGGTCGAGACGGGTATCCTCGAATGTAAAGAGGAGCATAATTTCTTTTACCTGCGCACTGAGCAGGCAGTTGGATGCAATAACCTGTTTGGCGATTCTTAATCTTGTATCGTCAAACGACTTGCTTTCAACAGATCTCTTTACTTCCTGAAATTCAGACGGATGCATAGGATACGGACACCCTACGGGACCATTATACCCCGGCATCACATACGCCTGCTGCTGAGGCGGGACCGGTTCCTGGTAATACCCGCCGGAAGCGTTGGTAGTGGTGGAGTATGTGGTAGTGGTAGTTTGGGTAGTAACTGCCTGCGAACCTGACGGAATGGCCCCTCCGACATTGATGTTCATATTCACGCCCAGTTCCGGATCATTGATGCTGATGCCCATGGAAACACTGCCCTGCGGCTCGCCGGTTGTTTCCGTATAGGTAGTGGTTGTCTGGGTGACCGTGGAGGGCGCCGGCGGCTGGGTGGTGTAAACAACCACCTGCTGCCCCGTGGCCGGCGGCAAAGCCTGCTCTATGGGCACCTCATTCATCCAGCGCATCACATACTCGTTTTTGTTGTTACGCTTAATAGTGAATGTAGTTTCAGTTCCCTGATTAAATGTAAGGGTCTTATCCAGATCAGGAATCCCCTGCTGATCGAAAATGATCTTAACCTTATAGGTTGGAGCTATCAGATCGGTTACCTTCACATTGGTCTCCGGTACCGGATTCTGGCGGATACCGTTCAGGATAAGGGTAAACCTTTCGCCCTGCTCTGTAAAAAAGACAAGGTTGGTTTTGAGTTGTGCAAAGGCACTGAGATTAAGGGATAGCGCTGCGATGATCAGCAGAAGGGGGAATTTTTGCTTCATGTGGGTCAGAGAGTTTGATGGATATATTATTTTAAACAGATTTCAGAAGACAGAAATTAATACCCGGCAATTCCATTCGTAATCCCGTGTGACAACAATTTTATTCAAATATTGTGCCGCTGGCTGAGTTCAGAAAAAAAACACCGGTCGTTTCATGCTGACATTCTCAAAATTTCACCTTCTCCATCTGGTTCATCACCCGTATAATCCGCTGTTGTTTCCGCTGAATATATGCTGTTGGTGAGGCAGGGCTCCACCGGCGGGGATTGGGCAGCACGGCGGCAATCATCGCGGCCTCGGCACGGTTAAGGTCTGACGCGGGTTTCCGGTAATACTTTCCGGCGGCCTTTTCTACCCCATAAATACCGTCGCCCATCTCAATTACATTGAGATACACCTCCATAATGCGCCGCTTTCCCCAGAATATTTCAATCAGTCCGGTGAAATAAACCTCCAGCCCTTTTCTGAGCCAGGTCCGGTCGGGCCACAGGAAAACATTCTTGGCCGTCTGCTGCGAAATGGTGCTCGCCCCCAGCTTGTTTTTCCGCTTCTTGTTGAGTTCCCTGGCTTTTTTGATCGCTTCAAGGTCAAAACCGTGATGTTTCATGAAATTGTTATCCTCAGCAGCAACCACCGCCTGAACCATGTGCGGGGAAATATCCCTGAGTTTCACCCAGTCGCGGCTCATCTTCACCTTTTCGCCTTGTGCAATGTGTTCAGCAACCCTGATCAGTTGCAATGGAGTTACGGGAGGCCTTACAAACCTGTAGATAATGGTAACAAGAACCGTGGAAAAGAAAAAGAAGAAAACGGCAAAGCGGATCAGACGGAAGAGTTTTCTGGTGACAGACTTTGCAGTAATCATCAATTTGAGGATATTTTTAGGTGGTGCAAACCTATAAAAAAAAATCCAGCCTTAAAATGGCATTACTTCAATATTTGCCAGTTCCGGCACCGGCAGCCTAAAACAGGACTACGGCGTTCGCCTGAAAACCGATCAGGTGCTGTTGCAGAAACAGAATACATTGCCTTACTTTGCCCGAAAAAAGATGCAGTCATTTTTCCGCCTCCTGATCACGGCAACCTGTAGCCTGTTATTAAGTTTCAACCAGCTGACAGCCCAACAGGAAAGCAGCCCCTACAGCCTTCGTTTTTCCGGATTTGTCAGGGCTGATGCAATTTTCGACAGCCGGCAGGTGGTGGAAGCGCGTGAGGGATTTTTGCTGTTCTACCCCAAAAAACCGCTTTATGACCGGAACGGAAGTGATCTGAACGCTCAACCGACATTCAACCAGTACGCCATGACTACCCGCATCAATGCCCGGGCAACCGGACCTGATGTATTGGGAGCGAAAGTGCTGGGATTTATCGAAGCGGATTTCACCGGAGCCTCCAACAGCGAAAACAACAGCCTGCGCCTGCGCCATGGTTATATTTCGCTGCAATGGAAGAAAACGCGGCTGCTGGCAGGACAATACTGGCATCCCCTCGACCTGCCTGAAATGATCCCCAACGTGCTCTCGCTCAATACCGGCGCGCCATTTCACTCCTTCAGCCGCCAGCCGCAAATACGGATAGATTATAAGACCGGGAAATTTAATATGGTGGCAGTGGCTGCCTCACAACGTGATTATGTCAACAACGGCCCCCAGGGCAGCACTTCCGTTTACCTGAGAAACAGCGTAATCCCCAACCTGCACGGACAGATTCAGGTTAAGACAGAAAAAATATTTGCCGGAGCAGGAATTGATTTTAAAAAACTGACACCTCGCCTGGTTACCGACAGCTTGTATAAAGCTGACGAATCCCTGAACTGCCTTTCATACACCGCTTTTTTATCATGGAGTTACCGGAAGATGGAGTTCAAGACACAATATGTTTACGGACAGGCACTTAATGACCACCTGATGATGGGCGGCTTCGGGGTGAGTAAAATCGATCCGCTGACACAGCAGCGTGAGTACTGTCCGCTGAATTACCATTCGGCATGGATAAACACAACCTTTAAACTGGGCAGCTGGCAGCCCTCATTCTTCGCGGGATATACAAGGAACAATGGTTCAGCCAAGGAGCTGAGCGGGCCGGTATGGGCCAGAGATGCCGATATTGCTTATGTGTACCGCGTGGCCCCAATGATTACATATATTACCGGAAAATTCAGCCTGATCGCCGAGATGGAATATACTATAGCCGCATATGGGGAGAATGATAAAAAATACAGGGTGATCAAAAGCAGTGAAACCGGCAACCTCCGCATCGGACTGGGAGCGGTTTACAGTTTCTGAGTATCGTCCTGCGAGGCCGCTATGGCCGGCAATAACTTTAGACCACGCTGAACTCCCGCTGCCGCATGGCTTCAAAAACCAGCACCGCGGCGGAAACCGACACATTCAACGAGTCGATACTTCCCAGCATGGGAATGATGATGCGCTCATCGCAGAAGTCAATCCATTTCTGTGTAAGCCCGTCGGCCTCAGTCCCCATCACAAAGGCGGTCGGCCCCTTGTAGTTATGAAGATGGTATTGAGAAGAGGCCTTCAGTTCAGCAGCATAACTCCGGATTCCTTTCTCTTTCAGCCATTGCTGCGCTTCTTCTGTGGAGCAGGCTACTACCTGATTCGAAAACACACACCCCACACCTGACCGGATTACGTTAGGATTATAAATGTCGGTCAAGGGATCGCACACAATCACGGCATCCAGCCCGGCGGCATCGGCAGTACGCAGGATAGCGCCCAGATTGCCGGGCTTTTCCACCGATTCAAGGATCACCACCAGTGGGTTGGGACGCAGTTTTACCTCGCCGATTTTCAGCCAGCGTGGCTCAAACAGTGCAATACAGCCATCGGAGCCTTCGCGGTAGGCCAGTTTTTCAAATACGGCAGCGCTCAGCTCCGTAACCTTTGCTTTGCCAATCAACGGTATATAATCAGACGGGGTGCTGATCTCCGGGCAAACAAAAAACTCCGTAATCCTGAAGCCGTTTTCCACTGCAATGGCAGTTTCGCGCAGCCCTTCAACCACCACCAGATTTTGCTTCCGGCGCTCCCGCGACTTCTGCTGTAACAACAAAAGATTTTTAATCCTCGGATTCTGCGGGCTGGTGATAAGTTCTGACATCGGGCGGGGAATTGACAGGACAAAGTTAGGGAAAATTCGCATCTTTGCAGTTGTGAAGGGATTACGGACCCCGGATCAGAAAAAAACGGGACTATGATAAAACTGCTCTCCCCCGAAAACTGGAAGGATTATGAGTTGCTGGATTGCGGCAATTTTGAGAAGCTGGAACGTTTCGGCAGTCAGGTGCTGATACGCCCTGAACCGCAGGCGGTATGGGACAAATCGCTGACAGACGAAGAGTGGGCGGCATGTGCACACGCAACTTTCAGAAAAGAAAAGAACGATCCTGAAAAAGGGAAATGGATCCTCAGAAAAGGTTGCCGCGAGCAATGGCAGTTAGATTACAGCTATAAAAAGATGAACCTGAAGTTGCGGCTGGGGCTTACCAGTTTCAGGCATATCGGGATTTTCCCTGAGCAGGGTGACAACTGGGATTATATTTATGATCGCATCAGCGCGATGAAAACAGCCCGCCCGAAAGTACTGAACCTGTTTGCCTATACAGGGGGTGCCTCCCTGGCGGCCTGCGCGGCAGGCGCCGAAGTGGTGCATGTGGATTCGGTAAAACCCGTGATTACATGGGCCCGCGAAAACATGGAACTCAGCGGTCTTGACGGAATCCGCTGGGTGGTTGAAGATGCATTAAAATTTGTAAAACGGGAGGTTCGCCGCGGCAACCGCTACCAGGGCATTATTCTCGATCCGCCCGCTTACGGCCGCGGGGCGGACGGCGAAAAATGGGTGCTTGAAGAGCAGATCAATGAAATGATCAAGCAATGCCGTGAATTGCTCGACGAAAACGAAAATTTCCTGATAATGAGCCTGTATTCTATGGGTTTTTCCTCGCTGATCGGGGAAAATCTGATCAGGTCGGCTTTTGGAAACAGGGAAACCATGGAATCGGGGGAACTGTACCTGGCCGATAAATCCGGCAAAAAACTGCCTTTGGGGACTGTGGTAAGATTTTAAACAGCGCTCAGTTTAATCAGAATGGCGTAAACTACCGGACATATCTCTGCATTTTTCAGTGAAAGCTTCAGCAACTGGTAAAACCGGCTGCGATCGGTATGCGGATACTCCCTGCACGCCTTGGGACGATGGCTGTAAATACCACAATAATTATCCCCGTCAATAAACGGACAGGGCGCCGAATGAAATACAAAATCCCCATCGCTGTCTGTTTTCAGGTATTTCTCAACGACTTCCGAAGGTTTTATCCTCAGTTTCTTAGCCATATCATCCACATCGCTGTAACGGATGGCAGGGCTGATGCTGCGGCAGCAGTTGGCACACAAGAGGCAATCGTAAAAACCAAAAGCCTGATCATGCATGGCATGAACTGCGGAATCCAGTGCCCGCGGATTGATTTTTGCCAGTTTCTTTGTGGCTTTCAGCAACAGGGATTTATTGTCTCGAAATAATACTTTAAGTTGATCAGGCCGGGGCACATCGGCTTCAACGATCTTCAGATCAGTTAAATCCGCGCTGCTGCTTGATTTCATTGTAAGCCTGGTTCAATTGCTGGAATTTCTCTTTTGCCGCCTTCTGCACATCCTCTCCCAGATGGGCCACTTTATCCGGATGATATTTTAGTGCCATCTTGCGGTATGCTTTCTTCACCTCTTCATCGCTTGCATCGGGGGTAATCTCAAGAATGCGGTAAGCGCTGCCGGTATCTTTGATAAACATGGCCTTTATGGAGTCGAAATCCTTCTGCCGGATCCCCATGTGGAGGCAGATGCGCTTCAGCAATTCCGCTTCGGCGGCATGGGGTTCGCCATCGGCGGCGGCAACTCCGAAAAGAAAATGCACAAGCTGAAGCCTTGAAGGATATTCCATGTTTTCCTGGATCTGTTCGCAGATTTCATCCACGTCCAGTTCCTGCCGGAGTATCTCCCTGAGCAGCAGCAGCAAGCGCTCAGCCTCCTGCTCTCCGAACTGACTCAGAAAAAACCGCTTCACATACTCCAGCTCCGACTTCATTATCCGGCCATCGGCCTTCATGATGGCGGCGATCATTACCAGCAGGCTGACCTTGAAATCCCCTTCCTGAGTCGGTGTAAACCCCTTGTGTTCATAATGACCGCTTTGCATGCTGTCAAAAATCGAACCGAACACAAAACCAAGAACTCCTCCTATGGGACCGCCCAGCGCCCAACCCAGGCCGCCTCCGATCCATTTGCCAAATGATGCCATTAATCTTTGAATGTGGAAATTAAGAAATATGGTTACAATACCGTTAAATCACCGTAAAACTACTTTTTAATATTTACGTTATAATCAAACGCGCAATGAAAAAAGGCCTTCAGGAAGATGATAATGCCCGTTTCAGGTGCAAAGGTATTAAAAGTTAATGCAGTCAGCAGAATCCAGGGCGAAGATTAAATTTATCTTTTGAGAACCCGGCAAGGCTTCATCAAAAGAGGAAAGAACATCCCCCGCGTATGAGTCCGGAATTATAAAAGTGTTTGCAGGACCTGTCTGAGTCATTCTGTAATCCATTAGCTTTGCATGCTCAAACGTCATTTCCAATGGACTGTCGCCCCGGATGCGCTGCCTGCTGTATCTTTCCCTCCATCAGTTCACCCATCCCGGGTATGCCGGCGGGTAAACCTGCCTTTGTAAGATGTGTTCAGCTTACCGATGACCTGAAATGCGCGATATTCGGTAAACCTGAACGCCCGGCTGTCTGCTCGGGTTTTCAGCCGGAAACGTCGTTCTGTGGCGCTTCTGCAGCCGATGCAGAAAAAAATTTCCGCTGGCTGCTTGATGCTGACTGAAATGGCAGGTATTCCATGCTGACAAAGGTTAGAGCCTGATCAATATATGTTCATTTCCGCCCTTTCCCATAAGTTTGGTCAAACAGGATCGAACTTAAATTTGATTTCCCTGTTTTTTTTACTATATTTGTGTTGTTAATCTCTAATTTTCAATTGTTATGCCTACCGGTAAAGTTAAATTCTTTAATGAGCGCAAAGGCTTTGGTTTTATTATCGACGATGAAACCCAGCATGATGTTTTTGTTCATGCCACAGGCCTTACTGAGAAAGTAAATGAAAATGATCTCGTTTCTTTCGAAATTGCCGAGGACAAAAGAGGAAAGAAAGCTGTTGACGTTAAAAAGATTTAGTTTTTCTTTTCAGTTCTGCTCAAAAGCCTCATTTTCTGAGGCTTTTTGCTTTTGTTCCCATAAGCCGGGGCAATTAAGGTTAGCCGATAAAGCTTATCTTTGCCGCTGCTAAAATTATATCAATTGAATTATCTGCTTGTTGAACAACTCAGTAAATCATTCGGTGAGAAGGAACTCTTTTCCGAAATTACATTTGGAATTGACCAGGGATCCAAAGTTGCGCTTATTGCGCGCAACGGCGCAGGGAAGAGCAGCCTGATGAACATTATCTGCGGCAAGGAGCTTCCCGACAGCGGTGCGGTAACCTTCCGCCGCGACATCAGGTGGGCGTACCTTCCGCAAAACCCTGAAATGAATGATGATCAGACGATTTTTGACATCCTCTTCCACGCCGAGAATGAATTCATGCGCACCATCCGCGATTATGAATACAGCCTCAACCTGATTAAACATGATGATTCGCCTGAAGCCCACCGTATGCTCGAAAACAGTACCAGCAAAATGGAACTGATCGGCGGGTGGGATTATGATGTGAGGATTAAAGAAATTCTCGGGCGGTTTAAGATTACGGACCTCGATCAGAAAATCGGGGAATTATCGGGAGGACAGCGTAAAAAAGTGTCTCTTGCCAAAGCCCTGATTGAAGAAACCGACTTCCTGATCCTGGATGAGCCCACCAATCATCTTGACATTGAAATGATAGAGTGGCTCGAAGACTACCTCACCCGTCAGAGCCTCAGCCTGCTGATTGTTACCCACGACCGCTACTTTCTCGACAATGTGTGTAACGAAATCCTTGAACTTGACAATAACAGGATCTACCGTTACAAAGGCAACTATTCATATTTCCTCGAAAAAAAAGCCGAACGCGAAGCCATTGAACTTACGGAAACGGAAAAGGCCAAAAGCCTCTACCGAACAGAGCTTGAGTGGATGAGGCGGATGCCCCAGGCGCGCGGTACCAAAGCGAAAGCTAGGGTTGACAACTTTTACGAAATTCAGGAAAAAGCCAATAAACGGGTTGAAAAAGATACCGGGCCCCTTCAGGTGAAAATGACGCGGATCGGTGGTAAAATATTGGAATTAAATAATATACATAAAGCTTTCGGAGAAAACAAGGTTGTTGACAATTTCTCCTATATCTTCAAAAAAGGAGAAAAGGCAGGGATTGTCGGCCGCAATGGTTCCGGCAAGACCACCCTGCTCAATATGATTACCGGCAGTCTGCATCCGGATATGGGAAAGATTACCACGGGGCAGACGATTGTTTTCGGATATTATTCCCAGGAGGGCTTTCAGCCCAAAGAAGATAAGCGGGTGATCGATATTGCCAAAGATATAGCAGAAGAAATGCCGCTGGGCAAAGGCCGCATTTCCGCTTCAGCCTTCCTTTCGCACTTCAATTTCCCCCATACCCTGCAGTATAATTATTTCTCAAGCCTGAGCGGCGGGGAGAAACGCCGGTTATTTCTGCTGATGCAGCTGCTGAAAAATCCCAACTTCCTGATTCTCGATGAGCCGACCAACGATCTGGACATCCACACACTCAACCTGCTCGAAGATTTTCTGATCAACTTCGAAGGTTGCCTGCTTGTGGTTTCGCACGACCGGTATTTTATGGATAAAATTGTTGATCATGTATTCGTGTTCGGGAATGAGGGAAAAATCAAGGATTATTACGGAAACTACACCGATTACTACAAGCTTAAGCTGGCTGAAGAAGCCCGGCTGGCGCGGCAGAAAAGCCCGGTAACGACAACAAAGGCACCCGCATCAAATCAGGACAACAAACCCCGGAAACCAAGTTATAAGGAAAAAACCGAGTTTGAGGCTCTTGACGGGGAGGTACAGTCGCTCGAAACACTCAAAAAAGAGATACTGGACAAGATGAACTCCGGTGTTTGCGGGCCTGATGAGTTGGAGAAACTCAGCCGGGACTACCAGGAAACGGAAAGCGCCCTCGAAGAAAAAACCAACCGATGGCTGGAGCTCAGCGAATTATTTGAATAAAGACGGAATTGTTCCTTTATCAATAGCATAATTCCCGAATCAGATGCGATCGGGCAGTGGCAGGCCGCATTGCTTACAGGTAGCTGAATGAATGCAGACAACTGCCCCGCACCCGGCACAGCGACAGCGGACGTCTTCCCGCTCCATGTATACTTCAGGGCCCATCCTGTTCAGATCCCTGAGGTTATCAATAGGGCTGCTATGGTATTTGCTCCTGTAACGCTTGTCAAGTTGCTTCAGCCTGGCACAGGGGAATTGATCGCATTCGTGGCAGAACCCTGAACGGGTCATTGCCAGCCTTTCGCAGTTGACAATTTTACATACAACGCAATAATTTGGCTTGTACCCTGACTGATTCCGGCAGCCTGAACACCGGTTTTTGCTTCGCTGAAAAGCATAACAGGTGGCGCAGTTGATGCCGCAGGGGCTGATTACAGATGCATGGTATCCGTTCACAGTAAATCAGAAAAAATCAAACCGGCTGAACGGTCATTTTGATTTTGGTTTTGAGCAGGAGGACAATCAAATTGGCCGGCAATGGCGGGTTTATATCTCCATATACCCTGAGGGTAAAGGGTCCTGCTGAAATAAATGAAAGCACCTGCAGATTGCTCAGCTCAAGGTCAACGGCACGGCCATCCGGCGAAATGGCTACGGTAGCAGCGATCTGCGTTTCGGTCAGTCCGGTTGCGCTCACGGTTACACGGGCTGAATTCAACCAATTGAAATTTACCTGAGGCGGCGACTCCACCTCAAGGCGCACCTGCTCAAACGATGCATTTCTGATCCCTTCAAGTTCATGTTTCTGTATGATGCTGTCGATATTGATTGAGAGGGTCTCCTCAACCAGCAGTGATTCACTCTTGGGCAGATAATCCAGCGAATCTATTGTAAAGCGGATATCCGGATTATTGTAGGAAATATCGAACTCGGCCAATTCCTTGACCTTGTCGCATGAAGGCATGGCAAGACCAAGCAGTAAACCGGCTGACAACAGCATAAATGGCAGGCGTCTGATTCTTGTTTTCATGACTTTCCCAATTTAAAAAATGAAAAATAACTTACTAAGATAGTGAATTTTAAGCTAAAATAAAAGAGAAAGGGCAACATTTTAAAACGTTGCCCTGTTAAAAAAATGAGTCTTTAAAATTATGAATTCAGCATCACCGGCATTACCAGCATCAGGATATCCTCTGCCGGATTTTCACCTTCCACGGGGCGGAGAATTCCGGCGCGGTTAGGGGCAGACATTTCCAGACGGATATTCTCCGTATTGAGGTTGGTGAGCATTTCAACAAGGAATCGCGAATTAAAGCCAATTTCCATATCTTCCCCGCTGTAGTTACAGCTCAGCCGCTGGCGTGACTCATGGGCAAAATCAATATCCTCGGCATCCACAAATAGCTCTTGTCCGGTGATGGTCAGGCGGATCTGGTTGGTGGATTTGTTTGCAAAGAAAGATGCCCGGCGAAGGGTAGTGATCAGCGAAAGGCGGTCTGCTATCAGCGTATTCGGGTTATCTGAAGGAATAACAGCTTCATAATTGGGATAACGTCCTTCGATCAGCCGGCAGACCAGATCAATGTTTTTAAAGGTGAAACGCGCATTGGTATCGTTATATTCAATACTAACCGGGGTAGTGTCGGAGGGCAAAATCCCCTTCAGCTGGTTTAGCGGCTTTTTGGGCATAATAAACGTAGAGTTGCCTTCTGCACTTACATCGGAGCGTTTATACCTTACAAGCTTGTGCGCATCGGTAGCGACAAAGATAACCGAGTCAGTGGAAAGATCACAATAAACGCCTGACATGGCCGGCCTGAGATCATCGTTTCCGGTGGCGAATATGGTTTTGTTGATGGCTGTAAGCAGGAGGTCAGCCGGCAAATCAAGCGCCGAAACGCTTTCCATGCGGGGTGCGCGGGGAAACTCATCTGCATTGTGCCCGGCAATCCTGAATTTGGCTTCATCAGCGGCAATTTCAATTCCCAGTGCGTTGTCAACCGTAAAGGTCATAGGAGTTTCACCGTAAGTTTTCAGAAGCTCGAGCAGGATTTTTGCAGGGATAGCCACTGAGCCCTCATCATCAGCCATGTTGGTTTCAACAGTAACCGTCATGGTTGTTTCCAGGTCCGATGCGGTAATTTTCAGCGTGCTGCCATTGAGTTCAAACAGAAAATCATCAAGGATGGGCAATGTATTGCTCGAATTTAACACACCGCTGATTGACTGCAGGCTTTTGAGCAGGCTTTGGCTAGATACTATGAATCTCATATTAAAGCAATTTTCTTTGTAACTGATTCATTAAATGTTCACGGTAAAATTAGAAAATATATTTACAATCCACCAACAAACCTTAGGCGTGCAAAAATAAAATTATCAACACCCTGTTAACCGTTTTCTTTTGTTATCTTGTTTTTACCGAAGTCAAATTTCTTCTCGGTACCGTTAATCAGCCTTTTGATGTTTTCGCGGTGGGTATAAGGTACAAACAGTGCAACGGCCACCGCAAGGATGATAAGCGGAAGGCTTTTTTCATCAAAAACAAAGATCACGATAAACGGAAAAACCAGTGCGCTGCTCATCGAGGAGACCGAAACGATGCGGGTGGAGAGAAACACCAGGATAAAAAAGACCAGTATCACCAAAAAAGCGGCAGGGAACAATGCGATAACCACCCCCACCAGCGAGGCGACGCCTTTACCGCCCCGGAAACCGGCAAACACCGGATAAACATGCCCGATCACTGCCAGGCCGCCCAGTATGATCCTGTAGATTACTACCTGATCGGCGGTAAAACTGTCATTCCCGAGCCATTGAGATAAGGTTACGGCCAGCCAGGCTTTGAACACATCAAACACCAGCACAGGCAGGCCCGCTTTCAGCCCGAACACCCTGATTGTATTGGTGGCTCCGGCATTTCCGCTACCCTGGGTGCGGATATCCAGATTAAAGAACCACTTCCCCACCCAGACTGATGTCGGGATGGACCCCAGCAGGTATGCCAGCAGTGCAGCAATTAAAACTTCAGCATTGATCATATCATCAGATTTTTAAAAACCGGTTTCGCGCGATTGCATTTTCCTCAGGAAAGCAATACGGCGGTCAGGCGTCGAAATAATAAACTGATAACCTTCCCCATTCTGACTTCCCTTCAGCAAGCGTTTATCCTCTTTGATTCCCGCGATGATGTTGTTAAAATCATTGTTGGATGAAATGGCCTGCATAATACCGTTTCCGTAAGTAAAGAAATACCATTCGGTATTGCTGATCTCGATATAGAGGTTCAGGATATCGCCCGTACGCCGTTTCCCAATCTCCAGGTAGCCGTTTACCTTACGGTTGATCATATCACGCTGAATTCCGGCGATACCGATGGGGCCTTCGCTGATGTATGACTTGAGACGCGGGTCCCACACCATATTTACATCCGCAAGCAGGAGGGTTTTCACCAGATCAGCAGGGGGGCGCCTGATCTGACCGCTCAGATTTAGTTCATTCAGCACTTCGGTCGCCTGAGCGGGCCCCACAAGACCATTGAGCAATTCCTGATATATTTCTGAATTAACATCCTGGGCCGGGAGTTCACTTTTTTGCAGATTGTCCTTCAGCCTGGCCAGTGCCGGATCGGAGAAAAAGAAATCAAGGGCAATGCCCAGGGCAAAACGTGTAGAATCAGCTATGGAATAATGAGCAGCCTTCCCGAATGTTTTCATCCTGACTTGTCCCAACCCTGCGCCCGGCTCAATGGCACCTTCGGCGGTTACAATACATTGACGGGTATCTATGCTCAGCAGGTTACCATTCTTTCCCTTATTGTCGAGTCTGTTAACCGAACCGATAAGATAGGCTTCCCTGTCCCTGTCGTACTTAATAAATCCGCTGGCCGAAGCTACCAGGGTATCTCCCCAGGCTTTTGGTTTGCGAAACATGGCCGGATACACACTGCCAAAAAAGTCGGAATAAACGATGGCGGCAAACACCGGATCACCGATTGTATCGCGCATAACCGGTGAAACCGGGAGGCGTACCTCCGCCGGATCAACCGGGGCGCTGAAACTAACCCATGCGCCCTTATCATCCAGACATTCATTGCGTAAGTGATAAGCACCTGAAAATGTCAGGAACTCTTCCTGAGCTTTAAAATCAATCCGGCCGATAAAGTCAAAAAATGCACTCAGGGTAAAGCCATCATCCGCCTTCACCGTTGATCTGCCCTTTGAATGACCGTCATCTCCTACAACAATCTCCTTGAAATACAAGGGTTGGACACCACCGGCATCATCCGTATAGTCATAAAATCCCGAAGCAAAGTAATCGCGGCGTGATTTCAGGCTGACCGATGCATCGTAAATCCGGTGATATTTGTTTTTACGGTTGGCGATGATGGTGGCGCCTGTCAGCGGCTTCATATCCCCGTCGGAAAGGATGGTTACCTTTCCGTCACCGGGAAAAACCGCAACGTCGGCAACCCTGATCATCTTGACTTCCCGGGCATTGATGATATTCTCCTTCATCCGGTAAGTGGCTTCCATCGCGAAAAACTGAAGGGAGTCGCGGGCGGGATCGGTCGACATAAACTCCGAACCGGAAAAATCAAAATCAACCAGTTGCTTAAGGTTTACCGTATCGGCAAGCGACGACCTGCTGGCCAGGGAATTGGTAAGGTAAAGCTCTTCCTCTTCCATCCGCCATTGAATCTTATCCATATAGCAAATGTACTTGCTCAGCGGCAAGGCGATGCGCACGCTCTTTCCCTGTGAGCCAAAAGAAGCAGACCTGGTTCTGAAATCAACCTTTCCCGGGTACACTTTCGCCATCAGCGACAGACTGGGACGATCGGGGTAGTAGAGCCTGAAATCAGTGGTGTCGGTGGTAAAGGATTGATTACTGAAGACAAAGGTTCCTGATCCGATATCCGCATTATCCAGGCGGCTCTGACCCTTGCCGAGCAAACCGGCGGAAGTGAGTGAAAGCGTACCGCTGTGCAATGACTTTTCATTGTACATTGTAAAGAAGTCTTTATCCGAAATGGTATTCAGCCGCATAACATCAAGATACGGCAGCCAGTATTGATGTACTTTCTCCGCTGTAACAGCCGGAAAAGCCGGGGGCCCGGATTGCTCCTTGATTGTAAAACGCTTCAGGTCAGCTACCAGTGAATCCGGATAAAACATAAAGCGGTCAGCAGCAGAGGTTGATGTCATAAAGGTAAGACTTCCTTTCCCTTCAAGGCCTTTATTACTCAGCTTAATGCTGTTGAAGAAGTTTGCCCTCCCCTCATAAACCGGCATTCCGGCATCAGGAAGCTGACGCGTGAAGCCCAGCGAATAATCGCTCATCACCCGCAGGGGTTCCCGGATATCAGGCATTATCCCCCCCGAAAACAAATGCCCTTCAAACTTCAGGCCTTCGGTGGTAAAACTGTTCAGGCTGTCGAGGGTAAAGGGATATACGGTGTAGTAGAACTTATCCCTTTTGTAGACCCCCTTTTCAACCCGGCGCTGATCGTAATAAACATAAGCATCGTTCTCACTGATAAACACAGGATAAGCGGGGAACTTTGCAATACCGGACTTATTCTGCGGATCATCAATCAGGAGTTCGCCGCTCAGGTTAGCAAGCACATTCTTCACCACAACCTGTTCGATCCGTTTTGTTTTTTTCGAAACCGTATCCACCTTGAATGAGATGGAATCAATCTGAGGCATGCTTAACTTGAACTTATCATATTCGAAAGAGCTCTTGTTGGCGAAAAAGTCAAAATAACCTGCCCTGACGAGCCCGGTAAAAACAAAATCACGGTTTTTCCGCAGGAGGATTTCCTTGTCGCGGGGATAAATATAAACAGCCTGGGAATCGCTGATTGACACCTGCGACACCCCCTTGATGCGAAGGTCAAAAGTATTGAGATTCAGCACGGCATTGCTTGTCCGGGTGACCTGTGAGCTGATCTGTATAACGTCGTAGTCTTTCTTTTTACTCCTTGCATTGAGGTAGTCGAACAGGCGATCATTAACCTCTATCCGTTCATTATCAAGATTGTAGATAATATAACCGGCATTTGACAGGTTAATGACCATGACCTTGACCTGTTCAATGGGTTTCTGCATGTATTCTGTCAGTTCCGTCAGATAAAATGATCTGGACTTCCGCCTTTCGGTGAAATTGTAAACTACGTTGATCGGGTTGAGTTCATCTATCCCCTGCAAACGGTGGTACCTGGACTCGGAATAGAAATTTGATGATTCAAAAACAGCATCCCCGGTTTGTTTAACCCCCCTGAGCATCTCAAAGTTCATGCTGTCGGCGCCCATGGGATAATAGAGCGCCTCAAAATACATGTCAACCCGGTGATAAGAGTTGAAAAACGGGCTTGCAGAGGCCCCCTCACCCGAACGCAGCAACAGCACTTCCTTGTTTTCATCAATATACCGCAGCTGAATACCGGGATGGAAAATTGAGTCAGCCTCATGATAGATGGTGGCTGCGGCCCGTTGGGATGCGATCCTGTCGGGACGGATGACAAAACTCCGGGAAGTCAGTTTAATAAAAGGAGTACCCTTCCTGTTAATCCACATGGTGGCATCCTTATCGCCGTATCCTGAGCCAATGATACGGGGGCCTTCAAGGGTAAAGCCTCCCCGGTAGTTCATATCTTTGAAAACCTCTCTGATCTCAATGTCTGTCTGATAGGAAACAAATCTTGGGAAGGTAGCCCGGTCGGCAGAAACCCCTACCAGAACCCTGTCCTCAAATTTACCGGTCAATGGAAAGCTGAAAAAGTCTTTGTGATAAAAATTGACCGAATCGGCCGACCAGGCTGTTTGCTTGAGGTTAATTTCGAACCTGTTGATGAGCGCATAAACCTTCAGAGGGTCAAATCCGAATGCTTCCCAGTAAACCTTCCCGCCCCGCCCGGTAAACCGGTCGGCCAGGGGGAAATGAGTACCGGAAGTTTCTTGAATGCGTATGCTGTCCCTGCCTGAAATGCATACAAGGTCCACATTTTTAAAAGTAACCGACAACACGGAATCAAAAGCAAACGAATAACTGCCGTTCCGGAATTGCCAGGAATTGCCTTTTGATTTAAAGAGTACTTTTCGCCGGTTCAGTTCCACCGTATTGCCCAGAAAGCCCGATAACTGACGCAAACCCTTTGAGTCCACAAAAGGCTCTAGTCCCTTATGCCAGGCCAGTATGGATGATTCCTGAGTGCCGGCGGGGAACGAATTCATTGCCTGCAGGTAATCCCTGAACCCCGGGGTTGGCCGCATCCGCTGGCCAAGCATGCGGTTGAAAACAGCGATTACTTCCTGTTGAAGTTTCGCAGAATATGTACCGCTGTTCCACGAGGCTGTAAACTGCTGCACGGCTTCTTTCGACTCACGGTCCGTAGCCGGCTTCATAAAAGTTGTCAGTTCAACAATAAAGACAGCCGGATCATCTGAAAAGTTCTTCAGATCCTGTGCAAAAATCCCGGAAACAAAAACCAGGGTTATCCATGTCAGAAAAAATAAAAACTTCCGGTAAGCCATCCCAATCAGGTTCAGTGAGTAATAAACATTTGACGCAACGGCATCAGCAAATTCAGGCCTTGGTATAACAGGCAACAACCCAGTTGTTCTTAACCCTGTGGCTTTTGTAAAGCATATTCAAAGTTGAAGCCTTTCCGGTGATCAGTGGAAGATCTTCCTGGTAAAATCCGCTCATCAGCAGCAATCCGCCGCTATCAAGGCAGTTCACGTACGACTGCATATCGTTGAGCAGGATATTCCGGTTGATATTGGCAATGATCACATCGAACCTCAGGTTTTTCAGCATGCCGGCATCACCCTGATAAACGCTTATCCCGGGCTGTTTATTTCTTTGGACATTTTCGAGGGCGTTGTGATAAGCCCATTCATCATTGTCGATGGCCGTTACTTCAGCAGCCCGGCGCATGGCAGCAAGAATGGCCAGCACGCCGGTACCGCAGCCCATATCGAGCACCTTTCTGCCGGCCATTTCAGTCTCAAGCATCACCTCAATCATCAGTGAAGTAGTTTCATGGTGCGCCGTTCCGAACGACATTTTCGGCTCAATTACAATCCCGAACTCAATATCGTTTTTTGCCGGATGAAACGGTGCCCTGATGTGGCAACGCCCGGCGATGGTCACCGGGTCGAAATTTGATTCCCACACGGCATTCCAATTCTCATCAGGCACCAGCCGCCAGGTATAGTTTACTTCGGTACCTGCAGGCCACAACTCCTCCGTATTAAGTATTGCCGGATCAAAGTCCTGCGCAGGAATATAAGCCAACAGGCCTTCCGTGGTTTCTTCGAAGCTCTCGAAACCAAGTTCACCCAGCCGGGCCATCAGGATTTCGGCAAAAGCAATCTCCCCTGCCGGAAGGCTGCAGTTAAGTTCAATATATTCCATAACGGGAAGGTTAATAAATTCAGAAGCTGTTCACAATCTTAACAAAATCTTCCGCTTTGAGCGATGCACCGCCGATAAGGCCTCCATCCACATCGGGATTGGCAAAAAGCTCACGGGCATTTGCAGCATTACAGCTACCACCATATAAAATGGTTGTGTCATTTGCGGCTTGTTCGCCAAAATGCGAGGCAAGCACCTTACGTATAAAGGCATGCATTTCCTGCGCCTGCTCCGGGCTTGCCGTGCGGCCGGTTCCGATGGCCCATACCGGCTCATAAGCGATCACAACCTTTGAAAATGTATCGGCATCAAGTCCTGACAAAGCTTCGGAAATTTGTTTTTCAACCACCTGGAAATGCCTGCCGGCTTCACGTTCTTCAAGCACTTCGCCACAGCAGTATATGGGGATAAGCTCATGCCTGAGCGCCTGTAGTATTTTTTTACCGATCAGCTGGTCATGCTCTCCATAATAGGTACGGCGCTCGGAATGTCCCAGAATAACATAATCCGCCCCCGTGGATCGGATCATGGCTGCTGAAATTTCTCCGGTATAAGCGCCTGCCTCATGTTCGCTCAGATTCTGCGCGCCGCAGCTGAAATCATGTTCAGTGGCAACATCGTTGGCCAGTTCAAGGTACAATGCCGGCGGACAAACAACCACTTCAACATCGCCGGGGCGCCCGCTGATCAGTGCATCCGCAATGCTAAAAAGCAGGTCCTCCGCCTCTTTGAAAGTTTTATTCATTTTCCAGTTACCGGCAACAATTTTCTTTCTCATAAATCAGATTTTAAACAGTTTAAGAATTCAGGCCAGTCTCACGCGCGGATCGAGCAGGCCGTAAATAATATCCACAAAAATATTAATAATCACCAACATTACAGCTATGAAAAGCACGGCACCCATAACCACGGGGAAATCATACTTTTCAAGACCGTTAACGATGACAACGCCAATTCCTTTCCAGTCGAACACGTATTCCACAAAGACAGCCCCGGCCATCAGCGAGGCAAACCATCCCGATACAGCAGTAACCACGGGATTCAATGCATTGCGGAGGGCATGGCGCGTGATTACCCTGTAATAGCTCAGCCCTTTTGCCCTGGCAGTCCGGATATAATCCTGCGAAAGCACCTCAAGCATCGAGTTTCGCGTTAGTCCGGTGATCACGGCAAGCGGCCTGATGCCAAGGGTCAGGGCCGGCAGGATCAGGTTTTTCAGGTCTAGGTATTCACCACGCCCGAAATCATCCACCGTAAACAGAGAACCAAACATATTCAGACCGGTGAAATCAGCCAGTACAAAAGCAAATATCCATGCCATCAGGATTGCAGCAAAGAAGGAAGGTAATGACATCCCGAAAACGGAAATAATCAGCGAAATACGGTCTATCCAGGAACCTTTGCGGACGGCTGAAACAATCCCGGTAAATATTCCCACGATGGCTGCAAAGCCCATGGCTACAACGGCCAGCAGCATGGTATTGGGAAATGCCTGCCCGATGATCTCCGAAACCTTGCGCTTACTCTGATAAGAACGCCTCAGATAGGGCTTTTTGAGCAGCACCCTGGTGTCACCGGCCGAAACCAGCGTTAAAAAAGGCGCATACCGCGTACTGTCGGGGAACCACATCGACGAATGATCTGCAACATTATGTAATGAAACCGGAGAAAGATCATTCAGAAATCCGAGGTACTGAACCATCAGCGGCCGGTCAAGCCCCAGTTCCCTGTTTATCGCTTCCACCGAAGCCATATCAGCCCGCTGCCCCAGCATCATCCTTGCCGGATCCCCCGGTAGCACGTTAAAAAGCAGAAAAACCAGGGTAATCACCCCGAAAAGCACAAACAACCCATAATACAATCTTTTCAGAATAAATCTGTGCATTCTGCTTAAAGAGGTTTTACCAGGCTTTGATACTCCTGCTTAAATTCCTGATAGTCAGGAAAATCATTATGATGCCATTTATCGATTACAATCCCGTCTTTTAGCACCAGGAGTCCGGGATTTGCCCTGACCATTGTTTTCAGCGCGATATCGTCGGCAAGAAAAAAATCATAATTCAGTCCGAGTGCCGCTTTCACTGAATCAATCTCCGGCTGCAGCGAACTGGTGAGTGCAATAAAACCATAACCATCCGATTCAGCGAGCGCTGCAAATCCGACCATTTCCTGAAGGCCCTTAGTGCTCGCCTTCTCAAGATCCCAGGCAACCAGCAGAAACTGAAAATCAGGATTTCTTATAAAAGTTTCCGTGTAATCATTGCCTTCAGCATCCAGAATCTGCAGATCATGCCCCAGGAAGGTGTTCGGATCTTCAACGCGCTGGTCCACAAACTCCCACTGCGACATCCATACTGAATCATTGTAAGGATAATCAGGCGACAAATACTCCTTTGTTTCTCCGGTATATTTATTCCTGTAAGTCAGATAATACTTCACCGGCTCCGGATTTTCAATATACATTTTGTTGCCGACCTTCCATTCCATAAAGTCTATCAAAGGAAGATGCCTGTAACAATAGATACATAATCCAGCAAACAGGATGGCTGAAACCAGCGCTGTTCCGTAAGCGGATAAATTGCTGAACAAATCCCTGGTTTTCTTCCGCCAGATAAAAAGCAGAATCGTAAAGCCCAGCAGTACCAGGTTCTTATAAAATGTCTGCCAGTTCGTTAAAGTAATGGCATCCCCGAAACAGCCACAATCGGGCACCGGATTGTAAATGGCGTCAAAAAAAGTAAGGATGGTAAAAAACGTCATTATCCCCATCAGGAGCCAGGCATTTACCCTGGGTTTGAGGTTAAAGAGCACCACAACACCCATCACGAATTCCATGGTGCTGAGCAGTATTGAAAGCACCAGCGCCAATGGCATCATCCATTCGGCGCCCCAGGCAATAAAATAATCTTCAAGCCGGTATGCCATACCCAACGGATCAATGCCTTTAACAAATCCTGAAAAAATAAAAACGAGTCCGACAAGTATTCTTGAAATAAGGTGAAGCAACTTCATTTTAAGTAATTTTTAGCAGATTAACATCAGAATGCATTTTAGGTTTATCAATCCTCATGCTTCATTTCACTCAGTTTAATAAGGGCAAATACTGCATAATTTATGATATCATAGTAGTTTGCATCTACTCCCTCTGAAATAAAGGTTTTCCCTTTATTATCCTCTATCTGTTTGACCCTTAGCAGTTTCATAAGAATGATATCCGCAAGTGAGCTGACCCTCATGTTGCGCCAGGCTTCGCCGTAATCATGGTTCTTATCCATCATCAGTGATTTAGCCTGGCTGACGTATTTATCATACAGTTTCTCAACTTCACCATGATCCATATCAAGATCCTCGCCATCTCCGGGTTCAAGCTGTATCAGTGCAATTACGGCATAATTCACAATTCCGATAAACTCCGGCCATTCGTCTTCACCGATTTTATGGGTGCCTTTACCCTGAATACTCCGGATACGGTTTGCCTTGATGTAGAGCTGGTCGGTAAGCGATTCAGGCCTCAGCACCCTCCAGGCAGTCCCGTAATCCTTCATCTTGGTTAAAAATATATCTTTGCATGCAAGTATTGCCGAGTTGTATTGTTTGTTGGTGTCAACAGCCATATTTGTTTGATTATTATATAATTAATCCTTTCTGTAATGCCGGTTTCTTCAACCAATTCGCCCGATAAAGGTACAGAATTTTCGCAAAAGCGCTCAATCGGATGCGGCAGAATGCAACTGTACCTCTCTGAACCGGTGGTGATGGGGATTCTGAATATTACCGCTGATTCATTTTTCGATGGTGGTAAATACCTCACTGAAAAGGCCATGCTCAGCCGGGTTGAAACCATGCTTGACGAAGGGGCTGCGATCATAGATATCGGAGCCGTATCCACAAGACCCGGATCAAAGGCTGTCTCAGCCGGCGAAGAATTATCCCTGATTGCAAAATCGGTGAAAACCATTGCCGTTCAGTTTCCTGAAGTCATTATTTCAGTGGACACCTACCGTTCGCAGGTGGCCCGGATGGCCGCAGCGCAGGGCGCCCATATCATCAACGACATTTCCGGCGGAACCATGGATCCGCTGATGCATGAAACCATTGCCGGACTGGATGCTGCTTATGTGCTGATGCACATTCAGGGAACACCGGAAAACATGCAGGACAATCCGGTATATGAAGACGTCAGCAGAGAGGTTGCACGGTTTTTCGACCGGCAGCTGGAAATCCTCACATCCCTGGGGAAATCAAATATCATTCTTGATCCGGGATTCGGTTTCGGTAAGTCGGTTGCCCACAATTTTGAACTGCTGAACAATCTTGAAAGGTTCTGCGATTATCCCTATCCATTGATGGCAGGGATTTCCAGAAAATCTATGATTAACCGGATATTGAACACCACTCCCGCTGAAGCGCTGAACGGAACCACTGTGCTGAACACCATTGCCCTGCTCAAAGGCGCCCTGATTCTGAGGGTACACGATATTAAACCGGCAGCGGAAGCCATTAAATTGGTAACCGCCATGAAACAATCCGGCCGAAAATAACTAAGTTTGCAAAAAAGTAACGCTGTAATGCCCGAACTGCTGATTCCCTTCTTTATCAACCTGCGGCTGCTCGATATCATTGATATCCTTTTGGTTGCATTTATGCTTTACGAATTATACAACCTGGTAAAAGGCACGGCAGCCATCAATATCCTGCTTGGCATCGTTGCCATTTTCCTGGCCTGGCGACTGGTGAGGATCCTTGAAATGGAACTGTTGACGGAAATTCTGGGAGCCTTTATCAGCGTCGGATTTATCGCCCTGATTGTGGTATTTCAGCCCGAAATCAGGAAATTCCTCTTACTTTTAGGTACACCGGCCTTCATCAGAAAAAACCACCGCCGTTTCCTTTTCTGGAAAATACGCTATGCCAATGACGAGAACCTGAGTATTGACCCCATTGTGCAGGCATGCCACAAAATGGCCAATTCAAAAACCGGGGCACTGATCGTGATCGGAAAAATTCACGAACTTGAAGAATACATCAATACGGGAGAAACGCTGGATGCCAGGATTTCGGAACAACTCATTGAAAATATCTTTTTCAAGAACTCTCCTTTGCATGACGGGGCGGTTATCATCATCAACAACAAGATCAAAGCAGCCAGTTGCATTCTTCCTGTTTCGAAAAGCGAGGAACTGCCGGTGCATGTCGGGCTGAGGCACCGGTCTGCAGTCGGGATTACGGAAAAATCTGATGCCATTGCCATTGTGGTATCCGAGCAAACAGGTAAAATTTCCTGGGTGAAGGAAGGTAAACTAAGCCCGGGGGTTCAGCCTTCGAAACTCAAAACACTGCTCGAAGAGGAATTTAATCCCGATGCGGGGAGCAGCAGGCAATAAACTCAAACGTTCATCCCAATGACAAAAAGCCGGATCAGTTTCCGGCCTGCTGTGCTGCGCGCGCTTCAAATTCCCTGATCAGCTCTTCGGGCGACTTGCCCAGATTGTCAATGGCAGCCTGTGCATCATCAGCCAGGTCATGTTCCGGAAAACGTGAAAGAAAATCCTGATATGTCTTCAGCGCCAGCCCGAGGTTACTCAGCTGGTTTTCATATATGTAGGCCTTCAGAAATACCGTTTCAGGAATCCGCGAATATTTAGGATACTCATTCAGCATACGATCGGTTAACTGCATGGCCAAAGCCCCGTTGTTTATGCCCATACTCAGGTTAATCGCCTTGTAAAGATAAAGCGGAGCCATAGTATCGGCAGCGTGGTTATCAACAAAAGCCGTATATGCATCCAGCAGGCCCGCCAGTTTTTCGGGATCAGGGCGTGCAGCCTGATCAGTCAGCTCTTTTTCAAGGGTTTCAATGGCGGTCATCTCCTTCTTTATACCCGAAGTGCATGCAAATGCAAAAACCATGATCGAGAACGCAACCAATGGAAAAAGTGTTCTTTTCATCCTTAAAATTTTTATGTTTGACAAACTTACTATAAATATGTTTGAGCCGCGAAAACCCCCCTCCCGGCCAAAGATACGCCAGGCCCTGAAAACCCGGTAAAACTGATCATACATTGAATGGCAACAATTTGCAAGGAATTCTCAGATTGGTAAGAAACGTATTCCGTATCCGGAATTATTTTTTCTTTACCAGGGGGAAAAGCATCCTGTAATCAGTTTTCACCAGGCCTTTGGTGATATCGGTCAGTTTACGCTTCAACATAATTTTACGTAAAGGATTGATTCTGTCAACAAACAAAATTCCTTCAAGGTGATCATATTCATGTTGCATCACCCTCGCCAGCACTCCGCCTATGACTTCATCGTGATAATTGAAGTGCTCGTCATAATACTGCATATGAAGCTCCGTCTTCCTGAGCACATCCTCCCTGATTTCGGGAATACTCAGGCATCCCTCATTAAATGACCACTCCTCCCCTTTTTCCTGAATGATGCGGGGATTGATAAAAACCCTTTTCAGGTTTGTTTCACCGGGGAAATCTTCGGCATATGGCGTTGCATCAATGACAAAAAGCCGTATGCTCCTGTTTACCTGCGGGGCAGCCAGACCCACTCCGTTGGAGGCGTACATGGTTTCGAACATATCCGCAATGAACTGCTGAAGACCGGGGTAATCCTTATCAATGTCCACTGCTTTCTTACGCAGGGTCGGGTGCCCGTAGGCAACAATAGGCATGATCATTCTTTAACTGTCTTAAAATTGCAATAAACTGTCATTCAGCGCTTCCATTACGGTTAAGGTTGAATGACTGTATTTCGAGAAAGGACTGAAGTATAATTGCGGCACTGACCATGTCCACAATACTTTTATCCCTCCGGTCCTTTTTCTTTAAACCGGACTCAAGCATACTGCGTTGAGCCATTTTTGAGGTGAACCGCTCGTCAACCCGTTCCACAGGAATTTCAGGGAACTCACGGGCAAGCAACCTGACAAACGGATCGATGAATTTAACCGACTCCGACACCTGATTGTTCATCTGCCGGGGTTCCCCCACCACAAACAAGTCAACCCGTTCACGTTTCAGATATTCCTTAAGAAAAACAATAATATCTTTCGAATGAACAGTGGTGAGCGGCGAGGCAATGATCCGGTTTTCATCGGTAACTGCAAGCCCTACCCTTTTTTGCCCGTAATCAATCGCCAGAATTCTTCCCAAAGTCTTGTTATTTAATGTAAATCGCTGCCATTTGGTTCTGCAAAATTAGCAATAAAGCCATTAAGGATTAAAAAATCGCTAAATTTGACCCATAATTCGCTGAAAATGCAACTGCTTCAACAAACTATTGAAAATGCCTGGAACGACAGGAGATTGCTTGAGCAAAGCGCGGTAATGGGGGCTGTGGACGAGGTAATTGCCCGGCTTGACGAGGGAAGCCTGCGGGTAGCTACTCCAGGTGATGACGGCTGGGTTGTGAACGAATGGGTTAAGAAAGCTGTAATTTTGTATTTTCCCCTGCGCCGGATGGAAGTAATGGAAGCCGGCCCGCTGGAGTTTCATGATAAAATCCCCCTGAAGCATAATTATGCAGAGCTGGGGGTAAGGGTGGTGCCGCATGCCGTTGCCCGCTATGGTTCCTACCTCGCCCCCGGGGTAATCATGATGCCGTCCTACATCAACATCGGCGCTTTTGTCGATAGCAATACCATGGTCGACACCTGGGCAACTGTTGGCTCATGCGCCCAGATAGGTAAAAACGTTCATTTATCGGGAGGCGTTGGCATTGGCGGTGTCCTTGAGCCGGTTCAGGCCTCACCGGTGATCATTGAAGATGATTGTTTTATCGGGTCACGCAGCATCGTAGTGGAAGGGGTCAGAATCGGCCGGGAAGCCGTGCTGGGCGCCAATGTGGTTATTACCCGGAGCACCCGTATCATCGATGTTTCAGGCAATGCACCTGTGGAATACAAGGGCTATGTCCCGCCACGGTCAGTAGTAATCCCCGGATCCTATCCCAAACAATTCCCTGCAGGAGAGTTCCAGGTATCCTGCGCCCTGATCATCGGGCAGCGCAAGGCATCAACAGATTTGAAAACCTCGCTTAACGACGCCTTGCGTAACTATGGAATACAGGCCTGAGAAATAACCTTGATCGTTTAATTGAGCAGATCTGCCCGAAAACAATAAACCAACCATCGTGCTGAAGAAGATTCTGATCATACAAACCGCATCTATTGGCGATGTAATACTGTCGACTGCCCTTGCCGAAACACTTCATCAGGAGTTGCCTCATGCAGAAATCAGCTGCCTTGTACGAAAGGGTTACGATTCGTTATTTCACGGACACCCGTTTATACACCAGGTGCTGGTTTGGGATAAGAAAGGAACGAAATACCTCAACCTGCTGAAGCTGATCATGGAAATCAGAAGCTTCTGTTTTGATGCGGTCATCAATGTGCAAAGGTTTACATCATCGGGTATAGTGACTGCACTTTCCGGTGCAGCAATCAGATCCGGATTCATTAAAAATCCTTTATCTTTCTGCTTCACAAAGAAGGCTGAACATCGTATCGATATAAATGATAATCCCGAACATGAAATCATAAGGAACCACCGGCTGATAGATCATCTGGTTGCCGGAGGGCCATCGCGCCCACGCCTATATCCGGCCGAAGCGGACATTGAAACAGCCAGGCACTGGGTAAAAGGCAAATTCATTACGATTTCGCCCGCATCGCTCTGGTTCACCAAACAATACCCCGAACATAAATGGGTTGAGCTAACCAACAACATTCCGGCAGGAATTGGTGTTATATTGTTAGGGTCGGCGGCCGACACCGGGCTATGTGCAAGGATCTCCGGCAAATCGGAAAGAGATGATATTGTTAACCTTGCAGGCAGGCTTTCTTTATTGCAATCTGCAGCCCTGATGCAGTTTGCCGTAATGAATTATGTAAACGATTCGGCGCCCCAGCATCTGGCTTCGGCTGTGAATGCCCCGGTTGCAGGCATCTTTTGCTCCACGGTGCCCGCTTTTGGCTTCGGGCCTTTGTCGGATGCTTCGCATATCATAGAAGCCCAGCCAAGCCCCGAATGCAGGCCATGCGGCCTGCACGGACTTAAGAAATGCCCGTTAGGCCATTTTAATTGTGCTGAGAAAATACAGACAAAACAATTGCTAAACATTCTGCCGTCAGATGAATGAGATGATAAAAGAAGAAATTCAGAAAACAGTGAAGGTCCTCAAAAACGGAGGCGTCATCCTATATCCTACTGATACCGTCTGGGGCCTTGGCTGCGACGCTTTGAACGCCAGGGCTGTTGACAAAATTTATAAAATTAAGAAGAGGCAGGAAAGTAAAAGCCTGATCATACTACTGAATAGTTTTGAAGCTTTGAACGAATACGTGCAGAAAGTGCCTGAAATAGCGGAAGACCTGATCAGCAGCATTGAAAAACCGGTAACCGTTATTTATGACAATGCACGCAACCTGCCCAGAAATGTTTCTGCACCCGACGGAACCATTGCCATCAGGGTAGTGAGGGATGAGTTCTGTAAAAACTTAATTTCCGCCCTGGGCCATCCGCTGGTCTCATCCTCTGCCAATATCTCAGGCGAGCCGACACCATTGGTTTTCAGCCAGATTGCCCCGGATATCATAAATAAAGTTGACTATTGCGTTCAGCTTTATCATGATCAGTTCAACCAGGCCAAAGCATCCACCATCATCAGGCTTTTTTCCAACGGCGATTATAAAGTCATCAGGGATTAGGCCGTTTATATTAAAACCGGTTTTACCAATCATTTATTTATCAATATTTTATCTGACTTACATTCCTGTTCTGTTCCCGGAAATTCTTTTCGGTGCACCCTTTGCTGTTCGGGAAAATAGCTGTAATTTCGCGGCCGTTTTCAGGAAGGGTTTAACTTTATGATCCAAAGGGTATTCTATCTTATGTTGATAATGCTTTCAGGCTTCCCCGGACTGCTGTCTGCCCAGGACAGTCTTCGCCGGCATAAGCTGGATGCTTCGTTTGATATTTACACCCATCACCTCTGGAGGGGCGCCGCCAATGGCACCTCTGTCAGTCTGCAGCCGTCGGTGGAATACAGTTACGGCAATTTCAGCGCTGGGGCATGGGGCGCCTGGAGCATCGACGGAAGCTATACCGAACTGGATCTTTATGCCGCATACAGCCTCGGCAGTTTCAATGTCACTTTGTACGATTACTTCTGCCCGGTCAATCCTGTAAAGGAATTTGAGTTTTTCGAAATCAGGCAGGGCACCACCCGTCACACATTAGATCTGAATGTGGCTTATGCCCGCCCCGAAACACATCCTTTCGGATTGCTTATTGCCACCATGATATACGGAGATGACATCAATCCTGAATCCGGCCGTAATTACTACTCAACATACATCGAACCCTCCTTCCACTTCAGATTGTTGAAATCCGACATGAAACTGGTTTCCGGATTTACCCCGGTGAAGAGTTATTACGCAAGCAGATTTGCTTTTGTCAATACGGGCTTGTCAGCATCCCGGATTGTAAAACTGGCCCGCAAAGTCAACATTCCCGCCATCTTGAAACTTGCTTATAATCCCTATGCTGACAAATTTCACTTTTCTTTCGGAGTGACTCTCTGACCATCGCAGATCGCAGGACCCGTTATCCTATTAAGGGCAGCGTTGCATGAAATTGCCATTCCCCCTCCGGAAGCTCCGTTTCCCGCTTTCAACATCCTGTAAAATGATTCTTCATGGCAACAGGACAGGTGAAGTCATTCTCAAACCATTGTTAAATAATGGATTAACCCCTGCTCTCCATCATAAGGTGAATGGTTGAACAAACCCGTGCATGGGTTGTTATATGGACTGTTAATTCATTTACGACTATCCTGTTTTAATTGCAGACAATGGAAAGAACTAAAGCTTTCGGAATCAAGACTACCGACAAGGAAACGCTAAAAAAATGGTACTACCTGATGACGCTCGGGCGTAAACTTGATGACCGTGCTCCAAACTACCTGAAACAAGCACTGGGCTGGTCATACCACGCCCCATATGCCGGGCATGATGGCATTCAGCTTGCCATCGGCCAGGTTTTTGAAAAGAACAATGATCACCTGTTCCCTTATTACAGGGATATGCTCACCGCTATTTCGGCCGGTATTACAGCTGAAGAGATCATCCTTAACGGTATTTCCAAAGGAACAGATATTGCCAGCGGAGGCAGGCACATGTCAAACCACTTTGCAAAACCGGCCTGGAACATACACAATGTTTCCTCCGCCACCGGAAACCACACCCTTCATGCAGTGGGCGTAGCCCGGGCAATCAAGAAATACGGAGTAAAGGCAGTTGCCATCAGTTCGCAGGGCGAATCCTCCACCAGCGAAGGCTATGTTTATGAAGCCATTAACGGAGCCAGCAATGAAAAACTGCCGGTAGTTTTTGTTTTTCAGGACAACAATTACGGAATTTCTGTGCATAAACGGGACCAGACGGCCAACTGGAGGGCCGCCGACAATTTCAGGGGCTTTAAGAACCTGAGGATCATACATTGTGATGGAAAGAATGTCTTTGATTCGATGAACGCAATGACAGAGGCCAGGCATTATGCCATAGAGCATCAAACGCCTGTTATTGTGCATGCTTCCACGATCAGGATCCATTCTCATTCCAATTCCGACAAGCATGAGCTTTACCGCGATGATAACGAACGGTTCTGCGCTATGGCCAACGATCCTTTCGACCGTTACCGGAAAACACTGATCATTTCAGGCAGGGTAAGTGAAGCAGAGCTCGATGAACTCGACAAACAGGCCAAAGAAGAAGTTTCAAAGGCTCACAAAAAGGCCTTGGCAGCGCCCGACCCTGATCCGGCAAGCATTTTTGATTTTGTAATTCCGGCCCCATATCCCGCTTCAAAATATCCGGACGGAACACACAATTTACAGTCGGGTGAAAAACTCAAACTGATCCAGGCGCTGAACCAGACACTCAAAGCCGAATTCCGTCACAATCCTGACACTTTTATCTGGGGTCAGGATATCGCCAACAAGGAAAAAGGAGGCATTTTTAATGTCAGCAAAGGCCTGCAGCAGGAATTCGGCATCGAACGCGTTTTCAACGGCCCCATCGCCGAAGATTTTATCGTTGGCACTGCCAATGGCATGAGCCGTTTCAATAAAAAACTGAGAATTGTCATCGAAGGGGCTGAGTTTGCAGACTATTTCTGGCCGGCAATGGAACAGTTTGTGGAACTGACCCATGATTACTGGCGCAGCAACGGCGCTTTTGCCCCCAATGTGACGGTTCGTCTGGCTTCGGGAGGATATATAGGCGGAGGGCTCTACCATTCCCAAACCATTGAGGGCGCTCTGGCAACATTCCCGGGCATCCGCATCGTTTACCCGTCATTTGCCGACGATGCTGCAGGGTTGCTCAGGACCTCTGTCCGCTCCGAAGGACCTACCATGTTTCTGGAACCCAAAGCGCTCTATAACGACCCGCTTTCCGAAACATACGTTCCTGAAGATTTTGAAGTTCCTTTCGGGAAATCGCGCATACGCAGAACGGGCACCGATCTCAGCATCATCACATACGGAAACACTACCCATATGAGCCTTGCCGTAGCTGAGCGCATAGCCTCAGAAACCGGAAAAAGCATCGAAGTGGTGGACATCCGTTCCCTGATTCCGCTGGATAAGGAAGGCATACTCAATTCGGTGAAAAAAACCAGCCGCGCCCTGGTGGTGCATGAAGACAAGGTGTTCGGCGGTTTTGGCGGAGAAATTGCCGCCATGATTACCGAGGAAGCCTTTACTTTCCTTGATGCCCCTGTTAAACGGATCGGGTCAACATTTACTCCGGTTGGCTTCAACCGTATCCTTGAAAAAGTCATCCTCCCCGATCAGGAAAGGATTTACAAAGCAGCGATGGAATTGCTGAATTTCTGAATTGATACTTCAAAGGCTAACGGGTTCGTAATCACGGACCCGTTTTTTTCGCCCCCCCAAACCATGATTAAATGCTATATTGCTGATTTATTATCATTTAAGCGAAGTATCTATTGAAAAAACAGTATTTTTGCCGGAAAGGATATTGTTTAACTTAACCGGTTTGTAATGAAAAAACTAACCTTAATCTTATTGGCTGCCACTATGATAACAGCTTGTAAAACAGGTGGAGATAAGAAGTCTTCCAGTGAAAACCCGTTCTTTGCTGAATATGACACCCCGTTTGGTGTTCCGCCTTTCAGTGAGATTAAAAATGAGCACTTTTTACCTGCCATTGAAAAAGGAATTGAAGAACAGACATCCGAAATTGCTGCCATCGTCAGCAACCCGGATCCGGCTGATTTTGAAAACACCATCGCCGCCTATGATTACAGCGGAGAGATGATCAGGAAAGTTACCGGAGTTTTCTATAACTACAACTCTTCCAACACAAACGATGAAATTCAGGCACTTGCCAAGGAGATTGCTCCGAAACTATCGGCACATTATGACAACATCAACCTGAATCCGGAACTCTTCAAAAGAGTCAAAACGGTTTATGAAAACCGCAACTCCCTTAACCTGAACGGGGAGCAGGCCCGTTTGCTGGAAGATACTTACAAGGATTTTGTACGGGGAGGCGCTGCCCTGGATAGCGCGGCACAGGCCCGCTTCCGCGAAATCAACCAGGAATTGTCAGTACTTACGCTCCAGTTCGGCGAAAATGTTCTTGCCGAAACCAATGCCTTCAAACTGGTGATCGAAAGCCAGGATGACCTCGAAGGACTGACCCGGGGCCTGATCGATCAGGGCGCCGAAACTGCCAAAGCTGCCGGAATGGAAGGGAAATGGGTATACACCCTGCACAACCCCAGCATCATGCCTTTCCTGCAGTATTCTGCCAAAAGGGAATTGCGCGAGAAAATTTACAAGGCATACATCAACCGCGGAAATAATAATAACGATAAGGACAACAAAGTACTGATCGGAAAAATTGCAGCCCTCAGGCTCGAACGTGCCAACCTGCTTGGTTATGAAACCCATGCGGCCTTTATCCTTGAGGAAAACATGGCTAAAAACGCCGGCAATGTGCTTGACCTCTTAAACCAGCTCTGGACCCCGGCCCTGAAACGAGCCAAAGCCGAGGTTGCCCAACTGCAGGCAATCATCGACAAGGAAGGCGGCAACTTTAAGCTGCAGCCATGGGACTGGAGCTACTATGCCGAGAAACTGCGCAAAGAACAGTATGACCTGGACGATGAGCAGTTAAAACCTTATTTCCCACTTGAAAATGTGAAACAGGGAATATTTACCGTTTGTAATAATCTTTACGGAATTACCTTTACCGAGCGGAAAGACATCCCGGTATACCATCCTGAAGCAGCTGCCTATGAAGTTAAAGAAGCCAACGGAGATCACATCGGCGTGCTTTATATGGATTTCCATCCGCGCGAAAGCAAAAGGGGCGGTGCCTGGATGAGCAGTTACCGCAAACAATACGTGAAAAACGGAGAAAAGATCAGCCCCGTGATCACCATTGTATGTAACTTCACCAAACCCACTGCCAGTCAGCCATCCCTGCTCACCTTTGACGAAACCAGCACTTTTTTCCATGAGTTCGGACACGCACTTCACGGATTGCTTTCCAATTCAACCTATTACAGCCTGAGCGGCACCTCGGTTCCCCGCGATTTTGTGGAATTACCTTCACAAATCATGGAAAACTGGGCCTCTGAGCCAGAGGTACTGAAATTATATGCCAAACATTACCAGACAGGGGAAGTGATTCCGGATGATCTGATCGGAAAAATACAGAACAGCGCCTATTTCAACCAGGGCTTTGCAACTGTTGAATACCTGGCGGCATCATTCCTCGATATGGGTTATCATAATATGAAGGAATTTAAACTTACCGATGTCAGTTCATTTGAGGATGCCACCCTCGCGCAGATCGGGCTGATCCCCGAAATCACTTCACGCTACCGCAGCACCTATTTCAACCATATCTTCAGCGGTGGTTACTCTTCGGGTTACTACAGCTATATCTGGTCGGGCATCCTTGATTCCGACGCTTTTGAAGCATTTAAGGAGAACGGCCTCTTCGACCAGGCAACCGCTGAATCATTCCGTAAAAACATCCTGGAACGCGGCGGGACTGAAGATCCGATGGTATTGTACAAAAAGTTCAGGGGCGCTGAGCCGGACATCAAACCACTGCTGAAACGCAGGGGACTGCTCGAAGGTTAAACCATGACAATCTTATTTTAACAACAAAGGCTGCCTCGGATGATGCAGCCTTTGTTATTCCTGATTTGATTTCAGAACAAACAAACTGACGAGGCTTCGGGAACAGGCCATGTTATAGCACCACATTGCCTGATGTATAATATTCAACGGGCATTGTCTTCCACTGGCCTATTCATTATTCAGCGAGGTAATTCCCTGATCTTTAAGTTTCTTCAAAGCATTTTTCATATCATTTACCTGATCTGCCGGGTGTCCCTGCCAAACTGTAACCTCACCAATTACTCTAAAAGGTTCGGAAGAGCGGTAGGATTGCGTCGGATTACCGGGAAACTTTCTGTCTGTGAGATCAGGGTCGTCTTCAATTGCTCCGGTCGGCTCCACCAGATAAATCCTCTCCGGCCCGTCACCCATTGCCAGCTCAGCTCCCCAGATAGCAGCATCCAACGTTGCCGATAAAAAAATATACTTTGCATTTTTATGTTGTCCATGGTTTGACTGATAACCGGCTTCGATAAAATCTCCGATTTTCAACTCAGCCTTTGTCCCGTGAAAATAAGTCCGGGAAAATGGGGTTGCACCCAATCCGCCAGTCTGACCATTTTTCAGATTCTGTTCCATAATAAATGCCCCGGTTTTTACTTCAGCATACCATTAGGTTGTTCTTATCAGGATATAAGCGAATCAGAATTTTTCATCATCAATTATCATCCCGGTGAAGTGTCTTAAACCTGAGTATATGAATGGTTACCGTAATCCCGATAAACGCAAGACCGGTATGCAGCCACCAATAGGGGGGAGAAAACAGAAATGACATACTCAGCGTCAGCCATAGAAAAACAAGGCTGTAAACCTTATTTCTTAAAGTTATGCCCCTTCCCGATTTGTAATTTCTGATGTAAGGACCAAGGTAGCGGTTATGAAGCAGGCGGTGGTTCATTTTTTCGGATGAACGCATAAAACACCACGAAGAAAGTAACAGAAACGGTGTGGTTGGCAACAAAGGAAGAAAAATTCCTGCAAAACCCAGCAGGGCAGAAACTACGCCTGAAGTCATAAGGAGCGACCTGACAATCGGATTACGATGAAAACGGGGCTTTGGCGCCTGGGATTGTTTATCCATTAAGATACATTTCTAGATGATTTACAAATTATTAGCACACTCGTGAATCTGTCAGGCAGCTATCCACTATTAAAATTTCATTAAAAGTTGCTTTTCCTTAACGGAAATCCCTGATCCTGCCTTACCTTTACCTCACATTAAGCTAAACAAGTCTTCGTCCCGGTAATGAGCCTGAGTAACTCACTACCGGGATGAACGTTTTATATCCCCGTATTTTATTCTCAACCGGCATCGGATTCCACGGCTTTGTTCAGGAAAAGGTTCAGGTTTCTCATCGCGCGGAAAGCATTGGTGATCTTTCCGGCCATCCCGGGCGAAACTACATCCTGATCACTCAATGAATGACCACAAACATAGCTCTTATACATCAGCAGGTCCATGTCAGGATAATCTGCCGGAAAGTCTCTGGGAGGCCGTTTCAGCCTGTCCTCTTCCGAAAGTTTCCCAAAAAACCGGTTAAAATCCTTTTCTTCTATGATGGAACGAAATGCCGCCGGATTAAAATAAATCTCCTGCCGTATCTTCTTAAGCACTTCAGGGCCGGGCATATAAATACCTCCGCCAACAAATGACTTTCCCGGCTCAATGTGAAGGTAATAGCCGGAGCCGGCCGATTTGCGGCCTCCTTTTGCCATAAAGGCCCCGATGTTGGTCTTATAAGGCGATTTATCATGCGAAAAACGCACATCGCGATAAATCCGGAAAGTACAGTCTTTCGCCTGCAAACTGCCAAGGGAAGGGTCGAATCGCTGAATCTCCGCAATAATTTCATTCACAAAGTTTTCAAAATCAGCTTTCACCTTACTATATAACGGCTTATTCATTTCAAACCATTCCCTGGTATTGTTTGAACTTAAATCCGTGAGGAAATCCAATATATGTTTCATCCTGCTCTTGAATTTAGGAATATTAACATCATTCAGTCAGAAATGATCAACACTGAGTTTAAAAATCAATGACGATCACCCTGAAAGCAAGAAAACCACTATATTTAACACCGGAAAACCGGACTGTTTATTTCAAAGTAAAACAGATTGGTTTTTCTGACCGGAATTATATTAAACGCTGCTAATATCGGGGAAATTTACAAATAAGATAAAACCAACCGGTACACAAAGTTTTACACATCCCAATCAAATGAAGTTCAGATTCATTATTATTTTATCGGGCATCATGCTGATGCAGGGGACTGAGTCGATTGCCGGCGGCGAAAACAGGCCGGCCGGCGGCAGATCTGCAGCCCTGGGGACAGCATCTGTGGCATTAAGTGATATCTGGTCGGCTTTCAACAATCAGGCGGGGCTTGCGCAGCTCAGCCATGCTTCGGCTGCCGTTTACTATGAAAACCGGTTTCTGCTTAAAGAACTTGGCTATAAAGCCGGCGCTTTTGCACTCCCTGTTAAGGCGGGGACTGTCGGATTAAGTTTCGCTCATTTCGGATATTCGGCATACAACGAAAGTAAAATCGGCCTCGCTTTCGCGAAAGCATTCGGGAAACACATAGCCTTCGGACTTCAGCTGGATTACAATATGGCTCGGCTGGCAGAGAGTTACGGTAACCGGAACTTCATCACCTTCGAAGCAGGCCTGCTTGCAAACATCACTCCGCAACTGGCCATAGGAGCACACATTTACAATCCTGTGAGTGCAAAACTATCTGAATATAATGACGAAAGGGCACCCGTAATTTTCAGGCTGGGTGCCGCCTATGAAATTACCCCAAAATTCCTGCTGACAGCAGAAACGGAAAAAGACATCAACCACGAAGCCAATATCAAAGCGGGAATTGAGTATAAACTCATCCCCATGCTGCACCTCAGGGGAGGCATTTCAACCAACCCTGCTTCCAATGCTTTCGGGGTTGGTATTTTTGCCGGCGATTTCGTTATCGATATCAGCTCCTCCTACCATTATGTGCTTGGATTCTCTCCTCAGGCATCCATAACCTATAAGTTCTGACAGCATGAAGTCTCTGATCCGCCCGGCACTGCTTCAGGTTGCTATTTTACTGATCACTGCCTGCACGCTTTTGGGGCAGGAACCTGTGAAACCGGAATCTGTCAACACCACACAACTGGATGATAAGATTGAACAACTTTCGGGGCAAACCGACACAGAACTCGACTATTCGGAAATGGTTGATGAATTGCTTCAATACATACATCAGCCGGTCAATGTCAACAAGGCATCGGAAAGGGAGCTCCGGCAACTACAGCTTAACGACCTGCAGATAAGCAACCTTACCAATTATATTCAGAAATTCGGAGAGCTGACAAGCATTTATGAATTAAACCTGATCGAAGGATTTGATTCCGTGCTGGTTTCATCGCTTGCACCGTTTATTACCTTCAGGTTGCAAACGCCGGGCGCAAAACCTACCCTTTCAAACCTTGCCAGATATGGCCGGCACCAGATACTGATGCGCTATCAGCAGGTGCTTGAAGAGCAGTCGGGCTATGCGCCCATCTCCGACTCAGCTTTGCAACTGAAACCCAATTCGCGCTATCTCGGAGGCCCTGAAAAACTATACCTGAGATATGGATACAGTTTCTACAACAAAATCAGGTTCGGCATTACCATGGAGAAAGATCCCGGAGAACCTTTCTGGCCTTCAGCCGACAGTCTGAAAAAGGGATTTGACTTCTACTCGGCGCATTTCTTTTATTCGGGAGATAAATTTTTAAAATACCTGGCAGTTGGTGATTATCATCTCGCTTTCGGGCAGGGATTAACCATGTACAGCAGCCTGGCTTTCGGCAAATCCGCCGGGGCCATCACTACCCGCCGCATTGCGCAGCAGGTAAGGCCTAATACCGGAGCAAATGAAAACCTCTTTATGCGGGGGGCTGCAGCTACCATTACACCGCTGAAAAATACAGACTTAACTGTTTTTTACTCCGACAAGAAAGTGGACGCCGGGATAGGCGCCACCGACTCACTCACGGCTGAAACTTTATTCATCAGCTCATTACAGGAAACCGGCTACCACCGCACCCCGAATGAGCTGAGGGGTAAAAACGCCATTCAGCAAACCGTTTACGGGGGAAACCTGCAGACCCGGATTAAAATGTTCCGCCTGGGGGCGACTGCCTATCATACTGAATTGGGTGTTGATCTGGAGCGTAGAGAAGCTTTGTATAATAAATTCGATTTCAGTGGTAAAACACTGAATAATTTTGGTTTTGATTTTGCCGCCATCCTGCGTTCACTGACCCTTTTCGGTGAGGTTTCGGGGAGTGATAACGGCGGGAAGGCAATGCTGGTCGGGGCGACTGCCACTCCTGATCCGCACCTGGCCATTTCGGCAATCTACAGAAATTACGGCAAGGACTACCAGAGTTTTTTCAGCAACGCTTTTGCGGAAGGAAGCCGGAATGCAAATGAGAAAGGGCTCTACCTTGGACTATTTGCCCAGCTGCACCGCAGGTGGAGCCTTTCGGCTTATGCCGATCACTTCCGTTTTGGCTGGCTGCGTTACCGGGTTGACGCCCCTTCGCGCGGCAGCGAATACCTTGCCCAGCTCACCTACAATCCTGCCCGATACGCTGAAATCTACTTCAGGTACCGTTATCAGCAAAAGCAGATCAATCCTTCAGGCGGAACCGGATACACGGATTATCCCGAGGCTGAAACACGGGAAAATTTCCGGCTGCATTTCAGCCTGAAAGCCACCCGGGCCATCACCCTCAAAAGCAGGATAGAAACCACTTGTTGGCATATGCCCGGCTTCGGCCGCAAAAAAGGATACCTGGTCTATCAGGACTTTATATACAACGAGCCTGAGAAACCCTGGCTGCTGAATGCGCGTTTTGCACTTTTCGATACCGACACCTATAACGAACGCCTCTATGCCTACGAAAGCGATGTGCTGTATGCGTTCTCCATCCCCGCCTATTATTACAAAGGAAGCCGGTTCTACCTGATGGGCAAATACAGTTTCGGCCGCAGGCTCGATCTGTGGGTAAGATATTCACTGACTTACTATGCCAATAAAACCACCATAGGTTCCGGATTGGACCAGATCAATGGAAACAACAAATCTGATATCAAGGTCCAGATCCGTTTGCGGTTATAGCCCGGGAAGTAGTTTCAACGACTTATCAACAGATTTTGCAAACCCGGATTTTTGGTTATTTTTGCTCCGGGAATTTTCAGAAAACAACTTTCAATAATCCTTAAAACCCAATTTATGTTTAAGAATCATCCAAAAGGGCTGCTCGCGGCGGCACTTGCAAACATGGGAGAGCGCTTTGGTTTCTACACCATGATGGCCATCCTGGTACTCTTTCTGCAGGCAAAATTCGGATTATCGGGTACAAATGCCGGATTGATCTATTCAATCTTCTATTTCTCGATTTACATCCTGGCATTTGTCGGAGGTCTGATCGCTGATAAGACGAGGAATTACAAGCGTACCATTCTTATCGGTCTGATTGTAATGGCTGTTGGTTACTTTATGCTGGCATTCCCGACACCTACCCCTGTTCCCAACAAAATTCTCTTCCTGGTGATTTCATGCTTCGGATTGTTTACCATTGCTTTTGGTAACGGTCTGTTTAAAGGAAACCTCCAGGCGCTGGTCGGTCAGATGTATGACAATCCGGCATACGGAAAAATGAGGGATTCAGGTTTCTCCTTGTTCTACATGTTTATCAATGTTGGCGCTTTGTTTGCACCGCTGGTAGCCGTAGGAATGCGCAACTGGTGGCTTGCCCGCAACAGTTTCGAATACAATGCAAGTTTGCCCGAACTGTGTCATGGCTATCTTGAAGGCACCCTAACCCCGGAAGCACAGGAAAGGCTTACCACCCTGGCATCCCGGGTCAGCCTGAACGGACCTGTGACCGACCTCGGCGCATTTGTAAACAATTACCTGAATGTGTTTACCACAGGTTTCCACTATGCATTCGGCATTGCCATTATTGCCATGGCGATTTCACTGACCATCTATCTCGTTAATAAAAACAGATTCCCGAATCCTGCAAGCAAAGCTAAGAGCGGCTCCCATCCATCTGCAGATGAGATCCACATGGATGCCAAAGAAGTTAAACAGCGCCTGTATGCACTTTTCGCCGTATTCGGTGTTGTAATTTTCTTCTGGTTCTCTTTCCATCAGAACGGACTCACCCTTACTTTCTTTGCGAAGGATTATACCGACCTCAGCGGGATCGTGATCAATCTTGGCCTGGTCACCATACAGGGTGCAGAAATTTTCCAGTCAATCAACCCCATCTTCATTGTACTGCTCACGCCCATCATCATGGCCGTTTTCGGATGGCTGCGCGCACGCGGCAAAGAGCCTTCAACCCCGAAGAAAATTGCCATCGGTATGTTCATTGCAGCCCTGGCTTATGTTGTTATGGCCGTTGGTTCACTCGGCCTGCCGCTTAAGACTGAAGTGGATGCCATGGGCGGGCTCACCGACGCTCAGCGCGTAACGCCAATGCTCCTGATCGGGACTTACTTTATCCTTACGGTTGCCGAACTCTTTATCAGCCCGCTGGGAATTTCCTTTGTTTCAAAGGTTGCCCCTCCGCAGTTTCAGGGTATTATGCAGGGGGGCTGGCTCGGTGCTACCGCCATCGGCAATCAGCTGCTCTTCATCGGCGCCATCTTCTACGGAAGTGTGCCCATGTGGCTCACCTGGACTGTTTTTGTGATTGCCTGTCTCATCTCCATGTTCACCATGCTGTTTATGCTCAGATGGCTCGAAAGGGTTGCAAAATAAAGACCTGATTGTAAGAAACGGTTAAGGCTGTCTGTAAAGGCAGCCTTAATTTTTTTCAGGATATTGATGTATTTTTACCGGATTATCTCCAGCAGACAGCCCATGAACTTTCCCAGCAACAAACGTTACAACAGTTACAACGAATACTTTAAGAGCACCTTCGGGAGCAGGGTGCAGAAAGTATCCATTGATGCCGGTTTCACCTGCCCCAACCGCGACGGTACCGCTGGTTCCGGAGGCTGTACCTATTGCAACAACGACGCTTTCAACCCTTCGTACTGCACTCCTTCTAAAAGCATCACCCAACAAATTGAGGAGGGCATCGCATTTCACAAAGTGAGATACCGCAGGGCGATGAAATACCTGGCATATTTTCAGACGTATTCAAATACCTATGCCCCCCTTGACCAACTGAAAGAAATTTATTCTGAAGCCTTACAGCATCCTGATGTGGTTGGACTGGTAATCGGAACCCGCACCGATTGCATGGATGATGAAAAACTGGAATATTTCAGCCGGCTTTCAGAGAATTATTATGTGATGATTGAGTATGGACTGGAAACGACCAAAGAGCAAACCCTGATTGACATCAACCGTGGTCATACCATGGCCCAGGCCGGAACAATGATCAGGAAAACGGCGGATGACGGAATCAAAACCGGCATCCACCTGATTTTCGGGCTTCCGGGCGAGACCAGGCAGGATATGCTCGGCAGGGCCGGCATCATCTCCGCGCTTCCGCTGACAACCGTAAAGTTTCATCAGCTTCAGATTGTAAAAGGCACGAAAATGGCCATGCAGTACCGCGAACAGCCCGGAATGTTCTCCCTTTTCAGCCTGGAAGAATACATCAGCTTTATTGTATCGTTTATCGAACAACTTAATCCATCATTTGTAATTGAACGCTTTACCGGAGAGGTACCGCCCCGTTATCTGGAAAGCCAGCCCTGGAGCAACCTCCGCGCCGACCAGGTAGCCGTGATGATTGAAGAAGAACTGCAAAAAAGGGACACCTGGCAGGGACGGTTCTGGAATGGGTAAACTCTGGAAAACGGTCTTTATATTTGCAACCAAGGCTTATAAAAACCTGACCTTACATTTCCGCAAAGGGATATTTCAGTTTTTCAATCCCCAGGCGGGAATGACTGTTCTGGGCGTAATATATCCTCACTTCATCGCCCACATTCACTTCTTCAAATAGCTCCCGGCTGACTTCATATCTTGTACTATTAAGGATAAGATAGAAGCAACTGCTGTCCCGCATTTCCTGACCCCACAATTTCGGAAATAAATTACCCAGAACCGGAATATGCATGGCACCACTACCGGCTTCATACGAGACATTACTCTCTTTAGCCTGAACTTTTGCTTTTTTCCAGACCTTTATACCTTCCCTCAAATCCAGATTCACCTTATGGCTTATTTTGAAGTGGATCAGCAGACAAAGCATCAAAACTGCAGCATTGATAAAAATCACAGTTATCACATCCGGAACGATTTTCACAATGAAATTAATGGCATTTAACAAAACCGCCAATGCCAGAAGCAATGCCGGAAAGAGATAGCCAAATCGCCGTTCATATCTGAGTGCGGCGATATCCTCAGGAGTCAGCTTCATGAAATTTTATGTTTTGATGAAAATGAACAAAATCATATCAGTAGAGAGGTTCTGTTGCCAGGCTTAATGAGATCGCTCAGCCTGCTCATCAGAATCTCTTGTCGCTTTCAACCGTTTGGCATCTTTCAGTGCACGGCTGATGATCCACTCAATCTGTCCGTTGGTGCTTCTGAATTCGTCTGCAGCCCATTTTTCAAGAGCTTCCATCAATTCAGCATCTATCCGTAAAGCAAAGGATTTCTTCTGCCCCATTGTATCTTCTTTCTTTTTTTCCTTTCCTGCGTTTTATCCGCTAAAGCCTGTGACCCCGGCGGTGCTGACGCATAATATAACGCGACAGGTATGTTTGTAAAACCACCAGCAACAGCCAGTCTTCGCGCCGTTTAAGGCTATCGCTGATCTCAAGGTTGAAATCATATTTAAACCCTTTCCACAAAAATTTTGTCCTCAATACCGCCATTTCCCTTTTATCATGGTCCATCAGCACATACCGGTAATCGAAAAACCCTTTGGGTTGAAAAATATAAGATTGCCTGTGCCCCTGACGAATCACATCGATCAGGGTTTTCCCTGTCCACTTTCTGCGGAAGGCAATATCAGCATTCCCGTTACGGAGAATTTCAAATTTACTTCTCCAGATATCAAGCGGCCTGATTTCATATTCATCTCCGCCAGAAAGGCGGATGGTCGCCTGGTACGACATCCGTTTGAGATACGTCAGCGTAGCCAGGCGCTCATCTCCTTCATGAAAGGCTATATTTTTACTGTCAATAGTAATTGCTTTCATCGCCTGCAGAATTAAAGCTTTTGAGCATTTTACTGGTGAAGCGTACCTGTATTGATCACCGGGCTGGCATCCTTATCGGAACAGAGTACGACCATCAGATTGCTCACCATGGCTGCTTTTTTCTCTTCGTCCAGATCAACAAGTTTCTTTTCCGAAAGCTGGGCCAGCGCCATTTCTACCATACTGACAGCACCTTCAACAATCTTAACGCGGGCGGCGATGATGGCAGAGGCCTGCTGGCGGCGCAACATGGCGCCGGCAATCTCCGAAGAATACGCCAGATAACTGATCCTGGCTTCAATAACATCTATTCCGGCGCGCTCCAGCCGTTCCGACAGCTCCTGTTCGAGCACATGGTTGACTTCCTCACCACCGGCCCTGAGCGTAATCTCCGACTGCTCATCGTCGAAATTGTCATACGGATAATGCCCGGCCAGTTTACGGATGGCCGCTTCGCTCTGGATTTCAACATAATGAATGTAATCGTCAACTTCAAAAGCCGCCTTGAAAGTGTCCTGCACCTTCCATACCAACACAATACCGATCATAATCGGGTTTCCGATCTTATCGTTCACCTTGATGGGATCGCTGTTCAGGTTTCGTGCGCGGAGCGAAATTTTCTTTTTGGTGTAAAACGGGTTTACCCAGAAAAAACCGTTGTGCTTCACCGTACCGATATAATCACCGAACAACACCAGCACACTCGACTCGTTTGGATTGACAACCAGGAATCCGGGCATGAGGAAAAAAGCGACAAGAAGTACAGCGCCTGAAACAATCATCAGCCATACAACCTCATTGTAGATGACCACATTATAGATAAATAATGCAATCATTGCCAGTATAACAACCAGCATCACATAACCCGACATGGGGCGGACAAATTTTTCTTTTGGCTCCATTTTGATATCATTTTGATATTGCAAATATACTATTGTAAAATTACCTTTGTCAAGATTTTCAGAATTTTTTTTTGAAAAGATTTTCCATTCAAACTTCTACTTTTGTTCCTGCTTTCAAATACACTGTTTTGTGAAAGAAAAAACTTACCGGCATATCTTTTTCGACCTTGACAAAACCCTTTGGGATTTTGAAACCAATTCCGTCGAAACTTTCAGGGACATCTACAAGAAACACAGGCTTCAGGAGAAAGGCGTGGATAGTTTCGACAGATTCCTTGACAGATACAATTATCATAATCTGATGTTATGGGATTTTTACCGTCAGGGAAAAATTGTGAAGGAAGTACTCAATATCCGCCGGTTTGCACTCACCCTTCATGAATTCGGGATCAACGATAACCTGCTCAGCAGCACTATGGCCGCTGATTACATCAACCTGAGTCCCACCAAAACCAACCTTTTCCCGGGCACGCACCAGGTGCTTGAATATCTTCACAAAAGCTATTCCCTGCATATAATCACCAATGGCTTTGAGGAAGTTCAGTTCCGCAAGCTGCATCATTCCTCACTGAGCAGGTACTTTAAGGAAGTGATCACTTCGGAAGATGCAGGGGTTAAAAAGCCGGATCCGGAAATCTTCGCTTATGCACTACGGCGTGCAGGAGCGACTGCTGCCGAAAGTCTTATGATTGGGGATGACGAGGAAGTAGATATTGAGGGGGCCGGTCGCCTGGGCATTGATCAGGTATTGGTTGACTATCAGAATGAAGTGCCTGATTCCGCTGCCACTTACAGGATACGGGGACTTGAGGAGCTGATTGAATTTTTATAATATCCTGCCGGAAATCACAGGTATTTCGGAAGAACAAAAAAAACTGCCCTTTAATAAAAAGGGCAGCCTGTAAAAGTCTTTTGACCTGCAATTACTTTGACTCGGGAGCGGGAACCGGCTTGGCAGCGGTTTTGCCACTGCAGCATGATTTTGCTTTCTCTGAAGAACAGGGAGTAGCGCAATCTGCTTTCTTTGCAGCTGGTTTGTCAGCACAATCAGTCTTGGTTGCAGCGGCTTCCTTTTTGGTTTCAGCTTTCTTTGAAGGAGCTTTCTGTGCACTGGCGGTACTCAGGGTAAATGCAAATGCGAGGGCGATAACGGAAACAAAAATTGCAGTCTTTTTCATGAGGATTAGAGTTAGATTTGCCGCAAAGATACGACCTGTCGAAAGAATCCGAATATACAAAAATGTTAATATTTTGTTAAAGTACTGATTTGACAGGATTTTCCCATGGAAAAACTACATTTCTGCCAGAACGGTCAGCTTCCCGCTTACCTTTTGGTTAAGGCTGACCTTAACAACGGCATCCAGGGGAAGAAATACATCCACCCGGGAGCCAAACTTAATAAATCCGATTTCATCGCCCTGCCGTACATTATTGCCCTCTCTTGCATAGCAAACGATACGGCGCGCCATGGCACCGGCAATCTGTCTGACCAGAACCTGCACACCATGAGCATTTTCAATAACAATGGTAGTCCGTTCATTTTCAACGGACGATTTGGGATGCCATGCCACAAGGTATTTACCGGGATGGTATTTCATATAACACACGGAACCGGAAACAGGGGCCCAGTTAACATGTACATTGTTCGGTGACATAAATACCGAAATCTGTCTTCTTGTCCCCTGAAAAAATTCAGGTTCGGTGACTTCCTCAATGGCAACAATTTTCCCATCGGCGGGACTGAGAACCAGAGATTCATCAGGCACGGTCAATCTTTTGGGGGACCTGAAAAACCGCACTATCCAGACAAACATCAGTACCAACACCCCCCAGACAACATAATGAAGCCACAAAGGCATGGGAATCAATCCGGTAACCGGAGAAATTATCCCAAGGGCAATAAATGCAATAAGAATAATCAGATATCCCTCTTTATGTATTCCCATGATCCGTCGATTCTTAATGAATGAAATGATTAACCCTGGTCCCGCGACAGATTTCTGTACAAATGCCGGAATGATCATCCGTTATTACCTGAGAAAGCTGATAATCAGGTATACAAACGGTGCAGCAACCAAAACAGCGTCAAACCTGTCGAGTATCCCTCCGTGTCCCGGCAGCAGGGAGCCTGAGTCTTTGATCCCGGCGCTTCGTTTCAGCATGGATTCGATCAGATCGCCCAGCGTGCCAAAAATAATGATTACAAGTGCAATCAGCATCCATTCAAGGGAAGAAAATTCAAGAAAGGAGGCAGAAATCATGTAAGCGGTGAGCAATCCGGCCAAAGTTCCACCGGCAAAACCTTCCCATGATTTCCCCGGGCTGATTCGCTCAAGCATTTTCCTTTTGCCGGTTATTGAACCAACTATGTAAGCGCCTGAATCATAAATCCATAGAATCAGAAAGAACCCGAGCAGGGCGCCTCCGTGTATCCAGCCGCGATCAGCCTCAGGATTGAAGAATCCACTCAGGAGGGCCAGCGGAAGCACAATCCAGGCAATTCCCAGCAGTGAAGCAGCCACGTTGCTGAAAGGTTTGCCGGTATTCCGGAAAAGTTCCGCGATCAACAGAAACGGAACAATCATGAATCCGGCCTTAAGGTATTCCGGCGATAACAATCCTGATAATACCGCTACCACACCTGTATATACTAAAATTGAAACAAGCAGTGAAGCCAGCCTGGCAGGGTAGAAATCAAGGCGCGCCATCACCCTGAAATATTCAAACATCCCGGCAACCGACACCAGCAGAAACAGGAATGCAAATACCCAGGGGCTCAGCAATACTGATCCAATGATAAATATTACGAAGAAAGTACCCGTGATGGTACGTTTTATAAAATTATTCACGATTCAGCTTATTGATGATTTGCATAGCCAGGAATGCTTCATCCACCTTTACATAAAGTTCCACCTCTCCGATCAGGTAAACCGAATCCTGCTTATTAACTGTAATTGCCACAATCTGGTGCTCTTCAAGCATACCCTTTATCAGTTCCGCTTCGTGCAGGTGGTTGGTGGTGAATATGCAGGTCCAGCCTTCCATACTTTCCGTTCTTTCCGATTATTCAACATCATCTGCCATAAACAGATAGACTTCCTTGGGCCCGTGCGCACCCATCACCAGTGTTTTCTCAATATCGGCAGTTCTGCTGGGCCCTGTCACCACCGAAATCATCGAGGGCAGTCTGCCGCTGTATTTGATCCTCATTTTTTCAATGGCATCCTTAAGGTCATTTACCACCTGCGATGTAAACGCGATAACAACATGAATTTCAGGATAAGCGTGCATGCGGCGCCCGGACTTTTGACGGGACGAAACCATGATACTCCCGAAACGTGCAATCAGGTACTCACAGGAGGTAACGGCAACCTTCATTGATTCTATATCATCATCGCCGGTTTTTACCTTAATCCCGGCATGCCTGAGCAAACCCGAAAGGGCTTCATCCTTGCACCATGCCTGCTCCCAAAGATGATCATCAAAAACAAGCCTGACCTTTTTCACCATATCTTCGGGTGATTCGCAGAAAATAAACTTCCCCCCTGCCAGGGTAAACTCCCGGGCAAAATTGATATCGGGAGGCTCATTCATGGGTTTGTAGACCGGCGAATCGAATTCAACCCCGGAGAATGGATTATCGGCAGGTTCAATCAGCGCGTGCCGGATATTCTTCAACACCTTTTCACGGGTCGTGCTTTCCCGGATATGTTCCGGACGGGTGTTGAATTTATTGCGCGCTTTCATGGCCTCAGTTTATCAACGCTGATTATTGATTTTCATCGGGTTGAACAGGTTCTTCCGGCTGTGGTTCAACAGGCTGTATACCGGAATCACTTCCCTGGACTGCGTTTTCAGAAGGACCGTTCTGCCCGTTAAATTCATGTGATTCTTCAAAAGGCCTTTTCCCAAAGATAGCCTCAAGATCTTCGCGGAAAATTACCTCTTTTTTCAGCAGAATTGACGCAAGTTCTTCAAGTTTATCCCTGTTTTCGGTAAGAATTTCTTTGGCCCGCTGATATGCCTGTTCGACGATCTTCTTAATTTCGGTATCAATCAACTGCGCAGTAGCCTCGCTGTAAGGCTTGCTGAATGAGTATTCCTGCTGACCCGTTGAGTCATAATAACTCACATTCCCGATCTCTTTGTTCAGACCAAAGTAAACTACCATGGCGTAAGCCTGTTTGGTCACCTTTTCAAGGTCGTTCAGTGCCCCGGTAGAAATTTTCCCGAAAACCACATCCTCCGAAGCTCTTCCGCCAAGGGTGGCAATAAGCTCGTCAAACATCTGCTCATAAGTGGTAATCTGACGTTCTTCGGGCAGATACCATGCAGCTCCGAGTGCTTTGCCACGTGGAACTATAGTAACTTTAACCAGCGGATGCGCATATTGGAGGAGCCAGCTTACCGCGGCATGTCCGGCTTCATGGAATGCAATAACCTTCTTCTCCTGGGGAGAAATGATCTTGTTCCGCTTCTCCAGACCTCCGATGATCCGGTCAATGGCATCCAAAAAATCCTGCTTGCTGATCTCTGTCTTGTTTCTTCTGGCAGCGATCAAAGCGGCTTCGTTACATACATTGGCAATGTCGGCTCCTGAAAAACCGGGTGTTTGCTTCGAAAGAAAATCAACACCAACGGATTCGTCAAACTTCAGGGGTTTCATGTGCACTTTAAAGATAGCCTTTCGCTCTTCCAGATCGGGCAATTCCACGTGAATCTGCCTGTCGAAGCGGCCGGCACGCAGCAGGGCGCGGTCGAGTATATCGGCGCGGTTGGTCGCCGCCAGGATAATAACACCGGCATTGGTGGCAAAACCATCCATCTCGGTGAGCAACTGATTCAGGGTATTCTCACGCTCATCATTGGCGCCGGTAATCTGATTCCTTCCCCTGGCACGGCCAATGGCATCAATCTCATCGATAAAGATGATACAGGGCGCTTTCTCCTTGGCCTGCTTAAACAGGTCGCGTACCCGTGAGGCGCCGACCCCTACGAACATTTCAACAAAATCAGATCCTGAAAGGGAGAAAAACGGCACCTTAGCCTCTCCTGCAACCGCTTTGGCAAGCAGGGTCTTCCCTGTTCCCGGAGGGCCAACCAATAAGGCACCTTTGGGGATCTTTCCTCCCAGGGTGGTATATTTCTTCGGATTCTTCAGGAAATCCACGATTTCCATGATTTCAACCTTGGCTTCTTCCAATCCGGCCACATCATTAAAATTGATGTTAACATGTGTATCCTTGTCAAAAAGCTGGGCCTTGGATTTACCGATATTGAATATCTGGCCTCCGCCTCCGGCGCCGCGGCTCATCATCCGCATAATGAAAAACCAGGCTCCGATCAGCAAAAGCACCGGCAAAATCCATGAAAGCGCATCGCCCCATACATTGCGTCTGGTAAGGTTCTCAATATAAACCGGTTTCTCGAAATCCTGCTGGATATCACTGACATCCTTCTCGAAAGTTTCCACCGAGCCAATGTTATAAACATATTGCGGACGGGTGCTGCCAAATCCCTCACCGGGTCTGACATCCTTGAATTTCTCAAGCGCCAGTTTGTCTTTCTTTATGAATACTTCTGCAAACTCTTTATTGACAAGCACCAGGCGCTCAACCTCCTGATTCAGGATCATCTCCTTTAATTCGCCCCACCCGATGTTCTTCACCGTGGTGTTCCAGTTCATCAGCTGTAAGCCGATGATCAATACAGCCAGCAGGGCATAAATCCAATAATAGCTGAATCTGGGTTTATTGTTTTTCAGCTTCGGATCAGGCCTGTTATTGCTTTCAGGTTTCTTTTCGTTCGTATCGTTCATAGTAATGTCAGACTCCCTCTGCGGATGCGTTTTTCTTAGTTTTTTTCTTCGCCGGAGGCGCAGGCTTGCAAAGCCTGATTTCAGCGTCGGCCCACAAATCTTCCAGGCGATAATATTTCCGGGCAGTTTCCTGGAATATGTGAACAACAACATCTACATAATCCAGCAATACCCATTCTGCATTCTCAAAACCCTCTTTTTTCCAGACATTATGCCCTACCGCTTTTTTTACCTCCATCTGCACTGAATCAGCGATGGCTTCAACCTGGGCGCGGGAACCGGCATGGCAAACTACAAAAAAGTCAGCTACCGCATTATGCATTTTACGGAGATCGATGGTCACCACATCTTCTCCCTTCTTCTCAAAAATTCCTTCTGTTACAATTGCAGCCAGCATTTCAGATGCCGACTTTACTTTTTTACCCGCCATAGGCCATTAATATAATATTTTTGCAAAGTTAATCAATAAAACCGGTATTTAAAGAAAGCTGCCAACGGCAGCCCGCTTTTCGGGCAAACTGATGGCACCAGAAAGCATATCAACAATTATACCGTCGATTCTTCTGTCATTAAAACCAAAACAATGAAGCATGAAGTCAAAGTTACCAGGAATGATTGAACTCCGCGAAACCGCCTCGACCAACGATTATATGGAGATGCTGCTGAGTACTTCAATTCCGGAGGAAGGATCAATTGTTTACGCAATGTATCAGACTTCCGGCAAAGGGCAGGAAAACAACCGCTGGGAAAGTGAAGCCGGTAAAAATATCCTGGCAACTGCATTGCTCTATCCTCACTTTCTTCGCCCGGACCAGCAGTTTTTTCTTACAATGGTAGTATCCTTATCAGTTTGTACCCTGATCAGTAAAACAGAGCCAACATTGCCGCCAATGATCAAATGGCCAAACGATATCTATCTGAATAATAGAAAAATAGCAGGAATACTGATCAAAAACGCCCTGAGTGGCAACAGCATTCAGCATACCATTACCGGCCTCGGCATGAACATCAACCAGACCCGCTTTTCCGCCATGGCGCCACTGGCGGTGTCCCTGTCAGGAATCACCGGCAAAACCTATCACATCCCGACGCTTCTGTCAAATTGGCACGAAAGTCTGATGTGGTGGTACAGCCAACTCAGGAAAAACCGGCTCTACATGCTTGAGAATGAATACCTCGGCCGGCTTTACCTGATCAATCAACCGGCTGAGTACATAATCAATGGGAATCGTTTAACGGCGACCATCGCCGGTATTGGTGCCTTCGGGAAACTCAGGCTGAACGGAGAGGATGGAACTGAATATTTATGCGATCTGAAAGAAGTGGTTTTTGTTCCTTCAGGTAAATAAGAAGCACCATCGCTTTTTAATTCAGAGACAAATCAGCTGGCCGCTTCACAGATTTCCTTCAGCTTCACTGCCAGGATATTGATAAAATTGCTCAGCGGACGCGAAGCCATCATCATCAGCATAGGGCTGAGATCGGCATTAAACTGCAGCTTAACCCTGGATGTATCCGGTCCGGATTCATCAATAAAACACTGAAGATCAAAAGAAAACGGTACTTTCCCATCGGCGACGATATCAATCCGGCTATTGGGAATCCGTGACCTGAAGCGCATTCCAAGCGTTGCCATGTTCTGGATGTTGAAACTGCAACTCTCACTGTCCGACTTCCAGTCGGTTACCTGAGGCGGCATCAGTTTTTCAAAATTGCCGAAATCTGCGAGAAATTCATAGATAAACCCCGGATCACGGGCAATAACTACCTCTTCACTATTGAATGTTGCCATAAGAAGGGAATTATTTACCCCAGTTTTCCGGGTTTTCACGCCAGCTGATCAGCGACTGCAGATCAGATTCCTTGATGTAATCCCTTTCAAGGGCCTGCTTGATCAGCTGATCATAATTAGTCAGGGTGCGCAGGGTGCACTTTTCCCTTTTAAAATTGGCTTTGGCAGAATCAAGTCCATAGGTGAAAATTGCCACCATTCCCTTAACATTGCATCCTGCATCGCGCAATGCATGTACAGCAGCAAGGCTGCTCTGCCCGGTAGATACCAGGTCTTCAACCACTACCACCGATTGCCCCGACTCAACCACGCCTTCTATCTGATTGGTAAGTCCGTGTTCTTTTTTCGCGGAGCGGACATAAACAAAAGGAAGTCCGAGATCCTGGGCCACCAGCACCCCGTGGGCAATAGCCCCGGTTGCCACACCGGCAATCAGATCAATAGAGCCGAACTCATCATTGATCATTTTCGCAAATTCCTGACGTACAAAAGTGCGTACCTTTGGGTAAGATAAGATTTTGCGGTTATCACAATAGATAGGGGATTTAATCCCCGAGCTCCATGTAAATGGATTATTAACGTCAAGTTTTATTGCTTTAATTTGCAATAAAAACTCTGCAGTATCCAGTGCTAATGAATCATTTTTACTCATGCGGCAAATGTACAAAGTTTTTTATAATGACAGTCCGGTAATTCTTACAGATTCATTACCTCAGTCGAAATCGGCAGAAAGCGGGCGTGTGGTTCTGATAAACACGCGAAGGGATATAAAAGAGGCAGTAAATCACTTTCTGAAATCCCCCTCATCCCATCCGCTGACGATATATAACAACGGAAACCTGAAGAAATTGCTCGACGACTTTATTTCACTCTTCTGGTACCTTGAGGCATCGGGCGGTATTGTCCGGAATGCATCCGGCGAACGTTTGTTTATCTACAGGTTCGGAAGGTGGGACCTGCCAAAAGGCAAGATTGAAAAAAATGAAACGCCTTCCGATGCCGCGATCAGGGAGGTTACGGAAGAAACCGGAATCACAGGTCATCATCTTGTCGCAGAATTGCCTTCGACTTTTCATATTTATGAACACAAAGGCAAAAAGGTACTGAAAAGAACTTACTGGTATGCAATGGCGTACACAGGCAGTGCCACGCCGGTTCCGCAACTGGAGGAAGAAATTACCCGGGCAGAATGGTTTGAAAAAAGTAATTTAAACATCATTCTCAGCAGCACTTATGCCTCATTGCATGATCTGATCCGGTACGACATCAGCCGCAGAGAATAGCGTATTATGCAGGTTTTTGTCCTAACTTTGTTTTTTTATAACCCAACCTTATGATCAAACGTGCAGTTTTTCCCGGCTCCTTCGATCCCATTACCCGCGGACACGAAAATATCATCCGCAGGGCCCTGCCCCTGTTCGATGAGATTATTGTTGCAATCGGCCTTAACATTGAAAAGAAAAATTATTTCGATCTCAATGACAGGATCAGATGGATACAGATGGTTTTTGCAGATTGCCCGCAGATAAAAGTGGACAGCTATTCCGGTCTGACGGTGGATTATTGCAGGGATATTTCCGCCTCTTTTATTCTCAGAGGATTGCGCACCTCAGCCGATTTTGAGTTTGAGCGGACCGTAGGCCAGGTCAATAAAAAGCTTTACCCCGAACTGGAAACCGTATTCCTGCTGACCACTCCGGATTATACCTCAATAAACTCTTCCATCGTTCGCGATGTCTATAAGAATGGCGGAGATGTCAGCCTTTTTATCCCGGACGCGGTAAAACTTCCCCGATCAGTTAAAAACAAATGATTTTTGGAAATCTGGCTATCATAAAAAAACCACCCAGGGGTCAACAACTGCCGGATGCGGAAATTCAGACTTCCGGCTGGCTGAAAATGCTGAAATTAACCTTCCCGTATTTCCGTTTTTGTATGAACCCTCTAAAATTTTCAAAGTCGTAATCACGCGAGTGCTCAAGCACCAGCCATCCGCCGGGTTTCAGCAGGTTCCGGTCCATTACGGTTACGGGGATTTCCTCTACACCCTGCATCTCGTAAGGTGGGTCACAAAAAATGATGTCATAGCGGGTATCACAGTTGCGCAAAAACCTGAAGGCATCGGACCTGAATGACAGCACCGCCTCCAGGCCAAGATCCGCTGCAGTTTTTCTGATGAAATTCACGCATCTCAATTCCAGGTCAATGCTTGTCACGCCCCTGGCTCCCCTGCTGGCAAATTCAAAGGTGATATTCCCTGTTCCGGCAAAAAGGTCTAGCACTGTTACCTCCTCAAGGTCGAAATGATTCACGAGAATATTAAACAGCGCCTCTTTGGCAAGGTCAGTGGTCGGTCTGACAGGCAGGTTGCGGGGGGCATGGATTTGCCTGCTTTTATGGGTTCCGCTTATGATTCGCATAACGAGGGGCTCAAAAGGGTGTAATAGCGGTGAGTTTCAGACTGAACAGTAACATAACCCCCGATATGAGGTCCTGATTGTTCAAGTATGTCAATATTTCTTACATACTTTGCAGCCAACCTGAACAGTGCGTCATTCTTACCGGCCTTCCCCAACAGAAACAGCGGCGTTTTCTCAGGATTCAGCGCCAGTTGTTCCATGACAAACATAATAAAGTAAACAGTATCTTCGTACGTGCGGCATTCAAATGAATTACAGAAAACCGGAAGACCGCCCCTCAGAACAATAATCCCTGCAGCATCGTATTCAATATTAACAAAGATAAGTTCAGGGGCTTCGGTGCGTTTAAACCTCGGGAGCAGTGAATCAATCAGCGCGCCTGTCTCATGGACCATCAGGGTATCCGGAAACCGTGATTCTACCTCATGCAGCAGTCCCCGGTAAATACTATAAACCAGACGTATATCTGCAGATCTGAGATTCTGAACCAGAATCCGGGAATCTGCCCCGATTTGATGAACAAACCGGAGATAATCACCTGCCTTGCTATCATTAAACAAAGGCCCCGGGACAAGTGTAAAAAAGCGGCTGTGGAAAATGGTGCATACCTTGCGGTAACTTTTGGTAAAAACCGGATGAGTGGTCAAAAGCCGGTTCAGATAATCACTGTAAAGGATACCGGCCATAGGCCCGTCCTTAATGCGAACCGGATCAGGAAAGGTTAAAGATTCGAGTCCGATATACTGGCAGTGAACCGGCGAATAAACGGAAAAAGAAAGTCCATCCGGTTCAATCCGGATGGACAGGTCAAATTCTTCTGAAAATGCCGGATCAAATAGACGATCGTAAACACTGAACTGCGTCTGATATTCGCCGGGCATAATTAACAAATCTACTCCCAGTTGCCGTCGGTAGTTGCTTCGGTGAGCGACCCCATTTTAACCCCCGGATATCTGTTCATGGTTTTCTGCTGTTCGGCAAGGTTGATCACGTCCTGTTTATCAAGATCAAAAAGGTAATACTCGTAAGGCACCAGAATCTCGATCACCGGAACAATCACACCTCCCTTATCCACTTTAGCCGTACTTATTTCGAATTTACGGCCTTCTGAATGCGGAATTAAAGCAAGGTCTTCCAGTTTAAAGTTAACACGCCTGGAATACAATGAGTCGGCAATCCCCACGAACCCGATGGTGTCATTGATGGTTTTGGTAAACGTGGTGTCATTGGGATCTGCAACAATTTTCACTACCGGAATCTGTCCCGTTCTCAGAAACTCAAAAAGGGTGTCAAAACTGCTTGTATAAGCGTTGTTAAACTGCTTGTAAAAGGTCTGCGCAGTCCTGATGTCCTTTAATTTCGCAACTATCTGGGAATTGCGCGCATTGAGTTCCTCCTGAAACCTGATGGGCTTCATAATGGAAGCATAAAGCAGATAAGCCAGAACAATGACTACTATCGCCAAAACAACCTTGATAACAGTACTTTTCATAAGAAATAAAATTTTTTCGCATTGCAAATGTATAATAAAATTTGATTGTTCAATCCCTGAACCGGATTTTTATTCATGCTATGCATCGTTAGCCAATACAGTTAATTACGAGGCCTGATTGACAGTTTTTTCCCTGAAGACCGGATAAACTCGCCGGTTACAATCTCCTATACTTTTAATTTGAACCGGACTTACCAGTTATACCATTATAATACTTCCTATCCTTTTGAATACAAATGTTTTAACGGTTGAATTTATTATTTTTTATGAAACTTATATACAAAGTTTGGCATGTAATTAGTTATATTTGCCGGCAAGTGTAATTTTTAACCAAACAAGAATTCAAATGAAAAAAAGAAAAATGTTAAAGGCTTTTGTTGCTGCTGTTGTGCTCACTTTCAGTTTAAACCTGGCTACTGCCCAATCCATCGAAGATGCAACCAATGCCTATAACCGTGGTGTGGAACTCGCCGCATCCGACCTTCCCAAAGCAGTGGAAGCATTGCTGCAGGCAGCTTCAATTGCGGAAAAAGCAGGTCCTGAGGCACAGGAAATCCTGACGCTCTCGAGGCAACAGATTCCGGTTCTGCAATACAATTACGCGACTGCATTGTATAAGGAGAAAAAAATTGATGAAGCCATTACCAACTTTGAACTTGCGCACAACTATGCAGTTGAATTCGGCGATAACGGTATTCAGGCTAAGGCCGATGACCTTCTGCCCAAGTTATACCGTGTGAAAGGCAATAACGAATACAAGGCAAATAAATTCACTGAAGCACTTGAAAGTTTCGAAAAAGCATTGGGCTATGACCCGGATTTTGCCGGTGCTCACCTCAGCAAAGGACTTGTTTATAACAAACAGAACAAGAACGATGAAATGAAAGCCGCCATGGATGCCGCCATCGAATCCGGTTTAAAAACCGATGACTCAAAAACCGTAGAGCAGGCAAGAAAATTTATGAGCGACAATCTGATTGTTGACGCCAATGCCGCGTTCAAGAAAAATGATTTCAATGCCACGGTAGAAATGCTGAATGAGTCTGTTAAATATTCAGAAAGCAATCCTGAAGCATTTTATCTTTTCGCTGTAGCATACAACAAACTCTCGCGTTGGGATGAGGCCATTGCCAGTGCAGAAAAAGGGATGGGCCTTGAAGAAAATACTCCCGCCAAGCAGGCCAGGTTCCATTTTGAGATCGGTATGGCCCAGGCCGGAAAAGGATCAACCGGGGACGCCTGCACTTCATTCAGGAAGGCCGCTGTCGGCCCCCTGGCCGAATCTGCCAACTACCAGATCAAGACTGTCCTGAAGTGCAGCTGATAAGCCTGAAGTTCTGAAATAACCCTCAAAGGGTAATCAAAAACAGTTGAACAAATACAACAATGTTCAGCTGTTTTTTTATGACTAATTCGAAAGATAAGTTTTGCCCCGGGCGAAGGAAAAGAAATCCATGCTATACCGGATATCGCCGGTTATCGCTTATTGAGAATAATGAGCGCGGCAATAACCCCGGGGATCCAGCCGGCAAGGGTAAGTATAAAAACAATGAGAAACGAGCCGCACCCTTTATCCAGTACGGCAAGGGGAGGGAAAATAATGGCCAGCAGAACGCGGAGAATGGACATATCGACCTTAATTTTGGTCAAAAATAATGATATTGCCCGGAAATCTTATGTATATTTTGTAAGTTTGGGGATATGGACAAGTTCTCGGTTCACTTTTGTGATGCCATCAGGGATTACCTGGATTTCCGCACAAGAAAATATCCCGCCAAAAGCGTTTTGAAACTGATCTGCGACAGATATCAGCTCGACGCTGCAGAAAGAATGATGCTTTTCCGGGGCATCACCCTGCCTGAAACTGCACAAAGCAGACTTGCAAAGCTTTGCGGACCGCCGCCGGCAGGGGCACTTTTCCATGTTGCTATTTTAATCAATGCCTGATCATTGTCAGTTACCTTTCCGGCAACAGGGTCTTTATTTCCTGCGACGGTGTTTTGAGGGACGCATCCGGATTTCATGGGAAAAAGATCCCTGAGCATTTGTTTCTGAGATCAGTTGACCTGATTTTTAAAATACTGGAAAGTTTCCAACCCGCAGGTATAATCTTTTATGCCGATAATCAGATAACCCGGGCCGAACAACTGGCATCGGTTGCCGGTAAATTATCCGGTCATGTTTCCGTCAATTGCCGTATGCTGATGACAGGCAAGGCAGATGAAGAACTGACTTCGGCTCATGAAGGGATAATCTGTACCGCCGATTCGGCTATTATCGACCGCGCGCAATTGCCGGTTTTTGATCTTGCGAAATATGCCCTGGAGTGCACTTACAATCCGGCATTTCAGGACCTCAGAAACATCTGCTCATCAACAGGGTTTCCACTGAACTCTCCGGTCAACTGAAAAGTTTTCAGTACCGGTTATCATTGCAGGTTGGTACCACATAATACATCATACTCCGGGATATCACTGCAAAAATCCAGCTTTTTATCCTCGTAGTTCACTTTTGCGCAATAATGCTCTATTCCATTGGTAATCAACAAATAATCTACTTTTAATGCGAGATTATATGCTGATGCCTGAAAAAAAACCTCTTCGGTTAGCGGAACCCTGGGAGCCTTGCATTCGGCAATCATCACAGGCCGTCCGTCGGGTGCAAATACCAGCAGATCAAAACGGCGGGGCATACGGTTTACCCTGAGCCCCCGTTCAGATGCAACCATATGGCCGGGTACTTTTCTGTCATTACAGAGATACTGGATGAGATGCTGCCGGACCCACTCTTCAGGAGTAAGGGCCACAAATCGTCTGCGCAAGGGGTCAAAAATCTCACGTCGCTGCGAAGTTTCTCTGATCCTGAATTGATAGTCCGGAAAATTCAGCGGTTGCATAGTTGAAGGTCTGCATTTATTATAACTGCAACATTATGTCAAAAACCTTACATTTGCAATAAAATAAGTAATTTGTTCAAAGCGATAAAATGACAGGCCGGGCATGAAAACCAAACAGGAAATCACAGAGAACTGGCTCCCGAGATATACAGGAACCGCTCTTCAGGAGTTTGGCGGGTATATATTGCTGACAAACTTCAACCATTACCTTGAACTTTTTGCCCGCTGGAACAAAGTTGAGATCAGGGGCGTAAACAGGGCCATGCCGAGTGCAACGGCCGGAGATATCACCATGATCAATTTCGGCATGGGAAGTGCCAATGCGGCGACCATTATGGACCTGCTCGGAAGCATCAGGCCCCAGGCCGTATTGTTTCTCGGCAAATGCGGAGGACTCAAACACAGGGCGGAGCTCGGCGACCTCATCCTTCCTATCGCCGCTATCCGGGGTGAAGGAACTTCCGACGATTATTTCCCTCATGAGGTGCCTGCCCTGCCTGCCTTCAGCCTGCAGAAAGCCATATCCACCACCATCCGGGATTTCAACCGGGACTACTGGACCGGAACAGTATACACCACCAACCGGAGGGTTTGGGAGCATGATGATGTTTTTAAGGAATATCTCCGTTCAATCAGGGCCATGGCCATTGATATGGAGACCGCAACCATATTCAGTGTTGGTTTTTTCAATGAAATCCCGACCGGGGCCCTTTTACTGGTATCGGATCAGCCAATGATCTCTTCGGGTGTAAAAACCGAGGAAAGCGACAGGCACGTTACAGAAGAGTTTGTTGAAATCCACCTTAAAATCGGCATTGAATCCCTCAAGCAACTTATCAATAAAGGTTTAACGGTTAAGCACCTTCGTTTCTGATCAAATCTTCCCATGGCCACTGATTTCAACCGCATCCTGTCTGACCTGAAAAAGCGGATTTATTATCCTGTGTATCTGCTTAGCGGCGAAGAACCCTATTTTATTGACCTGATAAGCGATGCCATTGAACGGGAAGTACTCAGTGACATTGAAAAGGAATTTAACCAGACAATTCTTTACGGCCGTGATGTGAATGCAAGTATCATCCTCGACCATGCCAAGCGCTACCCGATGATGTCGAGCCACCAGGTTGTCATCGTTAAGGAAGCACAGGAGATAAAAAACCTCGACGACCTGATACCATACATTGAGAAACCATTGAATACCACCATTCTGGTTCTTTGTCACAAATACAAAAAATTCGACAAACGAAAGTCAATCTATAAACTGATTGATAAAAAGGGGGTTGTATTTGATTCTGCAAGAATTTATGAAGAAAAAATTCCGGGTTGGATCGTTTCACAGGTTGAAGCCAACGGCTACGCCATCAGCCCAAAAGCCGCAAGCATGATCTCCGACGCCCTGGGGAATGACCTGAGCAAAGTGTCGAATGAACTTGGCAAATTATTTATCAATCTGCCCAAAGGAAACCTGATCACGGAAAAACTGGTTGAAGACAATATCGGTATCAGCAAAGACTACAATTTTTTCGAATTGCAGAAAGCGCTGATTAACAGAAATATTCCAAAAGCAAACCGGATCATCGCCTACTTTGCTTCAAATCCAAAGGAGAATCCCCTGATTAAAAATGTGATCCTGCTGTTTCACTTTTTTTCAAAGGTGCTGCTCTATCATTCTGTCAGAAGTAAGACTGATGCTGAAGCTGCGTCAGTGTTGGGCACCCCTGTCTACTTTCTGAATGACTACAAGACTGCCGTTCGCTGCTACAGCCCGGGGAAGGTTGTAGAGATTATCGGCCTGCTCAGGGAATATGACCTTAAAAGCAAGGGTGTTGATGCGGGTTCAGCTACCGACGGAGAATTAACAAAAGAACTTATCTACAAGATTTTACATTAAACGGACCTGAACCGCCGGGATTCCGGAAAAACGAGCATAAAAAATTACAGGATTATACTTACCACTCATCAATAACAGAAAATCTGAAACTTTTTTACCTTGAATGGGATTTTATTAGGTTCGTTTGCCTGACAGGGAGTTCTGCAGGAATCCGGAAAACGCATCCTATTTCTTCCGGATAAATCTTTTACCCTGCTTTTTTTCTTTCTTACCACGGTGCCGCGGCTGATAATTGATCTGCTCTCCATACATGCCGGCGATAAGTGCCGCGTACCTTTCCTGCATATAGGTCCTTCTCACCTTCAGGGTAGGCGAAAGCTCTCCCGACTCTACCGACCATTCCTTTTCCATCAGGATAAACTTCCTCACCTGCCAGGTATGGTCCAGTGTTTCATTCAGTTCGTTGATTTCGCGCTGAATTCTTTGAATCACCAGTTCCGTTTTCGACATTTCAGCATTTGTGCTGTATTCAATGCCTTTGGCCTCGCACCACGAACGGAGGTATTCAAAATTGGGCACAATCAGTGCGGATGGATAATTACGGTTTTCCCCGATAACCATCGCACTTTCGATAAAAGGAGATTCTTTAATCCGGTTTTCAATCACCTGTGGTGCAATGTATTTCCCCAATGAGGTTTTGAAAATTTCTTTTTTACGGTCGGTGATTTTCAGGTACTGACCATTTACTAGTTCTCCGATATCGCCGGTATGGAACCACCCCTGTTCATCAAATACCTCTGCATTGCGGTCGGGCCGGTTATAATAACCCATCATCACATTAGGACCTTTAACCAGAATTTCGCCATCCTCAGCCAGCTTCAATTCCACCCCTGGCAAAGGCCGGCCCACTGTACCGAATCTTACACCACCCGGTTCAAAGGTACCTACGGCAATTACAGGGGATGTTTCAGTAAGACCGTACCCTTCGACTACCTGAATTCCGGCGGCCCAGAAAACCCTTGCCAGCTTGGGGTGAAGGGGAGCTCCCCCTGAAACGATGATACCCAGTCTTTCACCGAATGCCCGTCTCCAATGGCGAAATACCAGCCGGTCGGCAAGAAGAAGCTTCAAACGGAAAGCCCGCCTGCGGGTGAGGTGGAAATCGAAACGATGACCGAGGTTGAGCGCCCAGAAAAAAATAATTTTTTGTATTCCCTTCAGATTTCTTCCCTTTCTGAGAATGGTAGCATAACTTTTTTCGATTACCCTGGGTACGGCACAAAACATTTCCGGTTTTACTTCCCGCATGTTCTCACGCAAACGGTCGAGGCTTTCGGCATAATAAACCGAAATTCCCATATACTGATACATGTAATTAAGCATCCGTTCGTAAACATGACAGAGCGGCAGAAAACTCAGTGCACGGTTAACATCCCTGCTATTCAGGATATCACTTACTGCAGTAAAATTACTCACCATATTGACATGGGAAAGCATGACTCCTTTAGGCCTGCCGGTTGTCCCGGAAGTATAAATCAGGGTAGCAAGATCCTCTGGCCTTATCGATGACCGGATTGAACCAAGTAAATCTCTGTTGGAATTTTTCCTCCCAAGTCTGACCAGGTCAGACCAATCTTTCAGGCCTTTCTGCTTTTCGAGTACAAAATATGCCTGGAGATCGGGCAGGTCATTCAGAACAGGTTTGATCCGCTGATAGGCAGCGCGGCAACCGATAAACAGGACCCGGATCCTGGCATCTGTAAAGATAAAGCGGTAATTTTCAACACTTAATGTAGGATAAACCGGCACATGCACACCACCCGTCTGAAGAATGCCCATATCCAGAAAATTCCAGAAAGGGCTGTTGCCCATGATGGTGGCAACCCTGTCACCCGGAACAATTCCAAGTGCCATAAGCGCGTAACTGACGTGATCAGAATTTCTGATGTAATCCGAAGCAGAAATATCAGCCCATTTTCCCCGGGATTTCCAGGCAAATACATCCCCTTTACCGGCATACTTTCCCCGGTATAGCTGAAGCAGATCAAATATGCGGGTTACACTTTCCATCCGCACCATAATTAACCGGTTAAATCATCAACGGTTTATGCTTCTTCTATGTCAAAAATCTTCTGAATCCGTTCACTGTATTTTTCAGAGATATAACCGCGCCGCAATTTAAGCGAGGCCGTAAGTTCTCCGGTATCAACAGTCCATTCCCTGTCAAGGAGCTCGAAACGCTTAACCTGTTCAGTTGCCCCGAAAAATTTATTGTATTTATCAATTTCAACCTGAAAACGTTTTCTGATCCGGGGCAGATTCACAATTTCCGCATCGGTAGTATAGGGCACTTCCTTGATGGCACACCAGCCTTTAAGATGATTAAAATCAGGGACGATCAGTGCCGCAGCAAATTTTTGGTTCTCACCCAGCACCATCAACGTATCAATAAATGGCGATTCCTTGAATTTGTTTTCAAGTTGCTCAGGGCTGATATATTTCCCGAGTGATGTCTTGAAAATTTCTTTTTTACGTCCGGTTAACCTCAGGTGGCCTTGTGGTTCAATTTTCCCGATATCGCCGGTATGAAACCAGCCTTCAGTATCAATTGCCGACTTTGTAAGCTCAGGTTCTTTGTAATAGCCCATCATGATGTTCCGGCCCTTTGCCAGAATTTCACCATCACCGGCAATCATCACTTCCACGCCTTTCAGCACCCGCCCCACGGTTCCGAAACTTATGCCATTTTCGCTGAAATCACTGACAGCGATAACCGGAGAGGTTTCCGTAAGGCCATAACCTTCCAGCACCGGAATCCCCGCAGCCCAGAAAACACGCGAAAGCCTCGGCTGCAGGGCGGCGCCCCCCGATACTATAACTTTCATGTTATTGCCCAGTGCTACCCTCCATTTGCTGAAAACCAGTTTATTGGCCAATTTCAGCTTTAGTTCATAATACCAGCCGTTGGTCCCGTAAAGTTCATACTTTAGTCCCAGGTTAACAGCCCAGAAAAAGATGAATTTTTTGATTCCGCTGAGTTTCCGGCCATTCATGATGATTTTATCGTAAATCTTCTCAAGCAGGCGGGGAACGGTAGTCAAAATATCCGGTTTCACTTCGCGCATATTCTCAGCAATGGAAGCTACATTCTCGGCATAATAAACCGAAATCCCCAGATACTGATACATGTAGTTAAGCATACGCTCATACACGTGGCAGAGCGGCAGATAACTCACAGCCCTCCCTTTTTCACCTACCGGAGGGATATGAGAAACTGCCATCACATTACTAAGAATATTATCATGCGAAAGCATCACCCCTTTCGGATTTCCGGTAGTGCCCGACGTGTAGATAAGGGTTGCCAGGTCGTCAGGTTTAATGGTACTCTTAATCTCTTCCAGAGTTTCCTTGGCAGGATGTTCAAGCCCCAGGGTGATAAAATCATCCAGCAGGCGCAATCCCTCAACTGCTTTGACAGAATAAACTGCTGTGAGACTTTGTATTTCAGGAATAATGTGTTCAATCTTTCTGAAAATATCCTTACCGGAAATAAACAAGACCCTTACGCCGGCATGGTTCAGGATATACTTGTAGTCAGACTCGCTGATGGTGGGATAAATCGGAACATGCACCGCCCCGGCCTGCATAATGCCCATATCGATAAAATTCCATTCCGGTCTGCTGGGCATGATGGTAGCCACCATATCCCCTTTCCTGATACCTGAGTATATGAGTGCATAACTTATGGCGTCAGAAATCCGGCGGTATTCGGAAATGCTGTATTTACGCCAGACACCGTCTTCTTTCCCGGCTATGGCATCATCCTTTGGCTGATAGGCTTCTGAATAGTGTGGCAAAAGATCGAATAAACGGGTAACTTTTGTCATACGATGTCGGTTTGTTTAGGCAAATAGTTTTTCTATCCTGGTCTGATACTTTTTCGCAATAAATGAACGCTTCAGTTTGAGTGTCGGGGTAAGTTCCCCGCTGGCCGTTGACCATTCACTGTTCATAATCTCAATTTTCTTGATTTGTTCCGTGCTTCCAAACTCAGTATTATACTTGTCGATCACCTTAAGCAACCTCTGTTTTATCCTTGGCAATGCCACCATTTCCTCATCCGTAGTGTATTCAATTTCTTTAATCCTGCACCATGACCTCAGATGGTTAAAATCAGGAACCACCAGTGCAGCGGCAAACTTCTGATTCTCACCAACTACCATAATATTATCAATAAACGGCGATTCTTTAATTTTGTTTTCGAGAAGCTCCGGAGCAATGTACTTACCCAACGAGGTTTTGAATATTTCCTTTTTCCTGCCGGTGATCCGCAATTGGCCTTCAGGCTCAAACTGACCTATATCTCCCGTATGAAACCATCCATCCCCATCGATGACCTGTGCGGTAAGTTCAGGATCTTTATAATAACCAAGCATGATATTGGGCCCGCGGGCCAGAATTTCCCCGTCTTCGGCTATCATAACCTCAACGCCCCTGAGCGGTGGCCCCACCGTACCGATTTTGATTCCATTACTGTCGGTGCTGGTTACCGCAATAACAGGAGAGGTTTCAGTAAGTCCGTAACCCTCATAGATAGGCAATCCTGCAGCCCTGAATGTTTTCACAAGCCTCGGCTGAATTGAAGCACCACCCGACACGATAATCTTGAAGTTCCCGCCAAGCGCTTCGCGCCACTTGCTGTATATCAGTTTATCCGCTATACGGTGCCTTAACATGTACCAGGCATTGTTGTTACCCTGAACATCGTAATGAAGCGCAAGATCAACCGCCCAGAAAAAGATCATCCGTTTCACCCCTTTCAGTTTACGCCCGCTTGCCTGAATTTTATCATAAATCTTTTCAAGTAAACGGGGCACACAACACATCATATCCGGATGAATCTCCTTGATATTATCGGTAATCGTTGCCAGACTTTCGGCATAATAAACCGAAATTCCAAGGTACTGGTAAAGGTAGTTGAGCATTCGCTCATATACGTGGCACAAAGGCAGAAAACTAAGTGCCTTGCCCTCCTCTCCAAAGGTTGGGATATATGAAACACCAATGAAATTGGAAATAATATTGGTATGCGAAAGCATTACCCCCTTTGGATTGCCGGTAGTGCCGGAAGTATATATGATTGTCGCAAGATCGTCTCCCTGAATGCTGTCTTTAATTGCCTGCACCTGTTCAGGCAGGGGGCCGGCCTGGCCAATTCCAACCAGGTCGTAAAGATTCCGGAAGCCCTCCCGTTGCTTGAAGGTAAAAACCTCCTCAACCGAAGGACAGTTAACCGTAACTTCCTTTATTTTTCTTGACAGCTCATCACCGGAAACAAATACAAATTTGACACTGGCATGATCGAAAATATACTGGTAATCCGCAGGACTGATCGTTGGATAAACCGGAACATGAATAGCTCCCGCCTGCATAATGGCCATATCCAGAAAATTCCATTCAGGCCTGTTATTGGTAATTGTAGCAATGGTATCACCTTTCTTCACGCCAAGTGAAAGTAATCCATAGGTCAGATCATCCGCCATCCGGATGTACTGCTCAATACTATACTTCTTCCAGACCCCATCTTCCTTACAGGCAAGAGCATCATCCTTCGGCTTATAAGAAGCCACATAATTCGGTAAAAGATCGAAAATCCTGGTGATAGTAGTCATTTCGCTGAGTTTTAGAAATGAAAATTCATATGATTACTCTGGTGAACTTCAACAATGTAATAGTCAAAAAAAACATGCTATACTTTATTGTCATTCGGCTGACAATGATTTCCTGTTAATGATGGCTGCTGTAGCCTGGGCTGCCGGCATAATGAGCATGTCGTTGATGTTAACATGCGGCGGCTGACTGGCCACATAGTAAACAGCTTCAGCAATATCTTCGGGACGAAGTGGCTCAAATCCTTCATACACAGCTTTGGCACGGGTTTCATCACCGCTGAAACGAACGGTGGAAAACTCCGTTTCGGCAGCTCCGGGAGCGATCTGACTCACCTTGATGCCATATGGCAGCAGGTCGATGCGCATAGCTTTTGTAATACTGTCGACAGCCGCCTTGGTTGCACAGTAAATATTTCCGTTGGGATAAACCTCACGCCCGGCAATTGATCCGATGTTGATTATATGTCCGCTGCCCCGGCCGACCATCGCGGGCGCCAGGGCCCTGCTAAGGTAAACCAGGCCTTTGACATTGGTGTCGATCATCTGATCCCATTGTTCAATATTCCCTTTATGAAAAGGTTCAAGCCCAAGGGCCAGACCGGCATTGTTGATAAGAATATCCGGAATCCTGAATTCTCCGGGCAGGGACTCAAGTGAACGGCTGATTTCATCCTGGCGGCTTACATCCATCTGCAGGGGAATAACCACGACATTAAACCTGGCAGCTAATTCCGTTGCAAGTTCCTGAAGTTTCTCCTCTCTTCGGCCTGAAATAACCAGATTATATCCTGATTCAGCGAAGCGGCAGGCACATGATCGGCCGATACCACTGCTGGCGCCGGTAATAAATACAATTTTACCCATAAATGCTTGTCATGACCTCCCGTAAAAAATTCAGCATGCAGGAGTCAGTCCCTCCGAAGGGTAAAAGTATGGAATAATAAATAACAAGACAAACAACTTTATTAAGAAAATTAACAATTGTCGGTCCCGGAGCCTGATAAAACTACGTCCGGACTTACGATCCGGCTGCCTGCCACGAATGCTATTATTGAAGACGACTCAGCCAATCGTGCGCTTAATCCACTCCCTGGCATTTACAAATGGCTCAATCCAGGGAGAGACTTCATCACCCGACCTTCCCGAAGGATACCAGGCCCAGTTCCAGGGATATACTGAACGTTCCAGATGTGGCATCATGGCAAGGTGGCGTCCGTCCTGTGAAGCAATGGCCGCTGCCGCAAGATCCGATCCGTTTGGATTACCGGGATAAGCATTATAGCTGTATTTCATTGGTATCTGATACTGATGTTCATCAAGGGGCAGGTTAAAACGTCCCTCTCCATGCGCAATCCATATGCCAAGTCTTTTCCCGGCCATACTGCCCAGCATCACCGAGCTGTTTTCCGGAATATCAACATTGAGAAATGCGGATTCAAATTTTCCTGAAGTATTATGATGCATCGCAGGCTTCTGGTCGTGTTCAGGATAAATCAGCCCCAGTTCTACCATTAACTGGCAGCCGTTACACACCCCTAAACTCAGGGTGTCCGGCCGTGCATAGAAATTATCCAGGGCAGCTTTGGCGCGTTCATTATAGATAAAAGCTCCGGCCCAGCCTTTGGCTGAACCCAGCACATCGGAATTACTGAAGCCTCCCACAAAAACGATCATATTCACATCCTCCAGGGTTTCGCGACCGCTGATGAGATCCGTCATATGAACATCCTTTACGTCAAAGCCGGCAAGATAAAGCGACCAGGCCATTTCACGATCACCGTTCACCCCTTTCTCCCGGATTATGGCAGCCCTTATTCCGGAGGAAGAAGTCCGGTTAATATCAATATTATACTGTGACAAAGCGCCGGTAAAATCGTCACCAAATTCACAGGAAAGCGGCTGCTTGTCGAAGTTATGGTAGCGTTCACGGGCATGATCTTCGCCGCTTTGCTGTCTGTCGAGCAGGTACGAAGTTTTAAACCACAGTTTCCGCAACTGATCGACTTCCATCTCCACAACTCCCTTGTGAAAACGAAGAGCCAGGCTCCGCCGGAATGACGGCTTCCCGAGGATATGGAATTTCAGGCCCGCTTCCTGCAAAAGCACCGATGCATAATCAATATCGTTTACTTGTAGGACAACACCGGGATTCTCGCTGAAAAGCAGCTTGACGATATCACTTTCACCGAAACCGTCAAGATCAACATCCAATCCGATGCCCGGCTGGGCAAAAAGCATTTCAAGCAGCGCTGTAACCATACCTCCTGATGAAATATCATGTCCCGCCAGCAATATGTCCTTCCGGATCAGCGTCTGAACAGCCTCAAATGCCTTGATGAAAATGCCGGGATCAGTCACTGTCGGGGCTTCATCGCCAAGGGCGTTCAATACCTGTGCCAGGGCGCTGCCACCGGTTTTCAGACGGTCGGCTGAAAAATCGAGATAGATCAGCGATGAAGTGAATTCAGGCGCCAGCACCGGTTTCACCACCTTCCGGATATCACTCACCTCTGCTACTGCCGAGATAATTACTGTTCCCGGTGAAAGCACTTTCTCACCTTCCGGATATTTCTGGGTCATCGAAAGGGAATCCTTTCCGGTAGGAATATTTATGCCCAGTGCAATGGCAAAATCGCTGGCTGCCTTCACGGCCTCATAAAGCCGTGCATCCTCACCCGGATTCCGGCAGGGCCACATCCAGTTTGCACTCAGCGAAACACCCTTCAAACCGTGCTCCAGCGGCGCCCACACAAGGTTGGTAAGCGATTCCGCAATTGCCAGCACCGAACCGGCAGCCGCATCAATCAGGCCGGCAGCCGGAGCATGGCCTATGGAAGTAACAATTCCTTTTTCACCATGATAGTCAAGCGCAACTACCCCGCAATTATTCAGCGGCAACTGAACCGGGCCTGCAGTTTGCTGAACGGCCACGCGACCGGTCACTGAACGGTCAACTTTATTGGTAAGCCAGTCTTTACAAGCAACCCCTTCCAGCTGTAAAACCTGTTCCACATAACTTTTCAATCCGGCTGCCTTGTACCTCAGCGGAGCATGAACCTGCGCAACGGATGTATCTTCCATAATGGTACGCGGCGGTTTGCCGAACATATCGGCCAGGTGGAGATCGATGGGCCTGTTGCCCGTTTTGCCGTTTACAAAAACAAGTTGCTGATCACCTGTAGTTTCTCCGACCACGAACATAGGCGCCCTTTCTCTGCCGGCCACCCTCTGAAGCAGATCCACATCCGGCTGATGCATGATCAGGCCCATACGTTCCTGCGATTCGTTTCCGATGATCTCCCGGTCCGAAAGTGTCGGATCTCCCACCGGCAATTTATCAATTTCTATTCTTCCTCCGGTGACTTCAACCAATTCGGAAAGTGAATTCAGGTGTCCGCCGGCCCCGTGGTCATGAATGGAAACAACCGGGTTTTCGTCAAGTTCAGCCATTGCCCTGATGGCGTTATACACCCGTTTCTGCATCTCGGGATTCGAACGCTGTACGGCATTCAGCTCAATGGAGTTGCTGAATTGCCCTGTGGCTACCGAAGATACGGCGCCTCCGCCCATCCCGATGCGGTAATTGTCGCCACCCATTACGATTACTTTATCTCCGGGGGCCGGATCATCTTTCAGGCTGTCGGATTTCCGGGCATACCCCACCCCGCCGGCCAGCATGATTACTTTATCATAACCATAAGCCATTGCACCTTCCTGGTGTTCGAAAGTCAACAAACTCCCGCAGATCAGAGGTTGTCCGAATTTATTGCCAAAATCACTGGCGCCGTTCGATGCCTTGATCAGCAACTCTTCCGGAGTCTGATACAGCCATTTACGGGGCTTTACAGCCGTTTTCCATCCATGCAGTTCGCAATTCCGGGGATAAGAGGTCATGTAAACCGCAGTTCCGGCAATAGGCATGGAACCTTTACCCCCCGCCATCCTGTCGCGGATCTCTCCCCCGCTGCCGGTTGCCGCACCGTTGAATGGCTCAACCGTTGTCGGAAAATTATGGGTCTCCGCTTTCAGCGAAATAACGGAATCAATCTCTTTAACCCTGAAAAAATCAGGCCGGTCGGGGTTAACAGGTGCAAACTGCCTGATAGACGGCCCCTTGATAAATGCCACATTATCCTTATATGCTGATACGATGAAATTGGGATTCGTACCGGAGGTTTTGCGTATCATCGAGAACAAGGTCGCCGGCATTTCCCTGCCATCCAGCATAAAGGTACCGTTGAAAATTTTATGCCGGCAATGCTCCGAATTAACCTGGGAGAAGCCAAATACCTCACTGTCAGTGAGAGGTCTGCCGATTTTACGGCTCAGTTCATTGAGGTATTCAATTTCATCCTTCGAAAGTGCCAGGCCCTCCTGAAGGTTGTAAGCGGCAATATCCGTAATCTCCTGCACCGGATCAGGCTCATGCAGGACTGTAAAAATATCCTGATCAAGGTTATGGTTCAAAACCTGCAGCATGGCGTCGTAAGGGGCATCGGCTCCCTTCACCTCAAGATACTCTTCAATTCTGAAAATGCCCGTAACTCCCATATTCTGGGTAATCTCCACGGCATTTGTACTCCATGGAGTTACCATTTCGCGCCGCGGCCCAATAAAAAAGCCCGATATAGACCGGGCTTCAATATATGCTGCGCCTCCAAACAGCCAACTCAGTTTCTGTATATCGTTTAATGTGAGTTCCTTTTCACAACCAACGGCATAGATGGCATTCCCCTTGAAAAACCTGATCATTTTCCTGATTTTTTGATGTGGCAAAGTTAATAAAGGAATTTGTATGGCGAAAGTCCCGGGTTGATTTACATAAAGATTTGTCCGAAAAACGGGCGGGAATCACCCCGTGTGATCAAAAAAAAATACAAAAAATCAGGAGGAATCAAATCTTTTTAAATTTGTGATCACAATTCAACAGACTATGCTGAAAAAAATGAAACTTACCGAAGACTGGGCTTCAGTTGTTGTCGGGATTACATTGATCATAGCCGTTGTTGCAACTTCCTTTTTCCCCGAGCTCCCGAAGTTCGGGCCTAAAACAGGATGGACAGGATGGACTGTGCTGAGCACCGAAGTATTTACCACCGGCAACACCCTCCGTCTGGGGATGACATTCCTCTATTTCCTTTTCTTTGCACTTGCCGGCACCTGGCTGATGGGTAAACGGGGCAAAGAATTGATAACGGCATTTCCCGTTGTCTTCATCCTTTCCATGGTTGCCCAGTTTATTGCCTCCAGCGGTTCAATGAAAAACCTGGGACTGGAAACCGTGCTCTTTTCTTTACTTATCGGACTATTTATCAGCAATGTATTAAGCACACCCGCCTGGCTTAAAGCCGGAATCCAGAGTGAGTTCTACATCAAAATCGGCCTGGTAATGCTCGGAACCACCATTTTGTTTTCTGAAATTATGAAGGCCGGATTGTTTGGTGTACTTCAGGCGGTGATTGTTGTGGTTTCAGTGTGGTACTTTGCTTTCCGGATAGCGCGTAAACTGAAAGTTGACGAAGAACTCGGCATTATGCTCGCCAGCGCGGTCAGTATCTGCGGGGTTTCAGCAGCCATAGCCACAGCAGGAGCCATCAAAGGCGACAGCAAGAAACTCAGCTATGTTATTTCACTGGTTCTGGTGGTTGCCATCCCCATGATGATATTTATGCCACTGATAGCCAGGTGGATAGGATTATCTGATGAAGTAACCGGTGCCTGGCTGGGTGGCTCCATCGACACCACCGGGGCCGTTGTGGCCGGGGGTACCATTGCCGGAGATACCGCACTGAAATTCAGCACTATTATTAAGTTTTCACAAAATGTGCTGCTTGGAGTCGCTGCCTTCCTGATTTCAATCTTCTGGACTTACCGGCAGGCAGAAAAAAACGGTACGGATGAAAAACCGACACTGGGTGTAATCTGGGAGCGCTTCCCGAAATTTGTACTGGGTTTCATTGCCGCTTCCCTGGTTTTTTCATTCCTGATTGACAGTGAAACAGCGGTAAATGCGGGTAAAACCATAAAGAGCTACCAGTCACTGTGGTTCAACCTTGCCTTTGTCTGCATCGGTCTCGAAACCCGCTTCAAAGACCTGGTAACCATGGATAGAGGAAGACCGCTCTATGCCTTCCTTCTGGCACAGGGGTTCAATATCATCATAACCCTGATTGTGGCTTACATACTGTTCGGCATCTTCTGGTAATATAATCAGCAGGGCTTTTTTTCAGATATTTCTCAGCTGGTCCAGGCAATAAGACCATTCCGGAAAGCCAGATCCGCACGCTTAATCCGGAGCAATTGGTATTTATTTTCATCACATAACAATTTGCCTGAATATTAATTCTACCTTTGCGCGCAATTTTCTAAACAATTTTATGCCTAATTTTCAAGAACTTGGCTTAAACCCCCGCTTAATTGAGGCGGTTGAAGCCCTCGGGTTTAAAGACCCCATGCCGGTACAGGCCGAAGTTATCCCCTCCCTCATTCAGCAACCTTCCGATCTTGTAGGACTTGCCCAGACCGGAACAGGAAAAACGGCCGCCTTCGGATTGCCGGTACTGCATCACATCAGGCCTGAACTCCGGAAAACCCAGGCCCTGGTACTCTGTCCGACGCGTGAACTCTGCCTTCAGATATCGAAGGACCTGAGAAGTTATGCTCAGTTCATTCCCGGAATTAAAATTTCGGCCGTTTATGGCGGAGCGAGTATTGAGCTGCAAATCAAACAATTGAATGAAGGCCCGCAGATCATCGTGGCTACCCCTGGCCGCCTGAATGACATGATCCGGCGTAAGAAAGTAGATTTCAGCAGTGTACAATGGCTTATTCTGGACGAAGCCGATGAGATGCTCGACATGGGCTTCCAGGAGGAAGTGGATACCATACTCGAACATACACCTGAGGAAAAACATACCCTGCTCTTCTCAGCAACCATGCCTGAAGAAGTTGAACGCATCCTTGCAAAATACATGACCAATCCGGTTGTGAAAACGGTGGGAAAACGAAACACGGGAACAGCCAATGTCAAACATATCTATTACCTGGTCCAGGCCAAAGACCGCTATGCCGCGCTGAAAAGAATTGCGGACTTCAATCCCCGTATCTATGCCATTATTTTCTGCCGTACCCGGATCGAAACCCAGGAAATCGCAGATTCGCTGATCCGCGACGGTTATAATGCCGATTCGCTTCATGGGGACCTCTCGCAAGCCGCACGCGATAACGTTATGAACCGCTTCAGAAATCAGACCCTGCAGATGCTTGTCGCCACCGATGTGGCAGCCCGCGGACTCGACGTTAACGACCTCACACATGTAATCAACTATAACCTGCCCGATGATACGGAAGTATATATCCACCGGAGCGGCAGAACCGGACGCGCAGACAAGACAGGCACCTGCATCTCCATCATTAACCTGAAAGAGAAATTCAAGATCCGTCAGATAGAAAAGAAAATCAACCGCGAATTCGGAAAAGCTAAAATTCCTACCGGAGTCCAGGTTTGCGAAAAGCAACTGTTCCACCACATTGACCGCATGGAGAACGTGGAGATCGACGTGGAAATCGAATCCTTCCTTCCGGTGATCTATCGCAAACTGGAATGGATGGACCGCGAGGAAATCATCAAAAGGTTTGTTTCGCTTGAATTTAACCGTTTCCTTGAATACTACCGCGATGCCCGGGATCTGAACGTTGAAGATGACAATAAACCTGCAAGGGAACCCAGGGAAGGCCGTGACAGAAAGCCTGAACACAGGGGCGATGATGGTCAGTATACCCGCCTGTTTGTGAGCATCGGCAGGAAAGACAAGGTACTTCCTCCACAAATCATTGGCCTTATCAATGAAGTGACCCGCTCCAGGGAGATCAAAATCGGACGTATCGACATCATGGACAATTACTCCTTTGTGGATGTTGACTCCAAATCGGTTGGACGCATCATGAAGGCTTTTGAAAATGAAACCTCCAACCCGAGAGGGATCAGGGTGGAACGTGCATCAGAAAGGGAATTCGCCCCCGCCGACCGGAAAAGCAGATCACATCCGGGTAAGGAAAAATCATTCCGGCCTGAAGGTAAATCTTTCCGTTCAGCAAACAAGCCGTTCCATTCAGAAGGAAAGCCCTTCCGGAATAAGCCCGAACAGGACTCTCCGTGGAAAAAACCCGAACGAAAGGGCGGACCGGGTAAAAACAAGAAAAGCAAATAGCGCCGCAGTATTTCATTAATGCTGACTATTTGTCATAGCAATGAAAAGTATGAATAATGAAAAAGCCTGACCAGCATCAATGCTTCCGGTCAGGCTTTTTCAGTCTTGTTTCACAATCCGGGTTGTCCCCTGCTGCAGAAGGTTTCAGTCTTCCTGCGCGGCCAGATAGCGCTCAGCCTCAATGGCTGCCATACAGCCGGTTCCCGCGGCGGTCACCGCCTGACGGAAAACGTGATCCTGAACATCTCCCGCGGCAAATACACCTGGAATGTTGGTCTGCGTGGTTCCCGGAATCGTCTTAATATAACCATTCTCATCAAGGGTAATCTGACCATTAAACAGTTCGGTATTCGGCGTATGCCCGATAGCTACAAAGAAACCCTGAACATCAATCTGCCTGGTTTCTCCCGTTTTCACGTTTTCAAGCAAAGCTCCGGTAACTGTCTTGCCGTCGCCAAGAATTTCTTTGGTAACATGGTTCCACAGAATTTCAATATTCGGGGTATTCATTACCCGGTTTTGCATGGCTTTGCTGGCACGGAGTTCATCACGGCGGACAATCATATAAACCTTCCTGCCGAGTTTGGCAAGGTAAGAAGCCTCTTCACAGGCGGTATCACCGCCACCAACCACAGCCATATCCTGACCTCGGAAGAAAAATCCGTCACAGGTGGCACAGGCCGAAACACCGTGTCCGTTGTATCTGGCTTCCGACTCCAGACCCATCCAGCGCGCCGTCGCACCGGTTGCAATAATAACGGTTTCGGCAAGGATGGTTTTGGTCTCATCGGCAACCAGCCGGAACGGACGTTTCGAAAAGTCGGCCGAAGTTATAATGCCCCAGCGCATGTCGGTTCCGAAACGCTCCGCCTGACGCTGCATATCCATCATCATTTCAGGACCCTGCACCCCATCCGGATAGCCCGGAAAATTATCCACTTCGGTTGTGGAAGTCAACTGCCCACCGGGTTGAAGCCCCTGGTATAAAACCGGCTTCAGGTCGGCCCTGGCTGCATAAATGGCGGCAGTGTATCCTGCAGGCCCTGAACCAACGATCAGGCATTCTACTTTTTCAATTTCTTCACTCATTGCAATTATGATATTTAAGGTTACATATATTCTGGCAGACAACCGGCTGTCAAAATTAAGGTTTTGCCGCTACTTGCCCAAAACTGTGCCAGAAATTTAGTCAACTGTTTATCAGACTATTAACATATAGCCATTTTGACATAAGTCAGGAATCCACAAAATTTGTAATTTTCTTGCCGGTTGAATAAAAACTTTTGTACTTTTGCAGCGTTAAAATTCTCCCTGCCCAGGCAGGGTTTGTGTTCTTAACAAACCGGTACGGGGTGTGGCGCAGTTGGCTAGCGTACTTGCATGGGGTGCAAGTGGTCGTCAGTTCGAGTCTGACC
>DJGZ01000010.1 GCA_002433025.1 Bacteroidales bacterium UBA5833
GTCCTTCCCGCTCTACTCTACTGAAACGAAAAAAGTAACACAGAGAACACTGAGGTTTCACGGAGCAACACAGAGAAGAATATTAAACGCTATGATCCCTTTAGTGAAAATCTTTCATAATTACCTTAAGGATTACAAAGTTCATCTTTAACACCGGTATATCAAATAACGAATTACCCAATTATACATTACTTTTGGCCAAATTAAATAACTATACTCCGTTGAGAATTTTTAATGAATTGGCTTACAGCGGATTACGAAAACTTGTATAAAGATAACAAATCATTCATAATCAAGTCATTGCGCCTTTGCAGCTTGCCCTGCTATGGTGGTGTCCTTGAGTGATTCTTATATTTAACGGACTTTTGAAATAAGGAAGCAGCCAAAATTCCGGTTCAATCACCTATTTTGTTAATTTTGCACCGCTTAAAAAGTGTAATTTTTCGTTATTCTGATATGTTTGAAAATTTAAGTGAAAAGCTCGAACGGGCGTTCAAGACCCTGAAAGGCCAGGGACATATTACCGAGATCAATGTTGCGGAAACCCTGAAGGATGTGCGCAAGGCCCTCCTTGATGCAGACGTCAGCTATAAGGTTGCCAAGTCATTTACCGATACGGTAAAGGAAAAAGCCCTCGGGCAGCAGGTACTTACGGCGGTTTCGCCCGGACAGCTGATGGTGAAGATTGTTCATGACGAGCTCGCTGCCCTGATGGGCGCTGAGCAGGCCGAAATCAACCTGAAAGGCGTTCCCGCGGTTATCCTGATTGCCGGACTGCAGGGGTCGGGTAAAACCACCTTCTCGGCAAAACTGGCTAATTATCTCAAAACCAAAAAGAACCGCAAGGTTTTACTGGTTGCCGGCGACGTTTACCGCCCTGCCGCCATTGAGCAGCTGAAGGTGCTTGGTGAACAGATCGGCGTGAAGGTATTCACCATTGACGAGGATAAAAATCCGGTCAATATCGCCCGAAAGGCCATCGCGCATGCCAAAGAATTTGACATCAATACGGTCATCATCGATACGGCCGGCCGCCTGGCCATCGATGAGCAGATGATGAATGAAATAGCTGCCGTTAAGCAGGCCGTTAACCCTCACGAAACCCTGTTTGTGGTAGATTCCATGACGGGACAGGATGCCGTGAATACTGCAAAAGCCTTCAACGACCGGCTTGACTATGACGGGGTGGTGCTTACCAAACTCGACGGCGATACCCGCGGGGGGGCGGCCCTTACCATACGTTCGGTGGTGGATAAGCCGGTGAAATTTGTCGGTCTGGGTGAGAAGATGGACGCCATAGATGTGTTCTATCCTTCGCGTATGGCCGACCGTATCCTGGGGATGGGCGATATCGTATCGCTGGTCGAGCGCGCCCAGGAGCAGTTCGACGAGGTGGAAGCCCGCAAACTGCAGCAGAAACTTGCGAAAGACCAGTTCAATTTCAACGATTTCGTCGCCCAGATCAAACAGATCAAGAAAATGGGCAATGTGAAAGACCTGCTCGGTATGATCCCGGGGATGGGAAAAGCCCTGAAGGATGTTGATATTGACGATGATGCGTTTAAAGGCATCGAAGCCATTATCGGTTCCATGACACCGTTTGAAAGGGAAAATCCATCGGTGTTGAACGGCAGCCGCCGCAAACGCATCGCCATGGGTTCGGGGGTTGAAATAGCCGAGGTAAACCGCCTGATCAAGCAGTTTGAAGATACCCGTAAAATGATGAAACTTGTTTCGGGCGGAGGGGGAAAAAATGCCCTGAATGCCATGCGGAATATGAAGAAGATGTCGTCAGGGAGGAAGAGATAAACACGTAACCATCAAATTATCAGATTATGGAATTAATTGACGGTAAGAAGATCGCTGAAGAGATTAAGAGAGAGATCGCCCGCAAGTCGGCTGTAATTATTGATGCCGAGCAAACGCCCCCACATCTGGCAGCCATACTGGTGGGGAATGATCCGGCAAGCGAAACCTATATTGCCAGTAAGGAGAAAGCCTGCCGCGCGGTAGGATTTACTTCAAGCGTTTACCGTTACCCTGCTGAAATCAGCGAGCAGCAGTTGCTCGAAGCTGTTGATTTTTTGAACAACGATGAGGAAGTCCACGGGTTTATCGTGCAGTTACCGTTGCCCCGGCATATCGATGCCAATAAAGTGATTGAAAGGATTAATCCCGCCAAGGATGTGGACGGTTTCCATCCGGTGAATGTCGGCCGGCTGGCGCTGGGACTTCCGTCCTATGTACCAGCTACCCCCGCCGGTATTGTATTGTTGCTCGAAAAGTACGGCATAGAAACCGAAGGGAAGCATTGCGTGGTGCTTGGCCGGAGCAATATCGTAGGCACCCCGGTCAGTCTGCTGATGTCGCGCAAGGCCGTTCCCGGGAATTGCACGGTTACGCTCTGCCACAGCAAAACCACGAACCTTGCTGAAATTACCCGTCAGGCCGATATCCTCATTGCTGCCATCGGACAGCCGGGCTTTGTCACCGGCGATATGGTGAAGGAAGGCGTGGTGGTGGTGGATGTCGGCATACACCGCATAGAGGATAACAGCGAAAAGGGCTATCATATCACCGGCGATGTTGATTTTAAGAGCGTGGCGCCGAAATCATCCTACATCACGCCTGTGCCCGGCGGTGTTGGACTGATGACCATTGTCAGCCTGCTGCTGAACACCCTGAAAGCCTATAACAGGGAGATTTATTCCTGAAAGGGAAAAAATTGATTTTCTGCTTTTATTTACCACGTTTTGTGCGCCCTGCTGCGTTACGGGGTATGCAGGAATGCTGGAATTTCGGATTTCGGATTTACCTTCGGTGAACTCCGCTACGCTCCGGTTTCGGATTTCAGCCATCAGCCAACAGCAAATACATTGTCTTACCTCTTACTT
>DJGZ01000041.1 GCA_002433025.1 Bacteroidales bacterium UBA5833
AATTGCATCAGAACCTAAAAAAAGAAGACCTAACAAGTTGGAAGAAAACTTGTTAGGTCAGTTCGTTGACAGATTCAGGCCGGGACAAAACTACCCCGGTTAGCAAAGAATGCATAAATATGAAAATGTAAACCCTGATATTCCAATTTAAATTGCAGCCTATCTAATTAAAGATCAATTCTTTAGGAATTAAAAATCAGGAATTAGAAATTCTAACAGGCCGGATGTTCAATACCGGGATTCAGAAAAAAATCCCTGCATCGGAAGGCAGGGATCAGGGGATGTACCCGAGGCCGGGGTCGAACCGGCACGGCCGCAATGGCCAAAGGATTTTAAGTCCTTCGTGTCTACCAATTCCACCACTCGGGCATCCAACAGGTAGAAAAAAAAACCCCGATGATTCGGGGTCCGAGCGGAAGACGGGACTCGAACCCGCGACCCTGACCTTGGCAAGGTCATGCTCTACCAACTGAGCTACTTCCGCTTATCGCTTTAGCGGCTGCAAATATACAACCAGTTTTCTATCTGCCAAAAAAAATCACGATTTTTTTAAAAGTTTTTTGATTTCATTCAGCTTCATCAACGCCTCCACCGGCGTAAGGGTGTTGATATCAGTATCCAGGATATCTTCCCTGATTTGCTCAAGCAGCGGGTCGTTTAGCTGAATAAAGCTTAACTGGAAAGGATCGCCGGCAGCCTTTCCACCCTTTTTCCTGGCCGGTGCACCCTGCAACTGCCCTCCCCCATGCGATTGCTCCAGCACTGCCAGCATTTCATTGGCCTTCTCAAGCACCGATTTGGGCATACCGGCCATGCGTGCTACGTGGATTCCAAAGCTGTGTTCACTCCCGCCAGGCTCCAGTTTACGCATGAAAATCACTTTATTTCCGGCCTCTTTGACTGAAATATGAAAATTCTTAATCCGCCGGTAGTGACTGGCCATTTCATTCAATTCGTGATAATGGGTGGCAAAAAGAACTTTTGCCTTAAACAGGGGATGCTCATGCAGAAACTCTGAAATGGCCCAGGCGATGCTGATGCCATCGTAGGTGCTGGTGCCGCGGCCAATCTCATCAAGCAGGATCAGGCTTCTGTTCGAAATATTGTTCAGGATGCTGGCAGTTTCATTCATCTCTACCATAAAGGTCGACTCTCCGGACGAAATGTTATCGGAAGCCCCCACACGGGTAAAAATCTTATCAACCAGACCTATCTGCGCTTCACCGGCAGGCACAAAACATCCGACCTGAGCCATCAGCACGATCAACGCGGTTTGCCGGAGCAGGGCCGACTTCCCTGACATATTCGGACCGGTAATGATGATGATCTGCTGCGATGAATCGTTTAGGAACACATCATTGGCAATATACTTCTCGCCCGGGGGCAGGTGTTTTTCAATCACCGGGTGGCGGCCTCCTGTAATATTCAGGCGAAACTCATCGTCAATGACAGGCCTGACATATTGATTTCCGGCGGAAACGCGCGCGAATGACAAAAGACAATCGAGTTTTGCCACAACCCCGGCATTGGTCTGTACCGCCTCAATGTAGTCCATCAGACCTGTAACAAGGTCGTTGTACAAAGTCGTTTCCAGGTTGAGCATGCTTTCTTCCGCATTCAGGATTTTTTCCTCATACTCCTTCAACTCCGGGGTTATGTAGCGCTCCGAATTCACCAGGGTCTGCCTTCTTTCCCATTCGGGCGGCACTTTGTCCTTGTGCGTGTTGGTTACCTCAAGATAATATCCGAAAACATTGTTATAGGCCACTTTGAGTGACGGGATTCCGGTGCGTTCCGATTCGCGCTGCTGCAGCCTTGCCAGATAATCCTTACCTGAATGGGCCAGTTCGCGCAATTCATCCAGTTCGGGAGAAATACCGGTGGCAATGACATCTCCTTTGTTCAGCATCACCGGCGGGTCAGGATTCAGTTCCCTGCCTATCCTGTCTGTCATCCGGGCACACAGATTGATCAGTTCAGCCATACGGTTCATCGGCTCAACCGGAGAGCCGGAACAGATTTCCTTAACAGGGCCGAGGGCCAACAGCGCCCGGCGCAACTGCACCACTTCGCGTGGATTGATTCGCCCCACCGCCACTTTGGAGATCAGGCGTTCCATATCGCCCATCACCCGAATCTGCTGATAAAGCGATTCAGCGATCGCCTCTTCCTTCATCAGATACTCAACGACATCCAGGCGATCGTTAACCGGTTTCTTTTCTTTCAATGGCAAGACCAGCCATCGGCGCATCAGCCTGGCCCCCATGGGTGAAATGGTCTGATCAAGTACATCTATCAGCGTAGTAGCCTGATCATTGGGAGAATAGAGAATTTCGAGATTACGGACTGTAAACTTATCCAGCCATACATAATGATCCTCTTCCACCCTTGAGATGCGGCAGATATGGCTGACTTTATCATGCTGAGTTTCGGCCAGATAGTGCAATGCAGCACCAGCCGCAATAATCCCGTTACCCTGATCTTCAACGCCGAAACCCTTGAGAGAAAGGGTATCAAAATGCCGGAGGAGAAGTTCCTGACCGAAATCAATGGTAAATACCCAATCCTCAAAAGTATTGATGTAGAATTTTTCGCCGAAGAGCGCGATAAACTCCTGCCGTTTCGACTTCTGAACAATGACTTCGCTGGGATGGAATGTCTGGAGAAGCTTGTCTATGTAATCATTATTGCCCTGCGCGATAAGAAATTCGCCGGTGGAAATATCCAGAAAGGCAATCCCTGTAGATTTCGGGAGCAGGTGAATGCTGGCCAGAAAATTGTTCTGCTTGTTTTCAAGCACTTTATCGTTATAGGAAACGCCCGGCGTCACCAATTCAGTAACCCCTCTTTTAACAATCTTCTTGGTGAGTTTAGGATCCTCAAGCTGGTCGCAGATGGCCACCCTGTGGCCTGCCCTCACCAGTTTGGGCAGGTAGGTATCCAGCGCGTGGTGGGGGAATCCGGCCAGTTCGACAAATGAGGCAGCGCCATTGGCCCGGCGGGTCAGCACAATCCCCAGAATTGCGGAGGCCTTGACAGCGTCCTCTCCGAAGGTTTCATAAAAGTCACCCACCCGGAACAACAGTAAAGCGTCCGGGTATTTTGCCTTGATGGAGTTGTATTGCTTCATCAGGGGCGTTTCAACTACACTTGCGGTATCCTTTGCCAAATGATCTCCCTTTTTCTGAAAGGAAACAAAAATAATGACTTTGGCCTAAACTGAGACCGTTTGTTCATAAATCACAGGACTTATTAACTTTGCGTTTATCCAAACTGACGGAATATGAGCTTCACAAAACTGACTACTGAACAACTTAACAGGCTAGACATCAACGTCTTCAGGGAATCAATCAAGCTGCCGCTGGTTGTGGTACTTGACAATCTGCGCAGTCAGCATAATACAGGCTCTATTTTCAGAACTGCTGATGCTTTCCGGATTGAAGCCATACATTTGTGCGGAATCACAGCCATTCCCCCCGCCCGTGAAATCCACAAAACCGCGCTCGGAGCAACAGAATCTGTGCAGTGGAAATATTTTGAAACCACCATGGAGTCTGTGCTGCAGTTAAAAAATGAGGGATACATCATCGTTGGCATTGAACAGACGGATAAGAGCAGCATGATCGGCGATTTTAAAGCAGAAACCGATAAAAAATACGCCATTATTCTGGGGAATGAGGTTCACGGAATCAGCGAGGAAGTGCTTGTCCTCTGCGATCTATGTATTGAAATTCCGCAATACGGAACAAAGCATTCGTTGAATGTATCTGTTTCTGCGGCGATTATGATCTGGGAGTTTTTCAGACAAACCGGTTATCTGCTTGATGGCTGAAATTCAGGAATCTGAGTAACAATTATTTCATTAAAACTCTGTTAAACATCAATAAGAGTTGTTATAATTGTTCCAAATACGAAATTATTTATATGACATAGTTATTACTTTATCAAATATACCGGATAAATGATGAATCCTTTTTAACATTTTTGCATGTTGGGTTTGTAAACGCTGAACTTTTAATCAATATTTTTGTTCTGATGCTGAGTAAATCATTTCTGTTTCAGAAAAAGAATGAATCATTGAACATTTTTAACTGAAATGGCCAATTTTAGGGTATTTTTTTTGAAAAACTGCGAAACTACCCTATATTTGTCCAAACTTTTGAGAATCGAATTTTTTGCAGACAAAAAACAACCTTAAACCGATAATTTTAATCGAAACCATTATGAAAAAAGCAAGCTACAAATCAATCATGATGCTTCTTATCCTGATGTTGGGTATCGCGCCTGCCCTTGTCTTCGGGCAGGATGCAGCAGGCTCAGGAAAAAGCGAGGCCAAATCAACTTTCGACAAACACTTCTTTCTGCAAGCCAGTGGTGGGGTTTCGCAATTTTTCGGTGACCTGAACGAAAAAAACCTGTTCAATGAAAGAATGAACTTCTTTTACGGATTGGGCGCAGGATACCAGTTTTCGCCGGTCTTCGGCATCAGGGGAGTTTTTAACAACGGGTGGGTTGTAAGCACTTACGATCCTCAGGACCTCAGGATGTCATCCAGTTTATGGGATGCACAGCTGCACGCAACCGTCAGCCTCACAAACCTGATTTTCGGTTACAAACCGGAACGCTTCCTGAATGTTTACGGATTTGCCGGAGGAGCACTTGCCAATTTCTCTTCCATTCTTTACCAGAACAGCAACGAGTTTGTGATTGACCAGAATGGTCCGGATGCAGATCCTCCATTCAGCCAGGACCCGATGAAAGAATTTGTTATTCCTGCAGGTCTGGGACTGAATTTCCGTCTTGCAGAGAAATGGGACCTGAATCTGGAATACAATCTCCGCACCATGTTTACAGATCAGCTTGACCTGGTTGAAAGCGGCAAAGGCAATGATGCTTATTCAACAGCCATGCTGGGGGTTACCTACAAATTCAAGCCCAGCGCCAACCTTAAGTCGATGGAAAAGAACTACGGCCTGGTTAAATATGAAACCACTCCCGATCCGTTGGTAAGAGTAGGAGATACTGTTTGTGTGAACGTGAAGGTTACCTTCCCTCCTAAATATTTTGCAAAGAAGGCAGCCATGAACTTCCAGCCTGAAATCAAGTATGCCGGTACTACCAAAAAGCTGAAACCAGTGAACTTCCAGGGCGAAGACGTTAACGGCAATGGCATTGTAATTAATTACAAAAACGGCGGAAGCTACACTTATGTTGACTGTGTTCCTTATGAGCCCGGCATGAATGTTTCTGATCTTGTTGTATCCCCGACCCTTTACGAACCCAAGGAGCCGGTTTCTCTGAACGCAACTCCGGAAGAAATCAAGGGTAAATATAAAGTGATTGACCTTCCCGAGCGCAAGCTTGCCGATGGTGTAATTATTACCGGATCACGCATTCTGCATGACGAAGACCTGATCCTTGCCGATCACGGCTACGAAAAAGAGACCATTATCAGCAAAGATGCAACCATCTATTTCCAGGTAAACCTGCACAACCTCAACTGGAATCTGCCTCTGAACAGGAATAATCAGGTGCAGCAGAAACTCGACGAGCTTGCTTCATTTATCAGGATGGGTTATGCAATCCGCGATATCGACATCAACGCATGGGCTTCACCAGAAGGTGAGGAAAGTTTCAACCAGGGATTATCCGAGCGCCGTGCTCAGACCGGCAAGAAACACCTGCTCGATATGCTCAATAAAATGGCGAAAGACAAAAAGAATCCTTTCGTAATTGAAAAACCGGAGCAGACACTGAAGTTCAACACCTATGCCAACGGTGAAGACTGGAACGGATTTATGCAGGCTGTTGAGGCTTCCAACATCGGCGACAAGCGCATCATTATGAATGTGGTTAACTCTCAGCCCGATGTTACCAAACGTGAGCAGGAAATCCGCAACATGAGCGTTGTTTACAAGGAAATTGAAGACGAAATACTGCCTCCGCTCCGCCGCGTTGTAATCAAGGTAAACTGCTTCGAGCCGAAGAAAACGGATGAGGAAATTGCCAACCTCGCAACCAGCGATCCTTCAAAACTCAACGATAAGGAGTTGCTCTATGCCGCTACCCTTACCAATGACAATGATACCAAGCTCAGGATTTACAAAAATGCTACCACCCAGTTCCCGAATGACTGGAGAGGTTTCAATAACGCCGCTTACTTTGAGTTGGTTAACAACCAGCTTGGCGAGGCTGCATCGCATCTGAACAAGGCCGATCAGCTTGAACCCAATACCAAAGCAGTGGTGAATAACCTCGGAGCCCTTGCTTCAAAGAAGAAAGACTTCAAAGGCGCTGCCGCTCAGTATGCCAAAGCCAAGACCCTTGGTGCTGAAGTTAACTACAACCTCGGAATCACCCAGCTTGCTGCCGGCAAATACGACCAGGCACTCAGCCTGATGGGCGCCAAGAAATGCAACACCAATGTTGGTCTTGCACAGGTAATGACCGGCAAGTACAGCGAAGCAGCAAACACCCTGAAATGTGCTCCCGAAAGCGCACATAACTACTACCTTATGGCAGTGGCAGGCGCACGCAATGCTGATGTGAAGATGATGATTGACAACCTGACAAAGGCAATCCAGGGAGATCCTTCACTGAAAGCACAGGCCGCTGAAGACCGTGAGTTTATCAAGTATTTCAGCAACGCTGAATTCATGAACCTCGTTAAGTAATCCTTAACAACCATGCAAAAAAAAGCCGGCAGAACAATCTGCCGGCTTTTTTTAATCCATTTCCGTTAATTGAAGTTTTCAGATCCGGTCATATTCACGACAAACAAATAAAGGCTTGATTTACAGGCGAGAAGTCGCATAACCTTTAATAAGGGTTCTCCTGCCCTGCCAGTTAATCCACGGCATTGAAAAGCTAAAGGATTATTCCGGGCGAAAACAGAAATTTCCAGCAGCCTGCCTTCTTGTTGATTCTGCCCTTTTATACCTCAGGCCCATAGATTCGTTATGATAGATGGTTGAGACCTCGTCGTTGAAAAACAGATAAAAATGATTGGAATAAGCCACAAACTGAATAACAGAAGAATCGGATAATTTCATTGATACTCTGCTGGCCGACGAACAGTTTATCAGTCAATCTGCTGAAGCGCCCTAACAACTGAAGATTATCATTTAATAAAAGAGATAGACTTCTGAAACTTTCACGAAAACCGATCAATGCTAATCTTCAGGTCAGATAAATATTAAATTTCAGGCTTCTTCGGGATTGTCCGGACGCATGATGCATTATCTTCCGATGATTATGGCAATAATTATTGGTTTGAGTGTTCACAAAGGTGCTGGTAAAACTGAATCATTTTTTGCGCGTTTGAATTACAGTTGAAATAGGTTTCAGCCAGTTTCCTGGCTTGCTCCCCAACATACCGGCAGAAATCCGGCGAAGCGGTGCAGCGTTTGATTTGATCTGCAAAATCCTGCTTCGTGTCGGCTATCAATATATTTTTCAAATTTGTATATGGAATACCCTCGGCACCAATCGTTGTTGTAATAATGGTTTTTCCCAGCGCCATTCCTTCTATTATCTTCACCCTTATTCCACCGCCTGACAAGAGGGGAACCACCATCACGGAATGTTTCAGATGAAAAGCTACCGGGTCGTCAATTTCCCCTTCCACAATCAGATTCAGGTTTCTGCGCTTACAGAGCCAGGATGGCATGTTTTTTCCTGCGATGTAAAACCTGAATCCCGGATAATCTTTGATGATATAAGGGATTACCTCTTCGACAAACCATCTGACTCCTTCTATATTAGGAGCCCAATCCATCGATCCAAGATGGTAAAAAGAAAGTTGCCCGTCCGGCATCTCCTGGAAAGGAGGAAACCTGAAATTACTTAATTCCAAACCTACCGGTACGTTTATGACAGGGGTATCCGGAGCGCATTTACTGAATGATTTCTCATCAAAAGCGGAAATAGCAATAATTCCATCAACTTCAGCAGTCATTCTGGCTTCAAATCGTTCCAGCCGGCGGGTTGCAATCCCAATATACCACTTTTTAAGAAGATTCATCTTCCCTTTCATGAGTCTGCGCCAAACCTGGCTTTCAAAATTCTGCGGGCGAAGAATGATCCTGGCTTCAGAGTATTTCCGGATGGTTTCAATATAGAGGCCCATATACGAATGTTCCAGCTGAACTATATCGAAAGATTCAGTAACAAGAATGCGGGTCAAAGCGCTCTGATAAGCTTCTGAATAAAACCGTTCCACGAAATAAGACTGATTCATGAATAGATTCAGGCATGCAGGCAAGGGCCTGATCCTGGTGTCAACCTTCACAGACTCAAGCCTGCTTCTGCTGATAAAATCACTGAAATCGTCATCCTGGAGCTGTTGATTTCTGTTAGTGTCAATTGATAATATCTTAATATTTACATGTTTACTGAGCAATCCCAAAGCGCTGTGATAAATTGAAAATGCACCGCCATCATGCAATGGGAAGGGCATCTTATGAGTCAGTAGCAATAAATTCATATTACAAAGGATAAACAGGTTTGTGAGCCGCACATAACAGGTGTTATACAAACATCCGTAACCTTATGATCATTCTTCTGCAAAGGTGAATATCCTGTTACAGACCATTTCAGCATCCTCCAATGTAAGGTCATGATATAATGGCAGGCACAAAATATTCCGTGCAACATTTTCAGCAATGGGGAGATGCCCGGTCTTGCAATTTGAAAACCCACACTGATTGCTGATCAGGGGGTAAAAATACCTGCGGGCAAAAATGCCATTTGCTTTCAGATACGCATACAATTCATCCCTGGTTTTGCCAAAAGCATCAGGATCAATCAGGACCGGAAAGTAGGAATAATTGTGTTTAACTAGATGCATGTCTTGCAGTGTTTTCAGCCCGGGAAGATGGTGCAATAGCTTCCGGTAGTGCATTGCCACGTTTTTGCGCTGTTCCATGACTGAATCAATATACTTGAGCTGCAATAACCCAAAACCAGCCTGCAGTTCATTCATCTTTGCATTCAGCCCGTGGCCTGTGATTAAATCGACGGCTGAAATTCCTGTATTCTTCAATGTATCGATATACTCTTTTGTGGCCGGGCCCCGGCACACAACAGCTCCGCCTTCGATTGTGCTGAATACTTTAGTTGCATGGAAACTCAGCACTGACAAGTCGCCGAAATTACATATGGACTCCCCGTTAAACTGAACGCCAAAGCAATGGGCCGCATCGTAAATCACTTTCAGATTATGCTTTTGAGCAAGCTGATTGATTTTCTCCACCTTGCAGGGGTTACCGAAAACATGCACCGGAAGCAGCGCACAGGTGTCGGGCGAAATTGCCCGTTCAATCTCTGAGACACTGATATTGAAATCCTCGTGGTCAATATCGGCGAAAACCGGGGTAAGGTTGTTCCAGTAAATTGCCTGAGCCGTTGCGGCAGCGGTAAAGGGCGTGGTAATTACCTCCCCTTTTAAATTCAGCGCTTTCAGCGCAAGGGTCAGCGCAAGGGTACCACTTGAGAAAAGAGAAATGTATTTAACTCCAAGATATTGACAGAGTTCCTTTTCAAGTTCAGCATGTAAGGCTCCGCCATTGGTCAGTTGGCGCGATGACCAGATCTTCTCAAGATACGGTATAAAGTCCTGTATCGGCGGCATATATGGCCGCATAAGTGATAGAAATCCACGCTCCTTTAATATCATCGTTATTTTGTTATTGGGTCGCTTTGTTTAAACCGGAAATCCGGCCAATGCACAACTTATTTGCAGGCGCTTTTTTTTCTGAATAACAGTCTGATCATAATTTCCGGGATTGCGATAAAATAGAAAAAACTGAACCGAACCAGGTTTTTCAAAATAAACTGAAAAGTAAAAAAAGCCGGCAAAAGAGATAGCAACAAGGTTAAAGTCAGAAAAGCAAATACCGGAAGATACCCAATTGAGAAGATGCTGCAGATACCACTTCCCAAATAGGAAATTACCAAAAAAGGCGGTATCAGCAAACGCAGGTATTTATGCCAGAGAAGCATAATCAGCTGTCTGTTGTTTAAGTGATTCAGCAGTGACTCCTCTTTCAGAATCTGCAGCAAGCCATGCAGATACCTGCGGGTTCTTTGATAATCGTATAAACGTGAAAACGAATCATCAAATATCCTGCAATCGCCCAATAATCTTATCTGCTTAGTTCGGAGAACTTTAATACTCAGAAAAAGATCATCAAGGATAATATGCTCAGGGATAATCGGGTAGCATTCCTTTCTGACAGCATACAGTGGTCCATAAACGCCTATCAGACATCCACAGTTGCTTTCAATGGCTTTTATAAAATTCTCGTGTTTTCTGAAAAAGGAAATTTTATTCTTTTTGTCATATTGTGATATACATGACGAAACCGCTCCGACAGACGGACTCCGCAAAGGCCCGACAATCTTATGTAAAATCCGGGATGAAAGCTTTTGCCGCTGATCACAAAAAACAATATACCGGGAAGTTGCAAGTGTAACGCCCAGATTCATGGAATGTGGAATGCCCTTGTGTTCTGATTTCAGAATTACAGTAATATTCTTTTTGTTACTGAATTGTTTCAGGAATTCTTTGCTGCCATCGGTACTGTTATCGTCAATAATAATAAACTCATAATGTTGAAAACCAGACAATTCACTCAATAAAAAATCAACTTTTTCCTTAAGGTACTGTAACCCGTTGTATGACAGCAGCACCAGCGAAATGTTCTGAATATCCGGCTCCGGGCTCTCATCCTCAGGCTGTACAGTACCGCAAGCTTTTAACCATAACGGATAAGCGAGGTATAACAAAATAAGCAGGGCGGTCAACAGGTATATCGTTATCATGTATCCATTTTAATATTTTGTTTTATTCTGAACATCAGGAAGTCCCTGGTAGCATTTGTTTAAACTTACTATCGGTTGTTCTTTTTTACAACCTTAAGCCTGTATATTGACTTCAATATCAGGTATAGGCGGTCACCAAGCGATTTAGGCAATAAACCCTGAATAATTCTTGAAACCTCTTTTGCCAGATCAAACATCCAGTTCTTTTTATCCTGATTGCTGTAATAACCCTCCTTCGTAACAAGTTTGATGGCCTCCAGCCGGTCGGCATAAGGGAATTCGGGAGTTTCAAACACAATGCGGGGATTAATGGTATGAAAATCGTGAATTTCATTACAGAAAAAGGTTCCGTGCTCTTTCACATAATCCCATTGAGCCGTGCCTTTAAATGGCAGAATAGTATAGAAATTGATATAATCGCATCCGGAAGTTTTTGCATATTCTATCGATTCCCTGATAGTTTCAAGCGTTTCACCGGGATTTCCGATAACATATTGCGACATAATTTCAATTCCGGCATTTTTCAGCATTTTGATTCCTGCTGAAATATGCCCTATAGTCGTTCCTTTACCAATTTTCTGCAAAATCTCATTGTTGGCTGATTCTACGCCAATCGCGACATTGTAACATCCCGCTCTGCGCATTTTATTCGCCAATTCCTGATTCATCCTGTCGGCCCGCAATGAGACTGACCACAAAATATCAAGCTTATTCTGAAGCAGCAGATCACAAAAGGCTTCTACCCTCTCCAGGTCGATATTGAAGCTGTTATCTCCAAAAACAAAAATTTTTTTCCCGTAATTTTTTATCAGAAACCCGACTTCCGAAAGCATCCTTTCTGCAGTCATCATCCTGATGGTCTGATCCCAGATCGAACTTGAATTACACCAGACACAGGCATAAGGGCAACCCCTGCTGGTTACGAGCCTGTGCAAGGGATACCGGTGCATAGGGAACAGATCATATGCAGGAACCGGAAGACTATTTAAATCCCGGATCTTTTCCCGGGCCGGATTAGTTACAATATTTCCGTTTTCATCCTTAAACATCAGTCCGTCTATTTCTTCAGGCCTTCGTCTTCCCTTGATACAATCAATCAATTCCGAAAAAGTTATTTCGCCCTCTCCGATTACGGCATATTCAGCCGGGGTCTGCCTGAAAATTTCCTCTTTAATGGTAGTAACATAAGGTCCTCCCAGACAAACAGGAACGTTGCCATCAACTTTTCTTATTCTGTTAAAGATGCTGATAACTTCAAAGTATACCGGGGAGTATACAGTAATTCCGATCAAATCATAAGTAATTCCGAAAAACCTTCGTGTTTCAGCCGAAGTAGCCACCCGGGTATCCAATACATGAAATTCAAGGTCATGGTGTTGCTCCCGGGCATACGCTGCAAGATAAGCAAGGCCGAGATGTATTGTCTTGTATCTCCTGTCTTTATTTGGAAAAATTAAACCAATTTTCATAAACAAAATATAATTTGTGCAATTGTTTTCACCCGGCAAACCGGGCTATTGATAATGGTGAATGGAATATAATCCGTTACAAAAGAATACATTTAAAAAATTACCATCCGATTTCCTCCCGGTTCTTAAAAAACTTCCCTGTCGGGAGGTCTTCACTGTCAGCCAGCCACACAGCAGTATCTGCACCCTGCCATGCCTGTAAAGGAGCCAAGGGCCCTCCCATATCGGTTTTTACCCATCCCGGACACATCGCGTTGACACTGATTCCTTTTCCTTTCAATTCATTTGAAAACATCAGGGTCAAAGCATTCAGCGAAGCCTTCGACATACTATATGCCGGATAACTACCCGAAAGGGCATTCAGACTTCCCGAGCCACTGCTTATATTGATAATCTGCCCCTTTTCACTTTTCTCAAGCAATGGAATGAACGCCTGAATCATACGCCAGGAGCCAAAGAGATTTGTATCGTACAAGAGTTTCACCTTGTCAATTGACACAGTTTCAGCCTTATCATTCCGAGCAATAATACCTGTTCTTCGCATAAAAGGCACAGTTGTCCTGGCAATCTTCCATATACCGCTGCATTTCCTGACCAGTATTTCTCTGATTCTGACAGTTGTTGTTTGAGCGCCACTTTGTATTGACTCTCCGATTCCGGCGTTGTTTATCAAAACATCCAGTCGGCCGTAGTTCTCATGAATAAAGGCGTATAAACGCATAATACTAAGCTCATCAGTCACATCGAGTTGTTGAACAACAACATTTTTACAGAATGCTTCTGCAGCTTCCTGTCCCTTTTCAAGGTGTCTCGATCCCATGATAACGGTATGCCCCAGACTCTCCAACTGCCTGCAGATCTCCAGGCCGATGCCTCTATTTCCTCCTGTAACCAATATTATTCGCATCCTCCGGTAAAATATTAAAAATTAGCACTTACAAGATCTCAAAAAAAACAAGCATCTCTGATCCGGTCATTTACCCCGGACCGGCTTAGAATGCTTCTTCAGGAATCTTTTATAAATAACTGAAAGGAAACGCATTGCAAGCAGTGCGCCTAGCTGAATCGCGGCCTTTCTGTTTTGAAGAGGATATTTGATGACTGATGCCAGCATATTACGGCTGAAATGATGACAACAACCATTGCAAAAATCATGATAGCGCCCCAGGAGCATATCTCTTTTTAACTCTTCAGTTGCTTTGGACCAGAGTGAAATCAACCCTTCTGAACGGTTTGCATGAATATCAACCGTTGCCAGGGCCAATCCGCAGGGTTGAATACCGCCATCATAGGCAATATCAATGATTGCATATATTTCCCTGCAAAAGAACTTATTCACAACTTTTGTAAAGAACCACCCCTCCTCTGTCTGCGCGGCCCTTTTCAGGTAGAACTCCAGCCATGGAAGAATCCTGTAAACATTGGTGCTGATTTGATGTGTCCGCTCAAACAAATGAATCTGCTTCAATTCTCTCATTAGAATATCCAGTTTGTCCACCGGTACATTTAGTTCGGATTTCCGCTCAATTACCGGAAGATCAGGATAATTGGAATAATAAATTATGGGCTGAAAAAGGATATTCATGATTCCTTTTTCATACGCCTGATAAAGAAATCCGGACAAAGAATGATAGTTATATCTTGAAATTGCAGTAAGCACTGTCACCGGAATACTTTTATTCCCAAGTAACTCTATCGCTAAAAGTGCATTTTTGAGTGCCGATGAGGTACCACGTGTAAATGACTGGATTGTTTCATCCAATGAATCAATGGAAATATTTACCTGGGTTTTGTATCTGACCAGAACATTTAACGCATTGTCACTCAGCTTATGGGCTGTCATTCCGTTGGTAGTAACCGAACACCTGATGCCTTTAGAACCTGCATATGCAATTACCTCAATAATACCCTCAAAAAGAAATGGCTCACCTCCGCAAAGTGAAATTCTGCGGATCTTATTCACCGCCATCTCATCAATTATCCATTTTAAATCAGCTAAGCTTAATGCCTTATCGCCCAGATCAGATTTATTCACACTTAACTCACAGTAGATACATCTTTGGTTACAGCGATTTGTAAGATTCACTGTTACCATTGCCGGTTTTTTACGACTGATCACCAGTGCATATAATTCAGGCAAATAATTTCTAATAATTTTTCCGGTCATAAACTTTGCAAGGCAGGACTTAGAAATAAATATAAACATATTTTAACATTCTGATTCATACCAGCGTTGATTGTAAATGCTGCCGGGTTACTGAAAAAAAATCAAGCGTGGCAGGCACTCATTCCGCAGGTGAACCGATTGTTCAGATTGAGACTGAAAAGTTAAGAAAAATATGCCTCAGGCTTTGACAACTCATAAAAAAAGATATTTCCTGCAGCCGGTTCAACCGATATGATAAACCGGGTTGATATTCCGGAAGTGCATGACTATATATTTTACAAGATTAGTTATCTGCCAATGTTTAAATATTGCATAACGGGTATTCAGCATAGATTTGCGGTTTTTCCTGATGATAAAAGTTATCAGACTTATACACCATTGTTTTATTCACAGATTATTAAGCAATTATCCATAAAAGCAAATCACTGTTGTCCGGTTAAATTATGAGATTACCTGCGGTGAACTCTCCCGATAGCTATCAGGATCGGTTATTCGCTAACACTCAGAATGACTTTGACTTACAGGGTTTGAGGGGGAGGGGGCTTGGCGGCGGATATGCCGCCACCAGACCCCCTATAATTATCGTTAATGTATTGTCATTCTGAATCCCGCACGTGCGGGATAGTGATGTGAAGAACCTAGCCGTCAAAGGTGGAGAGCTCACCGAAGGTAGGTAATCTTATAACTCCTTCCAAAGGTTTACCGGACAATAATAAAAGCAAATAAGAAAACTACATTTTCACAATTTCAGCAGATAATAAAAAAGTGATCGGCTCAGTTTCAAAGAACCCAATTTTCACAAGCAGGCGGTAACAATTGTTTAATAGTAAGCCATCTTATTAATGTAGAATACATTCTTATTGCTGCGGCTGCTCACATAGCTGTTGCGGATATTCTGGTAACCATAAACAACAAAATAGTTGTTGTACCATTGTTCGATGCTGCTGTTTGTATCGTCAAAGACCCTGTCGCGCGGGCTGAGCGTCTCAATATCTGAATTAAACGGACTTTCGATCGTCTTATTCCGGTCAATTAACTTCGAGGTAATCTTACCATCGTTCACATAAGCCAGTACCAGGCCTTCATTGTCCTCCCATGCCAGTACCCTGCGCTTAAGTTTCTGAGAGAGTATGTTCCGCAATTCCAGGTCATTATTCCATAACAGATTGCCTGCCTGATCGAAGCCAGCGATAAAAGTGGTAAGATACCTGAAACCTTCAAATACAGAATAAGTAGAGGGGTACGGGCGCCCGTAATAATCGTAAACCATCGTGGTTACCGTCCTGTATTCCGGGTAGTAGGCTTCTGCCATAAAGACAAACTGATCTTTCCAGCGGAAAACCTCATGGGCAAGAATATCATGATCCATTGAATAGTCCCGCCCTCTTTCGATGCGGCTGCTTCCCCTCCTCAGATTGAGGTCGGAAGGACGGCGCAGGTACCTGAAAAAATTCTCGAAATCGGTAAATTCATAAAAATTGGCATTCTCCTCAGCGTTATTCCGGATCAGTACGGAGAAGAAACCGGTGGAAGCCACTCCAACCGACTCCACACCCTCGATGGTCCTGGCCCTGCTGCTGCGTCCGTAAGAACCAATGATCAAATCTGTATTTCCGTCAACCCTGTAGGCGAAAGCAGTATTGATCAACCTGTTGTCATCAAATTTGCTCAGTTGCAGATTGGATATAATCTGACCGTTTGCATATGACTTAACCAGAAAGTATGCTCTTTTCCGGGCAGATCCAAGGGTCCGGATAATGGCTGAAATTACGCCTGAAGGTTTATCAATGCTGATAGATTCTATTGCCAGATTGCCGGGAATCCCCGGGGAGATCACAGAAATCAGGCTATTGCTGAACTGATATGCCAGTATCACAGATTCATCATTCCGGATATTGATCCCTGCCACCGCGAATTGCTCGCCGGCGCTGAAATAAGCCACCCCGGATTTTTCAGGCACGGTTTGGGAAGTTTCTGATAGTTCACCGCTTGTGAGCCGGATATCTATAATTCTGAAATTGTCCTCACTGGCCCCCCTGGGTGAATGAAAAAAGCCTATCAGGCGATTGTTGGTATACAAAGCTTCTTCCAGTACAAATCCTTTGGGCAACGGAAAGGATTTACGCCAGCTTTCCTTCAGGTCAGTATCAAGCAATGCAGCAACCCAAAGCATATTCTGACGTTCATCAGTATCAGCGCTGAGATAGATGATCAAAAGTCCGTTCTGCCCGCATGGAACAACCTTGTAAATATCTGAATCGTCTTTCACAGGAATTTCCATCCTTACCGGCCTGTTATCCTGAGCCATAAGCAGCCGGACATCGGGAGAAAGGAAAACAAACAGGAAAATGAAAACAAGTGATCGCATCATAAGGCAGTTTCTTCGATTGGTAAAATTAACAATAATCCTCCGGTTTGTATTGGCTTTGCAGTTCATTATAGATATTGAAAACTCCGCATTCCGTTTATTTCAGGAATACGAATCACAATCCATGACCCGGGTTGCTTACAGTTTCAGCATACCACATAAACAGCAATGGTGAACCGGGAGGTTCACCATTACTTACAAATTTCGTGCAGAATCATTGTTCTGCAAAAGATATTACTTTACTTCTTCAAAGTCGACATCGGTAACTTCCTGATCGGGGCCTTTGGATGAACCACCATCACCGGCTGCTGATGCAGGTTCACCGGCTGGCTGACCGGAAGCCTGGCTGGCTTTGTACATCTCTTCGCTGGCAGCCGACCAGGCTGTATTCAACGAAGCCAATGCAGCATCTATCCCGGCAATATTACGGTTTTTGTGGGCTTCCTTCAGTTCTTCAAGGGCCTTTTCAATCGGCACTTTCTTTTCTGCAGGCAGTTTATCTCCAAACTCTTTTAATTGTTTTTCCGTCTGGAAGATCATGGCGTCGGCGCTATTCAGCTTATCCACCTCTTCCTTGGCTTTACGGTCGGTTTCAGCATTGGCGGTGGCCTCATCCTTCATACGTCTGATTTCATCTTCCGACAATCCGGATGAAGCTTCGATGCGGATCTGCTGCGATTTTCCGGTTCCTTTGTCTTTGGCTGAAACATGCAGGATTCCGTTGGCATCAATATCAAAAGTAACCTCGATCTGAGGGATACCACGGGGTGCCGGAGGAATTCCGTCAAGGTGGAACCGGCCGATGCTCTTGTTATCGCGTGCCATCGGGCGTTCACCCTGAAGGATATGTATTTCGACCGATGGCTGGTGATCACTTGCTGTTGAGAACACTTCCGATTTCTTGGTCGGAATGGTTGTGTTGGATTCAATCAGGCGGGTCATCACGCCACCAAGGGTTTCAATACCGAGTGACAAGGGGGTAACGTCGAGCAGCAACACGTCTTTAACCTCTCCGGTCAGCACACCGCCCTGAATGGCAGCACCAACGGCTACAACCTCATCGGGGTTTACCCCTTTCGAAGGAGCTTTGCCGAAGAAATCCTCTACAATTTTCTGAATAGCGGGTATACGGGTTGACCCTCCCACCAGGATAACCTCGTCAATGTCAGCGGTAGTTAACCCGGCATCCTTCAGTGCCTGACGGCAAGGATCAATGGTAGAGCGAATCAGTTTATCATTGAGCTGTTCAAATTTCGAACGTGAAAGGGTACGCACCAGGTGTTTGGGAATTCCATCCACCGGCATGATATAAGGCAGGTTAATTTCGGTAGATGTTGAACTTGAAAGTTCGATCTTAGCCTTCTCAGCAGCCTCTTTCAGGCGTTGCAATGCCATTGGGTCTTTACGCAGATCAATACCTTCGTCGTTTTTGAACTCCTCTGCCAGCCAGTCAATGATATTGTGATCGAAGTCGTCACCGCCCAGGTGGGTATCCCCGTTGGTGGATTTCACTTCAAAAACGCCGTCTCCGAGTTCAAGAATAGAGATATCAAATGTACCTCCGCCAAGGTCGAACACGGCAACTTTAATATCCTTGTTTTTCTTGTCGAGGCCATAAGCAAGTGCAGCAGCAGTAGGCTCATTGATGATACGTTTTACCGTGAGTCCGGCGATTTCACCGGCTTCTTTGGTTGCCTGACGCTGAGAATCGCTGAAATATGCCGGCACGGTAATCACCGCTTCAGTTACTGACTGACCGAGGTAATCTTCGGCGGTCTTCTTCATCTTCTGAAGCACCATGGCTGAGATTTCCTGAGGGGTGTAGTTGCGGTCGTCAATCTGTACCCTGGGGGTATTGTTATCTCCTTTAATTACCTTATAAGGAACCCGGCCAACTTCTTTGGTAACCCGGTCGAATGTCTCACCCATAAACCGCTTGATGGAAAAAACAGTACGGTGAGGATTGGTAATTGCCTGACGCTTGGCAGGATCACCAACTTTGCGTTCTCCGTTTTCGGTAAATGCCACAATTGAAGGCGTGGTTCTGCGGCCTTCGCTGTTGGGAATAACTACCGGTTCATTTCCTTCCATTACCGATACACACGAATTGGTGGTACCGAGGTCAATTCCAATGATCTTACCCATTTTATCTTAAATTTTTAAAATGTCAATTTTGTTTTCGTGGCAATTGTCAAGGATTATGCCAAGCTTGAAAAATAGCGCATACTAATAGGAACCACCCGTCCAGATTGACCATATAATCCTAATTATCAAATATTTAGACAAAATAAAACCGGCTAAGCATAGCCGGTCGTTTAATTTTGCCATGACACCCGGATTATGACATTTCGTCAGCAACCACCTCCTGAAGCTTTATCCGAGAAACGCTGCTAATTTCCTATTTTCTTGACAAATTTCAGGTTTTCATTGATCAGGCGTTCTTCGGTCGAAGGCCCGATCCTCATTTTTACAGAAGGTGTTTCCGTAGATTTTAAATAACGGCAGGAAAAAAGCCCGATCCCGTTTTCAATATTGGTATAATCGGGCTTCTCCTGGACAATCCCGGAAGAAGGTTCATTAACTTCCATATAGGTGTTCAGTTCATCGCCTGAAACAGCAAAAAGGAACTCGACCCTGTTGACCAGCCTGGAAACAACATCATTCTCGCTGAACTCATCCCCTGATTTATAAGGAATCAGGCTTTTGCAGACGGTGAAGAAGCTGGCCGGGCTGTAAAGCAACTCCATCGATTCACCGCCTTGCACCGAAACAGATTTTGCAGAACTGAAATTCCAGTCAATACTTCTTGCCATGGTATCACGTCCGGGACCAATCACCTCATCGAACCAGAACCTCACGGAAACATTATATCTCCGGCCGTTTTTTGCCGAAAACCATTTAACCCGCTGATTGCTTTCGGCTGTGAAATTAATGCTCTGCTGTCCGGGCCGGGGTGTTTCAACAGCAAAATCATGAACCAGCGGCGTTTGCGCCGTTATGACTTTCCCTGTAATCTTGTTCTTTATTTCAAGGTGATAGGTATAATCTTTATTTACGTAGTCAGCCGGAACTTTAAAGGCTGCTTTGTAAACCACCTGTTCCGGCGCATAAAATATGCCTTCCTCCTTATTAAATACGGTTGTGGTATCCAGGTTGAAACTCCTGGTTTCCGTTGACCCTGCTTTCTCAATGATCCGGACTTCAAGGTTATTAAGATATGAAGCGGAATCTGCCTCCTGAGCATAGGTAAGGGCATTCCCTTCACCCAGAAAAGCCTTGTTGATCTTCACATAGTGCACTGAATCGTTCTGACTGATCAAACCATAGACCACGGTGATATCTTTCCATTCGGCAGTAACATCAAAGTCGGTTTCACAGGCATTAAAGGATAACATTGAAACCAAAGCAAGCAATAAAAACACTTTTTTCATCGGTATAGTCTTAGGCAGTAAAATGCAACAGTATTGACAAAAACAATTTAGGGCTGACAAATTTACATAAAAACTGAAACACATTGATAGGCGTATTATAAAATAGGAATAACGCATCCTGCAGAAAACCGGGATCCTAAAGAAATTTTACCCCGGATCCTGAAATCCCTGATGAAATTATAAAGACAGGTTGCGGTTTCATCGGGTATTTATTTTGACTTAAACTATTGTGCTGCAGCCTGGTGCACTCATATTTTTCTGATGAATCCGAACAGATTGTGGAACAAAGACGGGTGCAACTGTTAACGAAGAACCTGTCAGATGTTAAATATCCTGAAGGCTTCCCTGAAAAAGCATGAGGTATGCTTTTGTTTTGTAGCTTTGTAATCAGTTGTGATGCCACTTTTACGCCGGGCAGCGCTGTGCAAAAACAGCATTTGTTTCAAATCTCTCTAAAGATTATCTTCCTATGATAACACCTGACATCTCAAAGTTTGCCAATGTAACAAAGGTTACAACGCATGTGCTTCAGGAAATGAAACTGAAGAATGAAAAGATCGCAATGCTGACTGCCTATGATTATTCAATGGCCAGGCTTCTTGACAAAGCGGGTATCGATGTTATACTGGTAGGTGATTCGGCATCCAATGTTATGGCAGGCCACACCTCTACCCTGCCGATCACCCTGAATGAGATGATCTATCATGCATCCTCTGTGGTGAGGGCAGTAAAGCGGGCGCTGGTTATCACCGATCTGCCCTTCGGAACTTATCAGGGCAATTCAAAGGAAGCGTTGAGCTCCTCCATTCGTATTATGAAAGAATCAGGATCGGATGCAGTAAAAATGGAAGGCGGGCGCGAAATCCTTGAATCGGTTGACAGAATCTTATCTGCAGGAATACCCGTTATGGGGCATCTCGGCCTGACTCCGCAGTCGATTCATAAGTTCGGCACCTATGTTGTGCGGGCGACCGAAGAGAATGAAGCCCGCAAGCTGGTCGAAGATGCCCACCTGCTTGAAAATGCCGGCTGCTTTGGCATTGTTCTCGAAAAAATTCCTGCAAAACTGGCAGCACAGGTGGCAAAAGAAATCAGGATTCCGATTATCGGCATCGGCGCCGGCCCTGATGTTGACGGACAGGTGCTGGTTTTGCACGACATGCTTGGTATTACCCAGGAGTTCTCCCCAAGGTTTCTTCGCCGCTATCACAACCTGAGCGAAGAAATTCAGGGGTCGGTAAAGTCATACATCCGGGATGTTAAAACTGTTGACTTCCCGAATGAAAGGGAACAGTATTAAAGATAACGACTTAAATCAACTGTCCGGTGCTGCCTGACAGTTAACGTGCAATATATCTGCCCGACAGGCTATGACCGGTTTACCTCAGATTCTGTTTGAAGACAATCACCTGCTGATTATCAATAAAAGGCCGGGCGAAATCGTGCAGGGAGACAAGACCGGCGATGCTCCGCTGGTTGATCAGTTGAAGTTATATCTGAAAGAAAAATACAATAAACCCGGAGCAGTCTTTCTGGGCCTTGTCCACCGCCTCGACCGGCCGGTAAGCGGGGCGGTTATCTTTGCCAAAACCTCAAAATCGCTCAGCCGCCTTACCCGGATGGTGAAAGAGAGGGAAATCACCAAAATATACTGGGCGGTGGTTGATCGTGTGCCGGAACCGGAGGAAGGCCTTCTGGTAAACTATCTGATCAAGAACGAACGTCAGAACAAGTCATTTCCTGCAGAAGAGCATACCCCCGGCGCAAAAAGGGCAGAGCTCTGCTACAAGCACATCGCCTCAGGAAAAACCTATCACCTGCTTGAAATCAGCCTGCTTACGGGAAGGCACCACCAGATCAGGGCGCAACTGGCTTTAGCAGGCTGCCACATCAAAGGCGACCTTAAATACGGCGCAGCCCGCTCCAACCCCGGCGGCTCAATCAGCCTTCATGCCCGTTTGCTTGATTTCATCCACCCGGTAAACAAGGAAAAAATCCACATTGTCGCGCCGGTTCCTGCAAATCCGGAATGGCAATACTTCACAGATAAATAATTCTCATCAGGATGGGACTCTTTTTCTTCAGAAAAGCAAGAACGGGTTGGCAACCGGAAAATCCTTTTCTTTAAAGCCAACACATGGCCGGTAAATTGTTTTGTGATTAAATTAGCGGTTTACAAGCCATGAACCATGGAAATTCCGGACATTTGAGCAAGTTCACATGACAAAATCCAGAATTGATTGTTGTTGATTCACCGCCAAACCTGATTTCGTGAAAAAAGGATTTTCAGCCCTGATACTCACCGCCCTGATCATAACATCTACTGCATTGCATGCGCAGTACTATGATATTGGTCAGGCCCCGGCGCGTACCCGCTGGATGAAAATCGACACGGGCAACTTCAGCATCATTTATCCCGATTTTCTTCACGGGAAGGCCAGACAAACAGCCGTACTTTTCGGCACGCAAACTGACGCTGTAGCTTCGGGCATGCAGACAGTCACGCGCAAAACGCCCATAATACTACATCCTCAAAGTGCAATTCCGAATGCTTTTGCTATCTGGGCACCCAGGCGGATTGAGCTATACACCATACCGCCCCAGGACAATTATGCACAGCCTTGGTTGCATCAGCTGGCACTCCATGAATACCGGCACATCGTTCAGCTGTCAAAGCTTGACCAGGGGATTACCCGCTTTTTCGGCTATCTTTTCGGACAGCAGGCGGCTGCGGTCTCCACAGGGCTTTTTGTCCCTTCCTGGTTTATCGAAGGTGATGCAGTGGCAACTGAAACGGCCCTGAGCAATACAGGAAGGGGCCGGGTACCATCGTTTAACGCTCCTTTAAGAGCCCTGCTGGCAGAAAAAGGGGCATACAGCTACCCCAAAGCAAGCCTGGGATCATACCGTGATTTCGTCCCGGATATTTATACAATGGGGTATCATATTATTGCAGCATCACGCACCCTTTACGGGCAGGCCTCCTGGAACGAAGCCTTGAATTCCGTTGCAAGAAAACCCTGGTTGATTGCACCATTTAATCACGGACTTAAAAGCTTTTCAGGGCTGAATAAAAAAGGGATATACCGGCAATCAATGGCTTATCTCGACAGTCTCTGGCAAGGCAAACAGCCATCGGACGAAGCAACCCGGGTAAAGCACACAAATTCCCAAAGCTATACAAACTACCACAGTCCGCAGCAGTTGAATGATTCAACATTTATTTCCCTTAAGACATCTCTGCATGATATCCCCCGGATAATAAAAATACATAGCAGTGGCCGGGAGGAGGTGCTTCATACGCCGGGTTATATCTTTGACAACCGTATCTCCTGCAGCAATGGTTTGCTTGTATGGTCGGAATACCGTCCGCATGTCCGCTGGGCTACCGTCAGTTACACCGACCTGGTTTACCTCAACACCAAAACCGGGGAGGTTTCCCGAAAAGCATTCAGAAAAAGACTCTATGCCCCGGCATTAAGCCCTGACGGAGAAAAGACCGCTGCTGCAGAGACCGATGAAACAGGGAAATACTACATAACCGTTATTCAAAGTGACACGCTGAACAGGTTCATTGTTCCGGAAAATGTTTTCCCGTCGTTTCCTTCCTGGTCGGAGGATATGAGAAGAATCGCCTTCATCGGTACAAGCGAATCCGGAAAAGCCATGTATATGCTTGACCTGGACAATGGAACCATCTCACTATTATTGCCCTGCGCCTTCGCGGAAATCAGTGAGCCATATTTCGCAGATAAAGTCATTCTTTTTACAGCATCCGTAAGAGCAAAAAGCCAGATCTGCCTACTGGATATCAGTTCGGGTGAGGCAAGTGTGGTCACTTCGTCGGCATATGGCGCCTTCGCACCTTCTTACTCGCACAACAGATTGACATACCTTGAATATACAGCCGGAGGAACACGCATCGCCAACCGTCCAATCAATCAACTGACCAACCAGCCCTACATACCAGATACAGATCATTCATGGCCGCTGGCCCGGACACTTTCAAGGCAGGAAAATTTCGATGGCAAGCCGTTCGGGATGCCTGAAACCGACTTTACATCTAAAAGATACAGGAAAGCGTCCCACCTTTTCGGAATTCACAGCTGGGCTCCGCTATACATTGATATCGGCGGCGAAACGGCACGACCGGGATTTGCCGTAATGAGTCAGAACCTGCTGAGTACCATGTTTATCACTGCCGGCTATGATTACAATACGGCAGAAGACGCCGGTATGTTTCGGGCAAGTGCAGCCTGGAAGGGCTGGTTTCCGGAGCTCAGGCTCACCGCCTCCCATGGTCTGAGGGCTTCGGAATATTCCGGAGATAATTATCAGCGTAAACGCTTTACATGGGGCGAGACCAACCTGGATCTCAGCATCAGCCAGGCGCTGAATCTTTCGCGCGGCAGTGTTAACTCAGGGTTATTCGGCGAAATCACACACAATTACAGCCAGGTCAGACACCTTCCCGGCACACCTGACCGCTTTATGAAGGGCATATTATCCGGAATGAGTTACCGGTTTTTCGGATATTCCTATCAAAGGCAGGCATACCGTGATCTGGCCCCTGACTTCGGACTTAACCTGGATATCAGATTCCGTCATTCTCCTTTCGGTGAAATCAACGCCGGAAATATTTTCGGCATCCAGTCACAGCTCTTTTTGCAAGGCTTTGCACCAAATCACTCAATTTCTGTTTATGGCGCCTTTCAACTTGCTGACCCGGGAGATTACCGGTATGCCAACCTGATCAGTATTTCGCGCGGTTATACAACAATACCATTTGGCGAGAAACTGATCAGCTGGAAAGCAGCCTATCGTCTGCCCCTCTTTTATCCAGACTTCCAGGTGGGAGGCCTGCTTTACATCAAGCGGGTAAGGGCTAATGCATTTTATGATTTTACGGAAGTGAGAGAATCACCAGGCGGCGGGCATTTCAATGCAGCCGGACTTGACCTGATCAGTGATTTACACCTGTTCGGATTGAGTACCCCGGTAAGTGCCGGTATCAGGAGTGTTTATACTTTCAGAGAGGCAACTCCCGTATTCGGATTCCTGTTCTCAATAAATTTTTATGAGTATTGAACTGAATAACAGATTATTCATTATATTCGTTTCATCAATCATCCGGACATAAGGCATGAAATTTCCGGTAAGGCTCTTACTCACAACCATCTCTGTGATTGTTACCGCGTTTATCCTGCCAGGTATCAGTTCAGAAACTTTTCTGGCTGCACTTGCGGCAGCCGTAGCACTTGCGTTGCTGATAACCAGCACCAAAAGAATTTTTCTCAGATTGAAGATCCCGATGAATATGATTTTCTTCGGATTTATCCTGTTTACACTGATCACATTGCTCACACTCCTGATATCAGAACTTATTCCCGGTTTCAGTGTAAACAGTGTCTGGCATGCCATCATTTTCAGCATTATTCTTACAGGGATAACTTCCGTCATCAATTCTTCCGTTGCCTCAACAGACAGTTATCACCATTGATCCGGTATGTTCAGGTATGCTGACCCCGGTTGTTGTAATTTCATATCCAGCCGGGTTTTACTATTTATGAATATTTACCGGATAATAAATGCCCTGACCTTAGTCAGTCATCAACACACTGACCATCTGGCCCTTACGCTGACACCAGACTTCTACCTATAAATTAGTGCGAAAATGCAGATCCGATTCGTGCTCTTCGTATTTTCGTAACATAATTCAATTACGGATAAAGATATGAAAAGCAGAATGATCAGCCTTCCCGATACAATTGAGGAAATTATTTCGGGTTGCGAGGTTTGTTATGTGGGGATGGCAGACCCGGAGCATATGCCCTATACCCTCCCTTTCAATTTTGGTTACGCTGATGGAACAGTTTACCTTCATTCGGCACCCACCGGCAGAAAAATGGAAGTACTGAGGAATAATCCGAACGTCTGCATTGCATTCAGCACCGCGCACGAGCTTTACAAACAATCGGAACAGGTAGCATGCAGTTATGGCATGAAGTACAAAAGCGTACTGATCAGCGGAAAGGTTGAATTTGTTGAAGATTTCGATGAGAAAGTCAGGATACTGAACATCATTATGCGGCAATATACGCAGCGCGACGATTTTAGTTACAACGCCCCCGCGGTGAATAACGTTGCCGTGATGATAGTCAGGGCTGTAAAAACGGAAGCGAAAGCATTCGGTTATTAAATATCAGGAAGCCGGATCCTTTCTACGGAGACGGGTTTTCAGCATCCGGAACAATAAAAAAACGAGATATCCGGTCATTGCACCGGTGAGCGCGCCGGTGATCACATCGCCCGGATAATGAACTCCCAGATAAATCCTGCTGTAGGATACCAGGCCTGCCCAGGCAAGCATGACCGGTATTATCCATTTGTAACGAATTGTCAGCACCAAACCTGTAAAGACCGCCACCCCGAAGGTATTGGTGGCATGGGAGGACACAAAGCCATACATTCCGCCACACTGCCCGTATAACGTCCTGACCATCCCGTCCAGTGCAGGTTCATGGCAGGGCCGAAGGCGCATAAATACATCTTTAAATAGTTTAACCGAAATCTGATCCGTCAGGGTCACCAGCAGGGCAACCATCAGGAGTACCAGCCAGAAATGGTTACGGTTTTCCCTGAACATCAGAAATAAAAGAAAGGCATAAAGAGGCACCCAGATGTACTTATCGCTGAACCAGTACATGAGAAAATCGAAAAAAGGCGAATGCAATCCGTTAATAATCAGAAATAAATTCTGATCAAATTGTATCAGGGCATCCATCTTCTAAAAATATGGCTGGTGTAAAGCATTCCAGATTTCGTCCTTCAATTCGGTAATTCCCTGACCAGTGTGCGAAGAGATAAAAACCACGGGCACCTCCGGAAATTTTCGCTTTTTCAGCTTGCGCAGCTGCTCCGCGTCGAGCAGATCGCATTTCGTGATGGCCAGCACGCGTTGCTTGTCAATCAGCTCAGGATTGTATTGCTCCAGTTCATCCAGCAGGATTTCAAAATCTTTTCTGATGTTTTCCGAAGAAGCAGGAATCATAAAGAGCAGCGCAGAGTTTCTTTCGATGTGCCGGAGAAAGCGCAGACCCAGCCCGCGGCCCTCGGCAGCGCCTTCGATGATGCCCGGAATGTCGGCCATAACAAATGAACGGTCGTCGCGATAAGCGACAATGCCAAGATTTGGCCGGAGGGTGGTAAAAGGGTAATCGGCAATCTCCGGCTTCGCAGCAGAAACCACTGACAGCAGGGTCGATTTTCCTGCATTGGGGAATCCCACAAGGCCGACATCTGCCAGAATTTTTAATTCAAGTATTTTCCAGGCCTCAATACCTGGTTCTCCCGGCTGTGCATAACGGGGGGTCTGGTGGGTAGGCGATTTGAAGTGGTCGTTACCCAGGCCTCCGCGGCCTCCGGGAAGAATGATCACCATTTCACCATCGGTGGTAACTTCAGCCTCCTGTTCCATGGTGTCAGGATCTTTCACCACCGTACCCAACGGCACTTCTATGATAACATCCCTGCCGCCTGCCCCGGTTTTCCGGTTGTTTCCTCCGTTACCGCCATCTCCGGCCTTCAGGTGTTTTGTGTACTTCAGATGCAGCAATGTCCATAACTGAGCATTACCTTTCAGAATAATGTGTCCTCCCCGGCCTCCGTCACCTCCGTCGGGGCCACCACGGGGATTCCCACGGGTCCTCAGCAGATGGGCAGAGCCGGCGCCGCCTTTTCCGGAACGAAGGTTAAGTTTAACATAATCAACAAAATTGGATGAGGACATACGGCAGCAAATAAGAAATCAGGGATGCAAAACTACAAAAAAAAGCCGGCTAAGCCGGCATATATCATAATATTCAACTTTACAGCCTCTTACCTGAGCATTTTCATGGCGGCTTCCACTTTCTCGCTCAATCGTTCAAATACCTGCTTCTCATCGCCGATGGCATTCATAGAGGCAAACTTATGCTGCTTATTATAGAAATCAGCCACAGGAAGCGTTTTTTCGTTATACTCCTCCAGGCGGTTGATAATCAGTTCGGTGTTCATATCATACGAACGGGCCTGGGGGGTTTTCGAGCGGGCATTCAGGCGTTTGATGGATTCAATTGTAGAAGCATTCAGTTCAATGCAATAGGATACTGACGAATCCAGGCGCCTTAAGAGTCCATCAAGGATGTATGCCTGTACAATGGTTCTCGGAAAACCTTTGAATACAAACCCCCTGACGTTATTGTGCTGCCTTATCTCACTTTCAATCAACCGGATAACGATCTCATCAGGCACCAGTTCACCCCTGTCCATGATGTCTTTGACTTTGACCCCGATATCGGAACCGGCTTTAATTTCTCTTCTCAACAGAGATCCTGTAGAGATATAATAAAGATTGTATTTCTTTGCAAGCAGCCTTCCCTGTGTACCCTTTCCGGAGCCAGGTGCACCGGTCAGCACGAGGTTAAACCAGACCTGTTGCAGGGTATTGTCGATGGATTGAACCAGACGGTCAAAAACTTCACTGATTTCACCCACGCCCTGAATCGGGATATATTTATTCCTGTCTTTATAAAAATCGGCTACCGGTTTGGTTTTATTGTTGTACTCTTCAAGCCTGAATTCGATTACCTCTGCATTATCATCCGTGCGGCCGGAAATTTTTCCCCGCTCAAGCAACCTGACAATCAGCTCCTCGCGGGGCACTTCCAGACTTAGCATACAAGCCAGTGAAGTGTTTAACTTCAGCAGCAGGCCTTCAAGGATATAGGCCTGAACCATTGTCCTTGGGAATCCGTCGAACAGTATCCCGTTCTTGTCTGCGCTTGCGATAATCCGCTTTTCAATGAGTTGAACAATCATTTCATCAGACACCAGCTGACCGCGGTCGATAAGTTCTTTGGCCTTCTTACCAAGTTCACTGCCTTCGGAGATCTCCTGGCGCAACAGGTCTCCCGTTGAAATGTATGCCAGTTTATATTTTTCGACCAGCAGGGCAGACTGGGTACCTTTTCCTGCGCCCGGAGGGCCAAACAAAGCGATATTAAGCATGATTATTCAGTTGACAGGTAAATATAGGTTGCCACTCCAGGAATCTTATTGCCGTCAGATGCAATTTATTCCACAATCTTATAAATATCGGGGAGATTACGCGCAAATCCATCATAATCCAACCCATATCCGACAATAAAATCATTGGGAATTTCCATTCCGATATAATCAATCTTATAGTCTGCCCTGAAAGCGCCGGGTTTATAGATCAGGGTGGCAATTTTCACATCGGCGGCTTCCTGATTGTGCAGTATTTCAAGCATCCGCTGAATGGTGAGTCCGGTGTCAATAATATCTTCAATGATAATCACCGAGCGGCCTTTAACAACCTCGTTGAGCCCGATCAACTCGCTGACCACCTGGGAACTGCGCGTACCGGTGTATGAAGATAGTTTGACAAAAGAAATATTGCTTTCGATATTCACTTTTTTCAACAGGTCGGATGCAAACATAAATGCGCCGTTCAACACAATGAGGAAGATTGGCACCTTCCCTTTCATATCGGCATTGATCTGATCGGCAATCCTGCTGACTGATTGGTCAATGGCATCCGCTTTAATGAATATTCCAAATTCTTTGTCCCGGACTTTAATCTTATTTTTCATTGATGATGAGTTAAGCGGTCAAAAATACAATAATTTAAACAATCATGAAAGCCGTGTAAACCTTTTGATTAAATTATCCTTAAGGCATGAGCAACCTTAAATGGAAGCAGGCTTTTGATTATTTTTGCAGCAACCAAACCTTATCAACATGAAACCAAGAGTCAGCATAATTATGGGCAGCACATCCGATTTACCGGTGATGAAAGAAGCTGCAGAGATTCTGAACGAATTTCAGATTCCATTTGAAATCAATGCTTTATCAGCTCACCGCACGCCGGATGAAGTGGAGGTCTTTGCAAAATCGGCCTACAACCGCGGCATCAGGGTAATTATTGCGGGCGCCGGCATGGCTGCGCACCTTTGCGGGGTGATCGCAGCGATGACAACCGTTCCTGTAATCGGAGTACCCATAAAGGCATCCCTCGATGGCCTCGACTCCCTGCTGGCCATTGTTCAGATGCCTCCGGGAATTCCTGTTGCCACAGTTGCCATCAACGGTGCCCGAAATGCCGGTATTCTTGCCGTACAAATGCTGGCTACCGGCGATGAAGCACTTCAGATGAAATTGATTGCCTTTAAAGAAGACCTGAAAAAGAAAATTGTGAAAGCCAACGAGGAGCTGAACTCGGTGAGATATGAATACAAGGTCTGATTTCAGTTCCTGATAAAGTTATTACTTGCCCCGGTTGGTTTCAGCATTCAGATACTTCAACCGGGTATTTTTATGTTTTACAGTTTCCGCATCATCATGAGCCCATCCCTTATGGGAAGCAAGAGGTGTTCCACACGCGGATCATTTTTCACATGCAGGTTGAAGGCGGCTATTCCCCGCGTTTCCTTGTCATTTAATGCGTCAGCCTCCATCACCTTGCCATACCAGAGCACATTATCGGCTATGATGATGCCTTCCGGACTGAGTTTTGGAAAAACCGCCTCATAATAATTCACATAGTTCTCCTTATCGGCATCGATAAATACCAGGTCAAATGGTCCTTCAATTTCAGGGAGGATATCCATGGCATTTCCCTGATGGGTTATAATTTTATCGCGCAATCCGGAAGCAATAAAATATTTTTCAGCGATATGGGCAACTTCAGGATTGTTGTCGATGGTATGCAAGCGGCCCCGGTCGTCGAGTCCGGATGCCAGGTAGATGGCTGAATAGCCGGTAAAAGTGCCGATTTCAAGAATACAACGGGGCTTCAGCATCTGAATAATCATTTTCAGCAACCTCCCCTGGAGTAATCCTGAAAGCATGCCCGGGGTTGTCACTGCCAGATGGGTTTCCCTGATCAGCTGCTGCATCAGCGGAGGTTCAGGTGAAGTGTATTCAAGGGCATACCTTTCAAAAGCGGGGACTGTGGTAGGATATTGCGGCCGTTCAAGAAGCTTGCTCATGCTTTGCGGTTTTTGTAGACAAGCATACTCATTCGTGCCGGGTCAAATATTTCATGCGCAACTTCAAGTACCATATCAGCCGTAATGGCGTTGATTTTCGAGATCAGCACTTCATGGGTGTCAACCGTGTCATATACAAGCATGCTTTTCGCCATCGAAAGCGCATCGTTGAGGTTTGATTCAAAAGAAATGGCAATCTGACCGATAAACTGTTGCTTGGCCGTATGCAATTGAATCATTCCCAGCGGTTTGGCCACAAATTTATCCAGCTCTGCCCGCACCAGCGTCAGTGCTTTATCGAGCGAACCATTATCGGTACCCAGATAGATCATGAATGAACCGGTTTCAGCGTATGGGGTATAAACAGATTCGATGTTGTACGACAATCCATGGCGTTCGCGCAGGGCCATACTCAGCCTTGAATTCATCGCGGGGCCGCCCAGCAGGTTTGTAAGCAGGGCCAGGGCGGTGCGCCGGGCATCAGCATAACCATAAGCATGGTTCCCAATGATACAATGGGTCTGAAAATTCCGGCGGGGTTTGATCAGTAGCTTAGGCTCCGATGCCGCAAAAACCTGCCGTGAGTCAGTGCGCAGATTTTCAGGCAGGCATCCGAAAGCTTCGTTTACAAGCTTCACCAGCCGGTCGAAACGGATATTTCCCACCGAACTGATTACGATCTGATTGGTATGGTAATGACCGGCAATAAACCCGAGAATCCTTTTGCGGGTGATTCTTTTCACGCTTGCAGGTGTACCCAGAATGGACTTACCCAGGGGGTGTCCGCGGAAGAGCATCTCCTCGAATTCATCAAAAATCAGTTCCGACGGGCTGTCCTTATATGCATTGATCTCATCAATCACCACATCTTTTTCCTTGTCGATTTCTTTCTCCGGAAAAGTGGAATTAAACAGGATATCCGCGAAAAGTTCAATAGCCCTGTCATAATAGACGCTCAGGAATGATGCATGAATACAGGTTTCTTCCTTGGTGGTGTATGCATTCAGATCAGCCCCGATGTTCTCGAGTCTTCCCAGCACCTGATGGACTTTTCGCTTGCCGGTCCCTTTGAAGATAACGTGTTCGATAAAATGGGCCAGGCCTTCTTCCCCGGGCAATTCGTCGCGCGAACCGGTATTCACCATTACAGAAAGATGGGCGACCAACCGGCCTGAGTGCCGGTGAACGATCCTTATGCCATTGGAAAGTGTATGAAACTGATATTGCATCCTCAGAATTAACGGGATGCAAAATTAGAAAAAATATCAGAAGCAGAACAACAGCATCTGCCAGGCAAAAACCCCGCAGAAAGCTTACTTTCCGGACAGGGGAAACCTCCTGACGAAGGAAAGCCAGAAAAGCGGCTGATAGCCGCGCAATTCGCCGGTTTCAGTATAACTCTCAACCAGGGGGCAGACGGCAATGACCTTCTTGGTGATTTTTCCGTTATCCTGGTTCAGGTACCATTCCTCCAGAAACCTCAGCCGTGAAATATCCGACAATTGCAGATCGCGTTTGATAACGGTATCGTAATTCTCATATGGCTCGAACGGCCGCTGAAGGGTGAGCAGTTCGGTGCGCGTACCCCGTTCAAGAATCTCCCCGGCCGATAACTGCTTGTTGGTCATCACATCATAAACCTTCACCTTTCCTTCACGGGCGGATGTAATCACCGCCTGCACAAGTTTCTCACGCTTCGGCCCCTCAAGGTTTTGCACCCACCAGGCCAGGTCTGTTTCGGGAGACTTCAGTGTAACATCATACTGAATCCTCTCGGTCAGCAACTCCCCTTTGCCGCTTCCGCAGGAGATCAGCAAAGTACCCGTAGTAATCAGCAAAAAGATAAAGGTCAGTTTTTTCATGGCGTTTCAGTTTAAAAACAAGGGGTTCCACTTCCCTTACTGCAAAAATACCAAACTTATCTTTTACCGGGTTGCAAATCAAAAATCCACAGTGTAAAACTTCCTGATGGAATCATTTTTCCTTACATTTAAACTTATACCTTTGCACAAAATTCAGCACCTGATCAGTTGAAAGACAATCATGAAAAAGGCGGAAAAAACCACGCGCGTTTCTTCAGGGAAACGAAACCCGGAACATCTGGTCCTGCCGGGCAATCTGTCGATTAGTTACCCGCACGCCGCCATTCTGCTGATCCTTACCTTTACCTCTATACTTTACGCAGGTGCTCTCCGCAACGACTTTATGACCGGCTGGGACGACGGAGAATACCTTACGGCCATATCCGGGGAAGGAGTCATCAATGTGCCGGAGATTTTCAGCAGTTTTCACCTGGGTATGTACCAGCCGCTTGCCGTGCTGAGTATGGCCATTAATTACAAATTATCGGGGGCCGGGCCATGGGCTTTTATCCTCACCAACATATTGCTGCACCTGCTCAACACCTTTCTGGTTTTCAGACTTTCAGAACGATGGATGAAAGGCTGGATTCCGGCAGCGATGGTTGCATTCCTGTTTGCCATACATCCCATGCATGTGGAACCGGTGGTCTGGATTTCGGCCCGAAGCTCGGGCCTTTACGCGCTCTTCTTTTTGCTGGGACTGATTGCCTACGACAAATATACAGATCAGGGGTACAGCCTCAGGCAATATCTGGTTGTTTTGCTCTTTTTCGTGCTTGCCCTGTTCTCCAAATCCATGGCTGCAACCTTTCCGGTGGTACTGCTGATGGCAGACTATCTGAAAAAGAGACAATTCAAATGGGGATTATTGACTGAAAAAATCCCGTTTTTTGCGATTTCAATCATTTTCGGCCTTGTTGCAATCAGGGCCTCCGCATCCTTCGGACATATTACCGTACTTGAACAGGACTACAACCTTTTTCAGCGGATCTTCCTGATCCTTTACGGCATCTCATTTTACATCCTGAAGCTTTTTGTACCGCTCAACCTGTCGGCAATATATGCTTTCCCTGAAATCAGCGGGGGCAAACTCCCGGCCTATGTATTTTCCTCGGTCATCCTCCTGTTTGCAGCCATTGCTGCGATCCTTTACCGGCGGAAATACCGCAGGGAGTTTATTTCAGGAGGCATGTTTTTCCTGATTACCATCGGCATGGTGCTTCCGCTGTTCTGGTCCAGGATATTCATCACTGCCGACCGGTATACATACATCCCATACATCGGCCTTTTCATGATTATTGGCCGGTATGCCGCGAATCTTTGGGAAACCCGGCACACCATGGACAAAACCACCCGCAGGCTTGCGCTTGCGACCTCCGCCTTACTGGTGATCATAATGGGAGTTTCAACCGTTAGCCGGATAACCGTCTGGAAAAACACCCCAACCCTGCTCTCGGATGTAATTGACAAAAAACGTTCTGATGCGGATATGGCCCACGGATACTTTTACCTGGGCAACTATTACGATGCCGGAAACAATGCGGCGGAGGCGATGAAATATTATGATCTTTCATTAAGCCGGAATCCCTCCTACCTGCTTGCATTGAACAACCGTGGCATTCTGAAAGGCAAATCCGGCCAGATAAGTACGGCAATTGCCGATTTTGAGCAGGCCATCCGCCTCAAACCTGATTATGCCGAAGCATGGTACAACCGGGGCATAGCGTACTTTCAGGCCGGCGAACCTGAACACGCCTGCGCCGACTGGAAAGAATCGGCCCGCCTCGGTTTTGCGCCCGCGCGTCAGGCAATTGTGAAGTATTGCACTGTAGAAAAAACGCCAGGTCAGCTTCAAATGCCTGGCATTGAAGATGAAAGCAGGACAATACCAGGCACAAGGGATAACTGAGAAACACCCTGTATTTTCATCCCGGATAGAAAAACAACTTAAAAACCTATATATCATGAGCATCAACGAAATTAACCGGTTTATCACCGAGATTGAGCTTTTTAAAGGACTGGTCGCCACTGAAATTGACCAGGTCGTTTCAGCCATTGAAACACGTAAATATCTGGCAGGCGAATACCTCTTTCAGGAAAGCGGCCCCAGGGAGGCCATTTTCATGATCTATGAAGGAGAAGTGGAGTTGATTAAGAAATCTCCATTCGGAGCGGAAACAAAACTGAGCTATTTCAGCCGCTTCGATTTCCTGGGCGAAGGTTCGCTTACGGAAGAAGCGCCTCACAGCACCAGCGCTCGTGCAAAGCATAAAACCACAGCCTTGTTGCTGAGCAAATCCTTTTTTGCAGATAACGGCCCCATTGCCCTGAAGATTTTTTCAAATATCGCCAGGGTGATTTCGCGCAGGATGCGGCAGGCGAATGCCCGGATGATCAGTTCCGCCGCGCAGTATGAATCGGGCCGCACCCGGACCGAACACGACCTGCTTGGATTCCGCGAAGTTCCTTATGAGTACTACTACGGAATACAGACCTTGCGTGCACTCGAAAATTTCAACATATCGGGGGTGCAGCTCAACTTTTACCCTGTTTTCGCTGAATCGCTGGCCATGGTCAAACTCGCTGCCGCCAAAGCCAACCACGACCTCGGGCTGCTCAGCAAATCCCTGGCCGATGCCATTGTACGTGCCTGTAATGAAATCATCAATGGTAAATATACCTTTCATTTTGTTGTGGACATGATTCAGGGCGGAGCGGGCACATCCACCAATATGAATGCCAATGAGGTGATTGCAAACCGCGCACTCGAAATTCTCGGCCATCAGCGTGGACAATATGAATTCTGCCATCCCAACAACCATGTAAACCTTTCACAGTCAACCAACGACGCTTATCCTACCGCGATCAAAATCGCCCTGATCCGGAGCAACGAAAAACTGTTGGAGGTCCTTACCGAACTGATCGCTTCGTTTAAAATAAAAGCAAACGAATTCGCCCATGTGATCAAGATGGGGCGCACCCAGTTGCAGGATGCAGTGCCCATGACCCTGGGGCAGGAGTTTGAAGCTTATGCAGTAATGCTTGAAGAAGAAATTGCCCGGCTGAACCAGAATGTGCAGCTTTTCCTCGAAGTCAATATGGGTGGAACAGCCATTGGCACCGGAATCAATGCCGATCCGCGCTACAGCGGAATAGTCATCAATTACCTCCGCGAAATCACCGGAAAACCCATTATACTGGCCACCAACCTGGTTGAAGCAACCCAGGACACCGGTGCATTCATCATGTATTCATCAGCGGTGAAAAGGCTTGCCGTCAAACTTTCCAAAATCTCAAACGACCTCAGGCTGCTTTCCTCAGGCCCAAGGGCCGGTTTCAACGAAATCAACCTCCCGCCCATGCAACCCGGTAGCACCATTATGCCCGGCAAGGTCAATCCCGTGATTCCGGAAGTGGTGAACCAGATTGCATTCAAAGTGATCGGCAATGACCTCACTGTTACTATGGCAGCCGAGGCCGGTCAGCTGGAACTGAACGTGATGGAACCGATCATCGTGTACAGCCTGTTTGAATCCATCGAAATGCTGAAAAACGGCATGAATACGCTGAACCACCGTTGCATCAAAGGCATCACCGCCAATGAAGACCGCTGCCGCGAAATGGTCTATAACAGCATCGGTCTGGTGACTGCCCTCAACCCGGTGATCGGATACGAAGCAGCTACCAGGCTCGCCAAAGAAGCGCTGGAGAAAAACCGCAGCGTTTACGACCTGGTACTCGAACATAAACTCCTGAGCCAGGAAGAACTCAATGAAATCCTCGACCCCAAAAATATGATTGCCCCGAGGATCATGCCCAAACAAGGATAAACTGACAGGCATGAAAGGCAAAGGAAAGAACGGGCATTGCAGGTTGCAGGGCGTTTTGTTACTTTTGTAGAAACGGTTAACCATGACTTTAAAAATCGCCCTGATTCTTTCCTTTGTCCTTCAGTTTGCGGCTGCCATCATTGCCTTTTCGCTTACCAAAAGGACAAGGACCAACATCGCCTGGTGGCTGATCTCCTTTGGATTCCTGTTGATGGCCATCAGAAGGATCTTTGAGTTTTTTCAGCTTTCAGATCCCGGCAGCCGGTTGTTCACCGGCATGCTGAGTACCTGGACCGGCGTGCTGATCTCGGTGCTGATGCTTGGCAGTCTGATCTTTATCAAACGGATTTTCAATATCCAGAAAAGAATGGATGACCTCCGCAAAGCGAATGAATCGAGGGTACTTTCTGCCATTATGAGAACCGAAGAAAACGAACGGCTCAATTTTGCCAAGGAATTGCACGACGGGCTCGGACCATTGCTTTCATCGGTCAAGATGGCCGTTTCGTCGGCACACACCAGAAATAACAATCCGCAAAACAAGGAAGTAATGATCCATGCCGAAAAGCTGATCGATGAATCCATCACTTCGCTGAAGGAGATTTCCAATAAACTGAGTCCGCATGTGCTGAACAATTTCGGACTCAAAAAGGCCGTAAAATCATTTATCACCCATATGGCTCCGGTCGACAACCTGAACATTAATTTCGATTCAAACCTGGGTGAAAAACGGTATCCATACAATACCGAGGTGGTGCTTTACAGGGTGATCTGTGAACTGATCAATAATTCCCTGAAACATGCCGAAGCCCGGAACATCTACATAACGCTGATGGATGAAGCGGACGGCATACGGCTCGATTACCTTGACGATGGCATAGGATTCGACAGCAAAATACTTGATATAGGTGAAAAAGGCATGGGGTTTGCAAATATCCGGTCCAGAATTAAATCGCTGAACGGGACTATAGAAATCTATTCGGTGCCCAATGAAGGAGTCAGGGTGAATGTAAAAATAGAAAAATCCTGAAAATGAATAACCTGAAACCTTTTTCGGTATATCTGGTGGACGACCACAAGCTCTTCAGGGAAGGGCTGAACCTGTTGCTGGGAAATCTTCCGTATATAAGTCAGGTTTTCCAGGCTCCGGATGGCGGCGCATTTCTCTCGGGTTTAAATCGGCATGTACCTGAACTGGTTTTTATGGACATCAGTATGCCGGGCCTCGATGGCATTGAAACAACACGTAAAGCGCTGGAGTTAATCCCGAATCTGAAAATCATAGCTTTATCTATGTATGCCGATGAGGACTACACCTCCCGAATGATCAGCGCCGGGGCCCGTGGATTTATTCTTAAAAACTCGGGATTGCATGAGGTTGAGGAATGCTTGAAAGCGGTTATGTCGGGGCACAATTATTTTTCCCCTGAAATCCTGGACGGGATTCTTAAAAATATCAGTAAAAAAGAGAAACAGCCCCGAAATTCCGAACTGTCCGAAAGGGAAACCGAAGTGCTCTACCGCATTTGTCAGGGGCTTTCGAACCAGGAAATAGCCGGCCTGCTCAGAATCAGCAAGCGCACAGTGGATAAACACCGGGAAAACCTGTTGCAGAAAACTAATAGTAAAAATACAGCGGGACTGGTGATGTTTGCGATCAGAAACGGGATTGTGGAAGTTTGATTTCCATACGCTTTTATACTTAATACTGCGCTTTTAAGCGTATTTCCAGATTACGCCTAAAAACTGTTTCATACTAATTGAGCAGGCGATAATTTTGAATCATCAAAATAATCACTGCTTATGAAACAGGCCTCCCGTAAATCAAAGTTTATCCTGATTCTCCTGATTTTAATCTCTCAGGCAGCCAATGCTCAGTTTTCAGTTGATGCCCAGTTCCGTACACGTGGTGAAGTACGCGACGGTTACCAGAAGATAAATCCTGAAGAAGCCTCACCTGCAGTGCTGATCTCTCAGCGGACAAGATTATCCTTTACTTACGAAACCTCCGGGCTCAGGCTGAAGATAGTCCCCCAGGATGTCAGGTTATGGGGAGATCAGGCCAAAATGAGTGCAACCGGGGTCGGTGACAATCCTTCACTGGATATTTATGAAGCTTTCGCCGAGCTCAGAATATCAGAAGTTTTGAGCCTGACTGCCGGCCGTCAGGAGCTTATTTACGACAACGGCAGGATGCTTGGAAACCGCAACTGGAATCAGAACGGAATCAGCTATGATGCGCTCGTGCTGAAATACCGCCAGGAAGGCTGGAAAATTGACGCCGGTGCTTCCTGGAATACCCTTACGGAAGCATCATACGGCAACCTTTATCCCAACGCACGGATAAAATCGCTGAACTATCTGTGGATTAACAAAAAGGTAAGTGAAAAACTGAATCTTTCGTTTCTCCACATTTCTTCCGGATACACCAAAACGGATACGACAGATCCGATGAATTTCAGGCATACAAGCGGAATTTACGGAAATTACAGTGGAGAAAAGCTGAATTGCCAGGGCAATGCCTACTACCAGTATGGTCGCAACCGTAAAGGGCATAAGCTGAGTGCCACGCTGATTGAAGCCGAGATCAGTCTGAAAACAGGAAAACTGACTCCCGGTGCCGGAATCAGCCTTCTTTCGGGAAATGACAAAACGCCTGGCCCGGATGAAACCGATAAGCTCTTCGATCCGCTTTACGGAAACAGGCACGGTTTTAACGGGAATATGGACTATTTCACCAATTACCCATTACAAACCGGGCAGGGCGGTCTGGCCGATTACTATTTATGGCTCGATTATAAATTCTCGAAGAAAGTTTCAGTAAGGAATACTATTCATTTCTTTAACCTCGCCGATACCAATCCTGGCACGCCTGACGACAAAGCGCTCGGATTTGAAAATGATCTGGTTCTGAAATACAGGTTCAGTGACTGGGGCAACCTGGAAAGCGGATATATTTTCTTCAATCAGACAGAAACGTTGAAAGAAATTCAGCAAACCGGTTCTGACAACTTCAATCAGTTTTTCTATGTACAGCTGACGCTTACGCCCAATCTTTTCAAACAGACAAATTCCACTTCAAAATAACAGCAGGTCATGAAACGCAGTATAATATTGATTGCAATTGCATCAGCCATAGTGTTAGCAGGTTGTGCATCACGGAAAAAGAAAGACAACACCATTACCCTTTCGGGCGCATTTGCACTTTATCCCCTCGCGGTTAAATGGACGGAAGAATACAGCAAAATCAATCCCGAAGTGCGGTTCAACGTTTCCGGGGGTGGTGCCGGTAAAGGCATGGCCGACGCGCTGGCGGGAGCGGTTGACCTTGGCATGTTTTCGAGGGAGATATCGGCCGAGGAGAAAAGCAAAGGCGTCTGGTGGGTTGGCCTTACCATCGATGCGGTAGTGCCCACCATCAGCAGCCAGAACCCCTATCTGCCCGTGCTGAGAAAGCAGGGGCTGAGTCGCACCGACTTTAAAGCCATCTTTATTGATAAAACCGCCGTTGACTGGGGTGAACTGCTGGGCCAGCCGGAAAAAGCCAAAATGACAATTTACACCCGCTCCGACGCATGCGGGGCCGCCGAAACCTGGGCCAAATATCTTGAAGGACATCAGGAAAACCTGGCCGGAATTGGAATTTACGGGGATCCGGGCATGGCTGATGCTGTAGCAAAAGATAAGCTGGGACTGGGATTCAACAACACCATATTCGCCTATGACATCAAGACCGGTAAAAAAAGGCCGGGTATGGAAATTGCACCCATTGACATCAATGATAATGGCATGATAGATCCAGAAGAAGACTTCTACGAAACGTTCGACGGGGTGCTGGAGGCCATTGCCAATGGTATATATCCTTCGCCTCCCGCGCGTGAGCTTTACTTTGTTGCAAAAGGAAAACCCCAGAAACAGGCCACACTCGATTTCATCCGCTGGTGCCTGACGGAAGGGCAGCAATATGTGAAGGAAGCAGGCTATGTTCCTATCGACAATGAGAAAATTGACTCCTATCTGAAAAAACTCGGATAATCACCCGCCTGCCCACAGGCACACAAAAAAAAATATAAACCCATGCAGTTACGGCGGCAGATCATCGACAAGCTGAACGGATTCTGGATGATTACCACCCTGGTAACCATTCTGGTATTGCCCCTGGTCATCTGCATCGGTTTGTATATCAAGGCTGCTCCTATTTTTGAGCAACATTCATTTCTGGAACTGGTTTTCACATCCAAATGGGAACCTTCGAGGGGGATATTCGGATTCTGGCCATTTATTGCCGGTTCGCTTTATGTAACCCTCCTTTCATTTCTTTTTACGGCACCTGTCTGCCTGCTGGCAGCCCTCTACCTTACCCAGTTTGCCCCCCGGACACTTATCCGCATCATGCATCCGGTAATCGATGTACTTGCAGGATTGCCCTCCGTAATTTACGGGGTTTGGGGAATACTGGTCATCGTTCCCTTTGTTTCAGCCCTTTCTGTTCCTTTAACAGGATCTCCGTCATCGGGATATTCGGTGCTTGCAGGAGGCATTGTGCTGGCAGTAATGGTAATCCCGTATACCCTCAACATGCTGATCGAAGTGTTCAATACAGTCCCCAACGGACTGAAAGAAGCATCCCTTTCGCTGGGTGCAACCATGTGGGAATCAGTAAAACATGTCGTGATCAGGGGCAATTACCCCGGCATCATCTCAGCCTATGGCCTGGGAATTGCCAAGGCATTCGGCGAAACCATCGCGGTAATGATGGTCGTGGGCAACGTAGTCAAAGCTTCGGGCAATCCTTTTAATGCGGCTTACCCGCTGCCGGCCCTGATCGCCAACAACTATGGCGAAATGCTTTCCATACCCATGTATGACTCCGCGTTGATGTTCGCCGCTTTTCTGCTGTTGATCATCATCCTGGTTATCAATTTGTTTTTCAGGTTACTTATCCATAAAACCAAAAGGCTGTGAGACGATATAAAATGCTTGAGGAAAAGTTCTTCATCCGGCTTTCAGCACTGTTCACCTATTCGCTGATAGCCGTACTTGCCTTTATCATTATTGTAATTTTTTACAAGGGATTCGCGGCACTCAACTGGGACATGGTACTTAAAACGCCTAAAGGTGGTTATTATTACGGAGGAGAAGGCGGGGTGCTCAATGCGATCACCGGGTCCCTTTATATTGCCATCGGCGCCACCCTGATTGCGGTGCTGATCGGCATGCCGGCGGCCCTCTACCTGAACGTTCAGCTGATCAGATACCGTCGTACTCAGAACACCATTCGTTATTTTCTTGATGCTCTGTGGGGTATCCCATCCATTGTTTATGGCGCATTCGGCTTTACGCTGATGTTGTTTTTCGGCATGAATGCCTCTTTGCTGGCAGGGATCATCACCGTTGCCCTGCTGATTTCGCCCATCATGGTGCGCACCTTCGATGAGGTACTGTGCACCATCCCGAAAGGACTGCACGAAGCCTCGCTGGCCCTTGGATCCACCCGTACTGAAACTGCTTTCCGGGTCATGTTCAAACAGGGTTTTCCCGGATTTATCACGGCGGTATTGTTATCTTTCGGCCGGGGTATAGGCGACGCTGCCTCGGTACTTTTTACCGCTGGTTACACCGATAACATCCCCGTTACCCTTGATGAACCTGCAGCCACGCTACCCCTGGCAATTTTCTTTCAGCTCGGATCACCGATTCCGGAAGTGCGCGACAGGGCATTTGCCGCTTCCATCATTCTGACGATCATTATTCTGAGCATCAGCCTTGGTGCGCGCCTGCTGTCGAAGCGATTTTCAAAAACCAACCTGAAGTAAAAAACATGGGCAATCCATATTTCTCTCCGAACAATAGTGAACAACTCAGGGTTCTCAGGGCCACGGAACCGGAAGCAGTGCTCCGGGTAAGCAATCTGAATGTAAGCGCCGGTGACCACCATATACTGAAGAATATTAACCTCGAAATACCCAAAAACCGCATCACCGTGCTGCTCGGGCCCTCAGGCTGCGGCAAGACCACCCTGCTGAAATGCATGAACAAGCTCACCGACCTTTACCGTGAGCTTAAGGTAACCGGAAATATTTATATCGATAATGATGATATATTAAATACCACTGCCAGCATACCGGATATCCGGCAAAAAATGGGATTGCTCTCGCAACGGCCTTACCCTTTGCCGGTATCCATATACAAAAATGTAGCATACGGCTTAAAACTGAAGGGTGTCCGTGACAAAAAACTGATTGCATTCAACGTAGAGAAGCACCTCAGGGAAGTCGGGCTGTGGGAGGAAGTCAAAAACCGCCTGAATTCGCCGGCATCCAGTCTGTCGATCGGTCAGCAGCAAAGGCTTTGCCTGGCGCGCGGACTGGCCGTAAAACCGGGAATTATCCTGGCCGATGAACCGACCTCCGCACTCGATCCCACTTCCAGCAAAATCATCGAGGATCTTTTCAGGGACATGAAAAAGCACTATACCATTATCCTTGTAACCCACGTGCTGCGGCAGGCAATCAGGCTGGCCGACCATGTAATTTTTATGCATGATGGTGAAATCATCGAGCAGGGCCCACCCGAAGAACTGTTCGAAAATGCCCGTACGGATAAACTCCGGGCTTACCTGATTGACGGCAATTAAGGCGCACTAGAAAAGCAGTTAACCTGCGGATTATCCTGATGTTTCATCAAGCGGCGTAAACAGCGCGTTCACCTTACCTCTATGTGCCGAAATTTCACTCTTCCCGGATTGGATCCGGAATCTGTGGTTTCATCACAACGCCGAGGTTCTTCTTACCGTCGATCATGATCACCAGCGGCTGTTCAAATCTGATGTGACGGATCACTTCATCTTCATAGAACGGATTCTGTGAAGCAAGAAAATCAAGATCATAATGTCCGTCTTTCAAAAACGGATTGATGGTAAAATACCCAACCCTGAATGAGGTCAGGTTCTGGAAGAAATGGGTCCCCTGGCTCGGATCTATCCGGTAATGCTCCAGGCCAGACTCAACGATAACCCGGGCAGCAGAAATCTGGGGCCATTTTACCGGAATTCCCAGCCATGGGTCGTTGCTCCCCCAGCGGCCCGGGCCCACCAGCACATAGTTACGCTTTTCAGAAAGAAAGTTCTCATTCAGTTTTCCTACCCTGAGCGCAGTTTCTTTATTGGCCGCCGGATTAAAAGACTCGGGTTTGACATAAACAATATCATACACATCGCGGATAATTCCATTGCCCAGCGCATGATGCGCATAGATAACCGCATCCTTTTCAACCACATCTTCAAGATGTGCTTCGATGGCTTCCCTGTTATCGACAATCGGCCTGATCTGCAACAAATTAAACAGCGCGGGGGTCCCTTTGGGACGGTTCAGGTCCACCGCAAATTCAATTTCAACGGGTTTGCTCATCTCACGCTGCCCGGTTTCAAGCACGGTGGCAAGAATCTCTGCCAGGGGAAATACATTATGGGTTAAGATATTTGAAAAAGTCACGATCCGCTTTCCTGATCCGAACATGCCATCCCGCAACATATTGCTCTCATAATCAAAAGTAGAGATGATATTTTTCAGCGAACCGTCTGATTCTCCATCCCGAATATTCAACCTCTGCAGGTTTGAACTGTCATCGGTTGAAGGCATAAATGTGCCCGGGCGCAGATCCAGGGCATAAAAGTGCTTCTGCGTTTCGCGAAGGGCAAATTCGGGCGTAGATAACTGAAGGACTTTCCTGGGATAGCGAGGAGAAAACCTCAGGGTCAACCCTCCGTCAACAATATACTTCCCGAGGCCAAGGGCAATGTTGGCAATACCATCCTCGGGCTTTTCCGGATCAATGGGATAGAAATTTATGGAGCGGGCAACTCCTGACAAAGTGGGATAAAACCGGTCACCGTATTGTGTACCGGTAACCTCCTGCAGCACGATGGCCATTTTTTCCTCATCAATAACATTGGAGGTTGCCGTCATGTATGATTTTGAATCCCTGAAAAAGGCCGAAGCATATACACTCTTAATGGCATTGCTCAGGTTCTCGATGGTCATCCGCTCATCATTCACAAAATTGGGGACCATATAAGTGGAGTAGATTCCGGCAAATGGCTGATAGTAGCTATCCTCAAGCATACTTGAAGACCTTACGGCTATCGGTTTATTTACCACGGATATGAAAGTATAAAGATCCTCATGCAAGCGAAAAGGGAGCCTTCCCGCGATGAAATGATCGAGAATCTCCTCATCTGAAAGATCGGAAAGTGCAATCTTATAAAGATTATTATCTTCCATAAACTCATCGAAGATATCCGCCCCGAGCACCACCGTACGGGGAATGGTAACGATTACCCCAGGCCATTTGTCAAGCAGGCGGTTGCGTTTGATCATCGAATCGAGAAAGGCAAGTCCACGGGCTTTACCTCCGATAGACCCCTGCCCTACCCTGGTAAAACTCAGGTACTCATCAAAACTTTCGCGGTTAAATTCAGCGATGATGCCCCTTGCCTTATTCAGCCTGAAAGTAGCGATGGCATCAAAAATAAAACGACGGATTTCATCCAGATCACTGAAGTCGCCCGGACGAAGATCACGGAAAAGTTCGGCAAGCGGAAACAAAGCCCTGGCATATAACCACTTGGAAACATGGTTGCGATAGATGTGGTAAGCAAGGGAATTATCCGGAATTTCAAAAATCTTTTGCTGAAGGGCTTTCAGGTCGGCAGCACGGGCAACTTCGAGCCGGGTGTCAGGATCTACAAAAACAAAATCGCCGAAGGCAAAATACTGCTTTATAAAATTCCTCAGTTCGATGGAAAGCGTTTTCGACTGCTTGTGCAGAAAACCAACCCTGAGGCTGCGCGCCACTTCGGAATTTGTAAGGTCTGATGACTGCATCAGAATGGGCATAAATTCATCGTCGCGCTTTACCTTTTCCACCAGTCTTATACCTGCCTGCCGGTCTTCGCTGCCATTCCTCGGATATGAAGTATCGGTGATGATCCCGAGCAGGTTATTCTTGTACTTCTCGTAATAACTTACAGCCTCCTCGTAATTGGTAGCCAGCAATATCTTAGGCCTTCCCCGCATGCGCAACATCATCTGGTGCTCATTCAGTCCTTCGGTCATAAAAGCCTTCGACTGCTTGAAAATGATTTTGTAAATATTCGGCAAATAACTGGAATAGAACCGGATAGAATCTTCAACCAGCAGGATCACCTGAACGCCAACCTCCTTTACATCATTTTCGGCATTCATTCTGTCTTCTATCAGTTTGATTATGGCCAGCAGGATATCGGCATTGCCAAGCCAGCAAAACACATAATCAATTACTGACAGGTCTTCATTGGCTAAAGTAAGGGTAACCTCACGCGAAAACGAAGTCAGCACAACGATGGGCTTTTGCGGATATTGAGCCTTGATCCTTTTTGCAGAATCAAAATTCTCGCTCTTCCCCATGCTTAGCATGGTGATAATAAGATCAATATTCTGATTTTCAAGTACTTTCATGGCTTCAGCCTCTGATGATACCTGTATAAACTGAGGGGGATACCTCAGGCTGAGTGAAACATACTCGATAAATATCTGCTCATCAATACGGCCGTCACCCTCCAGCACAAAGGAATCGTAGTTACTGGCGATCAACAGTACATTGTAAATCCGTTTTTTCATCAGGTTGATGAAAGCCGTATCGTCAAAATAGAATTTCTTTGCCAGTAAAGCATAGGGAGAGGATTGCATAGCTTTAGTATTCATATCACAAATATAGAATAATCCGGTTAAATTTGCACAGGCAGCCGTGAGGCATCTGTAACGAAACGATACACCGGCTGGCGTATACCAGCTCACAGGAACACTTTATATAACAAGCCACAGCCAATAAGTTCAAAAAAAATAACCATATCAGCAAAATGACATCTTACACCGGGATAATTGAAAGTATTGCAAGGGAAATCAAACCATTGCTGAGCAAAGGGAAGGTAGCAAGCTACATTCCTGCTTTATCGAGAATAGATCCGGAAAAATTCGGCATGGCCGTAGCCACCATCAGGGGAGAACTCTTTACCACCGGAGATGCTACCGAAAACTTCAGCATTCAGAGCATTTCCAAGGTATTTACCCTTGCCATGGTGATGGACCGTATGGGTGATGCCCTTTGGGACAGGGTGGGCCGCGAGGCATCAGGAAACCCCTTCAACTCACTGGTGCAGCTTGAATACGAAAACGGCAGGCCCCGTAACCCCTTTATCAATGCGGGAGCGCTGGTGGTCACCGATTGCGTGATTTTTGAAAACGAGGATCCGCTAACCGGATTGATAGATTTTGTCAGAAACTGCTCAGGAAATCCGGCCATAGATTATGACAGGGAGGTAGCCCGCTCAGAAAAGGAAACGGGGCACCGCAACGCGGCCCTGGCCAACTTCCTGAAAAGCTACAGCAACCTTTCCAATGAGGTGGACCGGGTGCTGAACCTCTATTTTCACCAGTGCGCCCTTTCGATGAGCTGCGTTGACCTTGCGAAATCATTTCTTTTTCTTGCCAATGGCGGCACCGACCCTGTAAGCGGAAAGGTCATCTGTGGTCCGAGGCAGGCCAAGCGTATCAACGCGCTGATGCAGACCTGTGGTTTATACGACGAAGGCGGGGAGTTTGCCTACCGTGTCGGGCTGCCAGGCAAAAGCGGCGTAGGCGGCGGCATTGTGGCGGTGATGCCGGGAGAACTGGCAGTAGCCGTTTGGTCGCCGGGGCTGAATACCGCCGGGAATTCCCTGGCAGGTATGATGGCCCTGGAGCTTTTTACGACCTATACCGCCAGATCTATTTTCTGAAAATAAACCGTTATTACTTTCCGCTCAGCATTTTAATCAGGACTTTTCATCCTGCCCCGGATTCATTACCTGTCAATGCCTGTTTTACCGATGAAGGTTCGCTGTATCGTTCAATCAGATCAATCATTTTCGCGGTGTTTGCATTCTGCTTGTCAGAAATCTCACTCAATTCCGTCAGGGTAAGCGCTTCTCCCCTGGCCGTGATGAAAGTATTCAAATTGACAATATCGGAAAACCAGTTGGTTACCACGATCATCAGTTGTGTAAGGTTAGCCCTGCTGCTTTGCAATTCAAGCGGAGGTTTGAAAATAAAGTGGGACACTATATCGATCAAGCCGATGGTTCCAAAAGCGATGGACAGTATGGTCTTGCCCTGGGCAGCAAAAACCACCGCCACCGTGATCAGGGCGATCCCCAGCATAAACGCCAGCACATACATCCAGAGCACATACTTGTAAGCGCTCTTCGCATCGCGGATTACCTCCTGCAACGATGATTTGATGCTCATAATGGTTTGCGTGGTGTTGGCCATGTTTTCCATCGAAAGTTCCATGGCCTTGCCGAGCACCTGATTGTTGACCTTGTTATAGTTCCGGGCATTTTGCGACATCTGCCCCAGTACCCCCAGGATATCACTGAGTTCCTGCCGGTCATCAGAACTCAGACCCTGTTCAGAAGCAAGATTGGCAGCCACCTGCTCATTCCTGAATAGATATTCGTGAATGTAATCGAACGCCAGATTTTTGTTTTTCATAATCAGAAGTTTTTGAAACCAACAAATCAATACTATCAAAAAATGCAGAATCGGATAAAGGCGGGAAATCTATCACAATACGAAGATCGCTACGGATTGTGAAATTATAAACAAACAGAAAAATCACTTGTTTGTATCAGCACTGAATTAAATTGTGTCGCCGGGATTATGATGGCCTGTTTCATCGTTTTTGAGGTTCCTGTGTTGCAATAATTTCATAGTTTTGCGGTTATAATTGCAAACATGCCGATGCGCCTGTCTTTTCTGCTGACTCAGCTTATTTTGTTTTCAAGTTTGATGGTTTCTGCGCAACAACCCAGAAAAATACGGTTGGTGCAGGCGGATGTAATGGCTTACAACAAAGCGCTGGGTGAAAATGTGCAGCGCATCATCGGAAATGCGGTTTTTGAACATGAGGGGGCCTTCCTCTATTGCGATTCCGCGCATCTGAACAATGCAACCAACAGCATGAAGGCTTACAGCAGGGTGCACATTAAGGCCAGCGACACCCTTAACCTTTATGGAGATTCGATTTATTACAGTGGCGAGACCCGTATTGCTGAAGTATTTGACAATGTAAAACTGATCGACAACCGCACCATCCTGACCACCGACAAACTGATTTACGACAGAAATACGGGCATCGCATTTTACCTCACCGGAGGTCATATTGTAAATGACCAGAACACGCTTGACAGCAAGCGGGGTTATTACCACACCAATACCAAGGATTTCTTTTTCCGTGACCATGTTGTGCTGACCAACCCCGATTATGTGATGAATTGCGATACCCTACAGTACAATACACAGAGCAAAATATCATGGTTCAGGGGGCCAACCACCATTAAGGGCGAAGAAACCGATATTTACGCGGAAAACGGATGGTACAACACCGTAACAGATATTGCTGAGTTTGACGAAAATGCCCGGGTCAAGAACGGCGATCAGGTCCTTACCGGCGACAGCCTGTATTATGAACGCACCAACGGATTCGGGGAGGCTTTCAGAAATATTATGGTGATTGACACGGTTCAGAATATGATCGTAACCGGGCAGTATGCGCGTTACCGCAAAGACCTGGGCTATACAATGATCACCCAACGGCCTGAAGCACTCTTTATTGAAGAGAAAGACACACTTTTTATGCATGCCGACACCCTGAGGGCAACCTTCGATTCAACCCAAACGACCAAAGAGGTGTTTGCTTTCTACCATGTGAAGTTTTTCCGCACCGACCTGCAGGGAATGACCGATTCGCTGATCTACAAATTCAGTGACAGTACCATGCGTATGTTTGGTTCCCCCGTGTTATGGACTGAAGAAAACCAGCTGACTTCCGACTCCATTCATGTACTTACCGGCAATGAACAGGTAAAGGAGCTGCGGCTTTTCAACAATGCCTTCATTATTTCAGGCGATACCCTGGGCACCGGATACAACCAGATCAAAGGGCGGAATATGACAGGTTATTTCATTGACAATGAACTGATCAGGATTAAAGTTACGGGAAATGCGGAAACGATTTACTGGGTAAGGGAGGACGACGGAACCCTGACAGGCATCAACAAGGCCTTCGCCAGCAATATGAACATAAGGTTGCGCGATAAAAAGATCAGGCAGATCGTTTACATCGAAAAACCCACCGCAGTGCTGCATCCCGAAGGTGAACTCAGTCAGGAAGAATTGCTGCTGAAAAATTTTATCTGGCTCGAAGACCGGAGGCCAAAGACACGCGAAGATATCTTTACCTGGTAGCGGATCAAACCAACACCGGGAGCCGGGCCTGCCTGAACTCAGGCACATCAGGAAACCGCTGAACAGCTCCGGTCTTTTTAGGACTGACAAACAGACCTATTCTGTTTCAAACAACACCTTAACAGTTTCCGTATTCAGCCGTCTTTTCAGCCAGGTTATGATACGTTCCCGGTCTTCCTGTTTCGGATCACCGTTTTTAAACGTCAGCACAACCTGACCAACACGTATTTGCTCACTTGCCGGCATTGTGTATAAATACGTTTCAGCGTAAGAGCATGACACTACTTCAGGAAATATTGCATTGAGTTCTGTCAGTAAAGCTTCTCCTATAAGTGGCTTCCGTTCGAGGCTATCCTTTTTTCTTTCAGAATCAGCTAGTTGCATGTTCAGTCGGCTGATCTCCAATTTCAGGTTATTTACTTCTGAATTTTCAGATTCATTCAATGAAAATCCCTGACGGATGTTCAACGTAACCTTATCAAGTGAAAAATCCCGGGCCTTCTCTTCAAGCAAAAGCTTATGATCTTCGGTAAGGGTATTTCCGCCGTATACCATCATAATTTCGCGGGTACTGGGATTACTTTCGTACCTGAGCAGGTAGCTGCCTTCAAAAACACTGACATTTCTTGTAAAACGGGCAACATTATCATTGAAACGCTCCTTTTGCACCAAACCATAACCGAAGTAAATGCTTGGCAAAATGGTAATAACAATCACAACCGAGATCCACTGGTTCACTTTTTTCTTGTGCGCTTCTCCGGCTAAAGTGATAATTGGAAATTTCAACAACTGCGAAACAACCATGGCTGCGATGGCAATAAACACGGTATTGATCGTGAAAAGATAAAACGCGCCGAAAAAAAACTGAAACTGCGCGGTGGCCAGACCATATCCTGCGGTGCACAGTGGTGGCATCAGGGCGGTGGCAATGGCCACTCCGGGAATAACATTTCCCTTTTGCTTACTGCTGATGGCTACAATTCCGGCCAGGCCGCCGAACAATGCAATCAACACATCGTAAATGGTCGGGCTTGTGCGTGCAAGCAATTCAGAATGCGCAGTCGAAACAGGGCTCAAAGCAAAATAGCCTGTGGAGGCCGTGAGCCCGGCAGCAACAGCGAATCCAAAGTTTTTAAGGGCAGTACGGAAAAGCGGAAAATTATAGGTTGCAATAGAATATCCTATACCATTTATCGGGCCCATGAGCGGCGAAATAAGCATGGCGCCGATGATCACTGCCGTTGAGTTCATATTCAATCCTACAGAGGCAACAATAATGGCAAAGATCAGAATCCAAAGATTTGTTCCTTTGAAAATAATATCCTTTTCAATCGTCTGATGAATCTTTTCAAAGTCTTCAACCTCACTTTCAAGATTCAGATAATGAAGCAACTGTTTAAAAACACTCATATATCATACTTTTAGCAGGAATTATTGACCAAAGGGCAGGTTGCCCGGCCTGGGTTCTGTGGACTTGACGTCAAGAATTTCAGTCACCACATAATTGCTCATCCCCCTCCAGGGCAACGGATGGAGATACTCCCTGTAGCGCAGTTCAACAAAGCGGCCGCCGCTGCGTTCCAGCACGGCAGCAATGCTGTCGTTGGTAATACTGAACTCAAATTCGTTGCTTTGCATGGCCCCTGGCAGCGGCGTTTTAAAGCCTTCCTGAATCAACCGGCCTTCCCATGTTTTGAAAATATAGCCTTTCCTGACGACGAAATTAAGGGTGCCTGCTTTCACGCCTTCGCCAAAAACAAAATAATAGCGCCACCACCCGAATGCGGTCAATGCAATGATTAGTATAACACTGATAATGACAATGGTTTTTCTTTTCATGGGTGGTATGCTTAAGATGAATTGTCAGGTGTGAGGCAGTTCAGGCCGGATAGCAAATATAGTGAAATATCTTTTATTAACCTTCCAATGCTTTCGACGAAGCATCACGCGGGACAACCGACATTACCGGAATATCAGACTTTCTGATAAATTCCTGAGCACCGGAGTCAACGAAAAACTCCACAATAGCCGATTCCTGCTGTGTCATAATGATTATAAGATCAATATCGCCTGTTCTGTTGGCATAATCCAGCAGCGAAGAGACGATATCTTTTTCACCGGCCTGCGCCTCAAGAACTTCAGTTTCACAGCCTATGCCAGCATTTTTAATCTGATCATGCACATTCTCCACCTGCCGCCTGATCTTATCCCTGGATCTATCCTTTTGTTCCAGGCTCAGCGCGGCAACCACCCTGACCCGTGCCCCGTAAATACCGGCAAGTTTTATCGCCCATTTTACCTTCTGGCCGGTTTCGGCATGGTGATCGATGGGCAGCATAATAGTGCGGCAACCATCATAGTGTGTCCGCCCCCCGATGGTAATTACCGGGCAGTGGGCCGACCTGATGACCCTGGAGGTATTGGCACCGGCCATTCGATAATTCCCTCGTGCTGAAGATTCAAGGCTCCTGGTTCCCATCACGATAAATTCAGCACCTGTTTCCCTTGCAACATCCACAATCACGGAGTAAATCCTTCCGATCTCAAGCCTGACACTGATATCGACCCCGCTTTTAAAGGACATGTTGGCTGCAACCGCATCCATCTGGTCGCTGATCTTTTCCAGCATCTCCTCATTTTGCTCCTGACTGAATAATGAGGACAGAAAACCCTGCTGTTCATGAACATACAACAGGATGATTCTGCTTTTTGTGTGCCGTGCCAGGTGGATGGCCTGATCAAAAGCCAGATCGGTCTGCGGATCGAAATCGTATGGAACAAGTATGTAATTCATGGCGTATGGCGGTATGGTTAGTTGCCGAATTCTAAGCACTTCCCTATCAAGTTACAACTACTTTTGATACGAGCTGTGCCGCTCGAATACGCACTGCACCGGCAATTAACTGTACCGCGCGTTATGCCTTCGTGCTTTGTTTTCATCCAAATATTGTCAATTGTTTTTCTTTCTCAGGTGTCATTTCATTAATGAAACTTTCCCATTGTGAAAGATTAATATTCAAACTATACTTGTCGTTTAAGAAAATTATTTGCTCTTCAATTTCAATTCGGGAAATTAACTTGGCAAGATTTAATAAATCTAAACGCATTAAAAGGTCTTTGGTAAAGACTCTCTTAGCATCGGAAAAAGTTATTGATTTTAAAAATGCTTCCGTGGTTTTGGAATTTAGAAGAATAATTGCGTAAACAGCATATTCAATTTTGTCAAAACCTATAAAATAACAAGTATCATCCAACATAACAGGTTTCTCGTTTTGTGGCAACACTAATGTAAAGTGGTATGTTTTATACAACCCTGAAATTGCAACTTTAAATGGCTTAAATGAATAATCCCCGATTCCAAATATTGAAAATAATGGTTTCCCATTATAAATACTTGATTTTCTTGCTTGAAAATTAGAAATATTCTTTTTTAAGTATGAATATGTTTCAGGGTATAAATGCTGAATATATGAAGTTTCTTGTCCAACTTTTGTTTGTGTGACAATAGTATGTTTTCTTGTACTTTTTATAACTGTATTTTTTAAATCAGAACTTTTTAATAAGCCATAAACCAAATCTTCTTCGAGTTTAATTTCATCGGATTGATTATTTACAAAATATCCGTTTACTCTTTCCAATTCCATAATAGCGGAACAATCATGCTTTATCCCTTGTCTCCACTCAAAAGGACATACACCATCAATTTCTTTTGTTACATTATAATCCGCAAGATTCGAGACAAACTTAGTATTAAGCCAACCAAAACTTAATCTTTTCTCTAAACTATAAAAATCAAATTCATTACATTCAAAACTTGGGAGTGAATTGAGTTGACAATAAACCAAAGACGCTTCAACTGAAACATTAAATTCTTTTTTACTATCAATGCAATATTTTTCTATTTCACCAACTCTATACTTTTTGTCTTTTTGGTCAAAAACGATGTTTTTTACAACTGAGTTTTTTACCAATAGTGCCAAATATCCGTTATGCGTTTGAAAAGCATCTAAAAGCATTAAAGTAATATACTCGGCAATATCAAAATTACCTTTGCCTGTCATTGCATCTAAGCCGTTTTGGTTCTTGAAATTTGATTTTTGGGGAAGATTTGAAGAATTAAGGCTACCTAATTTTGAGTTTGTTACCCAAGGTGGATTCCCAATTATTAGTAATTTTTCAGTTGGATACTGTTTAGAAATATTTTTAAAATCAAAATCGAAAATACTGCAATGTGTGATTGTTATTTCCGGCTTGTTACTGTCAGAATTTGAAAGAAAAAAATCAAGAATACTAAATTTAGTTTCCCAAACATAAGGTTTATAAATTTCGACACCAAAAACTTTCTTAATTGCTTTAAAATTAGATAACGAAGCAATTATAAAATTTCCTTTCCCGCAAGTTGGCTCAATAATAATTTCAGGTGATATATCCCTTTTTGCCAAATGCTTTGCAACCTTATTTGCTAAATCTTTATTAGTTTGAAAATCTCCATATTCTGCACGGTCAGGCTCTTCAACTGAACTTATGGCGACAATAGAAACAGATTCTTTCAATGCTTGAAAATCATCATCATTTTCAAAAAAAATATTGATGCCGAAGGCATCAAACATTTTTTGATTGGCATTTTCAAAAGACGAAGTGTTTTTTAAAAAGTCTTTTAAAAACGTGCAAACTTGCAATGAAATATTTGCTTCAAATATTTTCATTACTTGGCTACTTTATCAATTACTTTACTAATTCCTTGTACTGCTTTGTCAAGCGTAACAACCCTTTGGTATTGTAGTCGCCATTGTAAAGCGTTTGAAATAGTCAAATATCCTTGAACTGGCGGTGTTTTTAGAATTTGTTTTGCTAACTGATTTAGAGTTATTTCATCTGCTGGAATATTTTTATCGTTCAAGTATGCAACAATATCTTCTACATTAGCCTTATCCTTAACCATTTCACGTAAACGATAAGTTGTTGTATAATCGGATGTTCGTTCTTCTGAAATTAATGAGCAACTAACAAAATCAAGTTTAGCGGTTTTGGTTTTGGGGTCATCTATTTTGTCGTAAACAAAAACAAGCAAGTTGTACCCAAGTCCAAAAATCTTTTGTTTAGCATCTTTAAACGGACATGATGATTGTGGTTGCTTTATTGATGTAACTTTAATGTCTGTTAGTATGTCGTCAGATGGTAAATCAATTCCATTTGCAGATGAACCAATTGTTGTTTTGTATTTTGAGTTTAATTGCTCTTGAAATTTATGCTCGATATGTGTCCCTACTGCTTTTCCGTCAGTCACCCCAAAAAGTGATTTATTTTGAATTTTCGATTCAGCGATACAAAAAGCTTTGGCTTCAGCTTTTAGTTTGTCTATTGTCAGTTTTTCTTTCATTCTAATTCCTTGTATTTCAGTTTACAAATTTAATCATTTTTCCTGTCATTTGGAGCGCTGTCGGTTTTCTTAGCATGAGGCATAACTTCAGGATTATTGCCTATTTTTGTATTAGCAATGCAAAGTTAAGTCTGTCACAGCAATAAACAAACAAACCTCCGATATGGCTCAGATAGGTGCTTCAGAATTGATCGTAAACCCCGACGGCAGCATTTACCATCTCAACCTTAAACCCGGTGAACTGGCCGGAGACATTATCATTGTTGGTGACCCCGGCAGGGTTCCGCTGATATCGGGGCATTTCGACCATATTGAACTCACCCGCCGGAACCGGGAAATCTGCACCCACACAGGAAGCATCGGCGGCAGGAGAATTTCCGTTTTGTCAACAGGCATGGGTACCGACAATATCGATATCGTCCTCAACGAAATTGATGCACTCTTTAATATAGACCTTGAAAAGCGGGAAGTCAGGAGTAAACATGTTTCGTTAAACATTGTCCGCCTGGGCACATCGGGAGCCTTGCAGCAGGAAATCCCGGTCGATACGGCCATAGTTTCCACGCATGGCATCGGTCTCGACGGAATGCTGTATTATTACCTTGAATCACACTCAGTAATTGACCATGAGCTTACCGCGGCATTTATCAGTCAAACAAATTGGAATCAGCACTTTCCGCGGCCTTATGTGGTGGAAGCATCTGACAGGCTCCTGAATACCATCGGCCGAAAGTTCAGCAAAGGGATGACAGCCACAGCGCCGGGATTTTACGGCCCCCAGGGCCGCAGGCTCAGGCTTGAAACAACGCATCCGGACCTTAACCAGGCCATTGCCGGCTTTGAATATAACGGAATGAAGGTGGCCAACTTCGAAATGGAAACATCCGCCTTATACGGCCTGGGGAAGCTTCTGGGCCATAACACGCTGACCATCTGCGCCATAGTCGCCAACCGGGTAGCAAAGCAATACAGCAAAGACTATCATAAAACCATGGAGCAACTCATCGGCACTGTGCTGGAAGCCCTTACGGATATGCCACAACCCGTCTGAAACAAGCATACAGCGCCAAATAGCTGACTGACAGAGAAAATAATCACAACTGTGTTGATAAATTAACTGATCAGGCAGTAAAATTATGCCGATCTTTATACCTGAAAATTTATAACGGTTAATGGATCAGCCGCAAGATAAAGACCCTCAGCTCCAGGCTTTGATCAGTCTGCTCGACGAACCTGACCAACAAGCATTTACAAAGGTCCGCGATCGTATTTTTGCCTATGGGAGCCAGGCAGTACCCTTACTGGAGACTGCCTGGGAAAGCACCTTCGACAGCTACCTTCAGAAAAGAATAGAAGACATCATCCACAGCATACAATACAACCAGCTTTACCTCGATCTCACGAACTGGGCACATTTCAGAAACGACAACCTGCTGGAAGGATATCTTCTGTTTACCCGCTATCAGTATCAGAATATGTATACTGAAGAAGTTAAAAGCCAATTGCATGACATAAGGCGGGATATCTGGCTGGAGCTGAACAACAGCCTCACAGCCCTCGAGAAAGTAAAGGTGCTCAACCACATCATCTTCGACCTGCACAAATTTCAGTTACCATCAAGGCAAACCACCGAACCCCGCTATCTCTTCCTTAACAATCTTCTTGAAACCCGCAGCGGATATGCCATCTCCATCGGGATTCTTTACACCCTGCTGGCTCAGAGCCTTGATTTACCGGTACATGGCATTCTGCTTCCGGGCGAACGGTTTGTTATGGCCTGGCTCGATGAAACTGAGAAATCACCTGAGGAACCGGCAAGGGTCATGTTTTACATCAACCCCGAGAACAAAGGCGGCATCTTTACCAGGAATGAAATCGTAACCCTGCTGCGCCGGCTCAAATTATCTCCTGATGATATGTTTTTCAGGCCGGTAGCCCCGAAGTATATTATCAGTAAAATGTTTGAATTGCTCTCCTATCTTCTGGCGACTTCCGGAGAAGCCGAACGGGCGGGGGAAATTGACCATCTGAGGTCAGCATTGATCTGAAGCCTATACAAATCCCTGAATAATCCCGTTGTAAACAACAAAACCCGGATCAGGCAACGGCCTGAAATCCGGGTAATAGCGTTGCGCATTACAAAACTAACGGTAGTAGGCAGTAATAAACTTCAGGATATTCTGTTCAACCCTGGTAAGAACATCAGAAATATCAGCCCGCTCAAATTTTGAACCGGTGATGCTTTCATAAAGCTCGATGTATCTTTCAGAAACCTGGTTCACGAACAGATCGGTCATTTCCGGCATTACCTGCCCTTCCTTACCCTGAAAATTATTGGCTATCAGCCATTCACGTACAAATTCCTTCGACAGTTGTTTCTGTGACTCACCGGCTGCCTGTCTTTTTTCGTAACCCTCCAGGTAGAAATACCTTGAAGAATCAGGAGTATGAATTTCATCAATCAGGTAAATTTCATCCCCATCCTTTCCGAATTCATACTTTGTATCAACAAGGATCAGGCCCATGTGTGCGGCCATTTCAGTACCGCGCTGATACAACTTCCGGGTATAGTCTTCCAGCTTGAAGTACTCTGCCTCATCAACCAGACCCAGCTTAAGTATTTCCTCCCTCGGAATATCTTCGTCATGACCAACGGCAGCTTTGGTTGTGGGCGTAATGATGGGTTCGGGAAACCTGTCATTTTCCTTCATTCCTTCGGGCATAGGTACCCCGCAGATCAAGCGTTTCCCTTCTTTATACTCACGCCAGGCATGCCCCGACAGATATCCCCTGATAACCATCTCAACTTTGAATGGCTCACAAAGGCGGCCCACGGTGACCATTGGATCGGGTGTTGCTATTTTCCAGTTCGGGAGTATATCTTCCGTTGCATCCAGAAACTTCGCGGCAATCTGGTTAAGTACCTGCCCCTTGTATGGAATTCCCCTGGGAAGCACCACATCAAACGCTGAGATCCGATCGGTTGTAACCATGACAAGCAATTCATCCTTAATGTGATACACGTCACGGACTTTACCAACATAAAGATCGGTCTGACCGGGAAGTTTAAAGCTGGTTTTCGTAATTGCGTTTGACATTTTGCTGATTATTAGGTTTAACAATAAAATAAATCTGAAAAGAACTTTTCCCGGACAAGTAATACCGGAAAAGTTATGCATCTATCTTTATCCACCTGAATCCAAAAGGTTCCAGCGGCAGCGGCGTTTGAATTTCATCACCGGTAAACATATCGCGGCCTTTCAGGTTTTCTCCGCCTATCTGATCGATGGTCAGTTTGCTCCCGGCCAGGTTATTGAGCACCAGGACGCGCTCCTTTCCATATGACCTGATATAAGATAACACCTGATTCCCTGCTTCAGGAGCATCAGCAACATTCACAATGGCCCAGTTCAGATTACCCCTGCCGAAGGCCTGTACGCTGCGTCTTACCTTCAGCTGTTCCCGGATAAGCCGGTTAACTTTAGATGTAAGTGACTCCTTATCAGCAAGTTCATTTTCAATTTTTTTCCATTGCAATGGCCCGCGCACGAAATAGCGGGTATCATCTTTACCGGTTTCCTTTTTATAATGCGCGTAAAAAGCTTCATCATTTAACCGGGCATACTCATCGCCGTAATAGATGATGGGTGTACCGGGCAGGGTAAGCATAATGCTGTAGGCGAGCCCTATCTTACGGTGATCCCTGTCGAGCAGTTCCGAAAGCCTTGCAGAAATCCCTTCCCCTACCCTGAAATCCCAGCGCGGATCTTTGCAATAATGCCCGTGAATCAGCGCGCGGTCTTCCGGTGTTACCATCTCAAGTGTGAGTTCATCGTGCAGGCGCAGAAACATAAACCACTGATTGTCATGTCCTATTTCAGGAGTAATGGAAGGATGCAACACATGATGCACCGGCGAGGCATCGCCTGTTGCCAGAGACTTGAAAATCATAGGCATCAAAGGGAAATGATAACCGGCATGGCACTCATCGCCGTTGCCGAAATACCTTACCACCTCTGCCGGCGGCTGGCAGGCTTCGGCCAGCAGCAGGGTGTTGGGCCGCACATAATCAAGAACAGCCCTGAATATCTTGATAATGGCATGGGTCTTAGGCAGGTTCTCACAATTTGTCCCGTCCTCTTTCCAGATGTATGGAATAGCATCCGCCCTGAAGCCATCCAATCCCTGACTGAGCCAGAAAACAAGTATACGACAGACCTCGGTAAGCACTTCCGGATTCCGGTAATTCAAATCGGGCTGAAACTCGAAAAAGCGGTGGAAATAATACCATTCCCCATCCTTTTCCCAATTACTGGGACACATGCCTTTGAATAGCAGCCGGGTTTCCTTGTATTTATCGGTGTCCTTATTCCAGATGTAATAATCGCGGTAAGGGTTATCAGGACCTTTACGTGATTCAATAAACCACGGGTGCTCTTCCGAAGTGTGGTTCATCGCGATATCAAAGATCACTTTGATGCCCCTGTTGTGCGCCATTGTAAGAAATTCGCGGAAAGCACGTTGCTTGACTTCAACGGGCGTATCAGCCGGCAGGCCCAGCAAGCCGGCCCTGATGTTACGGTAGTCCCTGATATCAAAACCCGCGTCGCGCATGGGTGATTCTAGTATGGGCAACAACCATAGACAATTGACGCCCAACTCCTGCAACTGATCTAGTTTCTGAACCAGCCCGTCGAAGGTATTGTTAAAAAAATCAACATACAGCGCATAAACCACTGCATCTTTGTACCAGCCATCCGGCTGCGGGCCGAATGTCAGGGTGTTCCGTGCCTGTTCAAGCTCGGCAAGCAGGGTATCAAGGCCTGAGGTGTCAATGGCATCAGGGTAGAGTTCATTCCATAAACCGCGGATAATATCAGAAGCAGTGCTTTTCATTTCAATTCAGGTTATATGCATATAAAATGCTATTCTGTTTTGCAAAATTAATTTTATTAAGCCTATTATCCTGCCCCTGACACTTTTTTTTTATTTTCGTAGTGATCATATTTCCCAAAAACTTTGCCCTTACTCTGTGCAGCCAAAAGCCTTATATAAGTCCCTTTTATTACTCCTTCTCCTTGTAAGCGGGCCAGGAGTCAACGGACAATTCAACTACTTCAGCCTTCCGGAAAACAAAAATAAAGTGATCATTCCTTTTTCCAACTATGATAACCTTGTTGTGATTGAGTTGACCATCAGTGATTCCATGCCTGTTAGGCTGTTGCTCGACAGCGGGGTTGAGGGGGTCATTATCACTGATATGGGAATCACTTCTTTGCTTGAAAACCAATGTATAAGATCATTCATGTTGTCGGCGCCCGGCTCACCCGACATGCTGGAAGCCTGTGTAACACGTCCCTTTAAACTGAAAGCCGGCCGGCTGGCTCCCATGTTCACTAACCTTATCCTGCTAAGTGAAGATTATTTCTCACTTGATCAATACATTGGCTCCAAAGTTCACGGCCTGATCGGCATGGAAAAGTTCAGGGATATGGTCGTTACAACCAATTATGACAGAAACACCCTGAAGTTTACCCGTCCTTCGGCATACTCACCTCCTGCCAGGTCAGAAATTATTCCACTGAGCATCAACCGCGGCAAACCATACATGACCGCCCGGGTTGAATTCGACAACGGCAGGATTATGGACCTCTGGCTGATGATCGACTCAGGAGCGAATCACCCTTTATTGCTCGAATACGACAGCCTTGACGGTTATAAGCCGGAAAAATACCTTGAAGCCATTATCGGCAAAGGCCTTGCCGGAAATATCCACGGTAGTTTTGCCAGAATCGGCTGGCTGATGCTCGGCAATTACCGTCTCGACAATGTAATAAGTTCTTTTTCTGATAGTTATATGCCATGGAATCTTAACACCAGGATGCATAGAAACGGTACACTCGGGGCCGGAGCCCTTGGAAGGTTCCGGGTTACGTTTGATTATAGCAACCAGCGGATGGTCCTGCAAAAAGGCCTGAAATTCAAACAACCTTTTGAATACAATATGAGCGGAATCACCTTCAGGGCCTTGGGTGTCGGCTTCAGTATCTTTGAAGTGAGCGAAGTCATCAAAGGCTCACCAGGAGATCAAGCCGGAATCAGGGTGGGAGATTTGCTACTTTACATCAACGGAAAACCCGTTTTCGGCCTCACACTGGGTGATTTAAACCACATCCTCAGCACAAGGGAAGGCAATTCCGTAAGTATGGTTTTCTCAAGAGATGACAAAGAAATCAGGACAAATATCAAACTCAGAAGGCTTATTTAAACAGGTTTTACAATCATTTGCGGGCTATATCATGACATATAATTCATCAGGATATCATATCCAGATAGTTGCGTAATTTATCTAATTCCCAGACCTTTATAAAAACAATTCCTGAAATCCCGGTAAACCAGATTGCCCCGCCGGGCACGAACCTCCATTTTTCATATTTTTGCAAAAAGCCGGTGCAACAGTGCCGCGTTGATTTCTATTGATAATCCTTCAGATATGAAAATAATCAGTTTCCCGCTCAGGCATTTACAGCAGACTATACTGTTTGCCTTCCTTTTATTTATTGCGCTCACCGGCCCGGTTTCTGCACAGGGGCCGGCTGATCTGCGCGTTGAACCGCCCTTCTGGTGGGCAGGTATGAAAAATCCTTCACTGCAACTACTGGTTTATGGAAAAGATATTGCTTTCACCAACGTCAGTCTTAACTATCCCGGTGTAACGCTGCGGGACAAAGTAAGTGTTGAAAATCCAAACTATCTTTTTCTGAATCTGGAGATCGCTGCAGATGCAAAACCCGGCGTGTTTGTCATCTCATTTATGCGTAACCGCAAGGTGGCTTACCAATATGCCTATGAACTAAGGCAAAGGAAAGAAGGTTCAGCCGGCCGCAAGGGATTTACTCCCGCCGACGTGATCTATCTGCTGATGCCTGACCGCTTTGCAAATGGTGATCCTACGAACGACAATATGCCGGGAATGCTGGAAACCGCCGACCGGTCAAACCCTTCGGGGAGGCACGGAGGAGATATTTCAGGGATCCGCAAAAACCTGGATTACCTCAGCGAACTGGGGATCACTGCCTTGTGGATCAACCCCCTGCTTGAAAACAATAATCCGGCCTATTCCTACCATGGTTATGCCATTACCGACTTTTACCGTATCGATCCGAGGCTGGGCACCAATGAAGATTATGTAAACCTGGTGGAAGCCGCACATCATAAGGGCATCAAGGTGATCAAAGACATGATTTTCAACCATTGCGGCATCAATCACTGGTTTATCAACGATTTGCCGATGAGCAACTGGATACACCGCTTTCCTGAATTTACCCGTTCCAATTTCAGGGCCGAAGCCTTGTCGGATCCTTACGCCTCGGATTATGATAAAAACCGCCTGCTGCAGGGCTGGTTCGACACCAATATGCCGGACCTAGACCAACGCAATCCATACGTTAACAACTATCTGATTCAGAATTCAATATGGTGGATTGAATATGCCGGTCTCGACGGCATCCGGCTCGACACCCAGCCATATCCATACAAGGAAATGATTGCAGAATGGGGGCGACGGGTTTTTGAAGAGTACCCTGATTTTTCAATTGTCGGAGAAGCATGGCTGAACCAGGAAGGGATGCTTGCATACTACCAGAAGGATGCCATTATCAGCGATGGTTACAATTCAAACCTGCCGAGTGTTACAGACTTCCCGCTATACGAGGCTACAAAAAAAGCCTTCACCGAAAACGAAGGGTGGACCGAAGGGATGGCCAGACTTTATTATGTCTTTGCCCAGGATTTCCTGTTTTCGGATCCCTACATGAAGGTGACTTTCCTGGATAATCATGATGTAAACCGTTACTTCAACACCATCAACAGAGATCTGCCTGCCATGAAAATGGCGCTGACGTTTCTGCTCACCACGCGCGGCATTCCCCAGATTTATTACGGCACCGAACTGCTGATGGATGGCGCTGAGCATAAAGGTCACGGCGACATACGATGGGATTTTCCAGGCGGCTGGAAAGGAGATACAACCAATGCCTTTGTCCGCAAAGGAAGATCAAAGGATCAGAACGAAGTATTCGACCACATGAAGCAATTGCTGCGCTGGCGCAAATCGAGCAATGCCATTGCCCGGGGCAGTCTCAGGCATTTTATCCCCTTCGACGGCGTTTACGTGTATTTCCGGATGTATGGCGACGAAACCGTCATGGTTGTCATCAACAACAGCTATGACGAGAAAACCATTGACACCGGCAGGTTCACCGAAGTATTTGCCGGTTATAACCACGCATTGGATGTATTGACCGGACGTTCAGTGCCACTGCATGGCAAACTGACCAGCAAAGGCAGGACTGCCATGGTTTTCGAACTTAAAAAGTAAGCATAAGCGGACAAGGTACAATAAGGAACCGGTTTATTTAAAGATAGGATTGTGGTAGTTGCCCGGGCAGGTGGAAAGAAGAAAAAGGCGGATAAATCCAGGCTATATCTTTATACTGGTCTGCTTGCGGTGTTTCTGATTGTGATGGCCCCGTTGTTTTACCGGTATGGTCTTCCTTTGATAAAAAGTGGTTTCTCATGGACGGAAGCTGAGCAATACCACAACCTAAAGAACTTCGGTGTACCCATTCCGCCTGGTTATAAAACCCATGGAATTGATGTCTCGCACCACCAGGGGCGCATCAACTGGGCTGAAGTTGCTGCCATGGAGGTAAACGGTATCAGGATCAGCTTCGCATTTCTGAAGGTCACCGAAGGTATCACCAGGCAGGACAGGCAGTTTAATCGCAATTGGGAAAAGGCCGGGGAGGCGGGAATGATGCGTGGTGCATACCATTTTTTTCATCCTTCGCGTGATGCCGCCAAACAGGCCGAAAATTTTATAAATCAGGTTGAACTGAAACCCGGCGACCTGCCACCCGTGCTTGACATTGAAGTCAGCAACCGGCGTTCAAAAAAGGAGATCGTTGAAGGCGCATTAGAGTGGTGCCGGCTGGTGGAAGAGCATTATGGAGTTAAGCCGATCATCTATACCAGTCCCGGTTATTATGATAAATACCTGGCCGATGATTTTAAGGATTACCCGCTGTGGATCGCGCATTACCATAAGGAGCTGCCCCGTATGCACCACCGCAGATGGCAGTTCTGGCAACACACCGACAAGGCTACCATCAACGGAATCAAGGGAGAGGTGGATATGAATGTCTTTAACGGCAGCCTTTCAAAGCTCAGGAAAATGTGCATTGAGTAAGCATAAAAATATTGCCCTGTCACTCTGCAGGCTTTTCTTCCTGGGGGTGCGATCAGGCATCTCCGGTGCTTATATCCGGGTGCCTTGGGGGTGGCAGGATACCCTTTCAGAACATGCGACGCATCCGGGGTCGTATTTCCATTTTATGCCAACGTTTTTTATACACATTTGACTCCTCCGGAGTCAGAGGTATAGTCAGGTTAGTACGTCATGGCCCCGGCGGGGACGCATGTGGTTCCCGCATGGCCCCGGCGGTGCGGTGCCCGGATGGCCTCATACCTCCGGGCGAAGCCGGGAACACAAGGTTTTTGAATTTTACTACTGGTGGTCGAGCGGAGCCGAGACCACCATGCACCAGAGCAGAGCCGAAATCACCACACCTTCGGGCGGAGCCAATATCAACACACCTGACTTAGGTTGCTTCGCCAAATTTCCGGGCCAGGGATTTTGTAAAAAGATTTAGAAATCTGACTTCGATATTATGGTTAACCATCATAGTATTTACTACTTTTGAACCATGCAACACCGCACCGAAACCGATTTTCTGGGCAGCCGCCAAATCCCGGCCGAAGCGCTCTATGGCATCCACGCCTTGCGCGCGCGCGAAAATTTTCCAGATACCACGGTTTTTCATGAAGAGTGGTACCGGGCCATGGGTTTGTTAAAGCAGGCCTGTTACCTGACGGCATCTTCCTATTATAAAGCGTTGGAGCAAAAACTGGGTTCAGCCATGCCTGCAATCCGCAGCGTGCCGGCGCCAGTGCTTGAAGCCCTGACCGAGGCCGCCCGGGAGGTTTCTGCAGGACAGCATGCCGCTCATTTCATCGTGCCGGCCGTCAGCGGTGGCGCCGGCACCAGCATCAATATGAATGTAAATGAGATCATTGCCAATGTAGCCCTGCTGAAACTTGGCTTCAATCCGGGAAACTACAGCGAGGTGGATCCAACCGGGCATGCCAATATCTTTCAGAGTACAAACGATGTGGTTCCAACCGCGCTGAAAGTGGCCGTAATGCTGCTGCTGAACGATCTTGAAAAGTCAATCAACGCGCTGAGAGGCGGTTTTGAGGTGCTCGAGGGCCGCTACCGCGATAGTCTTCGCATTGGTTACACCCAGATGCAGGAGGCAGTGCCTTCGTCGTACGGTAAACTGTTTTCGAATTACAGCGACGCGCTTTCGCGCGACTGGTGGCGTGTTTCGAAGTGCTTCGAACGCATCAAGGTGGTGAATCTGGGCGGAAGCGCCATCGGCACTTCAGTGGCGGTGCCGCGCTTTTTCGTGATGGAGGTGACGAAGCAGTTACAGCATCTTACAGGACTTCCCGTTACCCGGGGTGAAAACCTGAGCGATATCACCAGTAATCTGGATGCTTTTGTGGAAGTGCACGCCATCATGAAGGCCCTGGCGGTAAATCTTGAAAAAATTGTGAATGACATTCGCCTGCTGGCTTCCGATATCGCCGGTGCCCGGCTGAAGTTGCCGCAACTGCAGGCAGGCAGCTCCATTATGCCGGGCAAAGTGAATCCGGTGGTTCCCGAATTTGTCATCAGCGCAGCACATCAGATATATGCCAATGATGCACTGATCGCCGGGTTGTGCGCGCAGGGCTGCCTTGACCTGAACGCCTACCTGCCCCTGATCGGACATGCCTTGCTGGGGAGCCTGAAATTAATGGTGGCCTCCTGTAATACCATGCTGACGAATATGATCAGCGGGCTGGAGGTAGATACCGTCACCAGTCTGGACCAGTTACTGCGCAGCCCGGCCATCGCCACTGCCCTCACACCTTATATCGGTTACCACAAGGCGACCGAAGTCGCGCTGCTGATGAAACCCGGACATAAAAACATACTGGAAATCAACAGCGAAATGAAACTTTTACCTGCTGAAAAGCTGGAGGAAATTTTAAAACCCTCCAATCTTTTAAAAGCCGGATACACTCTTAATGATTTAATTTAACCAACTGATTTTGTCAACGATAAACTTTCAAAAAAAAATCTCATAATCCTTGAATCTTTGAACCGATCCCGATCGCTATCGGGAGAGCTCAGCGAAGCTAATCCTTGAATTCTTTGAATTCTTTAAGCCACGAATGCACGAATATTTTTTACCACAAAAACACAGAAACACGAAAAAACACAAAATATTTTTGAATCCTGGTGACAGCCGGACAAAAACAAACAGCAGCTGAGAAAAAGAAAAGAAGTAACGAACAGCAAGCCGCTTTCCACAACCCGCAACCCACAACTCACTACTCACTTCTCACTTCTCACTTCTCACTTCTCACTTCTCACTTCTGAATCCTTGAATTTTTAAATATCGGCTGGTTTCGTTCCGATAGCTATCGGAACCGCTCAACCACCGATTTTTATCTTTGAATTTTTGAATCTTTGAATTTTAAATCCTTATGTCCAAAGGAAAAGATACCAAACCCCATATCGGCATTTTTGGCCGTCGCAACAACGGTAAAAGTTCGCTGATTAACGCCCTGGCGGGACAGGAATTGGCCATTGTGTCGGACGTGGCCGGAACAACCACTGATCCGGTAAAGAAATCCATGGAAATTCCCGGGATAGGCCCGGTAATCCTGATAGATACAGCCGGTATTGACGATACCGGAGAACTGGGACTGAAACGGGTGGAAAAGTCCCGCGAAATGCTCAAGGTCATTGACTTTGCCATTCTGGTGATTACCGGAAATGAGTTTGCGCAGGAGGAAGAAAAACTTATTGCAGAATTTGAAGACAAAGCTGTTCCTTTTCTGGTGCTGCACAATAAAAGCGATCTTCAACCCCTCGATGCAGGCCTGAAGCAAAATCTGGAAACCAACTATACAGTTCCGGTGCTGGAATTCAGCGCGATCAACAGGCTGGGGGTCGATGGCCTGATTGCGGCCATGCAGCGGCTGATCCCCGAATCGGCCTATACCGCGCCCTCTATGCTTGGCGATCTGATTTCATACGGTGATGTGGTGTTACTGATTACTCCAATTGATATTGAAGCTCCGGAAGGCAGGATGATCCTGCCACAGGTACAGGCCATCCGCGATATTCTGGATCACGACGGCATTGCCGTGGTGTGCAAGGAGCGGGAAGCCGACGGCTTTATCAGGCGGATGAATCCCAAACCGGCGCTGGTTGTCACCGACAGTCAGGTTTTCCTGAAAGCCGATGCCGCGGTGCCGCCGGAAATACCGCTTACCAGTTTCAGCATTCTACTGGCCAGGCAGCGGGGCGATTTCAGGAATTACCTGAAGGGAACGCCCAAAGTTTCGGAACTGAAGGATGGGGACCGCATCCTGATCCTTGAGTCGTGTACCCACCATGTATCCTGCGATGACATCGGCCGCGTGAAAATTCCGCGCTGGCTGGGCAATTTCACCGGAAAGAAACTGGAATATGAGGTGGTGGCAGGTCTGTCGAAGCTCCCGCGCGATATCCGCGATTATGCCATGGTGATACAGTGCGGGGGTTGCGTGATTACCCGTAAACAGATTATCAACAGGCTGAAACCCGCGGTGGATGCCGGTATCCCTGTTACCAACTACGGCATGGCCATTGCCTGGGTACATGGTATTTATAACAGGGCGGTGGCTCCGTTTACCCATGAACATGAGAGGTCGGGGGATTACTTGTGAAAGAAATGTTAGGAGTCAGAGTCCGGAAGTCCGATGTGAAGCCGGAAGTCGGATGTTAGAAGTTGGTAAATGGAGACTGAAAATTGGGTGCTGGAGATTGGAAATATTCATTCACCTTCTCTCTTGTCAGACAAAACAGTATTGTCGGCCCTCGTCCCTTCTTCCCAACCCTCGTCCCCTGTGAATAGAATCAATGAAAACAATCATTTAGGATAAAAATATGAATATAGTAATTACAGGCGCTTCATCCGGTGTCGGGCGCGAAACGGCAAAAATTCTGGCCGGTATTCCGGGAAACAGGCTGATGGTGATTGCGCGCAATGGCATGAAGATACAGGCATTGTCGGGTGAATGCAACATCAAAAGGCATGAAACGGTGGTTCAGCCGCTGCAGTTTGATCTGGCCACCGGCGATATGGAATCTCTGGCTCATCAGATTAACCGGCAGCTTGGGAAAATCGATGTCCTGATCAACAATGCCGGCGCTATGCTGAATAAGCCCGTCGGTAAGCTCACCGTATCCGAAGTGGATACGGTTTTCAGCGTGAATGTGAAAGCTCCCCTTTTGCTGATACAGGCATTGCTCCCGGTGATGAAGCCCGGTTCCCACATTGTGAATATCGGGAGCATGGGCGGTGTACAGGGAAGTGTCAAGTTCCCGGGGTTGGCGGCATACAGCGCCAGCAAAGGCGCCCTGGCGGTGCTTACCGAATGCCTGGCCGAAGAGCTGAAGGACAAGCAGATTGCCGTCAATTGTCTTGCATTCGGCGCAGTACAGACCGAAATGCTCGCAAAGGCATTTCCCGGTTATGAAGCTCCGGTTTCAGCCGTGAAAATGGCGGAATTCGTTGCCGATTTTGCCATTAACGGGCATCGCTATTTCAATGGAAAGATTTTGCCGGTATCTTTGTCCACTCCCTGAAAAGAAAGAAATGTCATCATCAACTGAATGTCTTGCCAAGACAGGTGTAGTCCAAGGCATTGAAGGACAGAAGGTTTTCGTGAAGGTGGTCAGTGTGAGCGCCTGTGCTTCCTGCCATGCGAAAGGCGCCTGCACAGCCTCCGATACCAGCGAGCGCATCATAGAAGCAGAAATTGAACCCGGTACAAGTTTGAAACCCGGACAAATGGTGTCGGTTCAGGCCGACGTAAAAGCAGGCAATGCCGCATTGTTCTTTGGCTATATTCTGCCTTTTCTGCTGGTTTTCGTAACCCTGATCATCGCTGCTTCGCTCGCCTCGGAAGTGTTGGCCGGATTGATTTCGCTGGTGGTGTTGTTACCCTATTATGCCGTCCTGTATCTGCTCAGAGACCGGATGGGCAAGCGGTTTAAATTCAAAGTCGAAGCTTGATGGCAGGAATCCCGCAATCTGACGGTTTTATGTTGTCTTCAGATATTTTATGAAAAATCCCTGGCTACAGATTCCTTTTCCGGATTATGAAAACCATATGCGCGAAGTCGGGCAGGCACAGGTGCTCCGCCGTTTGCTGGGCGATTGCCTTACGCGTTACAAACCGGGCAGCCTCGCCCTGATCGGTTGTGCAACGGGTAATGGCCTTGAGGAGGTCGATCCCGCGATTACAGGCATCGTTCATGCCGTGGATATCAATCCCGCTTTCCTGGAACAACTTAATCAGCGTTTTGGACAGTCTTTGCCGGGTTTGAACATCCATTGTCTGGATATGGAAACCGATCTCCTTCCTTTCAGTGATGCTGAACTGATTTTCTGCGGACTGGTCCTTGAATACGTAAAGCCGGAGGTGCTGATACCGAAATTGCTACAAGCACTGTCACCGGATGGTACATTGGTGATTGTGATACAGCAAACCCGGAAATCTTCATTTGTGACCCCGACCCGTTACAATTCCCTTGCTTTGCTTTCAGGTTTTGCCGGAGAGGTTTCAGTGGATGAAATGGCTGCTTTACTGGGGGCTAATGGCCTATGTTTGTGTGAAATGGATGAGGTCAGGCTGAATGATTCCAAAACTTTTCTGACTTTCCATTGCTCAAAGGAAAAAGCGCATCAGTGACAGGAAATTTGCCGGCCCTTAACATAAAGCAGCAGAAGCCGGATTTACGGGAATTTCATCCCTGTTTTCGGGTTTAAATTATATAAATCAAACTTATAACAGTGAATTCAGGCAATGAATGCCTGAACCATGACGATTGTGCCGGGTCAGGCTCAATTTATAGTAATTCTAAACAAATCTGTAAGATGCTGAATATTAAATAAATGTAATATGTATTATTGAATAGTGCTGATGTGTTAAATATTTAAATAGCTGAATAACAATATTATAACAGCCATTTGATTTTGCGGTTATACTGACGGTCGTTTTTTTTTTGTTGCTACATTTGTCACGTTCTGCCTTAGCAGGTAAATGAACGCGGAATGATTTGCACCTAAAAGAGCTGACAGTGAACGAAACCGTATTATTTGCCGTACTTTCACTGAGCGCCATCGGAGTTGCTTCTGCAGTAATTCTGTATTTTGTCGCTCAGAAATTCAAAGTTATCGAGGACCCCCGGATAGATGTTGTCAACGAAATTCTTCCAGGCGCCAATTGCGGAGGCTGTGGTTTGGCCGGATGCCGTGCATTTGCTGAGGAGCTGGTAAAAACAGGGGATTTGTCGAAGCTGAACTGTCCGGTTGGCGGCAGCGATACCATGAAACAAATAGCATCGGTGCTCGGGCTTGAGGCTGAAGAGAAAGAGCCGATGATTGCCGTGGTACGTTGTAACGGAAGCCGGATTAACGCCCCTCAGAAGGTGATTTTCGACGGGGCTTCGTCCTGCGCTTTTGCGCATGCCTTATCGGCAGGCGAAAGCGGATGTCCCAACGGATGTCTGGGCCTTGGCGATTGTGTGGTGTCCTGTAAATTCGATGCGATCTATATCAGCCCTGAAACCGGACTTCCGGTGGTAAGCGATGAGAAATGCGTGGCCTGTGGTGCTTGTGTTACAGCCTGCCCGCGTAAGATCATTGAGCTCAGGAAGAAAGGCAAAAAAGACCGCAGGATTTTTGTATCCTGTGTGAATACTGAAAAAGGCGGACCGGCGAAGAAAAACTGCAGTGTAGCCTGCATCGGTTGCGGCAAATGTGTAAAGGAATGTCCATACGAAGCCATTACCCTTCAGAATAATCTGGCTTATATTGATTACGAAAAATGTAAGCTGTGCCGCAAATGTGCCCCCGTGTGTCCGACCGGGGCCATTCTTGAGATCAATTTCCCGTTGCGGAAAGAAAAGCCCGGTGAACCCGGAGCAGAAAAGGTTGCCGAACCTGTTACAGCCGGCTAGCCATTCATCAGTCGTTAACAAATTATAAACCAATACGCGGAGGAGATAATTTGAAAACTTTTAAACTTGGCGGAGTCCATCCGGAAGAAAATAAAATTTCTGCCGGCGAAGCCATTGAAGTTCTCCCTTTGCCGGCAAAAGTCTGTATCCCTGTATCCCAAAGCCTCGGAGCCCCCTCAAAAGTGGTGGTGGAAAAAGGCGCCATTGTGAAGACAGGACAGGTCATTGCCAAAGGAGAGTCCTTTATTTCATCCAATGTTCATTCGTCCGTTTCCGGTAAAGTCACCAAAATCGACGAAGTAATTGATACTTCGGGGTATAAACGTCAGGCTGTTTACATTGACGTGGAAGGGGATGAATGGGAGGAAGGAATTGACCGTTCACCTGAAATTATCCATGATATTGTCCCTGACCGGGATGCAATCATCCGGAAGATCAACGAGATGGGTGTGGTTGGCCTTGGTGGCGCCACTTTTCCGTCGCATGTGAAGCTGATGGTCCCGGATGGAAAAAAAGCCGAGTACCTGCTGATCAACGGAGTGGAATGTGAACCTTATCTGACCTCAGACCACCGCCTGATGCTTGAGCGGGGGGAAGAGATGGTGATCGGTGTCAAAATTCTTATGAAGGCTCTTGGCGTAAGCAAAGCTTTTATCGGGATAGAGAAGAACAAGCAGGATGCCATTGTACACCTGAGCGTGATCTGCTCTAAGCATCCGGGCATTGAGGTTGTACCCCTGAAGGTAAAATATCCGCAGGGCGGCGAAAAGCAGTTGATCAAAGCCGTTGTTAACCGTGAAGTCCCTTCGGGAAAACTTCCGATAGAAGTGGGTTGCGTGGTGAATAACGTAGGCACTGCGCTTGCCGTGTATGAAGCGGTTCAGAAAAACAAACCGCTCATCGACCGGGTGGTAACCGTTACCGGGAAGTCAGTTGCAAAACCCTCGAACCTGCTTGTGCGCATTGGTGCGCCGGTAAGCGCGCTGGTTGATTTTGCCGGTGGATTGCCCGAAGATGCAGGAAAAGTGATCAGCGGCGGACCCATGATGGGGAAAGCCCTGACATCACTCGATGTTCCGGTGGTAAAAGGCACATCCGGCATTCTGATCATGCAGGGTGCCGAATCGAAACGGGCGGCTGCCCTCAACTGCATCCGCTGCGGCCGCTGTATCACGGCCTGCCCGATGGGGCTGGAGCCTGTATTACTGGCCCAGTTGTCGGAAAACCAGTTGTTCGAGCGTGCAGAAAAGGATAGAATCATGGACTGCATCGAATGTGGTTCATGCCATTATACCTGTCCGGCAGGTCGTCCGTTGCTCGACTACCTCAGGCTGGGTAAAAATAAAACCGGAATACTCATCAGAAATCGGGGGAAGAAATAATATGAACTTACTCACAGTTTCGGGATCACCCCATGTTCACACGCAGCAAAGTGTAAAATCCATTATGTATGGTGTGGTGATTGCCCTGATCCCAGCCATTTTCGTTTCACTCTATTTCTTCGGACTTGATGCCGCGCGGGTAATCTTTATTTCAGTGGCCGCCTGCCTCTTCTTCGAATGGGTTATTCAGAAGTACCTGATCAAGGGCCCTGTTACCATCAATGATGGCAGCGCCCTGGTAACCGGCGTGCTGCTGGCCTTCAACGTGCCATCCAACCTGCCCTGGTGGATACTGGTCATTGGTGCACTGGTTTCCATCGGTATTGGCAAAATGTCGTTTGGCGGACTTGGAAAGAATCCTTTCAATCCCGCGCTGGTAGGCCGTGTATTTCTGCTGATTTCATTTCCGGTGCAGATGACTTCCTGGCCGTTGCCAAAAGGGCTTTTTGGTTCGGGATTGACAGATGCCATTACAGGGCCGACAACGCTGGGCGTGCTCAAGGAAGGTCTGGATGCGGGAAAAACCGTTCAGGAAATCATGGCATCCCCCGACTTCCCTGGTTATATCAATGATTTGTTGGGAGCCCAGGGAGGATCGCTTGGCGAAATATCAGCCATTGCCCTGCTGCTTGGCGCCGTGTATATGCTCTCGCGCAAAATCATTACCTGGCACATTCCAACCGCCTACATAGGATCAGCAGTCATTTTTTCAGGCATTCTCTGGCTGGTTGACCCCACACATTATATTGACCCGGCACTGCACCTGCTGGCCGGAGGTATGATACTCGGCGTATTCTATATGGCCACCGATATGGTCTCTTCACCCATGACACCGCGCGGGCAGATCGTCTTTGGCATCGGTGCCGGATTGCTTACTATAATGATCAGGGTATGGGGCGCATATCCCGAGGGTGTTTCTTTTGCCATTCTGATTATGAATGCTTTTACACCACTGATCAACAATGCATTTAAACCCAAAAGGTTCGGGGAGGTAGTGAAAAATGGCTAAACTGGAATCAACTTTTAAAAATATGGTGCTTGTGCTGCTGGGCATCTCCCTGGTTGCTTCGTTTGCACTGGGTGCGGTTTATAACCTGACCAAAGACCCCATCGCCAAAGCGCAGCAACTGAAAAAAGAAGCTGCGATCAAACAGGTAGTCCCTGAATTTGAACAGCTTGAACCGGTATCTGTTACGCCTGCAGATGGCGGAGATCCGGTGGTGATAAACAAAGCCATTTCGGGAGGAGAAGTGGTTGGGTATGCAGTAGAAACATACAGCGATAAAGGTTTTGGGGGAAAGGTGCTATTAATGATAGGATTTCTTCCCGATGGCACCATTTTCAATACCGCTGTACTGAAGCATACTGAAACCCCCGGACTGGGTGACAAAATGGATGCCTCGAAATCATCATTCCCCGAACAATTTAAAAATCAGAATCCTGAATCATTTACACTGAAAGTTAAAAAAGACGGCGGACAGGTGGATGCCATCACTGCGGCAACCATCAGCTCCCGGGCTTTTTGCGACGGCGTTCAGCGTGCCTATGATGCAGTTAAAACGGAAGGAGGTGAGAAATGAACCAGATGCAGAATTTTACCAAGGGATTTATTAAGAACAACCCGGTTCTGGTGCTGCTGCTCGGTATGTGTCCGACTCTGGGTGTTACCACCTCAGCCATCAATGGCCTGGGCATGGGCTTGGCCACCACTTTTGTACTGGTGATGGCCAACGTGGTGATTTCGCTGATGAAAAACATCATCCCCGACAAGGTCCGCATTCCTTCATTTATTGTAGTTATTGCTTCCTTTGTTACCATTGTCGACCTGGTGATGGCCGGATATGCACCTGCGCTGCATGAGCAACTCGGGCTTTTTATTCCCCTTATTGTGGTGAACTGTATTGTGCTCGGACGTGCCGAGGCTTTTGCCTCCAAGAACGATGTATTTTCCTCTATGATCGACGGACTGGGCATGGGACTTGGATTTGCCTTTGCCCTGACCCTGCTGGGCGGCATTCGCGAAATCCTCGGCAGCGGCGCCCTCTTCGGGATGAAATTTATCCAGGGTGATGCCATCCTGGTATTTGTGCTGGCTCCCGGGGCCTTTATCGCGCTTGGCTATCTCATCGCGCTCATCAATAAACTCAGGAAAGCGTAATCAACGGGTTTAATACAAAAGAAGAAAGATTATGGAATATATCATCATCATCATCTCGGCAATCTTTGTCAACAACATCGTTTTTGCGCAATTCCTCGGAATCTGTCCATTCCTGGGCGTATCCAACAAACTCTCAACATCTGTGGGTATGGGCGGCGCAGTGGTGTTTGTGATGACACTGGCTACCATCGTAACCTACCTGATCTATCAGTTTGTTCTGGTCCCGCTGGGGCTGGGATTTCTCCAGACCATCAGTTACATTCTGGTAATTGCGGCCCTGGTGCAAATGGTTGAGATCATCCTGAAAAAGGTGAGTCCATCGCTCTATCAGGCGCTTGGTATCTTCCTTCCGCTGATTACCACCAATTGCGCCGTATTGGGTGTAGCGATTCTGGTGATCCAGAAGAACCTGAACCTGCTCGAAAGTGTGGTATTTGCCGTTGCCACATCGGTCGGCTTTACCCTTGCGCTGGTAATTTTTGCCGGCATCCGTGAGCATATGGAATTAATGGGCGTCCCCAAAGGGATGCGCGGGGTGCCCATTGCCCTGGTGGTTGCCGGTCTGCTCTCCCTGGCCTTTATGGGTTTTGCCGGACTGGTATAACCGATAAGAAAATTTTTCATCACAAAAGCCCGGTTTTGCCGGGTTTTTTGATTTTGGCCCGGGTACGTGTATTAATTACACTATCCTGAATGTTAATGATTATCTTTGCAAGGCGACCTAAGGTGAGATCCAAATCCTGGTTGAAATATTAAGCGTTTAAGTCGCTGTAAATAAAATTGTTACTGTAAAATATCTGTAATATGATCAGGTTCTTGTTTTTGTTCGTTTTTTCAATGGTAACATCCGGAATTGCTGCCCAGGGATTTCTGCATGCTTCAGGAAAGTATATCTATAGCGGGGCCGGGGAGGAGGTGATACTGCGCGGCATCGGCACCGGCAACTGGCTGCTGATGGAGGGTTATATGATGAAATCGGCTGAGGTTGCCGGCACACATACAGGATTCAGGAATAAGCTGACGCAAACCATAGGTGCAGAACAAACAGCGACGTTCTATGAAGCCTGGCTAAACAATCATTTTACCCGTACGGATGTGGACAGCATGAAAGCCTGGGGTTTCAACAGCGTTCGTGTGGCCATGCATTACAAGTGGTTTACACTTCCCATAGAGGATGAGCCCGTGGCCGGACAGGACACCTGGTTAGAAGAAGGTTTTGTGCGTATCGACAGCCTGCTCGATTGGTGCGCCGACAATCAGATGTACCTTTTTCTCGATCTTCACGGGGCGCCCGGCGGCCAGGGCAAAGATGCCAATATCTCGGATTATGATCCAACGAAACCTTCACTTTGGGAAAGCGCTGAAAACAGAAGGAAAACCGTGGCTCTGTGGGCCAGGCTGGCCGAACGGTATGCCCAGGAACCCTGGATCGGAGGCTATGACCTGATCAATGAGCCCAACTGGGAATTGCCCGGCGGAGCCCTGCTCCGACAGCTCTATGGTGAAATTACCAATGCCATCCGGGCGGTAGACCAGAATCATATGATTATCATTGAAGGCAACTGGTTTGCCAATGATTATACCGGGCTGACGCCTCCCTGGGATAACAATATGGTTTACAGCTTTCATAAATACTGGACTTACAATACCCAGAATGAAATCAGCTGGATCATTAACCTGAGAAATACCTGGAATGTGCCCACATGGCTGGGAGAATCCGGTGAAAACTCCAACAGCTGGTTTACCGATCTGATTGCCCTGTGTGAGCAGAACAGGATCGGCTGGTCGTGGTGGCCTGTTAAGAAGGCCGGGATTAACAATGTGCTGCAGGTGCCGGAGAGTCAGAATTATGACAACCTGATCAGCTACTGGAGATTTGGAACTCCGGCGCTGACGGCAGAGCAGGCTTTCGATGCCGTGATGGAATGGGCAGATAACCACAGAATCGAAAATTGTACGGTTAAGCGTGATGTAATTGATGCCATGATCCGCCAGCCACATTCCTATGAAACGCTGCCTTTCAGGGTATATCAGCCCGGTGAAGCGGTCCATGCCGTCAATTATGATCTTGGCCGGAGTTCCTATGCTTATAAGGATGCTGATTCAGCCAATTACCATCTGAATACAGGTAGTTTTACCAACTGGAACCAGGGGTGGATGTACCGCAATGACGGGGTGGATATAGACAAATGCAGCGATGCCTTTCCGGGTGGGAACGGTTACAATATCCGGTGGACCGAAACAGGGGAATGGCTGCAATATACTATAGGTGCGGATAGTGCGGCCGCTTACCGGTTAACGGTTCGTTCGGCTTCGAACAGCGCCCAGACAGGGATTGTAAGATTTACCATCAACGGAACAGATATCATCAGCCCGCTTACCCTTCCAAACACAGGTTCCATCAGCACTTGGACCTCTACGGCAGTGAATGATGTGATTATTCCGGAAGGAACCAGCAAAATCAGGCTTTATTTCGAAAGGGGAGGCTCAAACATTAACCTGTTCTCATTTGAGAATCCGGTACCGGCCAGCGCTGTACCATTTAAACATATTTTTGCTGAAACTACTGTCTCTGGTCAGGAAGCATTGCTTACCCTTAATAAGGAAATCACTGAAATGAATGCTTCACTGGCAGACTTTCAGGTAACGGTTTCGGGCGCTTTGCATGGAATTTCCGCCGTTGCACCCGTTCCGGGCCAGCCTTCGAAGCTGATAATTACACTTGAAACTCCTGTGGAATACGGACAGCAGGTTAAGATAAGCTATACCGGAAGCGGAATTTTAAACGGAATACAGCCGCTGGAACATTTTTCTGACATAAATGTCAAAAATAACCTTCCCCGGCGTTATCTGTTGCCGGCGCGCATCGAAGCGGAGGATTTTTATTTTAACAATGGATTTCAGATCGAAAACTGTTCCGATGCAGGAGGCGGGTACAATGTAGGATTCGCCAATAACGGCGACTATCTTGATTACCTGATTAAAGTGCCGGAAGCCGGAGAATATCAGTTACTGTTCCGTATTGCTTCCCAGTATTCCAACGGAATTATCAGCATCAGGGCTTCGTCCGGAGGAAGTTTTCAGACTTATGGCTCTATGAATGTTTCAGCGACCGGCGGCTGGCAGAACTGGGAAAATCAAAGCGTCAGGCTGAACCTGCCGGCCGGGAACCTCAGGCTCAGGCTATACTCGTTTGCCGGGGAGTATAACATCAACTGGTTTAACATAGCCAAACCAACCGGAACCGGTGAAACAGACATAAAAAACCGGCTGAAGGTTTATCCGAATCCCGGGAACGGAATTTTCAAAATTGATTTATCTGACTTTGCGACCCATGAGGTTATTCTTCAGGTAACGGATATGGCGGGGCAGGCGGTTTACCAAAGCGCCCTTGCCGGTGGTACGCCGGGGGCGGAATTGGATTTAAGCCATCTGCCCTCAGGAATATATATCATTCGTATGCTCAGTGCCGCTAAAGCCGGAACAACCAGGGTAATACTTATGAATACACACATTTAATCTTTCTTTACTTCTACTGCCCTTAAACATCGTAAAGCTCAGGCAGGACAACAAGAGCCTGTGAAACTATTCTGAATTTACCAACCCGGATTGATCAATGCCAAGCCCGCCAGGGCTATGCTATTGATTTGTTAAGTCCGATCCGGAAAAAATCATATTGACGGCTTCCGTCGGATCAAACAGCGAAGATTCAGGCAATTTTTGGTCGCTCAGGATTTGTAAATATTGAAAAAATGATGTATATTACACCATTATTATTAGCTCTCCCTGTTTCCAGGGATTCCTTCAGATTACTACCCGCCTTCCATACTTCCGGTTTATGACTGTTTTCATGAAAAGATGGCCTTCGCTTATTCTATTCATATAAAGAACCAACATAAATCCATATTCCGATGAAAAAGCTCTTTTTATTAATCGCTCTTTTTCTGGGCATAGACCTCTATTCCCAGGTCGCCATCAACACCGATGGTACGTCCCCCGATGCTTCTGCCATGCTGGATGTTAAATCAACAACCGGCGGGTTGCTTATTCCGCGCATGAGTTTTACCCAGCGCAACGCCATTGCCTCCCCTGCCACCGGGTTGTTGGTTTACCAGACAAACAATTCACCGGGTTTTTACTACAATGCCGGTACACCGGCAAGTCCTTCGTGGGTCTATGTAGGATCGGGATTCGGCTGGTCGCTCACAGGGAATGCAGGGACATCCTCTCCAAATAACTTCATCGGCACAACCGATGATGTGCCGCTCAACTTCCGCATCAATAGTGCATTTGCCGGAAGAATAGAAAGAGCACAGCACAATCTCTCGCTTGGTTATCTGGCACTGGCGCAGAACACAACCGGAACAAACTCAACAGCGCTTGGTTATTCGGCCCTCTATAATAACAAAGCCAACAGCCGCAGCACAGCCATGGGGTTTTATGCCATGTTTTATGCCGATGACCGGACCTCAGGAAGAGAGACCTTCAACACAGCCATTGGCTGCGAAGCGCTGAGAGGCAGCTCGACCCCGGCTGACAATACAGGGCAGTACAACACTGCTGTCGGCGATCAGGCCCTTTTTTCCAATACCAGTGGTAATGGCAACATTGCCATGGGGTACCTGCCGCTATTTTGGAACAATACCGGCCGGATGAATGTTGCTGTTGGTTATGGTACCATGTATTCAAACACATCAGGAAACAACAACACAGCCATCGGTCAGAATGCACTTTATAGCAATACCTCCGGATACTCCAATACAGCCATCGGTATAAGGGCACTGCGTCAGAATACTGTAAGGAATAATCTCGTGGCTGTAGGGGATTCAGCCCTTTTCAACAACGGCACAGGGGCTACCATTGAACTACATGGTTCCCGGAATACGGCATTGGGCTCAAAGGCTATGTATACAAACACTACCGGGTATCAGAATACAGCCAACGGCTATCAGGCACTGCATCTGAACACTACCGGTATGTCGAACACTGCCACCGGTTACATGGCACTGTATTCGAACACCACCTCAGAAGGTAATACAGCAACGGGTTTTCTGGCACTCTATTCAAATACCTCCGGAGTTGCCAATACTGCCAATGGTTACAGGGCATTGTACTTCAATGCTGACGGGCTATATAATGTTGCCATGGGCAACAGGGCGCTCACACTCAATACCAGTGGAAGTTACAATACTGCAGTCGGAGTATTCGCCCTCAACAACAATTCATCTGCCGACTACAATACGGCCATAGGCTATTATGCTGCTGCCAGCAATACAACCGGAACAGAAAATACGGCGCTTGGTCATCGTAGCGGCTACCACACAAATACAGGGAGTTACAATACCGCAGCCGGTTCAAGGGCAATGTACAGCAATTCAACGGGGTTTTCAAATGTCGCGGTAGGTGTGAGGGCATTATATGCCGGCACAACGCGAAGTAATCTTGTTGCGGTTGGCGACTCAGCCCTTTACAATAATGGTTCAGGAGCCACCTCTGTTTGGGAAGCAGTTGGCAATACTGCCGTGGGTTCGAAGGCTTTATGGCAAAATACCACCGGCTATTCCAATACCGCAAACGGTTTCAATTCACTTGCCGGCAACACTACAGGCTTCAAGAATACGGCTTATGGCAATAACTCCCTTATTTTGAACACTAATGGGGCCTATAATACTGCATGTGGCAGCAGTTCACTTTACAACACCCAGACAGGTCAGGCCAATACCGGGGTTGGAGATGCAGCCGCTTACACAAATATTTCGGGAAACAACAATACTTCTATAGGCAGATTTGCCAACTACTATGTTACTTCAAGTAATAATACATCTGTGGGCTGCCAGTCAGGTGACTATTACACTTTTTCAAATGGTACATTTTTAGGCGCCTACGCATATCCGTCAAATTTTGGTTTTTCCAATTGTATGGCCCTCGGTTACAATTCAAGGGTAGATGCATCAAACAGAGTGGTAATAGGAAACAACAGTGTTACCAGTATCGGTGGTTTTGCAGGCTGGAGTAATTTTTCAGATGGCCGGTACAAAAATAATGTTCATGAAAATGTGCCAGGTATTGAGTTCGTCAAAATGTTGCGTCCTGTAACCTACACCCTTGATATTACTTCCCTGAACAGCTACCTCGATAATCGCACCCCGATAGCCCTGCGTGAAGGCGAAGTTCCGTTCACCCCTTCGCCGGAAGACCTTAGGGCGGTGAGTGAAAAAGAGCAGATAGTCTACACTGGTTTTGTTGCGCAGGAAGTCGAAGATGCTGCCGGTAAAATCGGATATAGTTTCAGTGGAATAGATGCGCCCAAAACTGAGGGAGGACTCTATAGCCTGCGATATGGAGAGTTTATCCCTCCGCTGGTCAAAGCCATTCAGGAGCAACAACTGATTATCGAAGCCCAGCAAAAGCAGATAGAAGCGTTAATCAGCCGGATTGAAAAGCTGGAATCTGAATAAAGACTGTATTCAGCGCAATGCCGGAATGATTAATTTAGCACCCGCTAAAATCACACTGGCATTGACTATGCAATACAATTTCGACGAAATTGCCGACCGCAGCAATACCGCATGCGTTAAATACGATTTGCGCAGATTCTTCTTCGGTAATGAAGAAGTTATACCCATGTGGGTGGCCGATATGGACTTCCGGACGCCTGATTTCATCCTGAAAGCGATCCGTGAAAGGGCACAACATGAGATACTCGGATACTCAATCAGACCTGATTCCTATTTTACTTCGCTCATCAACTGGCTGAAGCGGCGTCATAACTGGGAAATTCAGCGTGAATGGACAGCATTTTCACCCGGCATTGTTCCCGCCCTGAATATGGCGGTGCTGGCCTTCAGCAAACGAAGGGACAAGATCATAATCCAGCCTCCGGTTTATTTCCCCTTTTTCGATGCAGTGAAAAATCATGGCCGTAAACTGGTTTACAATCAACTGATTATGGATAAAGGCCGTTACCGCATGGATTATAAAGATCTGGAACGGCTCTGCAGCAATGGCGCACGTATGCTTATCCTGAGCAATCCCCACAATCCGGCAGGCAATACCTGGACAAGGGTAGAGCTACAAAGAATGGCTGATATCTGTCTGAAATACAATGTGCTGATGATCTCCGATGAGATTCACAGCGATCTGGTAAACCGGGGATACAAACATACGGTACTGGCCTCCCTTTCGCCGGAGGTTGAAGCAAACACCGTTACCATGATTGCGCCCAGCAAAACATTTAACCTTGCCGGAATGGCAACCTCGACGGTAATTATCAGCAATCCGGTTCTGATGAAGCGGTTTCACAGGGTACTCGACAGCCTGCATATCGAAATGGGTAATCTTTTCGGCAATGTAGCTGCAGAAGCTGCATACACCCATGGCGATGCATGGCTGGAACAACTGCTGGATTATATCGATGGTAATATTCACGCGCTGATTGAATTTGCCGGGAATCATCTCCCACAGGTAAAAGTCATACGCCCTGAAGCCACCTACATGGCCTGGCTTGATTTCAACCTGACCGGTATGACGGATGCTGAGCTTAAAAAATTCATGATTGAAGAGGCAGGACTTGGCCTGAACGAAGGCGTGCAATTCGGCCCGGGCGGGGAGGGCTACATGCGGATGAACCTGGCATGCCCGCGGCCGGTTCTGATGAAAGCGCTGGAACAATTGAATCATGCTATGGGAAAGAGGATGGCAGAAGGTTGATGGGGACCTGAATTCTATATAACATGCAATCCTCCGGGATCGGTTTTGTTTTCACTATAGATGTTTCTATAGACATTCGAACCCGCTTGGGTCGGAAATAATTTGTAATTGATATTTCTGGATCATATTGATTTCGTAGCGATGGCTATTGGTACCGCCCGACCACCAGTAACAAAATGCAAAACCCCGCTGTTCCCGGCTTCGACCGGAGGTATGGTGGTCCCGGCTCCGCTCTGGTGCATGGTGGTCTCGGCTCCGCCCGACCACCAGTAACAAAATTCAAAATATAATTGTGGTTTGGCAGAGCCCGGTGGTCGAGCGGTACCAATAGCGATCGGTACGAGACCAACCGGGCATATTGAAGCCGAGATCATCCGGAACATGAGCCCCGGTGGTCGAGCAAAGCCCGGTGGTCGAGCGGAGCCCGGTGGTCGAGCGGAGCCGAGACCATCCGGGTACCACGGAGCCAAGCCCCCCCCTCTGAAAAATAATTTCCTTTACCTGTTAAAATCCTTCATTTTTGACGTAAATTTAGACACCATAATCATATCTATTTCTTTATGTTATTGATTATCAATTTATTACACAATATTCGGTCATGTCCGAACACCATTCTTTACCTGACTAAAAGATATACTTATGGGACAGTATGAAAGAAGCAGAAGATCGTTAAGGTGGTCGGCCCATAGGCTTTTTAACAATGGCAGGGGGCTGCATCACGGGCATATTTCGCAGCAGAAAGTGGAAGGAAGACGCTGGAAGCATATGAAGAAACATTACCCCAGCCAGGCACTGATCGCTAAAATTCACTTAATTCATGTAAGCAAACGTTTTGACGAGGCCCTGGCCAGCTTGCCAACACCCGCAGAAACAGCTTTTGAAAAGCGGTTTAAACAGCGGATGACGCTTTCTTTCAACGTGTTCAGACTGGCCGCCTCCTTCTTCTTTACCTTGATGCTGGGCAATCTGTATGCGGCGGTTGACCATACCAAAGAATTGTCCGCTATTCTCTACCTTGATTGTACAGCGCAATACATCAGCACAACAGTTAATGACCATGGCCCGGATACCCCGAAACCGTTAACCGGCTCCCTTCCGGAGAAGGGCAGCTTTTTTAAAGCCAGCCTTGAAAATACCATCCATATTGATGGTAATGTTAGAGGTAATCCTAATAATAATGTGTTGGGGAATGTTAAGGTTGTTGCTGTGAATCCTGAGGATAATTCTAGGGTTGATAGTGCTTATACTGATGCTTCTGGTAATTATGGTTTGACTTTTCTTTGGACGAATAATCAGAATCAGGGTTTGGAATCGAGGGTTGATGCGTATCCTAATCCTTATTCTGGTAGTACGAGTATTGATGTTGTTAGTGAGAGAAATCAAAATTATACTTTGAGAGTTTTTAATGTTACAGGTCGATTGTTGTTTGAGAATAATGTTGAACTTGAACCCGGAAAAAATACGCTAACTTTAAATGGTGGTCCTAAAGGAGTAAATATTATAAGTTTAGATAACGGCATAAACAAAAACAACTACAAAACAATAAAATTAAATGATGATAATAAAAATTTTGATGTGATTGTGACTTCGTCTGATTTTAGTGGTTATTTTAAATCTGGTAGTAATGGTATTAGTGATGGTTCTGATTTGAGGTTGGAGTTTTCTTATCCGAATACGAATCCTAGGGATAGTTATCAGGCTTCGGATACGACTTTTGTTCTTAGGTTGAATCAGACTGTAGATAAGAAGTTGCAGCAGGAGTTGATTACGGATGAGTTTTTGGTGAATGCTTATACTATTCTTGATGGTACTCCGGTTCTTAATGGGACAGGGTTAAAAGTTACTTGGGGAGACGGAACAACAAATAATTATTCTTCTCAGAATGGATTGATACACATACTTAGAACATCGTACGATTCTACAACGAATATATTTTTCGAAAATGCGGATACTGCTTTTTATCAGGAGTGGATATTCGGAACAAAAACAGATCCGACGATTACGTATAAAGAAAAGAATTTGTTCCAAAGCCAAAATATTGAATTAGGACCAGATTACCCACGTATTCCTCCAGAACCAGCACCTGCAAATCTAAACAATTTGCCAGACACTTTCGATGTATACTTCGTACCAAAAACAGTATTTGATGGTGTAAATTTACCCTACGATACGAGAGGCGTAGACTTTAGAACTGTAGTTAGATGCGCTAGAGGACCTCCTGATTACACGAAGAAGTGGGAGTATGTTCCTGAAGTAGCAGACACAATATATATTTTTGAGAAACAAATGTTCAACAATGATTTAAATCAACTAATTACTTCTGAGGAGAGTCAGAAGATGAAACAAGCAGTGGATTCGACTGTTACTTTGTTTACATTAAATAATGGCCGGCAGTTAATGCCTCCATACAAAAGAGTAAATATTTACACAAAAACTGAACCAGAATGGATTGAAGCACAAGCAAGAGGATGGGACCAAGTACACACGGCGATGTATGGTTATTACAACGAAAACGGTTGTGGTTTTACTTACAATTATGCCATGACCGACAAACCAAGATTCAAATCAGGCGTAGCAGGATTCACAAGACAAAGCAATATAGGTTATAAGAAATCAGAGCTTGTGGAGAGTTTGACTAATGCTAGTGATCCGCCTGTGGGAAATCTCGGAGGACTAATATCTTACGGTAATGGGAGCTCGACTAGTTTTGGGAAAGTTGCAACTCATCTTATATGGTTATCTGATCCTGAAACAAAATTCTAAAAAGAAATAGAATGTGGTGTAAGGTGCTAATTTTTATTTATTTTAAAGATTGTTTTTTTTTAGTCGATTATGATTGTGTTTTCTGTGCAAGAGCAAGTATTTGTGTTAATTTGGCAGTTTGTGCAGGTGGGTGTTCCAGTGGCAATAAGACCAGGCGCGCAAGTCTGATAATCAGAGCACGATAGTGTGTTGCCGTCGCATTCTTCGTTAGGATCTATGATTCCGTCTCCGCAGTAGCGGGTGTAGCCGAAAATCTTAACATTAGGTTCGGCTGTGAAGTAATCGACTGTTCCGTCCATGTTGGTTAGGCAACAGCCTGTGCTTCTACGAGGCGCATAAGGAATAGTATCTGGAGTATAAAAATAAGGGAATTTGCTTTGGCACCATTTGTTGTCTCCGGGGCCTGAGTAATCGCTGTTTAGCCATTCGAGGTTTTCTAGGTCAAAATCAAAATCACACTTATCAATATCTGGGCGGGTTACGCCGCATAATTCAGAAGCCTGACAACGCCATCTTCCAGAGTCAGGATCATATGCTGGGTATGTTTTTGTTGGGCAGCATAAGCCTGGATTGTTGTTGGCTGGTGCTACCTTTTGATATCCACAATAAAAATAAAGATTAGGAGGATTAACTGGTGGTTGGTCGGCGCAACTTGTGTTGTATGTTACGATGGGTGCGCCTGTGAGGGGGTTTGTGGTGTAATTTACAACGCATCCGCTTGAGTTGTATGGTGAGCCTGTGCAAAATGGGGGGTTTGTGGGGTTGCTGATTGTCCAATTGTTGCAATCGTTGTCTGCGCAGTCGATGTATCCGTCTTGGTCGTTGTCTATTCCGTCGCTGCAGATTTCGCGTAGTGGTTCGAATTTGCAACAAACTTGTTGGGTGAATGTGTTTGCGAATGGGAAATTAGGCGTGTTACAATCTGCAATATGAGTATTGTCTATTCTTGTGTTATCGGATGTGTTTATTCTGCATGTTGCAGAGTCGCATACTTTGAATAAGCATATTTCGTTGTTTGATATGTTACAATCGTTTTTTAAAAAACATTGATCATTAAAACCCATTTTGACTCCATTTTGAAAAAGGGTTTTTGTGCTATTTACTGAAACATGACCTTGTAATAGGGAACCATCATTTACGTATCTAAAACTCGTAGCGCCCGATCCTTTATTAACAAGATTTTTGCAACAGAGCGTGTTTATATGTAACTCGGTCATGTCCGAATATTATCTAATTAATTGATTTACAATGTTATAATGTATTTATACCAAGCCAAATCTCACAAATACAATGCACATTTCTCAAAATGATGATCAACCATTACAAAAGCGCACTAATTAGCAATTAGTATAAATTACCGTTTATGCTAATCATCATTTAATATTTCTTATATTTGTAAAAAATTGCCGGTATGAAAGCAAAAATACTTCAGGTGGCCTGGCAGCAGAAGGAGCGCCTTTTGGTGCAGGGCGGATTAATTGCCCGCGACCTGTTGCCGGAAGCAAAAGCGGCATTAACAAACGATAACCGCGTACTGGCTTTAAGCGGAATGCGCCGCACGGGCAAATCAACGCTGCTGCTACAATTGATGTCAGAAGTGGACAATGTGGCCTATTTCAATTTTGAAGATGAAAAACTGCTTGGGTTTTCGGTTGAGCATTTCGGTGAACTGGAAGAAGCCCTGATCGAAGTTTATGGCCCGGCACGCTATTGGTTTTTCGACGAAATTCAGAATGTAGGCAATTTTGAAGTTGCCGTCCGCCGCATGCAGGACAGCGGAAAGAAGATGGTGATAACCGGCTCAAATTCGTCCTTGCTGAGTATGGAGTTTGGTTCAAAACTAACCGGACGGTACAAACAACTGGAGCTCTTTCCCTTCTCTTTCAGCGAATATCTTCGTTTTCAAAATGTTAGTTTCGAAGAAAAGGATTTTTATCTGCCTGAGGCTAAGGTCATGCTCAAAACCTGGTTTACCCGATGGCTTGAGCAGGGCGGTCTGCCCGAATATCTGAAATACAACGATGAACAGTATGTAAAAACGTTGTTCGACAACATCCTTTACCGCGACATTATCGTGCGCTTTGGCATTCGTCGTCACCGCGAATTCCGTGAACTTGTGCAACTACTCGTGGGCAATCTTTCGTTGCCGGTTACATTTACCTCACTTCAGAAAAGTATTGGCCTGTCGAATGCCGATACCGTTAAAGAATACATGGGCTATCTCTCAAACGCGTATATGTTTTATGAAATGTATCAATACCATGATTCACTGAAGATGCAACTTCGGTCTCCCCGCAAAGTGTATTTGAACGATGTGGCATTTCACAACCTGGTGGGATTCAGTTCAACCCCCAACCAGGGCCGTAAGCTTGAAAACGCGGTGTTTCTTGCCTTGCGGCGCGGAACATCGGAAGTTTATTCCTTCTGCGGAAAAGGCGAATGTGATTTCATTGTGTTTGATAAAAGCCGGCGGGTTAGCGCGCTGCAGGTTTGCTACCAGTTGACACCTGAAAACCAGACCCGCGAACTGAACGGGCTTTCGGAAGCCATGCTGGCATTCAATCTGAAAGATGGAATGATCCTGACGATGGATCAGGAATTTGAAATACAGCATAATGGAAAAAACATACCGGTTTTACCCGTATGGAAATGGATGTTAACCAACACTAAAAATTAAGCAATTATGAGCGACACTGAACCCAAAGGCAAAGATCTGGTTGTATTTATCCGGCTTACCGACCTTAAGGAATCGCCCTGGCAATCGCGTTTTGAAGCAATCACCGCCCAAAAGGGCCAGCTTCAGAAAACCACCGATATTGATGAACTGGCTGCCAGCATCGACAAAAACGGGTTGATGCAGCCCATTATCGTTCGTCCGGTTGAAGGTGGTTATGAACTAATTGACGGTCACCGGCGAATGCAGGCCATGCGCAAACTAGGCCGCGGCCAGATCCTGGCCATCGTGCGCGATGTTTCTGATCGGGAGGCCCAAATCATGCATGTGATAGGCAACCTGCAACGCAAAAACCTGAAACCTGTTGAACTGGCGCTCACCTATCAGAAAATGCTGGATTCAAGGATCTTCAAGGATAAAAGAGAGCTATCAAAAGCCATCGGCAAGGATGAAACCTATGTGGGCGATCTGCTTTCAACCTTGCAGCTTGACAGCCGCATCATTGAAGACCTGGCAAAAAACAACCTGATTAAAGACCTGCGCCTGCTGCGGTTGATCAGGCTTTACGAACCTGTTGACAGTAAAGGTGTATCCAATGCCCAGTGGGAATTGTACAGGAAAGTGCTATTCAGTAAGATGAGCCGTAAGGAGTTGGCTTTAATGCTGAAAAAGCCGGCGAACAATCCGCCCGTCAAATCATGGAAGATGAGGCAAAGCCAGAAAAAAGTGACCATCAGCCTTGAAACCGGCATCCTTGACCAGGCGAAAAAAGACAAACTGATGAAGCTGATCGCTGATAAGATGCAGGAGATCAGCGATTCGCTTTAAAATAAAGTTTCCTTAAACATGCGACCCCGCCGGGGTCGGAAATATTTTACAATTGCCACTTCCTGGTCGAGGTGGTTTCGGCTACGCGTGGAGGTATGGTGGTCTCGGCTCCGCTCGACCACCAGAAATAAAATTCAAAACCTAGTGTCCGGCTTCGCCCGGAGGTGTGGTGGCCTCGGCTCCGCTCGACCACCATAACAAAATTCAAAACATAATTGCGGTTGGACAGAGCCCCGGTGGTCGAGCGGAGCCGAGACCATCCGGAACATGAAGCCCGGTGGTCGAGCGGAGCCGAGACCATCCGGGTACCACGAAGCTGGGACCACCCCAACGCTTAAAACGAACTGCCTTATTTGATTTCGATAATAATCTCATGAAATTTCCCTAACTTTATAACAGACTTAGTTTCTTTATATGAAAGGTTATGTTTACATTCTCAGATGTTATGATGACCGGTTATACACAGGCAGCACAATTGATCTTCAAAGGAGAATCGAAGAACATCAATCGGGAAATGGTTCTAACTTTACAAAAAGCAGGCTTCCGGTCACACTGGTATATTTCGAAGAACACAACAGAATGGACCAGGCTTTTAAACGCGAAAAGCAAATTCAACGATGGTCACGCGGTAAAAAAGAAGCGTTGATTCAAGGAAATGAGGAAGATTTGCACAGGTTAGCTGCATGTTTAAACCTGACTCATTATCTGAACAAGAGATAATTTGATCAGTGGGAATGAAATTAAAATCCTTTTTTCCGGGCGTTTGGAAGTCAAATATATGCCATGAGGCATGGTGGTGCCGGTGCCGATCGTAAGTATGGTGGTCTCGGCTCCGCTCGACCACCAATATTACTCCCGGTGGTCGAGCGGAGCCCCGGTGGTCGAGCGGAGCCGAGATCATCCGGAATAAATCAGGCTGTCTTACCTTCAACTATTAGTAAAATTTGTCTTTATTATTTTATCTACTTTTGACAATTCATTGCTTTTACTAAAAAATATCCATTCTTCAACTATCCTATGAGCGAAAAAGTCTTCAGCATAGAATCTCACAGCCCGCTTGAATTTTACGGTGTGGGCGACCGCAACCTCAATATCATCAGGGAACTCTACCCGAAACTGAAGATGATTGCCCGCGGCGAATTTCTGAAAGTCATCGGGGATCCGGGAGAGCTGGTGGCTTTTGAAGATTTTTTCACCGCGCTTAACCTGCATTTCGAACGGTTCGGAACGATTTCGGAAAATGAGCTGAAACAACTGGCTGAAACAGGCAACACCGAAAGCATGACCCGCCCCGGCTCGCCGGATGTGCTGGTGCATGGCCGCAACGGTATGATCATCAAGGCACGGACCCCCAACCAGATGAAAATTGTGGAGAGCGTGGGGCAAAACGACATGGTGTTTGCCATCGGCCCCGCCGGAACCGGCAAAACATACACTGCAGTTGCCCTGGCGGTGCGCGCATTAAAAAACAAGGAAGTAAAGCGGATTATCCTTACCCGTCCGGCCGTTGAAGCGGGCGAAAATCTGGGCTTTCTGCCGGGCGACATGAAAGAAAAGCTCGACCCTTATATGCAGCCGCTTTACGACGCCCTGCGCGATATGCTTCCGCCTCAGAAACTGCTCACCTACCTCGAAGACGGCACCATAGAGATCGCCCCGCTGGCATTTATGCGCGGCCGCACGCTCGACAATGTGTTTGCCATCCTGGATGAAGCCCAGAATGCCACCAACAGCCAGCTCAAAATGTTCCTTACCCGTATGGGCAGGGCTGCCAAATTCTTTATTACCGGCGACATTACCCAGATAGACCTGCCAAGACAGCAGCAATCGGGCCTGCTTCAGGCATCCCGCATACTGAAAGACATTCCGGGGATTGATTTTATTATGCTCGACGAAAGCGATGTGGTAAGGCATAAGCTGGTAACGCGCATTATCCGGGCTTATGAGCGGGAGATGCCGCAACCGCAAAAAAATCAGGCGAAGCCCGCAGCCCCGCCTGAAGAAGAAACTCCGCAACAGCCCCTTAACGGCTGATCAGCACCTTGTGGGTGCCAACACTGTTTTCCGCAGCGTATTTCAGATAGTAAATCCCTTCCGCCAAATCACTGACCGGGATCAGCACGGTTTCCTGTCCGGTAAAACCGGCCCGGATATTATTGACAACTACCCGTCCCGAAAGGTCAACCAGGGAAACAAGCACATCGGCAGGCAATCTGCTGCTCAATTCAACCCGCAGCCAGTCGCTGGCCGGCACCGGATAAACCTGCACACCCAGACCACCGGAATTAACGGCAGCAGCTACGCCAACCGTGGTCGCTTCGCTGACATAGGAAAGCTCCCAGCCGCCAGCCGTAATATCGTTGTTCGTGTTAAAAAGCACCATAGCCTTACCCGAAGGAACAGTCACTGATTCAGGTATTTCATTACCCGAAAAACTGGCTACCAGCGATTGTGAAGCCAGATTGTAAATTTTCACCTGATCATAGTCCGGTTCGGTGTCGAGATAATTGAAAGTAAAGGTGATGGAATTGGCATTTTCCGGTTCCACCCTGAATTTACAGACACTGTTGTTGTTGTAATCACGGGTTCCGCTGCCATCGCTGATCACCCCCGAAAAGTCGCTGTAGATGGTCGTTCCGGAGCAGAAGACGGCCAGATCGCTGTTGTAGGAAAGTCTGAATCCGCTCCCTGCATCACCTTCCGTCAGAAATTCCAGAAAAAGCCTGTCGCCCGTTGCCTTGATGGCCTGGGGCAAAGCAGTGCCCGTAAGGCTTGCCAGCAGCGGATAAGAGGCATCGGGTCCGTCATAAACATTCAGCACATCCAGCCCATCGGTAAGATTGAATTTTTCGAAGGTCAGTGTCAGGTTGGTCACAGAATCCGACGGGGCAATCAGCCAGCCGCAATTCAGTCCGGCGGTGTAATTTTCCACCGGTCCGCTGCCGTCTTCAATGGTTCCGTTATGCCGGCCAAGGGTTTTAACACCGTTACAATAGTAAGGATAATTACTTCCGGGATAGAAGTTTACAATTGCGCCCTGCCCGTAGGTAAAATTATTGCCACCCGGGTTCAGGTTATTGAGGTAGAAATATCCGTTGTACGAACCGCTCCATCCCCAGTTAAAATGGAAATAATCTGTTCCCTGATAGCCATCAACATTAAATGCATGTCCTCCTGATCCGAAACCGTTGTAGTACAATGGCCACCCGTTGTCAAGGTTCTGCATAAGCAAATCAGCCCACCCTGTTTGGGAATAATTATCTTTTTGCTGAAGCGACAATTGGTTTGAATAGCCAAAATGCTCCCTGAGTGCGCTGGCGGCATCAAAACTGTATGCCCCGGAGCCATCCGGCGCATACATCATATCCACAGCCACACCGCAGTGATACTGAATCTCAGCCATTTCATAGTTCGATTCTGGGCCGATTGCATTGCGCATCTGATCATAGTCATAACCGGCCTGACTGAAATCAACAAACAAATACCCGTAATCGGAATAATAGCCATGTGAGCCTGTTCCCTGAAGCGGATAACGCCAGTAATAAATCACCTGCGACATGGCAGTGGCCACACATCCGGCGTAAACATGACCGCCCGGCCCCGCACCATCCACAGGACACAAGGCATTGTACCGCGACCCCTGGTCCCAGGTTGAAGGTAGCAGTGGCTCTACCGATCTCAGGTCGCGCTGCGCAGTTTCTCCCGGCTGATAGTCTGTCAGCGATTTCCAGGATGCACTGATCTCCGGGGTTGCAGCTAAATTGCGGTCCATGATGTCGCTGAGCTGCAGTTCGTAACCCGTCAGCCAGGCCGACAAAGCCGGAGGCTGATTATCGAAGGTGAAAATTCCATCAAACGAATAACCTAACACGGGAATTGCGGCATCAGTGGCTGAAACCAGCACATATCCCCCCTTTTCGAAATTAAAGGCATACATCAATGTGCGCTCAGAGCCAATATGTATAGCCGGTAAAGCCTCCGGCAATTCCGGCGCAACCATATGAGCATCGGGCATTCTGCTATGTAAAAATGCGGTTGCCACACGACGTGCCGTGTTTTCATCCACATTTCCTGCAAAAGAAGCGGCAAAAATGAACGCCAGACTCAATAATAAAGTAAATCTCCTTTTCATGTAAGTTTTGTTGAGTTTCCAAAATTAATTAAAAAGCAAGGCGGTGTATAAAAAAAGGAAGTTTTACATCTGCAAAACTTCCTTTTATCGATTGATAAGATAAGATCTGCCTATTCGAGAATCAGCTTACGGGTGATGCGGCCTGCCTCATTCTGAAGGGTCAGCATGTATACTCCTGAATTCAAATGGTTCAGCTGTAGCACCTTATGAACAAATCCAGCCATAAGTTTCTGATCTTCGCGGTAAACTATCCTGCCTGTAAGATCGGTTATTATAATACCGGTTTCCAGGGTTTCGGGGATGTTGAAACGGATTTCGGCATAGCCTTTGGCCGGATTGGGATAGATGGACAGTTCGGAAACAATGTCGTTCTGAGCAGTTCCCACATTGGCGATGTAATACTCCGCCTCAAAACCCTGATTATTATTGAATCCATTGGAGGTAAAAAGCAGCAGCATCTTGCCAGTGGGTGAAACCAGCGGTTCAGGCACCACTGAACCGGTGTAATTGGCCAGCAACTGATTGGTCGGGATTGCATATACTTTCAGAAAGTCCTTGTCATTTTCCAGATCGAAGGCAGTAAATGCAAGGGTAAGCTGGTCGGCATACGGGCCCGGATCAATTTTCCATTTACACAATGAATTGTGGTTGTACCGGCGGTCACCACTGCCATCGTTAAAAGATCCGAAAGGTTCCGACAAAGTGATGGTCCCTCCGCAGAAAACAGGATAAACTGAAGAAAACTCAGCGGTAAATCCTTGAGCCGTGTTGTTTCCGTCTGTCAGAAACTCAATAAACAGCCTGCTGCCCGATGAAGTAAGGTTTGTAATTGAAGCATTCCTGTCGTAAGTTGCCAGCAGGGCTGCTCCGGCATTATCGCCATCATAAATATTTACAACATCACCCTCTGCAAGTTCAAACTTCGTAAAGTTCACTGTAATTGAAGTCACGGAATCTTCCGGTGCGATCAACCATGTGCAGGTCTGATTTGACTGGTAATTTGCCAGGGGGCCGCTGCGGTCTTCAAATATCCCCATCGGAGATGTAATCACATGGTTATCGCAGTTATACGGGTAGTTGGCCGGATTGGGGAAAAAATTCCTGACCATGGCCTGGGCACCACTATATCCGCCAACATCGGTAAGTGTATAAAAGCCGTTTCCGCTACCACTCCATCCAAAATTAAAATGAAACAATTTCCCGGTTCCGGTTGTCTGATAACCGTCAAGCACAAACGCGTGACCGCCTTCCGAGCTCTGGCCGGAATAGTAAAGCGGCTTCAGTTCATCGAGGCTTGTAACGATCATGCTTTCCCAGGCCGAAGCGGAATAATTACTTTTTCTTACGTGCTGGGCTGTAGAGGAGTACCCGAAATAAGAACGGATGGCATAAGGCACATCTTCGCTGTATGCACCGGAGCCATCGGGTCCGTACATCATCCTTACGCTTACACCACAATGGAACTGCAGCTCGGCGATGGCATTGATTGCCCGGCCGCTACCCGAGGTAATGGAGTTCAGCATGGCATCCCAGTCGTAATATGTCTGTCCGAAGTTCGCGCTTATATTTCCGTAGGATCCATAATTATATGAATAGCTTCCCGTGCCGTGCTCGGGATAACGATAATAGGCCATGATCATCGACATGGCGGTAGCCACGCAACCGGCATACACATGTCCGCCTGAACCGCCAGCATCCACAGGGCAATAGGCATTGTACGGGAAATCCTGATTCCAGGTCACCGGCAGCAAGGGTTCCATATCCCTGTTGCCCCCGGGAATATACCGGGTATTTACCATGGTTTGATAATATTCCCAGGATGATATGATTTCAGAGGGCTGAGAAACCTTATTGCTCCTGATAAAGCCGATCTGGTCATCAAATTCAGCAAGGAAACTGCTGTAGTGCGGCGCCAGTTCCCCGGCGGGAAATGCTCCCTGATCATTGTATCCTATCACCGGAGTATAAGCATCTTCTCCGGATATAATGATAAAACCACCGGTACTCAGATTAAACACATAGTAAACGGGTAGACCGTTCACTTCACGGGTTGTAACCGGAATCAGCACAATCTCATTCAGGTTAATGCTCACGCCATCCTGTACAAGCTGCTCATAACAGAAATTCCGGGCAACCAGGGCGGCGGTCTGCGGGGTGACCACATCAGCCATCGTCCGGCTCAATGTAACGGTCAGCAACAAAAAGATAAACAGTAATTTAGACTTCATCGTCAGTAAAATATTGATTTGAATGCCGCCAAAAGTATAAAAAATGCCCCTGCATTAATTTAATACAGGGGCATTTAGAATGAATCTAAATAAAATCAGCGGATGATGATGCGCTGATTCAGTTGCTGAAGTCCGTCGGAGAGGCTCACCAGATAAATTCCTGCAGGCAGGTGTGAGAGATCAATGGTTTTCAGTAAGCCAGCATTGCTGCCACTGACCTTTTCGGCATAAACTACATTGCCAAGCAGTGATGTCACCCTGATACTGACTTCGGCACCGGTAAGTTTCGGCGAATTCAGTGTAAACAATCCATCTGAGGGATTGGGGTACACCCTGAATGAGGATGATGGCCGGCTGGCAGGTTTTACCGGGGTGGTATTGGTGATGCTGATATTGTCAATAAATACGTTATCGCCTTCTCCCTGGGTTTTATCCGAGAAACGGGTAGCGCTCTGCAATACAATATCAAATACCTGTCCAGCATAGGCTGACAAATCAAATATCAGGGTTCTCCATTCATCGGCGGCTGCCGTTGTGGGGTTGAAATCCGTATTGCCATCCAGATCGGCCACCTGCTCACCGTTTGCCACGACCCTGAACCAGGAGAATTTCGGGCCCAGGCTGTAGGTCTGTTTGAGGTCGAGCTGCAGGGCCACATTGCCCATGCCGGTAGCATCCACACCACAGATATAAGCCTTACCATGGAAGGCAAGATTGCTTTCCCAGGCCTGCGTGGCCGTTCCGGAAGTCGGGCTTCCCGACCATCCGGTCGGAACCGGGTCACCGTGGAAATGGATACCAAAATTACTCTGGTTGGCAGAACGTACATCGATCTTTGACTGGGACTTAATGGTATCCCAAACCATAAATACTCCGGAGGTTCCATCTTCCATATCAACACTGAATGTTGGGATGGCCCCGTTGACATAAATCAGGTTTTCATAGCTCCCCGATGCAGCGCCATGCAGGTTGGCAGCGGTTAAGCTTACCGAATATGCGCCCGGCATTGAAAAACTGATCTGCGGATTCTGCGAAGTACTGCTTGTTCCGTTGACGAACGAAAACGTTTCCGGCGTAATAGCCCACTCCCATGAATTCGGGTTGTAGAGCGAATTGTCAGAGAGTGTTACTTCATCAAAAATACAGGGAGATGAATCAGAGACACCAACAAAAATGTATGGAGCAGGGGTATTGGTTGCAGTGATATAGTCATCAAGGAACAGGGTGTTTGTGCCAAAGGCGTTGGTTACTGTAAGGGTCACATCATAAACGCCGGGAGAATTGAATTTGATATTTGAGGGGTGTTGCTGTGTTGAGGTAGCCGGCGTTCCGCCCTGGAAGGTCCATTGCCAGGTGGAGGGCACCCCTGTTGAGAGATCAGTGAAGTTTACTCCGCCTCCGGGAAGAATGGTTGTTACCGGAGTGCTGAAGTTTGCCGTTGGCTGAAACGGAGTATTGGCAGCGGCCCTGTATGCGTTGATTCTTCCCGATCCAAGCTGACCGGTATAATCAGGATTTGCGGCATAAACATCATCGGCGGTATTTTTCATAATTGTTTCAACCTGGGCAGGAGTAAGAGCCGGGTTGATTGACAGAATCAAACCGGCAAGGCCGGAGGCAACAGGAGTGGCCATGGAGGTACCGGCCATCAGGTCATAGTTGCCGTAAGTTCCCGTATTGAAGGTTGTACTTAGCAATCCGCCCGGCCCGGGGCTGGCGTATCCGCCAGGAGCGCATAAATCAACCGTAGTCCCGAAATTTGAGAAATCGCTCTTTACGTCATTGCTGTTGGTTGAAGCAATTGATATAACATTATTATAACCGGATGGATAGTGGGCAGTTGAAACATTGTCGTTTCCGGCTGAGGCCAGCAATACAATGCCCATGTTGTATATGGAATTAATAAGGTTCTGATTGGTGGCTGAATAGCCCGGCCCTCCCCATGACATGCTGATCACATCGGCCCCGTTGTTGGCAGCCCACTGTATGCCCGGATAGCCATAAATTCCGTTGGCGTTGGTATTGTTAGCCGCCTTAACAGCGATGATGCTGACATTGTACCCGATGGAGGCCACTCCGATATTATTGTCGGTAATGGCGGCAGCCAGACCGGCGCAGTGGGTTCCGTGCGACCAGTCGAACGGGTCTCCTGTGGTTGGCGGATTGGCGTCGCCCGTATTGTAATAGGTGTCACGCTGTGCAACAATTTTAGCGGCCAGATCAGGATGATTAACCCATACGGCATTGTCGACTATGGCCACTTTGATATCGGCAGATCCTTTGGAAATGTCCCAGGCCTGTTCAGCCTGTATCACATCCAGGTGCCAGTTCCAGTTGTTGGGGCCGTTGTATAGATTATAGAGCGAATCATTGGGAACATAATGAATATAATCCATTGGCACTTTCTCCACATACTCAAGCGCCTGCTCCATTCCAAGCCTTTGTATCACATCATTGATTTTATCGAAATCTGCAATTTCCAGCATAAAAGTCCTGAGCAGTTTATGGTCATTGTTCAGGTAAAAAGGGCGGCTCATTTCCTTTAACCTGTATTGCGACTGCAGCGCAGCAACAAAAGGTATCTGGTTGAAATCAACCGAATTGTCACTCCTGACAGCAATATTCAGGTTGACATCATCTTTGAATTTGAAATAAATCCTTCCGTCCTGGTAATACTTGTCGAAGGTTTGACCAAAGAGATTCATTCCGGCAAAAAGTACCAGAACAAAAAGCATAAGCACGCTCCTGGCGGCAAAAGAGGCAGTGTAGGGTTTTGTTTTCATAAACAGGAAATAAGTAATTGATTGCATTTTGGAATTTCAGGATTCAAACGGCCTGGTGGCAGCACTGAGTCTTCCCTGCTTAAAACCATTAAGTAACAGGTTTTGTTGCGGCATGTCAGAAAGGTTTTAAGGTTATCCTCCTGAATCACACCTGGTTCAGATCAGCAGGCCAAAAATAGAAAAAAACATCGTTCAGATGACAGAAACCCTCAAAATAATGCGGGTGATCAGCTTTTTATGAAATTAGGAAGATCATATCCCATAAAACAGAGGCCAACTGGTCAGGCTATTGCAATCAACCTAAATTTATACCTTTGCACAAGATCAGGAATTAAATCAAGAAAGGGAAATAATCATGCCGGAAACCAATAATTTATTGATTATCAACATCAAATCCCTGAATGGGATTGACGACGGCGAGGTGCTTTTCAGAGCCGGGAAAGAAATGTCGGCCTTTGAAAGGCTTGAGGATGCCTGGCTTCTGACCGAAGGAAGCATCATCAGGGATTTCGGGCAGATGAACCAATTCGATCAGGTTTTGTACGAAGAGCCGGGGGTAAGGATCATTGATGCGAGGGGCCGGATGGTATTTCCGTCTTTCTGCGATTCACATACCCACCTGGTTTATGCGGGCAGCCGCGAAATTGAATATGTAGATAAGATCAGGGGCCTTTCATACGAAGAAATCGCCAAACGGGGCGGTGGCATCCTCAATTCCTCCAGGCGGCTGCACGAAGCATCGGAAGAAGAACTGGTTGAACAAGCGCTTGAACGCCTGAATGAAATTATTTCATTCGGAACCGGCGCCGTGGAAATCAAGAGCGGATATGGCCTGAACACTGCCGATGAACTTAAAATGCTGCGGGTAATCCAACGCCTGAGGATGCTCAGCCCGCTCACCATCAAATCAACTTTCCTCGGTGCTCATGCAGTACCTGCGGAATACAAAGGCAAGCAGGGCGAATATGTTGACCTGATTATCAATGAAATGATTCCCCAGGTGTCTGCGGCCAATCTGGCTGATTACATAGATGTATTCTGCGACAGGGGATTTTTCACCCCCGACGAGACTGAACGCATCCTGATGGCAGGCATCAAATACGGCCTGCGTCCGAAAATCCACGCCAATGAACTTGATTATTCGGGTGGCATACAGGTAGGTGTAAAATACGATGCGCTTTCTGTTGATCACCTTGAATATACCGGTGATGAAGAAATTGCGGCCCTGATGGATTCGGAAACCATGCCTACCCTGCTTCCGGGAGCCGCATTTTTCCTCAATATGGTGCATGCGCCGGCCCGTAAAATGATAGAAGCCGGGCTTCCCATTGCACTGGCGAGTGATTTCAATCCCGGCTCCTCCCCTTCCGGCAATATGCAACTGATTCTTTCAATGGGCTGCATCATGTTCCGGATGACCCCCGAAGAATCATTCAATGCCTGCACCATCAACGGTGCTTATGCCATGGGCATCAGCGACCAGTACGGCAGTATTGCCAGGGGCAAAAAGGCAAACTTTTTCATTACCAGGCCCATACCGACCATCGAATTTATGCCCTATGCCTACGGCAGCAACAAGGCAGAAACCACGGTGCTGAACGGGAAAATCATCAATCAGTGATACTCCTTTCTGCATCAGCCTGCGGCCAACCGATGAATCCGGTTATCCGGCGGTATAAATGCACTGATTATCTGAAAGTAAAAATTAATTAATAGCTAAAATTCAACTCAATGAAACAGATTATCGAATGCGTGCCAAATTTCAGCGAGGGGCGCGACATGGCTGTGATACAGCAAATCACCGATCAGATAAAAACCGTGGAAGGCGTCAGGTTACTGGATGTTGATCCCGGTGCGGCTACCAACCGTACGGTAGTCACCATAGCCGGAGAGCCGGAGCAGGTGATTGAAGCTGCATTCAGGGCGGTAAAGAAGGCGATGGAAGTGATTGACATGAGCAAACACTCGGGTGCCCATCCGCGGTTCGGAGCCACCGACGTATGTCCGTTGGTGCCCATTGCCAATATCACGATGGAAGAAACGGTGAAATATGCACACCTGTTGGGTGAACGCATCGGTAAAGAACTTGGGATTCCAGTATATTGCTATGAAGAAGCGGCCAGGATTCCTGAGCGCCGCAACCTGGCTTATTGCCGTTCAGGTGAATATGAAGGGCTTTCGCAAAAGCTCAGCGATCCCGCCTGGCGACCTGATTTCGGCCCGGCACAGTTCCTGCCCAAAACCGGCGCGGTCGCCGTTGGGGCGCGCGACTTTCTTGTAGCTTACAATGTAAATCTCAATACCACCTCAACAAGACGCGCCAACGCCGTAGCTTTCGATATCCGTGAGAAAGGACGCCCCATGCGTGAAGGGAATCCGGTAACCGGAAAAATCGTCAAGGATGAGAAAGGCAACCCTGTAAATATTCCGGGATCGCTCAAGGCCTGCAAAGCCATCGGCTGGTTCATCGAGGAATACGGAATCGCCCAGGTTTCGATCAACCTCACCAACATCAGCATTACCCCGGTACATGTTGCTTTTGAAGAAGCCTGTAAAAAAGCGCAGGAACGCGGAATGCGCGTCACCGGGTCCGAAATTGTGGGGCTGGCGCCGCTTAAAGTTTTCACCGATGCCGGCAAGTACTTCCTTAAAAAACAAAACCGCTCGGTTGGCGTTTCAGAGGCCGAACTGATCAGGATTGCCGTGAAGTCCATGGGCCTTGATGACCTCAAACCGTTCAATCCGGAAGAAAAAATCATAGAGTACGTGCTACAGGAAAAAACCGGCAGGTTGCTGATGGATATGACCTGTTCGGCTTTTGCCGATGAAACGGCTTCCGAATCACCCGCCCCCGGCGGAGGATCAATCGCTGCATACATGGGAGCCCTGGGCGTTTCACTCGGAACAATGGTCGCCAATCTCTCCTCGCACAAGCCGGGTTGGGATGACCGCTGGGAAGAATTTTCAGACTGGGCCGAAAAAGGGCAGGTGCTTAAAGATGAGCTGATCAGGCTTGTAGATGAGGACACCAACGCCTTTAACAGGATTATGGATGCCTTCGGACTGCCCAAAGGAAGCGAGCATGAAAAAGCAGCCCGGACTGAAGCCATTCAGGAGGCAACCCGCTATGCCATTGAAATCCCTTTCAGGGTGATGAAGAAATCCTTTGAAACCATGGAAATCCTCAAAGCCATGGCTGAAACCGGAAACCCGAATTCAGTATCTGATGCCGGGGTGGGCGCCCTTGCAGCGCGTTCAGCCGTAATGGGTGCATTTCTGAATGTAAAAATCAATGCTGCCGGGCTGAATGATAAAGCATTTGTCGCTTCCGTGATCGCTGAGGGCGCTGAAATAGAACGTAATGCAAGACTGATGGAAGAACATATCCTGGAGATTGTCAATCAGAAAATCAACGCCTGAGAAAAACAATAACCCGCTGCATCCGTTCAGATGCGGCGGGTTATTCAATTTTCAAACACCATGAACCACGAACTTTTCACCATCGCAGTCCTTTACTTCACCTCCTTCTTTGCCATCATCAACCCACTGGGTGTAATGCCGGTGTTCATGACAATGACCGCAGACCTTACGGATAAACAGCGTAAGAAAACTGCGCTCAAGGCGGTATTCACGGCATTCATTACATTGCTGCTTTTTGCTTTCAGCGGACAGCTGATGTTCAGGTTTTTTGGCATTTCGGTCGACGGTTTCAGGGTTGTCGGCGGGATCATTTTTTTCATCATGGGCTTCGACCTTCTGCAGGCCAGAATCAGCAAGATAAAAATGGATGAGGAAATGGTTAAGAAGTATGTGGATGACATCTCCGTTACACCGCTGGGAATACCGATTATTGCCGGGCCCGGGGCAATTACAAACGCTATTGTCCTGATGGAAGACAGCGCCCACCTGTCCCTCAAAGTTATTCTTATCCTGACCATTATCATCACCCTTGGCCTTACATACGTTGTATTGCTTGGCGCCGGGAAAATCGGCAGGCTGCTGGGAGAAACCGGGAACAAAATCACCATGAAACTGATGGGATTGATTATGATGGTGATTGCGGTGGAGTTTTTCTTCGCTGGTCTTAAACCAATTCTGCAGTCAATATTTCAGATTACCCCTGTTTCCTGATCAAACAGTCAGAAATCATTCAACCGGCATTTTCACTAATTCTTGTGAGCAGAAACTTTCCGGCTCAGCATTTTAAACCTGAAATCCTGAAAACCAAATTCAACATATCGTTCGGACAGTTTAACCTTAAAGAGGGGCAATTTGACCATGCCAGTAGTTTGCATGGAATTATGCACACTTACAGGGTGATGAGCCATGTGATCCTTCTGGGAATACAGACCGGAGTACTGGCCGAAGCCAGAAATGCATTCTTCGCTGCTTACATCCATGATATGGCCCGCAAGCATGACGGTTATTGTACACAACATGGCGCAGATGCCGCTAATTTGAAACTGCCGGATTACATCAGCCTGTTTGCTGAAAACGGTGCATCAGCTGCCGACATCCTCACAATAGGCAAGGCTGTGACTTACCATTCGCTTGGCAGGGAGGTCAGCAAAAACGACCCCGACTGGCTGACAGTGGCGCTGCTGAAGGATGCCGACGCCCTTGACCGGATCCGGCTTGGAGAGAACGACCTCGATCCGGCATACCTGCGTATTCCTGAAACCCACCTGATGATTGAGCATGCAAGATCACTTTATTTTCTGACGTTCAATAGCCCGGTTGAAAACTTTGAAACCATTCTGGAAATGGCCATCAGCTTGCAGGATACAATCAAAAGAAGCTGAATTGCCGCGATTAAACTGAAAATACCGGTTGATTTTTACACTTTAGTTCCCAATGCCGGTTATTAACCTTTTCAGGTCGAATGCCTCCTTCAGGGAATAAAAACCTGCCTGTATTTAACCGGAATTCAATCTTTTCAGAAACTTCGCAGATACTGTCTATTTTGCATGTATCTTTGCAATATGAATTTTCACTGTTAAACTTCATATCCCGTCAGGGATTATCTTTGGTTTACCGGCGCGCATCAACAGCAGGTAAACCATATTTTTTAAAAAGCACCAGAAAAAATGTCAAACAATATCTACGCTGTAATCACCGGTTCAGGCAGCTATCTGCCAACAAAACAAGTCCCGAACGCCGAATTCCTTAAAAATAATTTTCTTGAATCAAACGGTCAACCTATCAACAGGCCCAATGAAGAAATCATTTCGAAATTTCAACTGATCACCGGGATTGATGAAAGACGCTATGTTGAAGACGACCTGGTTTGTTCGGATATCGCATTTTTTGCCGCAGAAAAGGCAATTGTCTCATCAGGAATCGACAAGGAAGCGCTGGATTACATCATTGTAGCCCATAATTTCGGTGATGTTAAGTTCGGGGGGGACCCATTCTGATTTTGTCCCGGCCCTGGCTTCCAGGGTAAAGCACCGGCTGGCGATCGAAAACCCGTTTACGGTTGCCTATGACCTGCCATTTGGCTGCCCGGGCTGGCTTCAGGCATTGATTCAGGCGAATTACTATATTAAGTCGGGAGACGCTAAAAACATTCTTGTGATTGGTTCGGAAACGCTTTCCCGCATCAGCGACCCCCACGACCGTGACAGTATGATATATTCGGATGGCGCCGGTGCTGTGGTACTCAGTGCGGTTGAAAGTGCAACACCGGTGGGCATTCTCACCCATGTTACGCGTACCGACACCCTGGATCATGCCTATCTGTTGCGCATGTCCGGCTCATACAATCCTGAAGACAAGGGCAATGTTTACCTGAAAATGAATGGTCGTAAACTCTATGAATATGCATTGAAGACAGTACCCACTGCCATAAAAACTGCAATAGATAAAAGCGGTCTGCCTATAACCCACATTGAACGGATACTGATTCATCAGGCCAATGAAAAAATGGACGATGCCATTGTAAACCGGCTTTATGAGCTTTACGGTATCTCAGAACGTCCTGAATTTTCGATGCCAATGACCATCTCCTGGCTCGGTAACAATTCCGTTGCAACCCTGCCTATTCTCTACGATCTGATTGTGAACAGGAAAGTGAATAATCACATGCTGAATCCGGGAGACCATTTCGTATTTGCCTCAGTTGGTGCCGGCATGCATGTGAATGCCATGGTTTACAGGATTCCGGACTAAATATCCGGGCTTTTACCTTGCGATTTCTATTTTAAGTTGTCTCTTTTTTAATGGTCTGCCCTTCAGATCAGCAAGGAGTTTTCTGCACAACTTCCGTTTCACCGCTGCGTAGGACGCATGGTCGGAAACGCTTATCTGACCAAGATCATCCGCTTTCAATCCTCCCTGTTGTATCAGGAAACCGGCAATATCCCCCCGGCTTATCTTATCTTTTCTCCCGAGACTGAGATACAGCGTCTCATATTCAGGGAAACCCGGCAACCCGGCTTCTTCCGGCAGCAATACCGGCCCGGAAACGCCGGTCACAAAAGCCGGAGCATTTTCTTCAGCTGCAAGCATCATCCAGGCTTCCCCCGAAGCATGCATCCGGGCAGTACGCCCATTGCGATGCACCCATACAGTTTCATTGACAGGCAGCTGATAATGAATTACATGACGGATCTCCGGGATGTCAAGACCTCGCGCAGCCAGATCGGTGGTAATAAGGGTGTGGTGGGTTCCGTTACGGAACCGGATCAGCGCCAGCTCGCGGGCATCCTGCTCCATTCCGCCGTGATAAATGCCGTGAACCACCCCCCGCATCCTGAGTAAAGAGCTGATTCGCTCAACAGCTTCGCGGTGATTGCAGAATATCAGCGCGGGGTCATTCCCCAGATGGCAGATCAGCCGGAATAATGCTTCCAGTTTATCGTTTCCTTCAGCTTTTACTATGTTTACGCCCAGATTGATCTGTTCATCAGCAATGGTAAAATCAAGTAATACCGGATTTATGACCCCGGTGAATGCAGGAATATCCTCCATCCTGGTTGCAGAAGTCAACATTCTGGTGTGTAAACCGGCCAGTTTTGAAATAATAAAAGCCATTTCTTTTTCGAACCCAAGTTCGAGGGATTTATCAAACTCATCCAGGACAAGGCTTTTTATGCCTTCAGGGTCGAAGTGTCCCCTTCTCAGATGATCGGCAATACGGCCGGGTGTGCCAACCAGCAAGGCTGCAGGCTCAATCAGGTTATTGCGTTCAGTCCTGACCGCATGCCCTCCGTAAAGGGCTGTAATTCTGTAACCTGTCTGCATTTTACGGAAAACCCCTTCAATCTGAAGGGCCAGTTCACGCGAAGGGGTGATAATCATGGCCTGAGGTCCGGTATGGTCCGGACTAATTATGCGGAGTAAGGGAAGAAGAAATGCCAGTGTTTTGCCCGATCCGGTTCTTGAGATGAGTACCAGGTTGACGCCCGGCCTGACAAGTTCAAGAGATTTTAATTGCAGTTCATTCAGCTCCTGAATGCCAAGGCGTTTTATAAATGAAGTAAACATGCTGCAAAGGTAATTAATAGCAGGTAAACCATTGATCCTGATAATCGGGAAGATGCTCCGGGACTATATGACTGCAGCAGCACAAATTTTTTATCAAGCATTTATCTGCATGAACATAACGCTATGATCAGCATATCCGCTGCCGGAACTATGCAGCCTTGGCCATTTATAATCAGCAATTCCGGATTCCATGTCAGCAAATCAACAATAGAATTTCAGAATCCGGAAGATCGATGGTCAACGCATATACTTAGTTAACAGATATTTTATCAAAAAATAGCCTGTAAACGGCTATATAATTAGGCCTGATCAGAATAATTCGTTTACAATGAAAACCAAAGGTCGGGTAATCTGATTAAATTTGCATTTGATAACGTATTTAACCGCCGGGAGGAGATTCACATGAGCAATGCTAACCTGTTACTGGATATGCTTACCATTCTTGGAGCCCTAACACTTTTCCTTTTCGGAATGAAAATGATGAGCGAAAGCCTTCAGCGGATTTCGGGCAGGCGGCTGAGAAATATATTCACCAACATTGCATCCAACAGGGTAAAAGCGATTGTCGCCGGACTGCTGGTTACCGGTATTATACAATCCTCGTCCGCTGTTACCGTCATGCTCGTAAGTTTTGTGAACGCCGGGCTTTTCTCGCTTACCCAGGCGCTGGGGATTATGATGGGGGCGAACATCGGCACCACCATAACTGCATGGCTTATTACCATTTTCGGTTTCAAATTTGAATTTACTTTCATTCTTTTGCCGGTACTGGGATTGAGCCTTCCTCTGTTATTCTTCCCGGGAGCCCGCACCCGATCGGTTGGTGAGTTTATCCTTGGTTTTGCCATCCTGTTTCTGGGGCTTCAGTTTATGAAGGATGCCATGCCCGGCATCGACGAACATTCACCACTGATTGAAGCGCTCACCTCCATATCCGGCAACGGTTTCTTCAGGTATCTGATGTTTGCCGGAGCCGGCTTGCTGGTCACCCTGCTGATTCAATCATCAAGTGCAACCATTGCGCTCACTTTCGTACTCTGCAATGCCGGTTATATTGATTACAATGCTGCAGCCGCCATGGTCCTCGGCGAAAACCTCGGCACCACAATCACAGCGAATATTGCTGCAGTCATGGCAAACCGTGCTGCAAAACGTCTGGCATTGGGTCATACACTTTTCAACCTTACCGGCCTCATCTGGGTTTTTGCATTTTTCAACTTTTTTGTTCAACTGAGCTATAATGCCGCAGATTATATTACCGGACACTCACCCATTCCAACTGAGGCAATATATCCGCTCGGTCTTTCGGTTTTTCATACCGGCTTCAATCTGATCAACACAATCATACTCACAGGTTTTACCCCCCTAATCGGCAAATTCCTCGAGATCATTATCCCATACAAGCCCGGTGAGAAGAAAAGTTACAGGCTTCGTTATTTTAAGTCCAGGTTTATGGCAATGATCGAAGTGGATATACTGCAGGCGCGGGAAGAGATATACAGCTTTGGCAGGCATGTGGCCTATATGTTCAGTCTGATCCCTGAATACCTGACCGAGAAAAGGGAAGGCAAATATGAAAAAATTCAGAAGAAGATCTATAAATGTGAGGAACAATCGGATAATCTGGAGCGTGAGATAACGGAATACATTACACGCATAGCTGAAAACGACCTTACCGAAGCCAATTCAAGAAAGATCAGGGCAATGCTGAAGATTACGGATGACATGGAAAGCATTGCCGACCAGTGTATGCAGATGGAACGGACCATCAGGAAGAAAAATGAAGCAAAAGCCTGGTTCACCCAGGAAATGCGGGAAGACCTTTTTGCCCTTTTTGAACTTGTTAAACAGGCACTCGACACAATGAATGAAAACCTTTCGCGGGATTACAGGCCGGGCATTCTGGCTAAAGCCACCGAAAAGGAATTGCTGATCAATGAATTGCGCGACAAGCTTATCGATCTGAACAAACAAAGGATAGATGAAGGGGAGCACACTTACAAAAATGCAGCCTATTATGCAGAGCTGCTGAATCAGTGCGAAAAACTTGCCGACCACATCATCAACATCAACCAGGCGATTGCAAGTAATATAAAATAGACCGGCTGAATTAACATTAACTTAACATTGGAATCAGGGTAATTCAGGCCAGCCTCCTTAATTTTGCGCTCATTTAATCTGGTCCTTAAATGGAAGGTATTTATCTGATCTTTGTCGCCGTACTTTTCCTCCTGGCATTTTCCGACCTGATGGTAGGTGTTGCCAATGATGCTGTAAACTTTCTGAACTCCGCCGTCGGCGCCAAGGCCGCCTCCTTTAAAACCGTACTGATTGTAGCCAGCGTCGGGGTATTGGTTGGTGCGACTTTTTCAAGCGGATTGATGGAAATTGCCAGGAAGGGGCTCTTTTTCCCGGGCATGTTCAGTTTTAATGAAGTGATCATCATTTTTCTTGCCGTCATGATCACGGATGTCATCTTGCTTGACATGTTCAATACCTTTGGTTTACCTACATCCACAACTGTATCCATAGTCTTCGAGTTGCTCGGTGCATCTGTAGCCATTGCCATAATCAAGATCACCGGTTCGGAACAGACGATGCAGGACATCGGACAGTACATCAATTCAGCCAAAGCCCTTGCCATTATCACCGGTATTCTTGTATCCGTTGCCATAGCATTCAGTGTGGGGGCTCTGGTTCAATATATTACAAGGGTGCTGTTTACCTTTAATCTGAGGTTTAACCTGAAATACTTCGGCGCTTTGTGGGGCGGAATGGCCATCACCGGAATCACCTATTTTATGCTGATCAAGGGTGCCAAAGGAGCTTCATTTATTACCTCCGACACCCTGAGCTACATCAGTGCGAATACCGGCATGATCCTGCTGGCCAGTTTTGCGGGATGGACCGTGATTTTGCAGATACTCATGTTACTTTTCCGGCTGAATGTACTGAAAGTTATCGTATTGGCCGGTACTTTCGCCCTGGCTATGGCTTTTGCCGGAAATGACCTGGTGAACTTTATCGGGGTTCCCCTGGCAGGACTGAAGGCATTACAATTATTCAATGCTGCTCCCGGCGCCGACCCCAACACATTTCTGATGACCGGTCTGGCAGAGGATGTAAAAACGGAGACCTGGATGTTGCTCATTGCCGGTGTTGTAATGGCTATAACCCTTTGGACTTCAAAAAAAGCCCGGTCAGTGATTGAAACATCGGTTGATCTGAGCCGTCAGGGAGAAGGTGCGGAAAGGTTCAATTCCTCCATTCTTTCAAGAAACCTGGTCAGGGGCGCCATGAATGTTTCATCCGCCATCAGCCGTTTCATGCCCGATAGAGTGAACTTCTGGATAGAAAAACGATTCAACCCGCCTGACGAAACTACCGTGGCGCAAATGCCCGAAGGTGCAGCCTTCGATATGCTCAGGGCCAGTGTTAACCTGGTGGTGGCAAGTATGCTGATTGCACTGGGGACTTCACTCAAGCTTCCGCTGTCAACAACCTATGTAACTTTTATGGTTGCAATGGGAACCTCACTGGCCGACCGGGCATGGGGCCGTGAAAGTGCCGTATACCGCATTACAGGAGTGCTTTCGGTAATCGGCGGATGGTTTTTCACTGCGCTGGCTGCTTTTACGGTTGCGTTGGTCGCCGCTTCAATATTGTATTACGGAGGACTGGTCGCCACTTTTGCACTCCTGCTGCTGGTCGGTTTCCTGATTTACCGCACCCATCGCATTCACCTCAGAAGAACAAACGAGCGTAAAGCCGACGAAGCCATTGATGCACTGCCTGATGAACTAAGCACAGAAACCATCATCGTAAGATGTTCGCTTACCATACAACAGGTGCTTGAACAAAGTCTTGCCATTTTTAAAGAAACCCTTATGGGCCTGATGGATGAAGACAGAAAGGTTCTGAAAAACGCCAAAAGCGGCTCTGAAGACCTGAATGTATCTACAAAACGGCTTAAAAACCAGATCAGCAAAACATTGTCGCACCTGCGCGAAGATTCCGTTGAATCAGGGCATTATTATGTACAGGCCATCGACTACCTGCGCGAGATAAACCATTGCATCTCATTCATCACAATGCCGAGTTTTGAACATGTTGAAAACAATCACCGGCCGATGATACCGGTTCAGATAGAAGAACTGTCAAGGCTGAACGGTGAAATATCCCTGCTTTTCGGCGAAGTGATGAATATGCTGAAGAAAAAGAATTATGATGATTTTGACATGATTGTTGCCAGACAGCAAAATATACAGCGGATCATCGAGGAAACAAGAAAAAAGCAGGTGAAGCGGATTAAGAACTCGGAAACCGGAACCCGGAACAGTATCCTCTATCTGAATATCCTTGCTGAAATTAAGAACCTCACCCTTTACACCCTTAACCTGCTGAAATCAAGCCGGGATTTTGAGCTTTCATCCCGCATCACTAACAAAAACGCTGAATAATCATTATTTTTTCAGATATCGACCTGTAAATGAAAATGCTTCCGGTTTCTGATTTCCGGAAGCATTTTGGTTTTGATTAAACGACTGATAAACCCTGGATTTCCCAAATACGCTCATCGCTCATTACCAGAATTTCCAGACAGCTATTTCTCTGGTTTTAGTGAGGTGATGATTTTATTACAGCCCTTTCTTCAGCCAATGTTTTGTAAGATAATTACAAGATCAGGATCTTCTTCGAAACCGTGTGATTGTCCGAAGTAACTTTAACCAGGTAATAACCGGGGGCAGGTTTACTGCGATTCAGGACATCCAGCTGGATGGTATTCAACCCTGCCGACAAAGAAATATCCTGAACTGAAGTAATTATGCGTCCCTTCAGGTCAATCAGACTGATTACCGCCTTTTGCCCGGCATATGAACTGATCTTTGCCCAGCAGCCACCTGCCTGCTCCGTATCATAAGGCTGCGGGTAAACGTTAACCAACGTCAGCGATGACGATGGTTCCGGCAATTGGGGCACATCCACGCTCAGATCAGCAAGGTTGAGCCGGTAAGCGGAAAGCCCGTAAGTACCGATTACCAGCATCTCTTCAGCATCATGAATTTTCATAGTAGTGACCGGCACATTTCCCAAACCCTGGTTCATACTTTCCCAACTTTGTCCGTAATCTTTGCTCATAAAAACACCGGCATCCGTCCCGACGAAATATCTGCCCGGCCTGGTCGGATCTGCTGCAAATGCATTAACGGGAAGTTCCGGAAGGTTGTTGCTGATGGGTTCCCAGGTGTTGCCAAGGTCGGTCGAGCGATAAACGTGCGCCAATGGCTCATCCCAACGAAAGCCCGAACAGGTTGCGTAGATGGTATTTACATCAAAAGGATCCGCTGCCACCCGGGTAATCCAGCGGTCAGGAAGACCCGCGCTGATATCTGTCCAAAGTGCCCCGCCATCCACACTGATATGCACCTTGCCGTCGTCGGTGCCGGCAAGCACGATGTCAGGATCAATGACCGACACTGCCAGGGTGCTGATGGTATGATAGGTACTGCCGTCATCCCCCCTGGTCAGGTCCTGGCTTACCGCGCTCCAGTAATTGCCTCCGTTGGAGGTCCTCCATACACGGTAAGTACCGAAATAGAGAATATTGGGATTCTGAGGATGCATAACCACCGGCGCCGACCAGTTTACCCTGTCGTTTGACCAGGCTCCCCCAATATAGGACATTGAATTGCCGTAATTGATCGATTTATGCAGCATCCCCCACTGATATTCAGCATAAACCACATTTGAACGGGTATAATCGACCAGCGAATAAAAACCATCACCCCCAAGAATGGCATCCCATCCGTCCGCGCTTCCCGCTGAAGTCCTGATGGTGTTGTTGTCCTGCGTCCCGCCTATCAGCCGGGCCGGATTCAGGTAATCTATCTCGATATCATAGAATTGGGTAATGGGCAGATTATTTACCCAGGTCCAGTTCAGCCCCATATCATCGCTGTAATAGAATCCTCCGTCGTTGCCTTCATAGACCCTTCCGGTTGATGGATGAATATAGAGCGCATGGTGATCTACATGGATTTCATCTGAATTGTAATACCCCGCCAACTGGGTGTAGCTGTCGCCTCCGTTGGTGGAATAATAAAGGTCAACGCCAAGCAGGTAAATCACATCAGGATTCACCGGGTTCACCCGGATTTGTCCGAAATACCATCCGAAGGAACTGTTCATGCCTTGAATGGCATTGTCATTGGTACGTGTCCAGCTCTGGCCTCCGTTGACAGTGCGGTAAACCGCCTCTCCTGAGTTGTTGTCGAAAAATGCGTATAGCCTTTCGGGATCTGAAGGGGAAATAGCCAGACCGATACGCCCCACCTGATTTCCCTGGGGCAATCCGCCCTGCAGTTTCGTCCAGGTATCGCCCCCGTTGACAGTCATCCAGATACCGGATGAGGGACCGAAAGAACGCCGGTAGTTAAGTCCGCGCATGCGTTCCCACATGGCGGCATAAAGAATGTCGGGATTTGCCGGATGCTGAACCAGATCGATGCCGGAAGCGGAGTCGTTTACAAAAAGCACCTGCTCCCAGGTAGCCCCTCCATTGGTGGTCCTGTAGATCCCCCGGTTGTTGTCGGGCGTAAACAGGTTTCCGCAGGCAGCCGCAAAAACCCTTTCTTCGTTTTGATGGTCAATAATGATGCGCCCGATATAGGCCGATTCATCCAACCCTGTATGTGTCCAGGTGTCACCGCCGTCGGTCGATTTATAAATTCCGTCTCCCCTGAAACTCTGGCTTGAGGCATTGGCCTCTCCGGTTCCGGCATAAACCAGATCAGTATTCTGACGGCCGATAGCAAGATCGCCGATGGAGATGGTAGCCGCCTGATCGAAAATATTTGTCCAGCTGACTCCGGAATTATCTGTCTTAAATATTCCACCGGAAGCCGTACCGACATAAATTGTCGAAAATGAGCCGGCCGGCATTTCTATGTCGGTGATCCGTCCGCCGATATTAGTCGGCCCTGCGGGCTCCCAGCTATAAGAACCGCGCGACAGGCTTCGGTGCATCTGATGTGCTTCCCTGACAGCCTTAAGATAATGTTCTGTTTTTATCCGCCCCTGAGGATAGGTTCGCTGCCTTGACAGCCAATCGTTGGGAAGGTATCCGGGTTCCTTTTTCAAACCCGTGCGTGCCAGCATGTGATGACCCTCCTTTTCCTGACGGGGAGCCTGTAAATATAGCCAGACACCTCCTCCAAGCAGGATCAGAAGAAAAAAAACAACAGGATAATGGCGATAATTTGCTTTCATTTTCAATGTTTTAGGCATTTATCAAAATTTAAATCCGATTTTCATCAGTAAACTGTTCAAACTAAATTGAAACAATTGTTTCAGAATCTATCTGTGATTCTTCCTGAAACTAAACGGCCTGAGATATGTGAGTCTTCGCCAGACCCATTCAGCCGGGCCGAACCTGAATTCCGAAATCCAGTAACGACTGTAAAAAATCTGCAGGGAAAATATCAGCACAACAAGGGCAATTCCCTGAAGGGTATTCAGTTTCCCGGACAATCCGAGTCCATACGACAGGAATATCGTGGTACAAATCAAAGACTGCAACAGGTAGTTGGTGAGCGCCATCCGGCCGACAGGAACCAGGGCATTCCACAGCCGGGAGAGTCGTCCTTTTTCGAAAAGAATAATGATCAAACCGATATAGGAAAGAGTAAGTGCAGGCGCCCCGACGGCGTGCGAAAATGACGCAAGCACGCTCATCCCGCCGGGCATAGCCATTTCGGCATGCCAGGAAGCATAGGTATAAACAGCCTCTCCCGCTATCCCGATGGGCAGGCTTAGTGGCAAGCATTTTCTGAAAAAGGAGGCGTTTGCAGCATTTGAAACGGCCAGATTCTTCCGGGCAGCCAGCATTCCGAACAAGAATGTACCAAGCACAGCCGGATAAAAAAACAACAATCCGGGCAACAGGGCTATCCATTCATTAATCCTTGCATTGACAATTTCGCTGAAACTTCCATGTCCGTATGCCAGCCGTGATCGTTCAATCATCTCACTGATTGTGCGGGAACTTTCAGCGGCAGAGGCATCAATAGCTGCTTTCCCTTCAGGAAACGATGAACCCAGGACCATCATTCCCCAGGTGAGTGCCATAATGATCGCCGGCAGCAAAATCAGTACCAAGCCCCAGACAGCCACTTTTGTGTCGGATAACTTCCTGAACAGCAAAAGAAAAAAACCGAAGATGGCATAAAAAAACAGGATATCACCTGCCCACAGCAACACAATATGAAGCACTCCGATCAGAAGAAGAACTGTAAGTCTCCTCCTGTAGACCGGGATTATTGAACCGGTTACCGCCTTTTTGTTTAAAAAAATCCAGAAACCATAGCCAAATAGCAGCGAGAACAGGGTGTAAAATTTGCCTTCGAAAAGAAATCTTATAAGCAGGTCAGGTATAAGCAAAAACAACGGCTGATCCAAAGATGGCTTCAACATCATCACACTGACGGGATGGATAAATATCTTCATATTCACCATCAGGATTCCGAAGATCGCGAATCCCCGTAAAATATCCAAAAGAATGATCCTTTCGGAAGCAGGCAAGGGTGAGGTCAGGTTTTTCATCTTAATGCTCCGACAATTAGAACTACATTGAAAAGCAAGGCTGAAGCCAGGCCTGAAACTGATATCTTAACAGGAGAATCCCCGGGGTTGCGGGATTCACCTTTCCATCAGCCATCAACGCGCATGCATAACAACCAGTGTATCAAACATAACCGGCTTCGACCTCGACTGGGCGGCAAAAATATAAACGCCGGCCGTATCGGGAATAAACCGGAACGTGCTGTCTTTGGTAACGTAAATTTCCGGACATACTCCGTCATGGGATTCGTACAAACCTGAAGCATTTACCAGGTAAAGCGTATCGTTATACGGATAGCAGTATAATTCGAGTTGCGACCAGCAGCCATTCGGGGCGCCCGCCCGTGCATAAACCGGCACCGTATCCCCTGTCATTGCGCTGTCGGGGACAGACAATACATCTATATCAACATAATCATAATACCGGGAATAATGTTCACCGCCAAGGTCGCAAGAGGCAAATACAAGCGGAAACAAAAACAGCATGAGGGGTAGTTTTTTCATGTTTGTAAAGAGATCAGGCAGAATTGCAGATACAAAAATAGGATAACTGACGGATTATGACACACAACAGGGACAAATTCAGGAAGTTGTCAGAATTCATAATCGGCAACGGCCATTTTGGGGCATTTACTCCGGTTCCATTCCAAAAATGCCAGGTGAGCCGGGTGAAGCTGATATGCTTTCAGGGCATCCGTACCGGCAAATTCACTTACCAGCACAAGATCGGCAGCTTTCGGGTCAACAGCGATATTCCGGTGAATTTCAAAATTCAGAATACCGGGAATAAGCGCCGGAAGCAATTGAAGCTGGTAACTGACTTCCTCCAGTAAATCCGAGGCACCTGCCTCCCCTAATCCTGGCAATAACCTGAAGAATACGATGTGTTTTATCATACCGGTTTTGATACAAAGTTATTAAAAGAATCATTTAATGAACCGCAAACACTGCAAAATCCGGAACCCGGGCCTGAAAAAACCTTACACAGAATTCGGGATCAAACCCTTGATTTAATAAAGAGATAATGTAATTTTGCAAGGATTCATCCCAAAAAGAAATCCGACCCGGTGGGAGAATTGCCTGTTCTCCGGTATGCTGGAAATAAAATGTGATTGAAGCCCTTGCTCAGCCATGCCTGTGCAACAATCATTCAAATCTGATAAAACCGGTTATCGTTCAATGGCTGTGAAGGTTAATATCTGCGGGAAGGGAAGGCAATGAAATAAATATGGCACAGGTAAACATTATTACACTTACTACCGACTGGGGCCCGAGGGACCACTATGCCGGTATAGTAAAAGGTGCCATACTCAGCAAGCTTCCGGATGCCCGTATTGTGGATATAACCCACCAGATCCCGCCATTCAATGTGAAACAGGCTTCCTTTATCCTGCGAAACTCATTTCCTCAATTCCCGGACGGTACTGTGCATATTGTGGGCATAAATACAGAAGAGTCGGAACTTACACCGCATATCGCATTGCTATACCGAAATCATTATTTTATCGGTGCCGACAACGGCATCTTCACCCTGATGTTTGACGGACTGCCTGAAAAAATCGTTGAACTTACCATTCCCCAGGATTCCGGTCATTTCATCTTTTCAACCCGCGACAGGTTTGTGAAAGCAGCGGTTCATCTGGCTGCCGGCAAACCGGTTGAAGAACTTGGAGATGTCAGGACTGAGCTTAAGGCCTTGATTTCCATGCAACCTCAGATCAACGGAAATATCATCAGCGGCCGGGTAATCTATATTGACAACTACGAGAACGTATTCCTGAATATCACAGAGAAGGAATTTCTTGAAACGGGAATGAGACGGAAATTCTCTCTCAACATCAAAGGCAAAACCCATACGGTGAACATTGTGAGAAATGCATACAGCGACGTTCCGGAAGGAGAGATTGCCGTGCTATTCAGCACCACGGGCTACCTGGAAATAGCGATCAATAAAGGGAATGCCTCCAGCCTGCTCGGATTAAGAAATGACGATGTCGTTTTGATCGAATTTGCCCGCTGACCAGAGAAACCACCTCTCCGGCAACCTGCCTGCTTACATCCGGATCATTTGCATAAATAAAAGTCCTGCTCTTACTATCCTGTGTATGCATTAAAATGGGACCGCCGGAAGGCTGAAGATTTGCCAAAAAATCCAAAAACAATCCCCAAAACGGCAATTTTGAGTAATTTAGCCCCCTCTAAACGGGATACCTCACACAAGATATGTACACACTTTACAAGAAAGAGATTTTTGCTTTTCTCAATTCACTGATCGGTTATATTGCCATTGTGGTATTTCTGCTGATTAACGGGTTGTTTCTATGGATCTTCCCGATGGGATTCAACATCATCGATTACGGTTATGCAAGCCTGGATAACCTTTTCATGATTTCTCCCTTTGTATTCCTCTTCCTGATTCCGGCCATCACCATGAGGTCGTTTGCCGATGAAAAGAGAGGGGGCACCATTGAGATGCTGCTTACCAAACCGCTGACAGATATGCAGATAATTATGTCGAAGTATCTGGCAGGCGTTTCGCTGGTGATATTCTCCCTTTTGCCTACGCTTATTTATGCCATTTCCGTTTACCTGCTTGGACTGCCCAAAGGAAATATGGATATGGGCGGGATGTGGGGCTCATATATCGGCCTGCTGTTTCTGGCTTCAGCATTTGTTGCCATTGGCATTTTCGTCTCTTCCATCACCGACAACCAGATTGTTGCGTTTATGCTTGCCCTGATTATCAGTGGCTTTGCTTATATCGGATTCGGGTTTGTCGCCTCTCTCTCCCTTTTCGGGAAAACCGACCTGCTGATTATGTCACTTGGAATTGAGGCACACTATGCTTCCATGAGCCGTGGCGTGGTCGATACCCGCGATGTAATCTATTTCCTGAGCGTGATCGGTATATTTATACTGCTTACGAAAACGTCGCTCGAAAGCAGAAAATGGGAGAAGCAGGAAAAATCAAAGACCGAAGCCGAATAACCGGAGCCAATTCAATTCTAATACCGGAGTTAAAAAAATGAGTTCAGCCAGACAAACAAACAAGGATATCCGCCGTAACAACATTCTCCAGCTTGTGCTGGGGCTTGTGATTATTATACTGCTCAACATCATCGGCTCTTATATCTTCACCCGTTTCGACCTTACTACCGAAAGAAGATACTCCCTCTCCTCTTCCACAAAAAAGTTGCTGAGGGAAACGGATGACATCTTTTATTTCAAAGTTTTTCTGGAAGGCGAATTCCCGGCAGGCTTTAAAATGCTCAGCCGTTCCACCCGTGAAATGCTGGATGAATTCAGGGCTTTCAATGACAATATTCAGTATGAATTCATCAACCCTTCCGATGCGCCTGATGCCAAAACCAGGAATGAAGTTTTCGAAAGGCTGATACAACAGGGCCTTCAGCCAACCGACATAAATGTGAGAAAAAAAGAGGGGATGCAGCAGCAGCGGATATTCCCGGGGGCCATTGTTTCGCACAAAGGCCGCGAAATTCCCCTGAGCCTGATATCAGAACAAATCGGCGCCCCTCCTGATGTAATTATAAACAATTCGATACAGGCGCTGGAATACAATATCTCGAACGCCATCAGGAAGCTCAGCAATACGGGGAAACCAAAAATCGCCTTTACCCAGGGGCATGGTGAACTCAGGGGTGCCGAAATCGCCGACATCGCCCGGGCGCTTTCCGATTACTATATCGTTGAATGGGTAAACATGAGCGGCAGGGTGAATGCACTTACCGAAAGAAAAGAAAATGAAGACGGAACATACACGGTTCTGAATAAATACAAGGCAATCATCATTGCCAAACCCGATTCCGTATTCAGCGAGAAGGACAAATTCATCATCGACCAGTACATCATGAAAGGCGGGAAAGTGCTCTGGCTGATCGATCCGGTTTTTGCAAGCATGGACAGCATTCAATCGGCTGACCGTACCATGGGAATCACACAGGATATAAACCTGAACGACATGCTTTTCCGTTATGGAGTCAGGCTCAACAGCAACCTGCTGATGGACCTGAATGCACTGCCGATACCGCTCTATACCGGGCAGATCGGAAATCAGCCGCAATTCAGCTTTTTCCCCTGGTATTATTTCCCGGTGCTTACGTCCACCTCCTCGCACCCGGTTGTCAATAACCTGAATGCGGTACGTACCGAGTTTATCAGCAGTATCGATACCGTAGGTAATCCCGCGATCAGCAAAACAGTGCTTTTAACCACGTCGAAATACACCCGCGTGGCAAATACACCCGTCATGATCAGCCTCGACATTCTGCGCCGCGAGCCCGATCCGGCAGATTACAACCAACCACCTCAGGCTGTGGCGGTGCTGCTCGAAGGAGAATTTGAATCCCTTTACAACAACAGGATACCTGCTGAAATTTCGCAGGCCCCTGAAATCGGCTTTACTGGCAGAAGCCCTGAAAACAGGATGATAGTTATGGCCGACGGGGACTTAATTAAAAACCAGGTTCAGTTCAGCGCCGGCACCTACAACCCTTACCCCCTGGGCTACGACCGGTTTACAGGTCAGACCTTCGGAAACAGGGAGCTGATGCTGAATGCAGTAAATTACCTCTGCGACGATGCCGGACTGATGGCGGTGCGTTCCCGTGAGCTCAGGCTAAGGTCGCTCGATGTAACCCGCGCAAGAAAAAATCTGCTGATGTGGCAACTGGTCAACACTGCCGGCCCGGTACTGCTGGTGATCCTTTTCGGATTCATACAGTTCATGATCAGGAAATACCGCTACGCCAGATAAGGCCGCAAATAACAATTTTCCATTACCGGCAGGCCGGGAAATGAATCACGAATAACCCAAAACTTATTTACAGACTCCGAAATGCGAAAAAACAGGCTCACACTAATCATCACGCTGCTGCTTGCCATCCTTGCAGGCTACCTGATCATGAACCGGTCCAGGACTACCCTGCATGCCGGGATCCGTGACTTTGCCATTGCAGATACGGCTGCAATTACCAAAGTCTTTATGTCCGACAAATCAGACCGGTCCATCCTGCTCACCCGGCAAACCGACGGTACCTGGAAGTTGAATGAAAAATATGCCGCACATCCCGAGAATATCAACACCTTCCTGCTCACCCTCGCGAATATCACCGTAAGGGAGCCGGTAGCCCGTGCAGCCCACAATAACATCCTCACCCTGCTCTCAGCCAAGTCGGTGAAAGTCGAAATTTATCAGCATACACACCGGATCAGATTGGGCAATCTGCGCCTGTTCCCTTATGAGAAACTCACGAAGACCTATTATGTAGGGGATGCCACCATGGACAACAACGGCACATATGCCCTGCTTGAAGGCGCCGATGCACCGGTGGTTATTTATATGCCCGGATTGCGGGGATATGTCGCCACCCGTTACTCCACGCTTGAAAACGACTGGAGGGAACATACCGTATTCAATAAAAAACTCCCTGAAATAGACCATATCCTTGTTGAATTCCCCAGCCATCCTGAAGAATCATATAAAGTTGTAAACCGTGAAAATATCAGTCTTGAACTGATCCGTTTAGCTGACAACAAAACGCTGACAGCCTTTGACACCCTTCAACTGATGGCCTTTGTAAATGCCTTCCGGAATATCCGGTACGAGGCATTGTTCAACGATATGGAACCGGAACGCAGGGATTCCATCACCAGTCCTGTTCCCATGCATGTGATCACACTGATTGCAAAGGACGGATCCAGACAGAATGTCAAAACATACCCGAGGATGCTCCCCGAGCCTGAAATTGACGTATTTGACGGATCCACAGTCACCTTCGACCGCGACCGCATGTATGCCCTGATCAATGATGATGAAGACTTTGTGCTGATACAATACTTTGTTTTTGACAAAATACTCCGACCTTTGTCATTCTTCACGCGGGGACGCAAAGGGTAGGATTCAACCTTTCTGATTAATAAAATGCAGGCCATGCAGCAATTGAGATCATCAAAAATACTGGTAACCGGCGGGGCCGGTTTTATCGGCTCCAATCTGGCAGAGGCGTTGCTCAGAGAGGGAAGCCGGGTTGTATGTCTCGATAATTTCAGCACCGGGAAGCAGGAGAATATCAAAGACTTTCTCACCCATCCGGATTTTTCGCTGCTAACCGGAGATATCCGCAATGCAGATGATTGTCGCAGGGCCTGCGAAGGGACTGACTATGTGCTTCACCAGGCTGCCCTGGGATCAGTTCCGAGGTCCATCAAGGATCCTGCCACCTCAAATGATGTGAATGTCGGCGGTTTCGTCAATATGCTGGTCGCTGCGCGCGATGCAGGCGTAAAGCGATTTGTTTACGCGGCAAGTTCCTCCACTTACGGCGATCATCCTGCCCTGCCCAAAAAAGAAGATGTAATCGGCAAGCCGCTCTCCCCTTACGCGATCACCAAATATGTAAATGAGCTTTATGCCGGGGTTTTCGCTGATCTTTACGGCATGCAGACCATAGGGCTGAGGTATTTCAACGTATTTGGCAAACGCCAGGATCCTGACGGAGCCTATGCGGCAGTGATCCCTAAGTTCATCAAACAACTGGTAAAAGGCGATTCACCGGTAATCAACGGAGACGGAAGTCAGTCGCGCGATTTTACTTATATCGACAATGTTGTGCAGATCAATCTGCTGGCGCTCCTTACTGACAATCCCGCCGCCCTCAATACCGTTTATAACGTTGCTTATGGCGAAAGCACCACCCTGAACGAATTGTTCGGGCAGTTAAGCCTGTTGCTGCAAGAATTGGGACTCCCGGCCGGAGAGATCAGGCCGTTGTACGGGCCACCGAGGGCCGGAGATGTGCAACATTCTCTTGCTTCCATTGAAAAGGCCAGGGAATTGCTCGGGTATAACCCGAAGTACAACCTCTCAGAAGGCCTGAAGCAGGCAATAACCTGGTATTACGAAAATCTTAAATAATCAGCTGATGAGCGTAGCCATCAGTTTGCGCTGCCCGCCATGGTTGCGGAATTCGCACAGATATATTCCCTGCCAGGTTCCCAGACAGAGCCTTCCGTTGGTTACAGGAATGCTCACTTCTGCCCCGGTCAGCACAGATTTGATGTGTGCGGGCATATCGTCATTTCCCTCAATAGTATGGCGGTAATAAGGCTGCCCCTCGGGTACCATTCTGTTAAAAACGGTTTCGAAGTCGATTAATACGGTTGGATCTGCATTTTCGTTGATGCAGATCCCTGCCGATGTATGCCTGATGAACAGATGCAGCAAACCGGCCTCTGGCAACGGAGGCAACTGGGCCAGCACCAGTTCCGTGATCAGGTGAAAACCGCGGGGGAAAGCCGGAAGCAATATTTCCTTCTGTTCTAACATACTCGATTCATAAGAAAATCAATGAAGAAAACCTGTAAAAGTCAACCGGATGATCCATGGCATTTGAGATCCACGTTTGTCCGGAAAAGTCTTTGCTGTAGCGCTTGAAGAATCAGTCTAATCCTCAATCACCACATTTTTACCGGCTGCGATGTCTTCAAGAATGGCAGTTGTCAGCGACTTAGGCCTTTCGAGCGGATACCCCAGGGCACGGTCCCAGATAATGTTGGCACAGATTCCGATCGACCTGCCTATCCCGAACAGCACGGTATAAAAGTCATACTCCTTGATGCCATAGTGCCATTGGATAACCCCGGACTGCGCATCCACATTGGGCCATGGGTTCTTGGCCTTACCCTGTTCGAGGAGAATGGGTGGCACCACATTGTATAACATGTCCACAACTTTGAAAAGCGGATCTTCAGGCATATTTTTCAGGCTGAACTCCCGCTGCAGCATATAGCGCGGGTCGGTTTTACGCAGCACGGCATGGCCGAAGCCCGGTATTACCTGTCCTGAATTCAGGGTATTCCAGACAAATTGTTTGAGTTCATCTTCGGTGGGAACTTCCCCGTTCATTTTATCCATCAGGTCCTGCAGCCAGCGCAGCACTTCCTGGTTGGCCAGGCCATGCAGCGGACCTGCGAGTCCGTTTACCATTGCAGAAATCGAAAGGTACACATCCGAAAGCGAACTGGCAACCAGATGACCGGTATGTGCGCTTACATTACCGGCTTCATGATCGGCATGTACAATAAAGTGCATCCTGGAAACATCATCATAAGGCTTACCTATGCCCATCATGTGGGCAAAATTCCCTCCGAAATCGAGGTTGGGGTTCGATTGAATTCTTTTACCGTCACGATAGAGCTTCGCATACGTATATGTTGCGATCTCCGGTAACTTGGCAAGCAGGTTAAGCGAATCCTCATAGGTAGGATCCCAGTAATCCTGCTTATTGATACCGGCATGGTATTTCTTGGTGAAAAATGACTCGCGATGCAGGGTAAGGATAGCGGTGGAGAAAATCGTCATCGGGTGACTGCAGCACGGCATAGCATCGATCAGCTCATAGATAAACCGGGGAAGTATCCTGCGCTTGTTAAACTCGTCTGCCACCTCAGCAGCCTGTTCTTCGGAGGGCATATCACCGGTGAGCAGCAGATAAAAAAGGCCTTCCACCAGGGGCATATTTCCGCCTTTGGCTTTCGGAAGTTTCTCGAAAACCTCCGGGAGTGTGTACCCTCTGTAACGGATGCCTTCCTGCGGGTCGAGGTAAGAAATATCTGAGACCAGGGATTTGATTCCCCTCATCCCGCCAAGGATCTGGCCAATGGTAACCTGATCGACCACCACATTGCCGTATTCTTTCATCAGTCGCTCTGTACGGGGACGCCAGTCCATGATTTTTTCGTACAGTGTATCTTTCAGTCTCTTTGCCATAATGATCTGGATATTGTGTTGATTGGTTCTTCCTGCTTACGAATTGTGGATTGCCTCTGTTATGGCCGTGCCGAATTCTGAAGTCTTTAACTTGGTGGCATGCTGCATCAGGCGGTGAAAATCATAGGTTACCCTGCCCTGAAGTATTGTTTTTTCGATACCGTCATAGATCAGTCGTGCTGCTTCGGCCCAGCCCATATATTCCAGCATCATGGCGCCCGAAAGAATCACTGAACCGGGATTCACCATATCCAGCCCGGCATATTTGGGGGCGGTACCATGGGTGGCCTCGAAGATTGCATGTCCGGTCACATAATTGATATTTGCCCCTGGGGCGATGCCGATTCCGCCGACAATGGCAGCCAGGGCGTCGGAAATATAATCACCGTTCAGGTTCAGCGTAGCTATCACCGAATATTCGGCCGGGCGCAGAAGTATCTGCTGCAGAAATGCATCCGCGATCACATCTTTTACAATTATTTTACCTGCCGACACTGCATCCTGCTGAGCCTTATCGGCTGCTTCCCTGCCGGATGTTGCAGCAATTTCATCATACTCCGCCCAGGTAAAGGTGTACAGCCCGAATTCCCGGCGGGCAAGATCATATCCCCACATTTTGAAGGCGCCTTCGGTGAACTTCATGATGTTCCCTTTGTGCACAAGGGTTAATGAGGGCAATTTCCGGCTGATGGTATATTCAAGGGCTGCCCTTACCAAACGCTCTGTCCCTTCCTTCGATACCGGCTTAATCCCGAATGAGCTGGTCTCCGGAAACCGGATTTTCTTCACACCCATCTCCTGCTGAAGAAAATCACGCATCTTCAGGGCCTCCGGCGTACCGCTCATAAACTCAATTCCGGAATAAATATCTTCGGTGTTTTCCCTGAAAATATGCATATCAACTTTTGAGGGATCCTTAACCGGGCTGGGAACACCGGAGAACCAACGGACCGGCCTCAGACAAACATACAGATCAAGCTGCTGACGCAATGCCACATTCAGTGAGCGGATCCCCCCTCCTACCGGAGTGGTGAGCGGCCCCTTTATCCCGACTTTATAATCCCTGAAAGCTTCCAGTGTTTCTTCGGGCAACCAGTTACCGGTAAGATTAAACGCCTTTTCACCAGCCAGTACTTCAAGCCATTCAATCTTTCTTTTTCCCCCGTATGCTTTCGCAACCGCAGCATCCATAACCCGTACCGCTGCAGACCAGATATCCGGTCCGGTGCCATCGCCTTCAATAAAAGGGATAACCGGCCTGTCGGGCACCCTCAGCTTACCGCCGGCTAAGGTGATCTTATTCTCGTCCATTATTCGTATTTAATTAGGTATTTATGTTTATTGATGAAATATTTTCAATCATGGCAAAGATAAAAAAGTAGTGAAAACTTTCAAAATCCCGCAGAATCAACAAACCGATCCCTGATTTGTTTGAAAATACAGGTTAAAATGCGCTTCCGGTCAACAACAAATGAACATACGTTCGTAAATATCATATCCATTCAAAGTTTTTCCAATGAACAAAAGCATTTCTGAACCAACCATACCTCCTGACAAGAGTCTGGTCATTTTCGATGGTTTCTGCATTCTTTGCAGCAGAACAGCTGGTTTCTTACTCCGGGCCGACAAACAACGAAGATTATTTTTCATTGCCGATCCGGGACTGCCGGCAGTTTTTCCATCAGGGGCATCTCAGGCAGATGCCCTGAGAGGCGAGAGTATAATTTTCATCCGGAATGGAAATGTGTTTTCTGCTTCGGAGGCTGTGATAGAAATCCTCATCACCTTAGGAGGAGGCTGGAAGGCTTTCTCGGTATTCAGGTTAGTTCCGCGGCAATGGGCTAATTTCATTTACCGCTATATAGCCCGTAACCGTTATCGCTGGTTTGGGAAACGAGATGTTTGTTATATGCCCGGCTCCTTTGAAACGGACAGGGTACTTATCTTAAAATGAGATTAAAAAAGAAAAAAAAGAAAATAAAAATTCACTAATTTTGTCCGGTTTCTCCAAAACGGAGGCCATCACCTGGTTTAATCAACAATGACAAACAGCCGGCTTTCTGCCGGATATGACTCACCCAGCTCACTGACGTCAATATGCAACACTTTTCCAGAATTACTATCCTAACTGCCATCCTACTGGCAATCAGCACATCAGGAATATTCGCACAGAACGGAACCGTACGCGGATTTGTCTATGAGCAGGAGACCGGGGAGCCGGTTATTTTTACGAATGTTTATTTTTACAAAACCACATACGGATCATCCACCGATGTGAACGGATACTTTACCATTACAAAAATTCCCGACGGGCAGTATACATTGATGGTAACCTATCTTGGTTATGACACCCTGCGCGAACAGGTGACAATAAAAGGCAATACAGTACTGACGAAAAAACTGTTTCTGACCAAATCGGCCTTTAACCTGGACGCGGTACAGATAACAGCAGAAAGGGAAGAGGCCAGAAGCGACACACGTACTTCGGTGATCAAGCTGACGCCTAAACAAATCAGCCGTATCCCGACCATTGGCGGTCAACCAGACCTGGCGCAATACCTCCAGGTGCTGCCCGGTGTAATTTTCACCGGCGACCAGGGCGGGCAGCTCTATATCCGTGGGGGCTCCCCGATTCAGAACAAAGTGCTGCTCGACGGAATGATTATCTACAACCCCTTCCATTCCATCGGGCTGTTTTCGGTTTTCGACACCGATATTCTGCGTAATGCTGATATTTATACCGGAGGGTTCAATTCCCAGCATGGCGGCCGCATTTCATCGGTAATGGACCTTACCACCCGCGACGGTAACAAGAAACACCTGGCCGGGAAAGCGGGGGCCAGCACATTCGGTGCAAAGCTTATGCTCGAAGGTCCGTTGAAAAAGCAGACCGACGATAGCCCCAGCAGCATTTCGTTCCTGCTGTCGGCGAAAAACTCTTACCTGAAACAAACCTCAGATCTTTTCTATAACTACATTGATTCTGCCGGACTCCCGTTTAATTATACCGACGTATACGGGAAAGTATCGGTCAATGCTGCAAACGGCTCCAAAGTCAATTTCTACGGTTTTAATTTCAACGACAAGGTAGACTATACAGATCTGGCAACCTATCAGTGGAATGCAACAGGCGGGGGCACCAACTGGGTGGTGATACCCGGCAACAACCCGGTTCTGATGGAAGGTAACTTTGCTTATTCATCCTACAACATTACCATGGAGGAAGGATCGCTTCCCGCACGCTCCAGCGAAATCAACGGCTTTAACCTCGGACTGGGATTTACCTATTTCCTGGGAAAAGATGAGATCAAATACGGTTTGGAAATGCTCGGGTTTAAAACCGCGTTCGACTTTTACAATTCAGTTGGAAGGCAAATCTCCCAGACGGAAAACACCACTGAAATTGCTGCTTTTGTAAAATACAAAATGACCCGCGGAAAACTGCTTTTCGAACCGGGCTTCAGGATTCAGTATTATGCATCCCTTGGAAATTTCTCGCCTGAGCCCAGACTGGCGATGAAATACAATTTCTCGGATAATTTCAGGATGAAAATGGCCGCCGGCCTTTACTCTCAGAACCTGATCAGCGCCAACTCCGACAGGGATGTGGTTAACCTGTTCTATGGTTTCCTTTCCGGGCCCGACAACCTGCAGGAGACCTTCGATGGCAAAAAGGTTACCCATAAACTTCAGAAAGCAGGCCACATTATCCTGGGCGCTGAAATAGACCCCCTGCCGAATGTCAGTGTAAACGTTGAGGTCTATTACAAGGATTTCTCGCAACTTACAAACATCAACCGCAACAAGGTATTTGATGACGACAACGGGGAATACAATAAAGTTACAGACAGTATTAACTATAAACCGGAATATCTGCGCAAGGATTTTATCATTGAAAACGGCGATGCAAATGGTTTTGACGTATCCGTTAAATATGATTCGCGGAAAATCTATTTCTGGGCCGTGTATTCGCTGGCATATGTCAACCGCTTCGACGGGCTGATTAACTACGTTCCCCACTACGACAGAAGACATAACGTTAATCTTGTGAGTTCGTACCGCTTCGGCAAAGAGCTCAACTGGGAATTCAACGCCCGTTGGAACCTGGGTTCGGGCTTCCCCTTCACACAGACCCAGGGATTCTACGAGCAACTTACGTTCCAGCAGGGAGCGGGAACAAATTACCTGACATCAAACGGTCAGCTTGGCATCATTTACGCTGATTATAACAAAGCCCGCCTGCCCTATTACCACAGGCTTGACTTCAGCCTGATGCGCAGGTTCAGGATCGGAGAAAAAGGCATCCTTGAATTTAACCTGAGTGTAACCAACATCTACAACCGCGAGAATATCTTCTACGTTAACCGTATTACGGGAGATAAGGTTTACCAGTTGCCTGTTATGCCTAGTTTCGGCATGACTATGAGTTTCTGACCAAAACTTCAACAGCTCTTTTTCAGGATGAACTGTTGCTATTCTTTGTCTTTTGAATCGATGATAATGGTAACCGGGCCATCATTGACAAGTTCGATCTGCATCATGGCGCCGAACCAGCCTGTCTGAACTTCCAGACCTGTGGTTTGCTTCACCTGCTCCACAAACATCTCATACAGCGGGATGGCTGTTTCGGGCCGGGCTGCCCGTATGTAGGAAGGACGGTTCCCTTTCCTGGTGCTTGCATGCAGCGTAAACTGACTGACAACCAGAACACTGCCCTTGACATCCGTCACTGAAAGATTCATCACGCCATCAGTATCAGGAAAAATCCTTAATCTTGAAATCTTCCCGGCCAGCCAAGCCACATCAGATTCACTGTCAGCCTCTTCAATACCCAGCAAAATCAGCAGCCCCTCGCCTATCCGGCTGGTTCCATAATTGCTGCTGCGTACTTCGGCCTTGCTGACACGTTGAATTACCACTCTCATAAATCAGATTGTAAAATTTACGTTTGCGTTACCGGAATCTAATCCCATTCACTTTCTTCAAAATATTCATCATTGATAATACTGATATAATTGTTGTACCGGTCCGGATGAATGCGTCCTTCGGCGAGCGCTTTCTTCACGGCACAGCCCGGTTCATGAAGATGGGTACAATCGTTGAACTGACATTGGTGCATCAGATTGCGCATTTCAGGGAATCGTTCGGCAACCTCCTGCCTGTCGAAATGCACCAGGCCAAATTCCTTGATTCCGGGTGTATCAATAACAAAACCACCAAAACTCAGGGGCAGCATTTCTGCAAAAGTGGTGGTATGTTTCCCTTTATTATGATAGCCGGATATTTCACCCACCTTACGCATCAGTCCGGGTTCAATCGAATTGATGAGCGCTGTTTTGCCTACGCCGGAATGCCCGCTGATCAGGCTGACTTTGTCTTTTAAAAGAGCAACCGCTTCTTCCTTCCCGGCTCCGGTCAGGGCAGAAGTGCGGATACAACTGTATCCCAGAGACGAATATAGGGTAATCAGTTCATCAAGGCGACTGAGTTCCGGCCCGGTGATCAGGTCACACTTATTGAAAAGGATTGCAGCCGGGATGTGATAGGCTTCGGCTGTAACCAGGAACCGGTCGATAAAACCGGTAGATGTTCTTGGCTTTGACAAGGTTACCATCACCACTGCCTGATCAACATTTGCTGCAATGATGTGCGACTGCTTCGACAAGCGGGTGGCTTTCCGGATTATGAAGTTACGGCGGTCGCTGATGCTTTGTATCAGGCCAACCGGCTGATCCGGCTGCAAAATAAACTTCACTTTGTCACCAACCGCCAGCGGATTGGTTGAGCGAATTCCCATGATCCTGAAATTACCCTTCAGCTTGCATTCTGTCATCATGCCTCCGGGCGACATAACGGTACACCAGCTCCCGGTTGAACGAACAACAATGCCTTCAAGCAGATCCATAGCATCAGATATTATTTAACTTTGTAATATGCACCCTGAATTCACACAGGCAGGAATACCTCTTTCCCGGAAAGAAAAAAAACCTCCCCGACCGACTGGTAAATCCGCCTTTCCTGCAAATGAAGTCAGTGTACAATCTTTAAAAAACAGCCCCACACTGCTTTAAAAATCCAGGAAAACCCCGGCCCCTCCCTTTTAAACTCCGGCCTGCCAATAATTCCGCCATTCATTAATCGCCTGCGACAAGCCTTTAATTTCAACTCTTTTTTAAAGATTTTACTGCAAAATAAAGCATAAACATTGCAGTAAGCTAAATTTCTTTATATATTTGTCTCTATTCGGGAATCTTCTGAACCTACTGCCTGCCTCTGATCCTTATTTTTCAATGATTCTTTCAGCCTGCCATTTCCCAATAAAAGTCAATTCAAAGTCAATGCATATACACTTTATTTGACCAAATCCTGTAATTATGGAGAGATACTACTTTACTTTGCTGATTTCGCCATTGTTGTTTGTCTGCCTGTATTTTTACCTTAAATACAGGTATCCCAAAGGAGAGTTCGGATTGCTTTTCAAGGCATTGTTATACGGACTTGTCATGGCTTTACCGCTGGTTGCGCTGGATCAGGCCGCACATTATCTCAGGATTGACGGCGCCATGAGTTTGCGCAGGATGATTATATATTCTTTTGTTTTCATTGGCTTTGCCCATGAGTTTTCTAAATTCCTGCCCCTGCATTATGACATCACACGCAGGAAAATCTTCGGCGGTGCTGCTGATGGAATTGTATATGCCATGGCTATTGCCCTGGGATTGACCACCCTTTTTGCCGCTTATTATACATTTTTTGGCAATCACACCGAAGCAGACTGGTTGTACCTGATCACTATTGGACCAATGAACGCCCTTTTTGCCGTTATTCTGGGATTTTTCACCGGGATGGGGAAAATGCGCAAAAACCGTTTTATCGATTCCATGACCGGGCTGGGGGCCGCCACTTTTTTTCACGGGGTATTCCGGTTCACGCTGCTCAGCAATGATGTCCTTTTCTTTGCTGCTTTTGCGGCAGGCACACTGCTGATTGCAGCCATCCTGATCCACCGGAGCAAATACATCAAACCGGATTCAAAGTAAACGGTAAATCTTTCCCGGAAGACTTTTCACCAATCCCTCAAATTCCAGGTTAAGCAATGCAGCGGCTACCTTGCTGGTTTGCATTCCCGAGTTAATGCAAATCCTGTCGAGGCTGCATTCCCCGTTTTCCTGCAATATTGCCATTACGGCCTCTTCATCTGGCTTTAGCTGAACAAAAAGTTTGCGTTGTGTAACCGATGGCTTTTCCGCCGGTTTGTCCCACCCCATGATGTACATGACATCGGCGGCCGATTGCAGCAGGGCAGCGCGGTTGGTCTTGATCAGGTTGTTGCAGCCTTCCGACATCGGGTCACCGATTCTGCCGGGAACCGCAAACACATCCCGGTTGTATGAATTCGCTATATCCGCTGTAATCAGGGCACCTCCCTTACCGCCTGCCTCAATCACAATGGTGGCATCGGCCAAACCGGCAATTACCCGGTTGCGCCTGGGAAAATTCTCCCGGTCGGGATTGGTACCACTCAGAAACTCTGTAATCAGCCCGCCATGCTCCTGCATACGCTGGGCCAGGATATTATTCTGCGCGGGATAAATCCTGTCGAACCCATGGGCAAGCACGCCAACGGTCCTTAGCCCTTCATCCAGGGCCGATTTATGGGCGCAGGTATCAATTCCGTATGCCAGTCCGCTGACCACCAGTACATCCAGCTCCTTCAGTCCGGCGATCAGCCTGCGGCACATTTCACGCCCGTATTCCGTTGCGCGCCGGGTACCCACCACACTCACAATTCGTGGCGCATTCAGATCGGCATTTCCAAGCGAATAGACCAGCACCGGGCTGTCGGCACAGTGTTTCAGGCGCTCCGGGTAACCTTTCTCAGTAAAAAAGCTTGTGCGGATACTGTATTTCTGCACAAACTCCACCTCTTCACCGGCCCTTTTCAAAACATCGCGATGGCTGAAAATCACCTCAATGGTAGCCTCGCCTATCCCCGGAATTTTCCGCAGAACCTGCCGGTTTTCCCTGAAAACCGCTTCGGGGCTGCCGGTGTACGAAACCAGCTTGCGTGCATTGATATCGCCTATCCCCGGAATCAGGGTGAGGGCAATCTGATAAAGGAGTGCTTCGGCTTCCATAAACAGAATCATTGTTGTCCGGGGAAAATATTCTAATTTGACCGGAATGCTTTAAATGTGTAGGTTTCAGAAGATTGTAACAGCATACAACTTACATTTTAAATATTTCGCCAATAAGCGATGCACTGAGCCTGCCGAAGTGGCACTAAGGCATCAGGTTGCACAAAGCCTGTCCCGATTTATCGAAATTTATTTTTTATTATTTAGTGATACTTAGTGTCTTCGTGTCTTTGTGGCAAATTCTTTCTTTATCTTATCCGGACAATGGTGAAACAGAATAAGTATAGCGAATTTAAAAATTCCTGAAATTACTTCGACACTTCTGCCCGGGGTATTTTTTTCAACAGCTTCCCTTTGCGCCCTTCCGTTCAATACCCTGCCTGCGCAGATGAGCGCGGCCAAAGCTCAGCCCCGGCCATGCATTTCAGATATTTGCAGGGAATCACGGCCGGATTCCGTGAATAAGGCTCCGGCTTATTATATTTGCATAAAAACCGGAAATGAGCCAGAGGAAGCCCCGTATACTTGTTTGTCCGCTCGACTGGGGCCTTGGCCATGCCACCCGCTGCATCCCGGTAATCAGGAGTCTGATGAAAGCCGGCGCCCTGCCGGTGATCGCAGCCGATGGCCATCAGTTTCAATTGCTCCGCCTCGAATTTCCCGGCGCCGAGTTTGTCAACCTCCGGGGATACCGGGTTCATTACAGTAAAAGAATCCCCGCGGGGATTCAAATACTGCTTCAGACACCCCGCCTGCTTTTCAATGTTTACCGCGAACACCTGAAACTCAAAAAACTGATAACATCCCTGGATGTTGATGCGGTGATTTCCGACAACCGTTACGGTCTGTGGCACCAGCGCACCTGTTCCGTACTGATCACCCATCAGTTGAATATCCTTCCGCCTCCGGCTTTAAGCGTTTTCAAACCATTGGTGCATAAACTTGTCCGGTTTTTTATCCGCCGTTTTCATTTTTGCTGGGTACCTGACCTGGCAACCTCCCCCAACCTCTCAGGGTATCTTTCACATGGTAAGACCCTGCCTGAAAACACAAGCTATATCGGGCTGCTGAGCCGGTTCAACGAGAATCCTGAAAATGAGAAACAAATTAAATTATACGATATTGTGGCCATTGTTTCGGGGCCTGAGCCCCAAAGGAGTATTTTCGAGCAGATTTTGACAGAACAGCTCCCGCCGTCCGGTAAAAAATGTTTGATACTCCGTGGAGTTCCGGGCGATCAGGAGATCATATCCATCAGGAAAAACCTAGATGTGACAAATCATCTGCCGTCAGATATGCTTGGCAAATTGCTCCGAAGCGGTCCCCTGGTGATTTGCAGGGCAGGATATTCAACCCTTATGGAGATTGCAACGATGGCAAACAAGGCCATACTGATTCCCACACCCGGCCAGACCGAGCAGGAGTACCTTGCTGAAACACTTGATAAATCAGGCATTTATGTGGCCTGCAGGCAGGATAATTTAAACCTGAAAACAGCCATTGCAGAAGCGGAGCGGCGACCGGGCCTCAGCATTCAACAGGAAAATCAACTGCTTGAATCAGCAATAAAAGCACTTATGGAAAGTATTGAACTGGGCCCTCCGGCCGGCCTTAGCCGGAATGGAACTCTGTAAATCAAAGCCGCATCCTTTGCCAATTTAATCGTTACATTTGCACTTTAATCCATTTTTATGCTACTCAATCAGATAAGCTGGGACATAAGTCCGGTCATTTTCAGCCTGGGAAGCCTGCATATCAGGTGGTACGGCCTTTTTTTCGCATTATCCTTTTACCTGGGTTACGTCATCCTCGAAAAACAGGTATTCAGGCGTGAGGGCCTGCCCATCGGCCTGCTCGACCGGCTGGCCACATATGTAGTCATAGGCACCGTTGTTGGTGCCCGGCTGGGGCATGTATTTTTCTACGAACCGGCCTCATACCTCCGCGACCCCCTCAGCATACTGAAAATATGGGAAGGCGGGCTGGCCAGCCACGGCGCAGCCATCGGTATATTGCTGGCCTTGTGGATCTTTAAACGCAAGTCGGGCAAAACTTACCTCTGGACCCTCGACAGGCTGGTGATTGTAGTTGCGCTCGGCGGCTTTTTTATCCGCATGGGCAACCTGATGAACAGCGAAATATACGGACACTACACTTCTTTACCATGGGGATTTGTTTTCCTGCGCGACGGAGAAACCGGGCCCAGGCACCCGACACAGATTTATGAGGCGCTTTCATACCTTATCCTGTTCTTCGCCTTGCTGAAGTATTACATCAGCAACTACAAAAAGCTGAAAGAAGGGTTTATCTTCGGGGTCTTCCTCATCGTGCTGTTTGGCGTCCGTTTCCTGATTGAATTTGTAAAGGAGCCGCAGGTCGCCTTTGAACAAACCATGACGCTGAATATGGGTCAATGGTTAAGTATCCCGTTCATACTTGCCGGCGCAGGACTGCTCTGGTATACCAATAAAAAGAAATAAGACCGGTATTAATCCGTAACTTTTCAACAA
>DJGZ01000024.1 GCA_002433025.1 Bacteroidales bacterium UBA5833
ATCTCCTCAATCAGGTTCACAATCCAACCTGTAAATCCTGACTACAAAAATCCCAGATCCAGCATCGCCTCCTCGCTCATCATGTCTTTTGTCCAGGGAGGATCAAAAGTAATTTCCACCTTGCAACCCTCAATCCCCTCAATGGTCATCACGGTTTCCTCCACCTCCACAGGAAGGGTCTCGGCCACCGGGCAATTGGGGGCCGTAAGGGTCATGGTGATGTGCGCCACCGATTGTTCGTCAATACTGATATTGTATATCAGTCCCAAATCATAAATATTGACCGGAATCTCGGGATCGTAAACTGTTTTAAGTTTATCAATAATCTGATTGCCAAGATCCAGGGTCTTTTCGTGATCCATCATATTTCCTGCTTTAAATTGCTTACCCGGTCAGTTGCCCATGGCTGCCTTGGTTTTAAACGCCAGTGCATACATTTTTATTTGTTTTATCATTGAAAGCATCCCGTTTGAGCGGGTGGGCGACAGATGTTCGGTAAGCCCGATTTCTTTCAGAAACTCAGTGGAGGAATCGAGAATTTCCTGGGGAGGTTGTCCTGAGAAAGTCCTGATCAGCAGGTTGGCGATGCCCTTGGTAATCACCGCGTCGCTGTCGGCCGTAAAATGAATCAGGTTACCGTCGAACTCGGCATGCAACCAAACCCTCGACTGACAACCCTGGATCAGGTTTGCTTCAACTTTATACTTTTCGTCAATCAGCGGAAGCGATTTCCCAAGTTCAATCAGGTAGTTGTATTTATCCATCCAGTCGTCGAAACTTTCGAACTCACTGACAATCGCGCTGGTGGTTTCCTCTATTTTCATAATGCTTGTATTGTCCTGTCAGTACTACAGAAAGAATTCCTTCACCTTTTCAATGGCCTCTATCAGCCGGTCGATCTCCTGTTTTGTGTTGTAAAACGCGAAGGATGCCCTGATGGTTCCCGAAATGCCGAGGCTGTCCATCAGCGGCTGGGTGCAGTGGGTTCCTGTGCGCACCGCGATACCCATATGGTCAATGATGGTGCCTGCATCGTAAGGATGAATACCGTCGATCAGAAATGAAATCAGGCTGGCCTTCCCGGGAGCAGTGCCTATAATCCGGACCAACGGATCGGCCGACAGTTTTTCTGTGGCATAAGCAAGCAATTCGTGCTCCCAGGCTCCGATTTGATCAAGCCCAATGTTGCTGATATACTCAATGGCAGCGCCAAATCCTATCACATCACCTACATTAGGGGTACCGGCTTCAAATTTGAAGGGAAGCTCATTGTAAATGGTTTTTTCGAAGGTCACGCTCTTGATCATCTCACCTCCGCCCTGGTATGGCGGCATGGCATTCAGCACTTCTTCCCGCCCGTAGAGGCCGCCGATGCCCATAGGCCCGTAAACCTTATGTGCCGAAAAAGCGTAGAAATCACAGCCGATGTCCTGTACGTCCACCTTCATGTGCGAGAGCGCCTGAGCCCCGTCGATCAGCACAGTGATGCCCTTTTCATGCGCCAGGCGGGTAATCTCCTTCACGGGATTAACGGTGCCCAGCGTATTGGAAATATGGGTGATGGCAACCATCCTGGTCTTTTCACCGAGCATGGCTGAATATGCCTGCATATCCAGACTTCCGTCAGGATGCAGGGGACAAACCTTCAGTGCAGCCCCTTTTTCTTCGCAAAGCATCTGCCAGGGAACAATATTGGAATGGTGCTCCATCCCTGAAATCAGGATCTCATCTCCCGGCCCGATGTTAGCCCTTCCCCATGAAGCCGCCACCAGGTTGATGGATTCGGTGCAACCCCGGGTATAAATGATTTCATGGCAGAATCTGGCATTGATAAAACGCTGAATCTTCTGTCGTACCTCTTCAAAAGCCACTGTAGCCTGCTGACTGAGGTAATGTACTCCGCGATGGACATTCGAATTCAGCCCTGTATAGTAATTTACCAGCGCATCTATTACTACCTGCGGTTTCTGGGTAGTGGCGGCATTGTCGAAATAGACCAGCGGCTTGTTGTGAACTTTACGGCCCAGAATGGGGAAATCAATCCTGATTTTTTCAGGATCTATTCCGGTAATCTGTGTTTTCAGCTCTGGACTCATCGCTGTGCTTGATTTTTAATTAAAACTCCGGATTGCTCCGGTGAAAGCATTGCCTTCGCTTCAGATTTTGCTCATGTCTATTTCAAACGAAACTTTCTGTTCCCTTGAATTGCAATGCAGCACACACTGATCGCAGATGGAGAGTTCACCGCGCAGGCGCTTCTTCACCAGATCGTCAATACGCAGTTTCAGCTTCGGGATGGAGATCTTGTTGACAATTTCGGCAGCAAAAGCATACATCAGCAACATCCTGGCATTATCAGCATTGATTCCTCTTGACCGCAGATAAAACATGGCTTCGCTGTCGAGCTGGCCCACGGTGGCTCCATGGCTGCACTTCACATCGTCGGCGTATATCTCGAGAAAAGGCTTTGAATCAATCACGGCCTTATCCGAAATCAGGATATTCTTATTGTTCTGGTATGCGTTGGTACGCTGGGCGTCCTTTCTTACCAGAATATGGCCGTTGAATACGCCGCTTGCCTGATCGTCGAGGATGCCCTTGAAAAGCTCATTGCTGGTGCAATCGGGCACTGCATGGTCAACAAACACCTGGTTGTCGATGTGCTGATCCCTGTCCATCAGGTAAACGCCGAGGATATCCGCGTGACTGCCTCTTCCGTTAAGTCTCACATAAACCTCGTTGCGGATAAGACCGCCGTTGAGGCTGATGGCATTGGTGGAAAGATTAGCGCCTGCTTCAAGATGAAAAAAAACATTGTTGATCAGTGCCGACCGGTCGTTCTTGTTCTGCAGTTTATAATGATCGAGACGGGCATTTTCTGAAAGCACTACTTCACTCACAGAGTTGATAAAGCCCACCTGATCGTCCACCGAATCGTCGCAGTGTACCAGCCGAAGGCTGCTGTTCTTTCCAAGGATCACCAGATTCCTGGGCTGAACAAATACTGGATATGCCGATTGAACAAGGTTTACAATCTGAACAATTTCATTAACTTCAACATTATCCGGCACATAGATAAACACTCCGTCGCGAGCCAGTGCGGTATTAAGGGCGCTCAGACTGTTATTATTTACCCGGGTATATTTACCATAATGTACTGCAATAAGGTCAGCGTGTTTTTCAAAGGCTTCTTCCATGCTGCATACCACCACGCCCTGCGATGCCTGCGCCAGTTTATTGCCTCTTTCTATAAACCAGCCGTTGAGCTGAGCGACCATATAAGTATCGAAACCAGGCACTTCGCATCGGAAGATTTCTTCAAGATCAACATCCGCCGCCAGCGGCGCCAGGGGAAAGGTAAACCCATTATTAAGTACCCTGCCCAGGTCGGTATTGCGCCATTTCTCGAGTTTGGTATGCGGAAACCCTGCACGTGCAAACTCGGCAATCGCTTCACGCCGCCCGGTAATCACTTCAGGTGAATCTGACAGGGCATACGTTGCAATACGCTCGTCAAAGAGCTTCAGCAAGGCTTCCCTGGTATTATAATTGGTATTTGTTCCGTCCATAATTCATATATTTAGGGCTTTCAGGCTTCCGACCTGATCCATTCATAACCCTTTTCTTCCAGCTCCATAGCCAGCTCCTTTCCACCTGAGCGGACAATCCGTCCATCGAACAACACGTGTACAATATCAGGAACGATATACTCAAGCAACCGCTGATAATGGGTAATTACCAGGAAGGCATTGTCGGGCCTGCGCAGTTTGTTTACCCCGTTGGCTACAACCTTCAGGGCGTCTATGTCCAGACCGGAATCGGTTTCGTCGAGGATGGCCAGTGTAGGTTCGAGCATGGCCAATTGAAAAATCTCGTTTTTCTTTTTTTCGCCACCCGAAAATCCTTCATTCACCGAACGGTTGGCCAGCTTGGCATGGATATCGAGCATGCGTTTTTTCTCTTCCATCTTTGCCAGAAACTCATTGGCAGGCATGGGATCAAGGCCATGATATTTCCGTTGTTCATTCACCGCCGTGCGCATAAAGTTGGTGATGCTCACGCCAGGGATTTCAACCGGGTACTGAAAACTCAGGAAGATGCCTTCACTGGCACGGTCTTCCACCGGCATTTCGAGAAGGTTTTTTCCGTTGAAAACAATTTCACCTTCTTCAACTTCAAAGATATCGCGACCGGCAATTACCGCTGCCAGGGTGCTTTTGCCGGTTCCGTTCGGGCCCATTATGGCATGCACTTCTCCGGGTCTTACTTCAAGATTGATTCCTTTCAGGATTTCCTTACCTTCGATGGAAACCCGCAGGTTTTTAATACTAAGCATAATGTGGTTTATTATTTTAAGTTTTCTGAGTCCATTTTACAAAGCTGATATGCTGAAATCCGGTATCACCGGAGGCCGGCTGGTCAGGCTGTATCCTTATCCAACGCTTCCCTCAAGGCTGATGGAGAGCAGTTTCTGCGCCTCAACGGCAAATTCCATGGGCAACTGCTTCAGCACTTCGCGGGCGTAGCCGTTCACAATCAGACCAATGGCGCTTTCAGTACTGATGCCCCGTTGGTTACAATAAAACAACTGGTCATCCGAAATCTTGGAGGTGGTCGCTTCATGCTCTACAATGGACGTCTTGTTTTCCGTTTTGATATAGGGAAATGTGTGCGCCCCGCATTTATCACCCAGAAGCAGGGAGTCGCACTGCGAAAAGTTACGTGCATTCTCCGCCCTTTTAGTCATCTTTACCAGCCCGCGGTAACTGTTGTTGCTGTACCCGGCCGAAATTCCCTTGGAGATAATGGTGCTTTTGGTGTTCTTGCCGAGATGGATCATTTTGGAACCTGTATCGGCCTGCTGGTAGTTATTTGTAACCGCCACCGAATAAAATTCACCCACCGAATGGTCGCCCATCAGCACCACACTGGGATACTTCCAGGTGATGGCCGAGCCGGTTTCAACCTGAGTCCACGAAATCTTGGAATTGTTTCCCTTGCAGATGCCACGTTTGGTAACAAAGTTATAGATGCCGCCTTCTCCCAGCTTATTGCCGGGATACCAGTTTTGCACGGTCGAGTACTTAACCTCGGCATCTTTCAGGGCGATGATCTCCACAATGGCGGCGTGCAGCTGATTCTCGTCGCGCATGGGGGCCGTGCAGCCTTCCATGTAACTCACATAACTGCCCTCATCGCCGATGATCAGCGTACGCTCAAACTGACCGGTATTAGCGGCATTGATGCGGAAATATGTCGATAATTCAATGGGGCAACGCACCCCTTTGGGGATGTAACAGAATGACCCGTCGCTGAAAACGGCCGAGTTCAACGCTGCAAAATAATTATCGTCAGGCGGAACCACGGTGCCCAGGTACTGCTTTACCAGCTCCGGCACTTTTTGTACGGCCTCGCTGAACGAACAGAAGATAATGCCCTGCTTTTCAAGCGTTTCCGAAAACGTGGTTTTCACCGAGACCGAATCGATCACCGCATCCACGGCCACACCGGTGAGGCGCTTCTGCTCCTCCAGCGATATGCCGAGCTTATTGAATGTTTCAATCAGTTCGGGATCCACTTCATCCAGGCTGGCCAGCTCCTTTTTCTTTTTAGGGGCAGCGTAGTAAATGATGTCCTGATAGTTGATGGGCGAATGGTGCAGGTGCGCCCAGGTAGGCTCCGTCATGCCCAGCCATTTGCGATACGCATTCAGCCGGTATTCAAGCAGCCATTCAGGCTCGTTCTTTTTGGCAGAAATAAAGCGGATGGTGTCTTCCGACAAGCCTTTGGGGGCCGTTTCCATCTCTATATCAGTATAAAAACCGTACTTGTACTCTCCCTGCGTTACTTCATCCAGTATGTTGTTAGGGTCCTTTTCCATTTCCCTTATGATCTTGATTGAGTGCTTAATCAGATTAAATTAAAATAGTCTGCAAAGATAGTAATTTTAGATGTTTCAGGGGGTGTGAGAATTTCACCCCGCCCGTGCACCACTCTCTTTCTTCACTCTGCAGGCCTTGTCTGTATGCATAACAATCGTTATGCTGAGTTGTTGCTGCCATCCTGAAAGATATTACCCGGATTATACTGTTTATAGTCTCGGGGATACCAATATTTACCCATAAAAAAAAATCATTTGTGCCCGGGCTGAATGATTTAAAATGATCGCGGGCAGCATTTATACCCGTCAATAAAGCTGAAGCCGGAACCGGTACCGCAATCCGCTGAACGGCAATGTACAGATTGATTACCTTTGCAAAAAAATATCAAACATGACAGAAGACATTTCGCCCAAGCGTACAGAGCTTGCCGAACTGGGTGAGTTTGGCCTGATTGACCGCCTAACGGCCGGGCTGAAACTTTTCAATGCGTCAACCCTGAAAGGAGTGGGCGACGATTGTACCGTGATTGACCACGGCGACCATGTAAGCCTTATTACCAAGGACTTACTGGTTGAAGGGGTGCATTTCGACCTTTCTTATGCCCCGCTCAAACACCTGGGATACAAAGCCGCGGCGGTGAATATTTCCGATATTGTCGCCATGAACGGCAAAGCCGAACAAATGCTGGTGGGAATCTCGGTTTCAAACCGCTTTTCGGTTGAAGCCCTCGAAGAACTATATGCAGGGATACGTCTGGCCTGCGAACGCTACCAGGTTGACCTCGCCGGCGGCGATACCACCTCTTCGGCATCCGGCCTCTTTATTTCGGTTACCGTGATTGGCCGCGCTCTGAAAGATGAAGTGATTTACCGCAGTACCGCCCGTCAGAACGACCTGATCTGCGTAAGCGGCGACCTGGGCGGCGCCTATATGGGGCTGTTGCTCCTCGAACGGGAAAAACAGGTTTACAAAGCCAATCCGCAGATGCAGCCCGACCTGGAAGGATTCGACTATATCCTTGAAAGACAACTGAAGCCGGAACCAAGAACGGATGTACTGGAAAAACTCAGGGATGCAGGGATCAGGCCTACAGCCATGATCGACATTTCCGACGGACTGGCTTCGGAAATCCTCCATATAGCAAAAGACTCCGGTCTGGGCTGCAGGATCTACGAAAACAAAATTCCCGTGGATATTGTAACAGCAGAAGTTGCCGCGGAATTTCAGATTGATCCCATCACAGCGGCCATGAACGGAGGTGAAGATTATGAACTGCTGTTTACTGCTGATGTGAATGACTTTGAGAAACTTAAAGAACTTAAAGGCATCCACATCATTGGCCATATGACGGAAAAAGCCGAAGGCGAATACCTGATCAGCGAGGGAGGCAGCCTTTATCCCATTGAAGCCCAGGGGTTCAATCATATGCGCGACAAACAGGAATAATGTCATTCCGGGGTCCTGCGATTTAAACACAGCCATCAAGAAAAAATCCTCAACGTCTGAAAGATATGCCAGCCGAAAGGATCAGTAAAATCCTCAAAACCCTGCCCTCAAACCCCGGGGTGTATCAATACTTCGATAAGGAGGGCAGGATTATTTACATCGGCAAGGCAAAAAACCTGAAAAAACGGGTGATGTCCTACTTTAACAAGGATGCATCTCTCACAGGAAAAGTCAGGGTGCTGGTATCAAGAATTGCCGATATCCGGTGGATTGTCGTGGATTCGGAATACGATGCGCTGCTGCTCGAAAACAACCTGATCAAGGAGTACCAGCCGCGCTACAACATCATGCTGAAAGATGACAAGACCTATCCATGGATCTGCATCAAAAAGGAAGCATTCCCCAGGGTATTTCCCACCCGCAACCTGGTGAAGGACGGCAGCGAGTATTTTGGGCCCTATGCCTCGGTTAAAATGATGAATACCCTGCTCGATCTGGTAAGGCAACTCTATCCCCTGCGCAACTGCAGCCTCAACCTGGGCAAAAAACAGATCGGGGCAGGAAAATACAAGGTATGCCTCGAATACCATATCGGCAACTGCCTGGGCCCCTGCGAAGGACTCCAGTCCGAAGAAGATTACACGGAGACCATCCGCGGCATACGCAGCATTATCCGCGGCAACATCGGGATGGTAAAAAACCAGCTCCATAACCTGATGAAGCAGCATGCCGATGCTTTTGCCTTTGAAAAAGCCCAGATCATCAAGGAAAAGATAGAACTGCTCGACCGTTTCCAGAGCAAATCATTGGTTGTCAATCCCTCTATCAACAATGTGGATGTGTTTTCAATCATTGAAGATGAACAGGCGGCCTATGTCAATTTTGTGAAAGTGGCTTCCGGCGCCATTATACAATCGCATACCGTTGAGCTGAAGAAAAAGCTGGATGAAACCACCGAAGAACTGCTCTCGCTGGCCATTGCCGATCTGCATCCGCGGTTCAGCAGCGATGCAGGGGAAATCATCGTTCCCCTGCTTCCCGAATTTCAGTTGCCGGGCATCACCTATACCGTGCCGCAAAGGGGCGATAAAAAGCAGTTGCTGGAACTTTCGGAACGCAACGCGAAGTATTACCAGCTCGACAAACAGCGGCAGAAAGAACTTGTTGACCCGGAACGCCGCATAAACCGCATCCTCGATACCATAAAGAAAGACCTGGGGCTGAAAGATCAACCGGTTCATATGGAATGTTTCGACAATTCCAACATCCAGGGCAGCTTTCCGGTGGCAGCCATGGTGGTTTTCCGCCATGCCAAACCCGAGAAAAAGGATTACCGGCATTTTAACATCAAAACCGTTGAAGGCCCCAATGATTTCGCCTCCATGGAAGAGGTGGTGTACCGCCGTTACAGCCGGCTGCTCGAAGAGGGCAGCAGTCTGCCGCAGGTGGTGATCATCGACGGCGGCAAGGGTCAGTTAAGTTCAGCAATGACCAGTATACAAAAACTCGGACTGCAGGATAAAATTCAGCTGATCGGCATCGCCAAAAAGCTCGAGGAACTTTATTTTCCAGGGGATCCGCTTCCACTGCACCTGGATAAAAAATCGGAAACCCTCAGGGTGATCCAACAGATGAGGGACGAAGCCCACCGCTTCGGCATTACCCATCACCGCAAGCGCCGCGAAAAAGGAACCATCAAAACCAGCCTGAGCGAGATCGAAGGCATCGGCAATGTAACTGCCCAGACACTGCTAAGAAAATTTAAATCAGTGAAAAACATACGATTGGCCACCCTGGATGAGCTGAAGGCAGCCATCGGAAATAACCGTGCTGCCATTGTTTATGCACATTTTGCTGAGGAAAAAGAAAAAAAGCAGGGATAATAATCCGGCTCAACACCATCACTCTATCACCCTTAACCATCAAACGGAAAAATCCCTAAATTCGTGACAATCCGGAACCTAACCTGATTAAGTATGGTCGTTCTTCAATGAATCATCTATATGGAAACAGCAGACCTGAAAAAACAATACAAAGAAGAACTGAGGCAACTGCAGATTGAGTTGATCAGGCTTCAGAAATGGATACAGGATCAGCACCTGAGGCTGGCGATTATTTTTGAGGGACGCGATACCGCCGGAAAGGGCGGCGCCATTTACCGTTTCACCCGCTATCTCAACCCCAGGGCCATGCGGGTGGTCGCCCTGCCAAAGCCTACAGAAGTAGAAAAAGGACAGTGGTATTTCCAGCGTTACATCAAAGAACTGCCCAATCCGGGCGAAATAGTGTTCTTCGACCGGAGTTGGTACAACCGGGCGGTGGTTGAACCGGTCATGGGATTCTGCACTAAGGAACAGTATGAACTTTTTTTGAAACAGGCGCCGGTATTTGAACAGATGCTGCTCGAAGACGGCATCATACTGATCAAGTTCTGGTTCTCCATCAATATTACCGAGCAAAAAGTCAGGATTGAAGACCGGATCAACAACCCGCTGAAAGTATGGAAACTCAGCACGGTGGACCTGAAAGCCCAGCAGATGTGGGATGAATTTACCTGGTATAAAAACCAGATGTTCCTGCAAACCCACCGGCCCGATAATCCCTGGGTGATCGTAAAAGGAAACGACAAGCCGGTTGCCAGGATGGAAGCCATGCGGTATGTGCTTGCCCGGATGGACTACCCTGAAAAATCACAGGCCAGGGTATCATTTGAACCAAACCCTGAAATTATCAATATTTTCGACCCTTCGATGATCTGAAATTCAAAGGTTTGCAATCGGAACTCCGGAAATTTATCTGAACATAAACACTTGAGGTTCTGCCCCATGTTTAACAAACCCCCTGAACATACCCGGGGTGTTGAACGGCATGCTGATATTCCCGTTTTTGTCCACGGCAATAAGGCCGCCGGTACCACCCTGACTTTTAAGTTTTTCGTTGATGATATATGCTGCCGCCTGTTCCACTGTTTCACCCAGGTAAAGCATACGTACTGAAACATCGTAGGCCACCGAATTCCGGATAAAATATTCGCCGTGACCTGTGCACGATACGGCGCAGCTTTCGTTGGAAGCGTAGGTGCCTGCCCCTATCACCGGGGAATCGCCGATGCGGCCGTATTTCTTGAAGGTCATGCCTCCGGTTGAGGTGGCGGCGGCCAGATTACCGTGGCTGTCGAGGGCAACCGCCCCAACAGTGCCTTTGCGCCCCTCCTGTTCAAGCCTTTCCTTTACTTTCAGGTATTCCTGCCAGCTTTCATCGGTATAAAAATATGAAGGATCTACCAATTCAAGTCCCTGCTCCCCGGCGAAAGCTTCGGCACCTTTTCCCGAAAGCATCACGTGTTGAGAAGAATCCATCACCCTGCGGGCAGCTTCCACCGGACTGCGGATAATGGTAACCCCTGCAACCGCGCCGGCCTTGCCGGAACGACCATCCATCACGGAAGCATCCAGTTCGTTTTTCCCTTCGGCATTAAAAACAGCACCCTTCCCCGAATTGAACAACGGGCAGTCTTCCATAATCTGCACAGCGGCAATCACCGCATCCATGGCGGCCCCGCCGTTAGCCAGCACTTTTTGTCCCGCGGCAAGCGCTTCCTTAAGTTTGGCTTCATAAATTACCTGCTTTTCAGGGGTGACGCGCGCCGGGGTGATATTGCCGGCCCCGCCGTGAATGACCAGGACATAACCGGGGCCATGCAATCCCTGCCCGTTTAAAAACATGCTAATCAATAGAAATATAACCGAAAATAATGCTCTCATAAGCCGTCCATTTTAGATGAAAGTCCGGAATGCCGGAAGGATTTTAAAATACCCCTCAGTCAGGCGGAAAAATCTAAACCATGACACGGCTTCACCTTCCACGTAAGATGGTATGTAAAATTCTATCCGCGATCAACAGGTTTACCTGCAATATTACAAAAATACCGGATTAAAATCAGAAAATCCATCACCATGCATGATGAATCCCCCGATTATCCCGGCATGGTGGCATTTACCTGAATTACCCGGCTCCCCGGGGCCTTCCGTTTCTTAATCCATCCACCCCTTTCATAACTTATACTCCTTCTCAGTTCTTTTATATATCTTTACCTCCATATTTATTTCCGGATGACAAGAACCATTGCCATCATTGCGCCCCTGATCGATTTTTGCCAGTTTAACGTCGATTTTAACCTCCGGCTCCGGAAAAGTGACAGGGAGTTGTCGCTGATCACCCTGCACGAATTCGCCAGGACAGGGTTTAACCCGGATCATCAGTTCCGGGCACACGACTATTCCGATGACATTCCGTCGGCAGGTTTCTATCTGCAGGGGCTGCTTCATATGCATGGTTACAGAACCATTCTCACAAACAGGTACGATCCGGAGAGCTTGGAGAAACTGGCAAAGGAGGAGCTTTTTGCCGTGATAGTATCCACCACTATGGTAATTACCACAGCCTCTCTGCTTTCACTGTTTTCGGCCATACGGGAGAAAATTCCCGGCGTACCCGTTATTGCCGGCGGAGTCTTCCTTTGGAAAAGCTACCTGCAATATGAGCAGCACCTGCGCTCTCCGGAGCAATACCCTGCTCATCCGGGCATGTTGTTTCAACCGGCCAATTCAGGCATACAGGCCGATGTGCTTATTGCCGCGCCTCACGGCATCTCATCCATGATGCAGGTGCTCAGCGAAACGGAGAAAGGAAGCCGGGCCTCGCTGATGCATATCCCCAATCTATGCCTGCCATCAAAAAATGGTTTCGTTTTTACAAAAAGAGAGGATGAAACGGTAGACTATAACCGCGATTACACCCGCTGGGATCTGGTGGATGAAATATTCCCGAAAATTCCGGTCCGGACTTCCATCGGATGCCCTTACCGCTGTGGCTTTTGCGACTTCTGCCAGCTCTACCCCAGGATTTTTATGCGGTCGCCGCAAAGCCTGAACGAAGAACTGACGCTGATCAAAAACAGGCTTGGGGGCAAATCGGCAGTTATTCATGTATCCGATGACAATGTGTTTATCACGAAAAAGCGGGTTCATGAAGTCTGTGGAGCGATTGAAGCATCCGGAATCCGCAATTGGGTCGGATTTATGCGGGGCGGTGACTACAGCGACGGAGAGATCAGCGCTATGCAGCGCTCAGGGCTACGCATGGGCATTATCGGGGTGGAGTCGGGCGACCAGGGGCAACTTGAAAGGATGAATAAAAAACAGCAGGCCCCGAAAGTACAAAGAGGTATCGAACAACTGGATGCCGCGGGCATTGCCGTACTGATGACCTTTGTCGTTGGATACCCGGGCGAAACTGACGGAACAATCAGCAATACCATAGGATTTCTGAACGGCCTTTCCCTGAAAAATCTGATGGCAAGTTACCAGGTGTATCCACTTCAGATATTCAGCCTGAGCGAACTTACAGAACCCGCTACCAGAAAAAAATGGCAGATAGAGGGTTTCGGAGAAACCTGGTCGCATTACAGCATGAATTCGGCCCGGGCCCTGGAAGCCTGCCACAGAGTATTTGCCAGCGTCACCAATGTACCTTACCATTATGCCGGGGAAAGCCATTTCTTCAACAGGGGCATGTTTAATTATGAAACCCGGAAGGCATTGTTTCAACTCAGGCAGCAACTTACCCTGAGCATGGCATCTGAAAATAATTTTCCGCAAAGTGCCGCTGTGTTCAGGGAACTCATTTCACGGATGGGATTCACTGCCGGCAACACTGATGAAGGGTTGCAGGCAATTACCTGCCGCCCGGGTGCAAGATAACAACAAGAAGGAATTCCGGCATTATGAAAACAATTCCCTTAAGTCGATGATGCCGAAAAGATCGGCAGAGGTAATGAAAATAATCACAATAATAAACCACCGGATAAAATTGGCGCCCCAGTTAACCGCGTAGCGCGAGGCAACAAATGCACCGATAATATTGCCGATGGCGTGTATCAGTCCGAACTGCCAGTTGACTTTATCGTTGACAACGAAAACCACCAGGGCGAAAATGGTATAGAGCAGCACGATAAAAACCTTGATGGCATTGGCTTTCACCAGATCGTAGCCTGCCCCGAGCACGATACCGGCCAGCAGAAAGTAACCCACGCCTACCTGTACGAACCCTCCGTAAATGCCGATGGCGAAAAAGATCAGCATCTGCAGCGGACTTACCTTTTTCAGCTGCAGCGATTCCTGCCCTTTCAGCCATTTGGCGGGCTTTGTCAGGATAAAAAACACCATCATCAGCATCACTACGGCTATTGCCTTGCGAAAAGTGGCTTCATCAATCTGTACCGACAACTGCGCGCCGATGATGGAACCGATAACAGTGGGGATGGAAAGCCACAAAGCCTTGCGGGTGTCGAGCAGTTTCTGCTGCCTGAAGGTGGTGACTGACGTCATGTTCTGCAGAATCACCGCAATGCGGTTGGTGCCGTTGGCAATATCGGCCGGAAGCCCCATAAACATAAACAGCGAAAGCGAAATGATGGTACCGCCGCCGGCAAGGGTATTGATAAAACCGACAAAAACGCCGGAAACAATCAGGGCAATGACTTCAAGGCTCGACATAGCGTTTGATTGGACAGGCAAATGTAAATAAAGTTATCCGAAAACCCGGTTTCGGATACCGCTGCCGGTGTTTTTCCCGTCAGGTTTCTACGCTAAATCCTATCTTTGCTCCCTCTGAATAAGCACGCTCAAAATGACTGATCCCAACCTTGCCGGCAGAATACGGAAGTCGATAATGACCGCCCTGCCCAAAGGGCTGAAAACCGCCTGGTGGCTGATAAAAATTACCGTCCCTGTTTCGCTGGCTGTGATGCTGCTCGATCATTACGGCATCCTCAGCCTGGTAGCCGGTTATACCAGTCCGCTGTTCAGCCGGCTGGGGCTCCCCGGCGCTTCCGCGGTGGTTTTTATCACCAGTATTTTTACAAATATTTACTCAGTGGTAGCCATCCTGGCCATGCTTGACTTTCCGCTGCGCGAAGGCACCATACTGGCAGTGATGTGTTTGATTTCCCACGGATTCCTGATTGAATCGGCGGTAATGAAACGAACCGGCTCATCCGTGGCACGCATGGTGCTGGTACGTTTAACGGGAAGTTTTCTTGCCGCCTGGCTGCTGAACCTGGTGATGCCCGGCAAAATGTCTGAGGTTCCCCTGCTTGTATCCGGAACCGATATTGGTCTGACAGCGGCGCTGCTTCACTGGCTTACCTCCATCACCGCCACAGTGTTGAAGATTCTGGTACTGGTGAACCTGCTGCTGGTCGGGCAACAACTGATGGAGGAATTCGGATGGATTGCGGCCATCAATAACCCATTGGGACCGGTGATGAAAGTCTTTGGATTGCCGCGCAGTGCCACCCTTTCGTGGGTGGTAGCCAACCTGATCGGCCTCGCCTATGGTTCGGCCATCATGATCGATCAGCGTGAAAAGGGCAGTATGAGCCGCAGCGATGCCGATCTGCTCAATCATCATGTAGCCGTTTCGCATTCACAGCTGGAGGATCCCCTGCTTTTTATTACCCTTGGCTATGCCCTGCACTGGCTGATCTGGCCACGTATGATTGTGGCTCTGCTGGCGGTATGGCTACGGAAACTTGAACTGCGTTGGTCGCGGCAACGCGCCCGCCTGCCGGAGCCGGTCTAATCCGGTTCATTTGCAGACAGTAACCTGATCAGCGCGGTGAGGCGCTCCTTCAGTCCGGTCAGTTCGCCGGCTTTCAGGTCTCCCTTCATCAGTTGACTTACCAATGCTTCGGGAATACGCGCAGCCTCTTCCTGCATGGCCCTTCCCTTGTCAGTAAGCTCAATCATCACCTTCCGTTCATCTTCCGGAGAACGCTTCCGCTCAATCAACCCCGTCTGCTCCATGCGCTTCAGCAGCGGCGTGATGGTGTTTGTATTGAGAATAAGTTTTCTGGCTATATCGGTCACCGGCAAACGGTCGTTTTCCCACAATATCATCAACACAAGATACTGGGGGTAGGTTATCCCCAATTTTTCCAGATAGGGCTGATACTCGCGCGTAATCAGGCGGGAAGCCGCATATACTGGAAAGCAGAGCTGATTCTCGAGTTTAAGTTGTTCATAGGCCATGGTAGACGGATTTAAATTTACTTCACCGGAAACAGGCAGTGGAGTTTCCGCCCGTGCTCCGGCAAAGTTAAGCAATGAATGGGTCGCAGGCGACGGAATTTTCAGGAAATGCCCAGCACCTTCCGGATGTGCGGCTCAAGGTCAGCGGGTTTGGTAACCGGAGCAAACCGCTTGGATGGATTGCCGTTGGTATCGATCAGGAATTTGGTGAAATTCCATTTAATCTTTTTACTCAGAAAACCCCTCAATTCGGTTGTAAGGTATTTAAAGACGGGATGAGCCGTTTCGCCGTTGACATCCACCTTGGCAAACATGGGGAAGGTAACGCCGTAGTTGATCAGGCAGCCTTCCGAAATGGAGGTTTCATCGCCCGGCTCTTGGTTGGCAAACTGGTTGCAGGGGAAACCAAGGATGACCAACCCCTGATCTTTGTATTTTTTGTATAGCTCCTCCAATCCCTCATACTGCGGTGTGAGTCCGCATTTACTGGCTGTGTTTACAACCAGAATGGCTTTCCCCTTGTAGATCTCCATGCTGACCGGCTTTCCGTTCAGGCTTTTCGCTTCAAACTGATAAAAGTTGTGGTTCATGATTATTAATTCGTTTTTTCGGTTAATATTTCATTGTTGTCCGGAGAAATTATTATAATTTGACCGGAATGCTTTATAGGCGTATTTTTCAGAAGATTGTAACAGCATACAACTTACTTTAAATATTTCGCCACTAATCGATGCACTGAGCCTGCCGAAGTGGCACAAAAGCTCCAGGTTGCACAAAACCTGTTATTCTCATTTAGTGATACTTAGTGTCTTTGTGGCAAATTCTTTCTTCATTTTTTCCGGACAATGGTGTTAATATTTCTGTTTTTAAAGGCATTGTATGCCCCGGTTGACCATAAGGCCCATGCAACGAGTACAGGCTGAAAGAACAGCCGGATAAGCCGTGCCCGTTCGGTATCCAGGCCGAATGCATCGATCTGATTCATATACTGCGCGATGTTTCCCGGGAAGATGATCACGAAAAAAATCGCCACCACCCAGCCTGTCAAGGCTTTCCATCCGGGCAGAACCAGCAGCGCCAGACCCAGGAGTATTTCCGCAAATCCCGAAAGCAACACCGTAAGATCATCTGGGACCGGCACCCAGTTTGGCACCTGGGCAACAAATTCCGCCCGAGCAAAGGTTAAGTGGCTTACTCCTGCAAACAGCAGGCTCAGGCCAAGCAGAATTCTGAAAAAGCTTAATATCCAATGGGTTTTAACATTGTAACCCCATTGCAGTCTTTCTGAAATTTTCATTTCGTCGGAATTTGATTTTTTATCTTTTACGATTATATCGTTCACGATGCAAAAGTAATAAAAATTTATATCGCAAACGATATAATTATATTTTTAACAAAAATTATCTGTGGTTACGATGAGATATGAAGCAGGTAAGCGGGCCTTTGGTCATGTTAAAGACCGATGAAAGGTGAATAACCAATGCTTGAAGATTAACTGAGCGCTTTCAACCGGCTGTGGCGGGCACCATAGACAAAATAAAGCACCAGTCCGATTACCAGCCAGATCAGGAAACGCAGCCAGTTGGTGATGCCCAGCTGCGACATCAGGTAAAAGTTTGTGAGCAGTCCCAGGGCGGGAATCAGTGAAAGTTCCTTCTTCACGGCGATCCAGGTGACGGATACGGCCACAATCAGGAATGCGGCATGCGGTATTTTATGTTTCACCACATCCCATGCGGTTTCTCCGGGAAGGTGGTCGAAACTGATCAATGCCTGCAGGTCTTCCGGATCAAGTTTCAGCAGAATCAGAAACACGCCCAGCCAGATTACCGGCAGCCAGTAACGGCTGTTGATGTAAGTAACCCTGAACTTTCCGCTGCCTTTCCGCCCGAGGTTTCCGGCCGGGGTTTTCTTCCCGTCAAGGATCAGGATACCGCCCGAGACCAGCACAAAGGCGAAAAGGGTTCCGATACTTGTTAGATCGGTGACCTCCGTAAGGTTCATAAAAAGTGTCGGTACGGCCACCAGTATTCCGGTAATGATGGTGGAAAAGGCCGGTGTCTGGTAACGGGGGTGAAGCTTTGCAAACACCGGGGGCAACAGGCCGTCGCGGCTCATGCTCATCCAGATGCGCGGCTGTCCGACCTGAAATACCAGCAGCACGCTGGCCATGGCAATCACGGCACTCAGGGCAATAATGCCCGACAGTTTTGTCAGGTGCAGCCTGTCAAATACAAAAGCAAGCGGATCACTCACCCCAAGCAGGTGATAGCTCACCATCCCCGTAAGCACCAGGCTGATGGCCACATATAGCACGGTAGTGATGATCAGTGAATAGATCATGGAGCGGGGAAGGTCGCGCTGCGGATTTTTACATTCCTCGGCGGTGGTAGAGATGGCATCGAAACCGATGTAGGCAAAAAACACGCCCGAAACGCCCTTCAGCACACCGCCGATGCCGTTCGGGGCGAAGGGATTCCAGTTTTCAGGATTGATATAAAACGCCCCCACGGCGATCACCATCAGGAGAATAGCGACTTTCAGCAGTACCATGATATTGCTGGCCCTTTTAGATTCCCGTATTCCCCTGTATACCAGCCAGGTGATAAAGACAACAATGGCAAACGCGGGGACATCGGCGATCAGCCGGAGCCCGCCCAATGCAGGCGCCATAGTCCAGGCGCGCCAGGCTTCGGCCAGCTCGCCCGGCAGATCCGCAACAGGCATACCGGCAGCAAGCAATTCCGAGGCTTCCTTAAATCCCCGGGATGCACTCAGGTAGTCGATCGCGAGGTAATCCGGAATATGAATGCCGAATCCGGACAGCAATCCGCAGAAATAACCGCTCCATGAAATGGCCACAGCTATATTTCCCACGGCATATTCCATAATCAGGTCCCAACCGATGATCCATGCCACCAGCTCCCCGAAACTGGCGTAGGCGTACGTGTATGCACTTCCGCTAAGGGGAATGGAGGAGGCGAACTGTGCATAGCATAAGGCCGAAAATCCGCAGGCAATTGCCGAAAAAACAAAAAGCAGGGATACGGCCGGCCCTCCGTAAGCTGCAGCGTTCCCGATGGTACTGAAAATACCGGCGCCAATGATAGCGGCAATGCCGAAAGAGGTAAGATCGCGCACACCGAGGTCTTTGCGCATCAGGTGCCCGGCTTCCTGCTCATTTTTTGCGTGAGCAAGAATCATGTCGATGGACTTGCGACGGAAGAGATGTCGGAAATGCAAAGGCGGATTTTTTACTTACCAAAAGTAAAAATAAATCCGTCAGATGCCAAAACAACCTCATTTAGTCCAAATAATTCTCAGATCCCGGACTGATGATTACCATCCTCCATATTCATTCCAGGGCTTTAATTCCAGTTCATCCGTTGTGAGGCGGCATCCGGCAGTAATAAAAGCCGCCGCCAGCTGTGCGTTGGTGATCAGCGGAATATTGAAATCAATGGCGCTCCGCCTGATGGTATAGTCGTTGTGCAACTCTGTTTTTGAGAGGTCCTTCGGGATATTGATAACAAGGTCCACCCTGCGTTCACGGATATATTCGAGGGTATTGGGCGTTTGCGCTTCATCGGGCCAGTGGAGTACCCCGGCCTGAATCCCGTTCTCTTCCAGAAACCTGGCCGTGCCACGCGTGGCGAAGAGGGGAATGCCTTTCGCGACAAGCATCCGGGCAGGCTCAAGCAACTGCACCTTTGACTTCACATCTCCGCTGGAAATCAGCACACCGCGCTCCGGCATCCGGTAGCCCACCGAAAACATGGCCTTCAGGAGGGCGTCATGGAATGTCTCTCCCAGGCAAGCCACTTCGCCCGTTGAGGCCATATCCACCCCCAGCACAGGATCGGCCTTGGCAAGGCGCGAAAAGGAAAACTGGCTTGCCTTGATGCCAAGGTAATCAATATCAAACATGTTTTTGTGCGGCACTTCCACCGCTTCGCCGAGCATTACCCGGGTGGCCAGATCTATAAAATTTATCTTCAGCACTTTTGACACAAACGGGAAGCTCCTGGATGCGCGCAGGTTACATTCAATCACCTTGATGTGGTTGTCCTTCGCAAGAAACTGAATGTTAAAAGGCCCACTGATCTCCAGCGCGCCGGCAATCTGACGGGTGATGCGTTTGATGCGGCGGGTGGTTTCAAGATATAACTTCTGCGCCGGGAAAACGATGGTAGCATCTCCGGAATGAACCCCCGCAAATTCAACATGTTCCGAGATGGCATAAACCACCAGCCCGCCGTTTGCAGCTACGGCATCCACCTCAATCTCTTTGGCCGACTCAATAAATTCAGAAACAACCACCGGATGTTCCTTTGAAACTTTAGCTGCAACCTGCAGAAAATGATTCAGGTCTTCAGGGTTGGAAACCACGTTCATTGCAGCGCCTGACAACACATATGAAGGGCGGATCAGCAGCGGGTAGCCAACTTCGGAGGCAAAAGCCTCAATCTCCGACATACTGCTAAGTTCACGCCAGCGGGGCTGATCTACCCCGAGCCTGTCGAGCAGGGACGAGAATTTATGACGGTCTTCCGCCATATCGATGTTTACCGGAGAGGTACCCAATATCTCCACCCCCGAGCGGTAGAGCCGCATGGCAAGGTTATTGGCAATCTGTCCGCCGGTTGACAGAATGGTTCCAAGGGGTTGCTCCGCTTCCAGAATATCCATGACCCTCTCGAAACTCAGCTCATCGAAATACAAACGGTCGCACATATCGTAGTCGGTACTTACCGTTTCGGGATTGTAATTGATCATCACCGGACGGTAATCAAGCTTTCTGATTGTCTGCAGGGCATTCACGCCCGACCAGTCAAATTCAACCGAGCTACCGATGCGGTAGGCCCCGGAGCCCAGCACCACCACGGACTTCTTATCATCCGGCGGGGCAATATCCGAAACATCTCCGTTATAGGTAAGGTAGAGATAGTTGGTAAAGGCCGGGTATTCTGCTGCAAGGGTATCTATCTGTTTAATGACCGGCTTTATCTGGTGAGCTGAGCGCCAGGCACGGACTTTCAGCAAACGTTCGTGCATTGACCCGGATTCGCCGCCCAGCAGTAAACGGGCCAGCTGGAAATCGGAGAATCCCAGTCTTTTGGCTGCCAGCATCTGTTCCGGGCTGATGGTACCGAGGGTAAGCCCTGCGAGTTTAGCCGCCATCCTGCTGATGTTGGCCAACCCCTGAAGGAACCAGGCATCAATGCGGGTAAGTTCATGCAGGCGCTCCACAGAATAGCCCCTTGAGAAGGCCTCCGCCAGCGCGTAAATACGCATATCGGTCGGTTCGCTGAGGCTCTGGTCGAGATCAGGGAAATCAAGATGTTCATTGGCCACGAAGCCGTGCAGCCCCAGCCCTGTCATACGCAACCCCTTTTGTATAGCTTCCTCAAAATTCCGGCCGATGGACATAACCTCCCCCACCGACTTCATACTTGAACCAATCTCTTTGGAGACGCCCGTGAATTTGTTCAGGTCCCAGCGGGGAATTTTACAGACGATGTAATCAAGGGCAGGCTCAAAAAGCGCTGAGGTTGTGCGGGTAACGCTGTTCTTCAGCTCATGCAGCCCATAGCCAAGCGCCAGTTTGGCAGCCACGTGCGCCAGGGGATATCCTGTGGCCTTCGAAGCCAGGGCCGAAGAGCGCGAAAGCCTTGCATTGACTTCAATAACCCGGTAGGCTTCCGAATCCGGATCAAGCGCAAACTGAACGTTGCACTCTCCGACGATACCCACGCTGCGGACGATCTGTATGGAGATGCTGCGCAGTTTATGATACTCGGCATTACTTAAGGTCTGCGAAGGGGCCACCACGATGCTCTCACCCGTATGAATGCCCAGGGGATCGAAATTCTCCATGTTGCACACGGTGATGCAGTTGTCGTATTTATCCCTGACCACCTCGTATTCAATTTCCTTCCAGCCTTTCAGGGATTCTTCTATAAGGATCTGACCCGAATAGGAAAAGGCATTCCCTGCCAGTCGTTCCAGTTCATCCATATTGCTGCAGAAACCCGATCCCTGTCCACCCAGGGTAAAGGCAGCCCTCACGATAATGGGGAATCCGAGTTCTCCGGCGGCGGCCCGGGCCTCTTCTGCTGTTGTAACGGCAATGCTGCGCGGCGTATCCACCCCTATGGCATGCAGCTTATCGGCAAAAAGCCGGCGGTCTTCGGTTTCGATGATGGCTTCAACGGGGGTTCCAAGCACCCGCACCCCATATCGCGCAAGGGTTCCCTGTCTGTACAATTCAACTCCGCAATTCAGGGCGGTCTGGCCGCCAAATGCCAGCAATATGCCATCAGGGCGCTCTTTCTCTATAATTTTCCCGACGAAAAGCGGGGTAACCGGCAGAAAATAGACGGTATCGGCTACGCCTTCCGAAGTCTGCACGGTCGCGATGTTCGGATTGATCAGCACCGTGTGGATTCCTTCCTCACGCAATGCTTTCAGCGCCTGGGACCCGCTGTAGTCAAATTCCCCGGCTTCTCCGATTTTCAGGGCTCCCGAGCCGAGTACGAGCACTTTTCTGATCTGGTGTTTCATCATGATCCTCTGATTCAAAAATTACTAACGTCCTGAAAAGCGGCTGACTTCAGATAAAAATTCATCGAACAGGTACTCGGTGTCAGTCGGCCCGCTCGATGCTTCAGGATGAAACTGCACCGAAAAATGGGGCAATTCGCGGTGCCTGATTCCTTCGTTTGTGCCGTCGTTGAGGTTTATAAACCACTCCTGCCATTTGCTGCCAAGCGTTTTACTGTCAATGGCGAAACCATGGTTTTGCGAGGTGACCAAAGCTTTGTTGGTTCCGGCCTGAAGCACCGGCTGGTTATGGCTCCGGTGACCGTATCTGAGCTTAAAGGTATCGGCCCCTGAGGCCAGCGCCATCAGTTGGTTCCCGAGGCAAATCCCGAAAACGGGTATTGGTTGGGACAGCTGACGCTTTAAATGCCTGATGGTTGCTTCACATTGTTTCGGATCACCCGGGCCGTTTGAGAGGAAAAGCCCGTCGTATTCCGGATTGCTGAAGTCATAATCCCAGGGAACCCTGATCACCGTGGTGTCGCGCTTCAGAAAGTGGCGGATGATGTTATACTTAACGCCAAGATCGACCAACAGAATCCGTAAACGCCCATTCCCGTATCGAATCACTTCCTTCGTACTGACTTCGGCCACCAGATTCTCCGAATTGGGATCACGCCAGTTTACCTCTTCCCCATCCACAACGATTTTGCCTGTCATTGCACCGTGCTCGCGGATGATCTGGGTAAGTGCGCGGGTGTCAATGCCTTCAATCGCGGGGATACTGTGCACAGCCAGCCAGGATGCCAGGCTCCGGTCCGCGTTCCAGTGGCTGTATTGTTCAGAATATGAAGAGATGACCAGCCCGCTGACATGGATCTGTTCAGACTCAAAAAAAGCGGGCAACCCCGCTTCTGAAACCTTATCCGGAACGCCATAGTTGCCGATCAGCGGATAAGTGAGGACCAGTATCTGCCCCCTGTAGGAGGGATCGGTAAGGCTCTCGGGGTAACCGGTCATGGCGGTGTTAAAAACCACCTCACCCGAAACACTTCCCGTGTGTCCGAATGAGTATCCGTTGAACGACATACCGTTTGAAAGTAAAAGTTTTGCAGGGATTCTTGTCATCTGAAAAGGAAAATAAATCGCTAACCGTCAGGGAATCTTAAGTATTTACAAAAGTAGATATTAAAAATGCCGGGCCGGATTCTGAGCACTATAATTTATTAACAAAACTTAAACCAGCCGCCTTAATAGTAAAAATTACTATCAGCCCTGCGCAACGACAGCGCTCCCCCGGCCCCAGCCCTGAAAGGGCGCAATACCATAACGAAGAATACAGCCCTGCGCTTAACCGGCAAAACCGAAGCCGCAAGCCCTGAAAGGGCGCAATATCATAATGAAGAATACAGCCCTGCGCTTAACCGGCAAACTCGCGTCCAGAAGTCCTGAAAGGACGGTATACCATAACGAAGGGTGCAGCCCTGCGCTTAACCGGCAAACCCGAAGCCGCAAGCCCTGAAAGGGCGCAATATCTTCCCAATAAAATAGAAAAGCATCAAATCAGGATTTTCAGAAAAGACTAAAGAAACCTGTTAATCCGGATTCAGCATTCTGCATCGGACACAAAATCAGCTTGTTTAAACGGATCTTAACTACATAAGTTACAAAGCGCCAGCAACAGATAAAAGGAAGCAGACATAAAAATGACAGATAAAGTTTTGAAAATTTATAGTATCTATATAGCTTTGTCCTGATACATCAGATGGAATCGCATATCTTTATTGATATCATCCGAGAAAACTAATGAATTGGATCTAACAAGACGCACTTTCCGGGACCGCATGATTATCAGAAAAATGCTTCCTTTGGCCTTTCTGATGCTGGCAGTAATCGGGCTGATGCTCGGACAATCCGCTGACAGGAATTTATCAGGAATACCCGCGGAGGCGACACCTTTGAATGAAAGTCCGGCACTTCCCGCTTTAAATGACGGGGATGTTATTTTCAGAAAAGGCAGAAGCCTGGTAAGTGCTGTTGTGATGATGAACGATCCCACCACGGCCTTTTCCCACGTTGGAATCGTCGTACACCGGGACGGGGAACCCTTTATTATCCATGCTGTCCCCGGAGAGCCGGATGAAAACGGGGATGAAAAAGTCAGATGTGACAAAACAGCTGATTTTATCAGTCACGACAAGGCAAGTCGGTATGCTGTTTACCGCTTGTGCAGTGATACGGCCGGTTTTTCAGCCAGGGCCGCCTCCAAGGCAATGGAATACTATCATGAGAAGCTGGCCTTTGACAAAGCGTTTAATATTAAAAGCGATGACAGACTCTATTGCACTGAGTTGGTATGGAAGGCCTACCTTTCATCCGGTATCAACCTGACCGGCAGCCACTTTACACGTCTGAGCATGAATTTCCTGGCCGACAGCCTGATTTTACCCGGACAGCTACTGAACAGCAGCTTATTAAAAGAAATACACGTCAATCATTAACCTAAAAATCATCATTATGAAAAAGATCACGCTTGTTACCCTTGCCCTGGCTATCATGGCTTCATTCAGTTTACTTGTTTCCTGTTCCGGATCCGGAAAATCACCTGCAGATGTGAGCAAGTCATTTCTCTTAAAGCTTGAGAAAGGAGATGTGGATGGTGCATATAACCTGCTGAATGGTACCGGTGAAGCTACTGAAGAGGAAATGCAGAAAATGAAAGCATTTCTGGGGGAAGGATCCAAACAGCTTGCTGAAAAGAAAGGGATCAAATCCATTGAAGTGGTTGAAGAAAACATCAGCGAGGATGGCAGCAAGGCGGATGTTACCCTTAAGGTCACCTATGGCAATGGAGAAGTTGATGAAACAAACTCTGTTCTCAGAAAATCAGGGGAGGGATGGAAAATCTCAATTGAAAAATGAGTCACCATTCCGGGCTGGTAAACCTTTCTGAAATAATCTGATCATTTCAACCTGATGGCAATGCCTTCCATCAGGTTGATCTTTTATTTCAAAAATCTCCTCCTTAAAATCTGCCAGAAAAAAACAACTGAGTATCCTGAAAATCCCTCTTCCATATTGCCGTATTAAAATAATTTTTAGCTTTACCCGATTATCGGAAACCAAAACCCGGGGATATGCACGAAGATCTGTTGTTGCTCGATAACATACGGCTGAATTTCAGCCAGGCCAGCCTCCACATAATGAACATCACCATCGGGTTTATTATGTTCGGGGTAGCTTTAGAAATCAAATGGGATCAGTTCAGGGATGTACTGAGAAATCCCAGGAAGGTGATCGTCGGCCTGTTCGCACAGTATCTGGTACTGCCTGCAGTAACATTTCTGGCTGTCTGGTTGTTGGGAGGCTACATTACCCCGGCGGTTGCTTTCGGCATGATACTGGTGGCTTCCTGTCCGGGCGGCAATGTTTCCAACTTTATTTCGAGTGTGGCCAAAGCCAATGTCGCCCTTTCGGTGAGCCTGACTGCTGCAGCTACCGTGCTGGCCCTGATCTTTACCCCCCTGAACTTTGCTTTCTGGGGAAAGCTCTATTCCACCACTTCCCCACTCCTAAGGCCCATCGTGATTGATCCCCTTGATATGTTCCGCACGGTGATTATTTTGCTCGGCATTCCGGTAGCTGCCGGAATTATTTTCTCACAGAAACTGCCCCGGCTCACCGATAAAATCAAAAAGCCGATCAAGACCCTCTCGCTGCTTATTTTCGCCGCTTTTGTCATCATGGCATTCAGAAATAACTACGGATATTTCATCATGTATGCCAAATGGATTATGATTATTGTACTGATCCATAATGGCATGGCCTTGCTATCGGGTTACCTCACCGCTTCAGCCTTTGGCCTGAACCAGCTTGACCGCCGAACCATCTCCATCGAAACCGGAATACAAAACTCCGGATTGGGCCTGGTTTTACTTTTCAACCCAAAAATCTTTCCGCCTGAGCTGAATATGGGCGGAATGGCCTTTATCGCTGCCTGGTGGGGAATCTGGCATATCCTTGCAGGGCTGGGACTTGCCACTTTCTGGAGCTGGGGAAGACCGCTCAGGAAAACAGAAGTTGTATCATCCTGAAACCATGACATTTACTTCCGGAATTTCTCACTAATCAAGCCTTTTTATGGGATTGAACAACATTGAACGCACCCCGGTATGGTATCGCCTGCTCTATGCCCTGGCAAACCTGTTTTTCAGGTTGTTTTACCGAAGGATTATCATCACCGGCAAACACCATGTACCCAAAGGGGTACAATTGATATTCGCCTCCAATCACCAGAATGCCCTGATGGATGCACTGGCCATGCTTTTTGCCTATGGAAAACCGGTTGTTTTTCTGGCCAGGGCCGATATTTTTAAGAAACAGCATATCGCCAGGCTGCTTTACTTCCTGAAGATACTCCCGGTTTTCAGGCCACGCGACGGCGCCGAAACCATGAACCAGAACTACGAAACCTTTGCCCGTACCTCAAGGGTACTCAAAGCCGGTGTACCCATTGCCATCCTGCCCGAAGGAACCCACAGCCCCATCAAAAAACTTCAGCCCCTGAAAAAGGGTATTTGCCGCATGGCCTTCCTGACCGCCGAATCACAGGACTTCAAATCCGATATCCTGATTGTACCCGTGGGCATCGATTATACCCATTACAGCCGGGCGGGCACCGAGCTGCTGGTCAATTACGGAGAACCCATCCATGTGGCTGATTATTATCCGCTCTACCGCGAAAATCCACAGAAAGCCATATTGCAGCTCCGCGACCGCCTGGCCGAAGCCATCAAACCCCTGATGATCCATGTGGAGCAGGAGGAATATTACCATACAATTCAGCAACTGCTGCTGATAAACCGCGAAAACGGAGGCAAACCGGAACCCGGTGAAAACAAACGCTGCCATCATTTCGCCGCTGACAGGGATTTCATCAGCCGGCTCGACCGTGCCGCCGCAGCCGACCCGGGGCTGATGCCCGCGCTTGAACAATCCTGTCACAACTATTTCAGCCTGCTCAACCATTATAAACTGCGCGACAGATTGTTTCACCGGCCACAGGCAGGCTTACTGAAAATCATGCTTCAGGCATTGCTATCCCTGCTCCTGATGCCGGTACACCTTGCCGGAATGATTTTCAATTATCTGCCCTACAAACTACCGGTACACTTCACCAAAAAAGTCAAGGACAAGCAATTCCTCAGTTCGCTGCATTATGGCCTGGGACTGGTATTTTTCTTTTTCTGGTACCTCATTGCCGGCATTGTCCTGGGAGTGACAACCGGAAGTTTTATGATCACAGTTTCTGCACTGGTTTTCATGTCTGCAGCAGGCATCTTTGCCTTCTATCATTATATCCGCCTGAAAATGCTCATCGGCCGGTTCAGGTTGCTGATGCTGAAAAATACCGGTTATGAAGAATATCGACACATTACAGCCGCAAAGGAAGCCATCATTCAGCTGCTGAAAAACAAAGGTCTTGTAAGGTAAAACCCGGCTACTCCAACAAACCCGAAGTTAACCTTTTTTACTGTACAGTAAATCGTCATCAGTCTCCCGGATTGCCATGAGCGCTATCCGGTTCACAAGCCTGATCTGCAGGTTCACCGGCCGGAAATGCAGACTCACCGGGATAAACTTTCAAATACCAGCCTTATTCAGCAATTTTGCATCCTGACCTTTACTGAATGACAGTCTGACCGGAAACGCACACCTGTATTTCAAAAATGAACACCAATCAGGATATCCTGTCTGTCACCCATCGGTATAATGCTGATTTTCAGCAAGTCAGAATTATGGCATAATTCGTGTTTTTAATACAGTCTATAGTGACGCAGCAACTGCAGCCACTGTAAATGAAAAATAAAAAAGCAAAAAGGGCAGATGATCCGTTTAACCAACATCAACAAATCATATTTCACAGGCAGTAATGAACTGCATGTATTGAAGGGGATAGACCTCAATATTGAGGGCGGTGAATTTGTCTCGGTTATGGGCTCTTCAGGCTCGGGAAAATCGACCCTACTCAACATATTGGGAATCCTCGACAACTACGATACCGGCGACTACTACCTCGACAACACCCTGATCCGTAATCAGAGCGAAACCAAAGCGGCGGCACTGCGCAACCGTTACATCGGCTTTGTTTTTCAGTCGTTCAACCTGATATCGTTCAAAAATGCCGTGGAAAACGTTGCCCTGCCACTTTACTACCAGGATATACCACGCAAAAAGCGCAACCGTATCGCCATGGAATACCTCGAGCGGATGGGATTGAAAGAGTGGGCCGAACATATGCCCAATGAGCTGTCGGGCGGACAAAAACAGCGCATTGCCATTGCCCGGGCGCTGATTTCGAAGCCAAAGGTAATCCTTGCCGACGAGCCTACCGGAGCGCTCGACACAACCACCTCCTACGAAGTAATGCAGATCCTCAAAGAAATCAATCAGGAGGGGATCACCATCATCATCGTAACGCACGAAAACGACATTGCCCACATGACCAAACGCATCATCAGGCTCAAGGACGGAATAATCGACAGCGAAGTACTGAACGGTAAAACGCCGGCCTTGAATTAATCAGCATAAAACATTACAAACCATTAACCCATTCACCCGATTATGTTCGACACCGATAAATGGCAGGAGATCTTCAGCACCATCAGGAAGAACAAGCTCAGGACATTCCTGACCGGGTTCAGCGTTGCCTGGGGGATTTTTATGCTGATGATACTGCTCGGTTCCGGGAACGGTCTGCAAAACGGGGTAAACAAACAGTTTGAATCCTCGGCTACCAATACCATCTGGGTATGGAGCGGTCAGACCAGTATGCCTTACAAAGGCATGAAACCCGGGCGCAACATTCAGCTGGTAAATGAAGATTATGACGCGGTAAAAAAATCTATTAAAGGAATTGATAAAAGTTCTTCGCGCTACAATATGTGGGGCAGCAACACCTTGTCCTACAAAAAGCAGTTCGGTTCCTTCAATGTGCGGAATGTATATCCCGATTATGCACACATAGAAAAAATTACAATCACCAAAGGTAGGTTTGTCAACGACCCGGATATCAGTCAGTTCAGAAAAGTAGCCGTGATCAGCACAAAGGTGGAGGAGGCGCTTTTCAAGGGGGAAGATCCCATGGGTAAGTACATCAGTGTAAACGGAGTCCCCTTCAAGGTGATCGGCTTGTTTACCGACGAGGACAACCGCGACGATAACATGCAAACGATTTACCTGCCCATTTCAACGGCGCAGCGGGTATTTTCGGGCGACAACCGCATCAATACCATTGCCATCACCGTTGGGGATGCCTCGGTTGACGAAAGCAAACAGATTGAGCAGGAGGTGAGGTCAAAACTGGCCGCCCTGCACAAATTCGACCCCACCGATCCCCGGGCTATTTTTACCTGGAACAGTCTGGAAGAATTTCAGAAGTTTATCCGGCTGTTTTCCAGCATCAGGATGTTTATCTGGGTAATTGGTTTCGGAACCATTATCGCGGGCATTGTAGGGGTCAGCAACATTATGATGATTGTAGTTAAAGACCGCACCAAGGAAATAGGGATACGCAAAGCCATGGGGGCAACCCCCTGGAGCATCGTTAGCCTGATACTTCAGGAAGCGGTGCTGATCACCTCCTTTGCGGGATATTTCGGGCTGGTGCTCGGCGTGGTAGTGCTGGAGACCGTGGGCAGCAAAATAGAATCGGAATTTTTCTCCCAGCCCTCGGTTGATCTGAGGATTGCCATCTATGCGCTGATCCTCCTGGTATTGAGCGGGGCGCTGGCAGGGTTTATCCCGGCACGGAAAGCGGCAGCCATCAAACCTATTGAAGCGCTGAGGGATGAGTAGGAATGATTTCGGATTGCGGATTGCGGATTGCGGATTGCGGATTTAAAAATACTTTCCTTACGGGTAAGATTCAGGTTGAAGGAATTTCTAATTTCTAATTTCTAATTTATTAATTACTAAATAGATTGATCTTAAGCTCTTTAGTGGTTAATTTGAAATGAAAATCCGCTATCTGACCAGGGACTGACACATGTCTTCCGACAGGCCCCGGTGCGTGCAACGAACTGAAAAATGTTGACAAGGAGACGGGGACAAAAGGAGAGGGAGAGAGGAAGATGTAAAAACAATCATTGCGGCCTGGCGTCTTTGCACGGGGCTTTCACGACGGACTTGAATGGGACATGGAGACAAGGTGACGGGGAGACAAGGGGAAGAAAAGTTTGGGGACGAGGGGCGCGAAGAAGGGACGAGGGACGCCCCTTCGACTCCGCTCAGGGTGCGCACTCAGGAGACGGGACGAGGGACGGATGGTTTGATTTAACAACAACTAACTCATGTGGGACATATAGACAAGGTGACGGGGAGACAAGAGGAAGAAACTACGGATTGAAGCAGCAAGAACACCAGAACACCTGAACACCTGAACACCTGAACACCTGAACACCTGAACACTTAAACACTTAAACACCACATAACAATGTTTGACCTCGATCGCTGGCAGGAAATTATGAGCGCACTGAAGAAGAACAAGCTGCGCACCTTCTTCACGGCATTTGGCGTGTTCTGGGGCATATTTATGCTGGTGATCATGCTTGGATCGGGTACAGGACTGAAAAACGGTGTTACCAGCGATTTCGGGGACTTTGCCACCAACAGCGTGTTTATGTGGACCCGCCCGACAACCGTCCCTTTCAAAGGCCTTCCGCGGGGGAGGAATTTCAATTTCAAGGCGGATGATATAGAAGCCCTGAAGCGCGAAATCCCTGAAATAGAATACCTGGCACCCAGAACGCAGACCGGAGGCTTCCGCGGGGGCAACAACGTGGTGAGGGGTACCAAATCAGGGGCATTCTCCATTATGGGAGACTATCCCGAATGGAACCTTATTGACCCGGTGGTGATTGATAACGGGCGCTTCCTGAACCATGCCGACATCAAAGAGAAAAGAAAAGTTGCCGTGATCGGCAACAAAGTAAATGAAGTGCTTTTTGCCCCCGGCGAGAATGCCGTCGGCCAATACATTCAGATACAGGGGATTTACTTTCAGGTAATCGGGGTCTTTAAACCGAAGAACTCAAGCGTAAATTTCGGTGGCGACAAAGAACAGAGCGTTTTTATCCCGCTTACTACCTTTCAGCGGGTTTACAACTGGGGCGATATCATCGGCTGGTTTGCCTTTACTTCCAAACCCGGCGTACCGGCTTCGTTGGTCGAAGAAAAAGCCTCCGCACTGCTCAGAAGGCGTCATTCTGTTTCGCCCGAAGATCCCCAGGCCATCGGCTCATTTAATCTTGAGAAGCAGTTCAACCAGATGACCGGCCTGTTTGCCGGCATCAACGGACTGATCTGGATCGTGGGCATCGGCACCCTGCTGGCCGGGGTGATCGGCATCAGCAACATCATGCTGGTGATCGTGAAAGAACGTACCAAAGAAATCGGGATACAACGGGCCATCGGCGCAAGCCCGCTCAACATCATCTCACAGATCATCACCGAATCGGTATTCCTGACCACCTTCGCAGGTTATGTAGGGCTGGTGATCGGGGTGGGCATCCTCGAACTGGTGAACTATGCCCTGACCAACAGCGGCGGTGATTCGAACATGTTTCAGAATCCGAATATAGACTTCAATATGGCGGTTTCTGCACTGGTAATCCTGGTTATTTCAGGAGCGGTGGCCGGGTTGATCCCCGCCCGGAAGGCAGTCAGTATAAAACCCATTGATGCCCTCAGGTATGAATAAATCAAATGCGTTAACTCTTTAATTAAGCATACAATGAAAAAGGTTCTCAAAATCGTCCTCGGCCTGATAATTCTGGTGGTTTTTGCAGGCACCATCGTATATCTTTACCGTAAATCGCAGGCCAAGCCGGTAATTTATGAAACAACGGCGGCATCGGTTACCGATATCGTGAGGAAAACCGTGGCCACAGGCAAGGTCGTCCCGCGCAAGGAGATAGAAATCAAACCGCAGGTCTCAGGCATCATCGCCGAACTCTACGTTGAGCCGGGTGAAAAGGTAAAAGTCGGGGATATGATCGCCAAGGTGAGGATAATTCCCAATATGATCAGCCTGAACGAAGCCGAGTCAAGGCTTAACCGCGCCAGGATCTCGCTTGACGATGCCCGGAAGAACTACGACAGGCAGAAATCGCTTTTCGAGAGCAGGGTGATCGCCGAAGCCGAACTTCAGACCTATGATGTGGCGCTGAAAACAGCCCGTCAGGATGTGGAAGCAGCCGAAAACAACCTTCAGCTTATCCGCGAAGGCATCACGAAAAACGCCGGATCCGCCAGCAATACCATTATCCGTTCCACCATCGCCGGAATGGTCCTGACAGTCCCCGTGGAAGTGGGCAACTCGGTGATAGAGAGCAACACCTTCAACGACGGCACCACCATTGCCACGGTTGCCGATATGGGCGAAATGATCTTCAAGGGCAAGGTGGACGAATCGGAGGTTGGCAAACTGCATGAAGGCATGGAACTGATCCTTACCGTCGGCGCCATTGATGCGGAAAGATTTACCGCCAGCCTGGAGCATATCTCCCCGAAAGGGGTGGAGGAAAACGGCGCCATTCAGTTTGAGATCCGCGCTGCCGTTTCGCTCAAAGAAAACCTTTTTATCCGCGCCGGGTACAGCGCCAATGCCGATATTGTGCTGGAGCGCCGCGACAGCGTGCTTTCGGTACAGGAGAGCCTGGTTAAATATGAGGGCGATTCAGCCTGGGTGGAAGTGGAAACCGGCCCGCAGACCTTCGAAAAACGCGTGATCAAAACCGGACTGAGCGACGGCATCAATGTGGAAGTGCTGGAAGGCATCTCGAAAGAGGATAAAATCAAAATACAGAACGCTCCGGCAACAGCGCCAAAATAAGCAACTGACTTATAGTATTATTCTGCTGAAGCCCGGGATGAAAATTTCCGGGCTTTTTTGTGATTTCTGATTACCAACGAATAGTATCCCTTTGTGTGTGTAATGAGTACTTCTTTTATATTCAAAGGTATTCGTTTTTTTGGTAATCAGGAGAAATCCACCCTGTCGCTGCCGGCAATATAAGGGCTGGCAAAACCACCACCCGCCGGGGGTGCAAAGTGCCGGCTCACCGCCCGGGGCTGATCGGATACAATGCCTCTTTGAACGTTGAATAATTTGCAATACTCTTTGGCATAAGCAAAGAAATACCAATAACAAATCCTTATTGACGAAATTCACCGTTTCTTGTATTTATCGTCATTAACAATTATATTTGCAATAAAAAAACCGATGATAAAAAGACACCATTACTTAAACTCATTGCGTCAACTAAAGGACCAAAACCTGATTAAGGTAATTACCGGAATCAGGCGAAGTGGAAAATCAACCCTGCTCGGGGCTTTTAAAAATGAATTACTGTCAGAAGGCATAGCTGCTGAAAATATCATTTTCCTGAATTTCGAGGAACGGGAAAATCTGCATCTGACTGATTGGATAAAATTATATGATGAAATCATGTCAATCGTTAGACCTGATCAAAAATATTACATCTTTTTAGACGAGGTGCAACTTGTAGAAAGTTTCGAGAAGCTTGTGGGCAGTTTGTTTACAAAGAAAAACATTGATCTGTACATAACCGGTTCAAATGCTTACCTGCTTTCCGGCGAACTGGCAACCTTATTGACAGGCAGGTATATTGCAATCAACGTACAACCATATTCATTCAAGGAGTTTGCCCAGGCAAACAACGAAGAAAACAATACAGAACTGCTCTTCCGAAAATACATGAACTCAAGTAGTTTCCCGGAGGCAGTCACACTTGCAAAACAGGGTGATGAACTGGTTAACGATTACATTCAATCTATTTATGATACTGTAATTATCAAAGACATTGCCAACCGATATAAATTGCGGAATATCCATAATTTACACAGGGTCATAAGTTTTCTTTTCGATTCTGTTGGTTCTAATGTCTCCTCTACAAATATTGCTGAAGCGCTCGGTAAAGCCTCGAAAAAGAATTTATCACACAACACGGTAATCAAATATCTGAATTATCTGACTCAGGCTTATATACTTTATGCAGCACCCCGTTACGATGTAAAAGGCAAAGAACAGCTAACCACAAATGAAAAATACTATATGGTCGATCTGGGATTAAAAAACATAACGACTTCAAATAAGTACGATGCTGATTTAGGTCATAAATTAGAAAATGTTGTATATTTTGAGTTACTTAGAAAAGGAGGCAGGGTATATGCAGGCAAAAACAGTGACAAAGAAATTGATTTTATTGTACAAAAAACGAAAAACGAAAGGGAATACTACCAGGTAGCTTACACTACTGCCGATGAAAAGACATTTGAAAGAGAATTTTCGGCTTTGAGAAGTATCAGGGATAATTATCCAAAATATCTGTTAACTCTTGATTATGATAATTCAAATATCAATGGAATTCAAAAGTTAAATGTTATAGATTGGCTGTTGAAATAAGCAACTGCGCTGAGCGTAGCCTGATCATGGCCTGGATGAAAATGACCGGGCTTTATTTGTATTTTCTGATTACCAGAGAAACAGAAATGCAAATTCACTCTAGCCGTAGCAATGAATTACAACTCACATCCCCCCCGAATCAAGAAAAAAAGTCTGTCCTGTCACGGTATAAGCATCCTCCGAAAGCAGGTAGCTGATCATTGAGGTTACCGATCCGACGCTCACGGGGCTTTGCAGGGGCGAGCTGCTGATAAACGCTTCCTTGGCCCTGCCGGGGACCACGGCGCTCATACCCAGGTCGAGGAAGCCCAGCGCCAGGGCATTGGAGCGGATGCCCTTACGCCCCCACTCCCGCGCCGTATTCAGGCTGAACGACTCCAGTCCGCCCTTGGTGGCGGCATACATGGCCAGACCGTTTACCCCGGTTCCGGAACAAAACGAGGAGATATGAATGATGCTTCCTTTGGTCTGATGCCTGATGAAATTCCGGATCACATATTTAGTTAGTAACAAGGGCGTGGTCAGGTTCAGCCGGATCAGCTCCTCCACCCGCTTTTCCAGCATCTTCGGGATCAGTTCATTGTACGAAACCGCCGCATTGTTGATAAACGCGTGCAAAGGGGTATCGGTCCCGATAAACGCATTGAAAACCCGGGTTTCTACTCCGCCGCTGTCGAGCAGGTCGTACGAAAGCCAGCGCAGCCTGCCGGGATACTGCCCCGAAAGTTTATCAAACTCAGGCGTGGTATTCCGGCTTATTCCGTAAATATTCCACCCGCCCTGCCCAAGCAGCGACCGGGTAATCTCGAGTCCAAGTCCGCGCGAAACGCCGGTTATCAGGATATTTTTCATCTTCAGTTACTTTCAGGTGTTTTAAAACTCCGGTATGCGCTGATGACCGCCTGATCGGCCGGCCCGCTTTGCCGGTGGACAATAATGACTGCATTCAGTTCAGATATTTCCACATACCTGAAGCCATGTTCGCGCGCAACGTCCGACAGCAGGTTCCGGTATATCAGCAGCTTGCGCGACATTCCGCCCTTCGCGGGAATTGCTTCGTTGTATGCGTAACTTCCGCTCAGTACCATGCAGGCCTGTGGTTCCTTTGCAAAGATTTCCATCCTGAATATCGCGAAACAGGTTTTCACCGTTTTCCGGATATTTACCTGATACCCTTCCAGGCTGGTGAGCCTTTTGAAACAATCGGCCTCATCACGCCACATGGCAGGGAAAAAGTCCGTGATATAAAGAAAATCGCCGAACCGTCCCAGGTTATAAAGATAGGTCAGTTTTTCAGGCCGGTTAAGGCAATCCGCTTCAAAGCGGAACTGAACCATCCTGTTGAACGGCACATCGGCCCCGGGTTGCGGTTCGGAAAGGAAATAAGGATAAATGCCGTTTTCCATGATGATTACTGATTGGTTTCGTAGGCAGGCGCCGCTGTGCTGAAGACCCGTGACGTCCTGAAACCGGGCTGCTGAACCAGGAATTTCAGTTTATCAGCATCTGCGGCACTTTTCACTTTCCTGAGCAGGGATTGCCGGGTTATCTCACGGGTAAAGCGGCAGACCTCGTCCAGCATTTCAGGTTTGTAAACGGCGGCCTGGGCCAGGCAACCGCCCCCGCAATGCCATCTGGCAAAACAATTCCGGCAATCTTCGCGGTTATAAGTATCGTAGTGCATCAGGCGGCTGAAAGCCGTTTCATCAAATGAGGGCTTGCCGTTCGCGCTGAGACGGCCATAACAAAATCCGTCGAAATCAGGGTCACCGGGCCACGACACCCTGTGGCAGGCCGTTATGCGGCCATCCGGGACCAGACAATACTCACCTTCGCAGAAACGGCCCGAAATATCATCGGTAAACAGGCCGTTAATGCAATAAACATCTATCCCCGACTTAAGCCCCATCTCCCTGACCCTGAAATAATTATCAATAAAGTCGCTGTAAAACTTCCTGAGTTTCTCAGATGTATCCAATTGACGGGGATCATCCACCGGTTGCAGTTTCACCTGCTGCACACCCCGAAAGTGCCCCGAAAGGTGTTCAACCATTTCAGCGAGGCGGCTCACATTTGCAGCGGTGATATTGGGTTTTATCACCGGATGTAGCCCGCAATCCAGTATGCGAAAGATATTTTCCCTCACCAGCCGGTAGTTTCCGCGCTGCATATTCTGCACATCCTCAAGCACCTCAAAAGAGACCCCGGGTGTAACATAATTGGCTTTCAGCACTTCCAGCATTTCCTGATTGAGGACCGATCCGTTGGTAGTGAAACCGATCCCCAGCCTGAAACCTTTGGCCCTGGAGCGCTTCCGGGCGTACTCAATACCAGCCTGCACCACATCCCACGCCAGGGCAGGTTCGCCGCCTCCGAGAAATGAAATGAACAAATCGCGCGAATCCAGCCTCTGCGGATCAATAAACCAGTCAAGCATGTCCCTTAATACGCTGAACGGCAACCTGCTCTGATCGGCATGGCTCCCGGCGGCATAACAGTAGCTGCAGCTGAAATTACAATCGTAGTTCGGAATCACGGAAAGCTTGGTAAGCCTGTTGGGATCATATACGGGTTTCTGAGGTTCGGTTGCCGGAATTAACTGCCTGAGGGTATCATCCCCGGACTCCGGGGATACGAACTTGTTATATGCAGACGCTTCCAGTTTTTCAAGCCCTTCGGGGGAAACAAAAACCAGTCTGCGCGCCAGCGGCGAATAAACCATAAACACTGCATGTCCGGGCAACCCAAACCAGTCGCCGGCCGGCACCGGATACACGCCTGCCTGTGAAAGACCCGGCCATATGGATGTAGTTGCAGACATGGGTTAATATATTTTGCTTTCCGGTTCCATCACGGGATCATTATTTCCTGTGGAAACTGTCATAACCAGATTATCATACAGAAACCTGCGGGTAAATTCGCGGGTAAAGTTACAATGGGCATCCAGGGAGGCCTTATCCAGCCGGGTGCGTACCATCAGGCATCCGCCCCCGCAGTTCCAGCGGGCAAAACAGTCATTGCATTCAGGGTGTGCATGCAGGTCATCGCTCATCAGCCGGGTGAATTTCTCCGTGTCAAATGTCAGCCTGTCATTTTCCGCTTTGCCATACACGCAGGCTTCGTAACCCGTGTCGGAGGGCGCCGCAATGGTGTGGCAAATGCTGATGCTGCCACCGGGCGTAAGGCAAAGCTGACCGCGACAGTACCGGGTGGTAAGGCGATCGAAACGCTCCATCAGGGAACAGAAGAGATGCAGGCCGTTGTCGCGGGCAAATCGCCTTGCTTCAAAAAAACCGTCCAGATAGCGGGTATAAAATGCTTCCAGATCCGCTACTGAGGTAAATAGGCTGTTGTCAACCACCGGATCGAAACTGAAATCGGTGATTGCCGGGAACCGGCGTTGCGCCTGTTGCAACATTTCCACCTGCCGGCCGGCATTCAGGGGGGTAATGGTAGCACTTACCGAAGGTATCAGTCCGGCACCCAGCAGGCAATCAATACCTTCAGCCACCTGCCGGTAATGGCCGCGTTGCTGTTGCTGCACATCTTCGAGGATTTCGAATGAGATGCAGGGATGTATTCCCAGGCCGATCAGTTCACGGGCAATATCGCCGTCGGTCAGGGCCCCGTTGGTCATCATCATCACGGAGAGGTTAAGGCTGTGCTGTTTTGCCATTTGGCGCGCTCCGGCAATGGCCGGAAAAAGGGTCCTTCGTGCAAGCAGGGGTTCTCCGCCGCCGGTGATAAAGATGCTGCGCTCCTTTGAGGGTGAACGGCCGGCATCAAGCAGATGACCGATGGCCGCCGCAAGTTGTCCCGGATCAATTTCAGCACCTGACCTGCTTCCTGCGGAATAACAGTAACTGCAATGAAAGTTGCAATTGAATCCGGCTATGACCGAGAGGATATTGTATTCAAGGGGAGAAAAAACAGGTTTGACCGTCCGTACCGGTTTCAGCAGATTTTGATATTCACCCGGCAGATCCTGCGTTCCGGATCCGGAAAGCCATGCTTCAATGAGGCCGGTTTCTTCAGGTCTGAGCAGCAAGGCGGAAGCCGCGAAAGGCGCATATAAAATGCGGTGTTCCCTGTGCTCCGGCCGGAATGAGGGGCCAGGCGGGATCACGAAAACTTCCTTTCTGCCGTTTACAGTTTGCTGATTCATGCCTTCATTATTCATTCATATTGAGCAATTTACCGGAAGCCTCCTCCGCGGTAAGCTGCGTAAGAGTTTTTCCGAACAAGGTACGGACCTGTGATTCCGCTTTTTCGAGCAATCCCAGTTTTACCATTTTCCGGGTAATGCGGCATACCTCCTCAAGATGGGCATCACTGTAAGTGCAGTTACGGAAATGGCAACCTCCGCCGCAATGCCATTTGGCAAAACAGGACTGGCACTTTCTGTTCTTCAGTACATTGTCGTCCAGATGATGCCGGAAAAGATCCTGGTCAATCAGTGCTTTCCCTTCAGTGCCGGCCCGCCCGATGATAAATTCGGGGTAAAGCGGGGATGCCGGGGATGAAACCACGAAACAGATGCTGTATTTCCCTTCGGCCGTAAGCGCGAGACTTCCGGAGCAACCCCTTGCCCTGAGCGATGCGGCTTTGGCCAGTTCAATGCTGCTGATTTCTACGCCGGCTTCCTGCGCAACCGCCCTTGCCCTGACAAAATGCAGGTAATAGTCGTTGAGGAAAGCGCCCAGGCCGGCTGGATCAGCATAAAGACCGGCATCCACCACAAAGTCGAAGGAAGCCCTGCGGATATCCGGAAAATTACTGATCAGGGCGGCAGCCATTTCTTCCTGCCGGTGAACGTTCAGGGGAGTAATCACCGCGTTGATGGTGGGGAAAATTCCGGCCTCCGTCATGAGGTGCAGGTTACGGCTGACCTCATCGTACCGGCCGCGCTGGGCCAGCTGTACATCCGGAAGTATGTCGAAGGAAACATTGGCCTTGATCTGATATTTCCGGATCAGGCTGATTATTTCACGGTTCAGCAGCGTGCCGTTGGTCGCAAATGAGAAGCCGGTTTCAACTCCAAGTTTATCCGAAAGTTCCGAGGCCACTTCCACACTTTGCTTTACCAGTTTCCATGAAAGAAATGGTTCCCCGCCACCTCCGAAAGAAATATAAAGTTGCCGGTTGTATCGTCCGTGCGTCGTCACAAAATGCCTGACAGCGCCCAGCAGCACCTCCGGGTCAGGTTGCTGCTTACTCCGTCCGGCAGCCGCATAGCAATAACTGCAGTTAAGATTACAGATTTCGTTCGGCAGAATGGTAAGTGAGGATAGTTGCGCGGGATCTGAAGCGATGGGGTTTCGCTCCTTAACGGGAATAAAGTCCAGCAATGGCCTGAACATCTCATCTGGCAATGGTGAGCCGGGATGTTTGAGGCAGGCTTTCTCAGCCCGTGTAATCATTGCATAATCTGCCAGCAAAGCTTTCCCGGCAAGTGGGGAATACAACAGGGATAATCCCTGATTCCCCTCTGGCGAAAGGCAGAATATTTCCGATTGGTTCAATGCCGTGATGACCATGCTGATCCAAAAAAGCTTTTATGCCTTACTTAAACCGTTGTTTTGATTAATTATCTTATTATCATTCATTTACGGAATATATGCCTTAATACTGACATACCGGAATCCATGAATCAGCAACATTGCACCAGTCCGTTGCCGGTGACATGTTTCAGATCGCCGGATTAGCGGCCACCGCATCTTTCAGGGAGGTCCCGTAATATTCAGCATACTGCTTTTCAAGCCGGTCGAGCAGCACCCTGCGTACAAAGTTGCGGGTATAATCACAGATTACCTCCTGCACCTCCGTGCTGTATATGTACTGCTGGGCCTGACACCCGCCCCCGCAGTGGAAACGGGCAAAACAACTGCCGCACTTCTCTTTTCTGAAAACATCATCGTTCAGTAACCATTGATATTTTTCCCGGTCAATCTTCATCTCCCCGTTTTCGATCCGGCCAAAAATGCTTTCGGCATAGCCGGGATCCTGCGGGGCCGAGATCCTTGTGCAAATACTGATTTCGCCCGAGGGTGTCAGGCTGAATTCACCGGGACAGAAGCGCTCAATCAGCAGGTTGATGTTTCGCGAGGCCGAACACTCCACATGAATGCCGTGCTTCTCCCCTGCCTCCATAGCAGCAAAGAAATTTTCGGTATAGTCATCATAAAAAGCCCTGAGCTGATCCGTATCTGTGAAGGAACCGTCATCGGTCACCGCTTCCATCATCAGGTTATTGACAGGCCTGTATTTAAGGGCCACCTCTTCGACCATCCGAGTCATCAGTTTCACATTGGCCGTTGTAATGGTTGACCTGATACGGGTATTGATGCCCGCTTCGAGCAGGCGCTGAAGGTTTCCGGCAACCAGCCCGTAATTTTTACGCTGCAGGTTCTGTATCTCCTCAAGAATCTCGTAAGATACCGAGACCATAACATCGTGTTTTTTCAGCAGCGTCAGTTGCTCGTCGTTGATCAGGGAACCATTGGTCACCAGGGAAAAGTCAATGGTGAAACCACCCTTCTCAGCCAGTTCTGAGGCATATTCAATCCCGTATTTTACCAGGTCCCACGAAAGCATAGGCTCTCCGCCACCCAGAAAGGAGATCACCAGCTCCTTCCGGCTGATGCGGGCAGGATCTATAAACACCTCAAGCGCGGTTTTTAACTGGTCTTTTTCGAGCACCCTGCCGTTTCTGCCTTTGGCAGAATAGCAGTAACTACAGGCAAAGTTGCAGATGGAGTTGGGTAAAACGGGAAGCCTGAAAAAAGTTTCGGGCGATTCGCGGCGGGGAACGAGTTTCTCCAGCGGTTCATGATCCAGCAGGGCTTCCATCGTCTGCACGATGGTTTCGTCGGTCACTGCCGTACTGCCCTCAAGAAATTGCTCCATCATCCGGATATTATCCGGTGTGGCAATCAGGGCGCTGTCGGCCAGGGGGGCATAAACGATGCAAACCGCATCATCGGGCCTGCCGAAGTATGCGCCTGAAGGTATGCTGTAAATACAGGATTTGTTGAGCAAAGGCGTTTCTGTCATGGGATGAGGATTGGCCTGGTTTTTAGAATCACGGAATTATTTTCCGCAGGTTATTGGTTGCCTGCAGCATGGGGTAATGCAAATTTCAATAATTCCTGATTAAGAATAGGTCTAAATTGAAGCCTGAAAAGTAGGAAGGCGGGAAAATCTATATTTGATGTGCTGGATATAGTATAACAACTTCGGCATTTAAAAAAAGCCACCAAAGCGCTGAAGCACAATCCCAATGGCCTTTAGATTTGCAAGACTTAA
>DJGZ01000054.1 GCA_002433025.1 Bacteroidales bacterium UBA5833
CACATCAAATAAGGATTTGCCCTGATTTCAGAAACTTTAAAACCATTATAAATCAGGTATTAATATTATAAGTACTTTTGCACTTCCAAAAAAAAATGTTATAAAAAAGCCAGCATGCAGAATATCAGGAATATAGCCATCATTGCACACGTCGATCACGGAAAAACCACCCTCGTTGACCGGATCCTGCACCAGGTGAAACTCTTCAGGGAAAACCAGGATATGGGGGAGTTGATCCTCGACAGCAATGACCTGGAAAGGGAAAGGGGAATCACCATTTTGTCGAAAAATGTGTCGGTAAGGTATAAGGGGTTTAAAATCAATATTATTGACACTCCCGGACACAGTGATTTCGGCGGTGAGGTAGAGCGCGTGCTTAATATGGCTGACGGGGTATTACTGCTGGTGGATGCTTTTGAAGGGCCGATGCCCCAGACGCGGTTTGTACTGCAGAAGGCCCTGGCACTAAACCTGAAACCCATTGTGGTAATTAACAAGGTGGATAAGCCCAATTGCGACCCGGAAGGGGTGCAGGAGTCCGTCTTTGATCTGATGTTCAACCTCGACGCTACTGAAGAACAGCTTAATTTCCCCACTGTTTATGGCTCATCCAAAGAGGGCTGGATGTCGGCCGACTGGAGTCAGCCGGCTGAGGATATCAGTTATCTGCTCGATACAATCATAAATTACATCCCGGCACCTGTTTTTAGCGAAGGAACTACCCAGATGCAGATTACCTCTTTGGATTATTCTTCCTATGTTGGCCGGATCGCCGTGGGTCGCCTGTCGCGTGGTGTGCTTCGCTGGGGACAGAATGTTTCGCTGATCAAGCAGGACGGCCGGGTATTCAAGTCGAAAATAAAGGAATTATATGTGTTTGAAGGGCTGGGAAAAGAGAAAATAAAAACCGACGTTTTGCCCGGAGAAATATGTGCCGTATTGGGTATTGATGATTTTGAAATCGGCGATACCATTTCAGATTATGAGTTTCCTGAGGCCCTGAAAGCCATGCATATTGACGAGCCCACGATGAGTATGCTGTTCACCATCAATAACTCTCCGTTTTACGGTCGTGAAGGAAAATTTGTGACCTCGCGCCACCTGCGCGAGCGCTTGTTCAAGGAAATTGAGAAGAACCTGGCCATGCGGCTGGTGGAGACCGATTCGCCTGAATCGCTGATGGTTTACGGGCGCGGTATCCTGCATCTTTCCATTCTGGTTGAAACCATGCGGCGCGAAGGATATGAACTGCAGCTGGGTCAGCCCCAGGTGATCATTAAAAAGATTGACGGCGTTGACAATGAACCCGTTGAAATGCTTACCGTGCATGTGCCGGAGGCTTTTTCAGGTAAGGTAATTGAACTGGTGACCCAACGCAGGGGGGAGATTGTAACCATTGAAACCAAAGGCGACCGCATTCACCTTGAATTTAAAATACCCTCGCGCGGCATCATCGGCCTGCGCAATAATGTGCTCACTGCCACCGAAGGCGAAGCCATTATGGCCCACCGTTTTCTGGCTTATGAGCCCTGGAAAGGCGAAATTCAGGGAAGACGCAATGGCTCGCTGATTGCCATGGAAACCGGGCAGGCCATAGCTTACTCCATTGATAAACTTCAGGACCGGGGCGCTTTCTTTGTACATCCCAACGAAGATATTTATGCCGGTCAGGTAATCGGTGAACATATCCGTCCCGATGATCTGATGGTAAATGTGACCAAAACCAAGAAGCTGACCAATGTGCGCGCATCCGGATCGGATGAGAAGATTTTCATCATCCCTGCCATTAAATTTTCCCTTGAGGAGGCCATGGAGTACATCGGAAAGGATGAATACCTCGAAGTAACACCCAGGTCGCTGCGGCTGCGCAAGATTATCCTTGACGAACACGAACGCAAACGCGCTTCTAAAATCTAGTATTAATTTGACCTGTTGCATCAGGGCCGTTGTCAGACTTTATAATTCGAATTGCATTTATCCGTTTCAGGCCTAGTTTTTGCAGGATCAGGTATTAATAACCTATTTTTGCGTTTAAACCAGATTTTATGAGAAAATTTCGCTTTGCAACAGCTCTTGTGATGGTCGTATTCTTTGTTTCAGGCTGTGAAATACTGAATCAGGTGCAACAAATGGCCAATCTTTCTAAGTGTGAATTCCGGTTGAAAACGGTGGATCAGCTCCGGCTTGCCGGGGTGAATATTCAGCAGGTGAGGCAGCTTTCTGACCTGAGTATGATGGATGCTGCAAAGATAACCACCGCGGCGATGTCAGGGGGCAGCCTGCCGCTGAACTTCACCCTGAATGTGGAAGCCAAAAATCCAAATACGGCAGTTGCCGGGTTGAACCGCCTCGACTGGACCCTGCTGATTGACGATATTGAAATGGTCAGCGGCGTGAACGAAAACCGGGTGCAGATACCCGCCAATGGTGGTACTTCCATTATTCCGCTCACCATAAGCATTGACCTGAAACAAGCGTTAAAAGGCAAAAGCGGCGATGCCATCGCCAATTTCGGCCTGAACCTGGCAGGTGCGGGCAATCAGCCAACACGCATCACCCTGAAAGCAAAGCCCTATATTTCGGTGGGATCGCAAACCATCGCTTATCCTGGTTATTTGACCATCCGGAACGAGTTTACTTCGAATTAAACGGGTCGTGCCCTGAAAGACCTGACAAGTTTTCTATTAACTTGTTAGGTCAGGCGCCTTTCAAAGACCTGACAAGTTTTCTATTAACTTGTTAGGTCTAATACTATCCTGATCACCCAAGCTCTTGTCTGCAAAAGAAAAATGTATTATCAAACCATTTGAGTTTTCTCATTAAGAAGACCTGACAAGTCGGAAGAAGACTTGTCAGGTCAGGCACCTATCAAAGACCTAACAAGTTTTCTATTAACTTGTTAGGTCTAATACGATCCTGATCGCCAAGGTTCTTGTCTGCAAAAGGAAAATGCATTGTCAAACCATTTGAGTTTTCTCATTAAGAAGACCTGACAAGTCGGAAGAAGACTTGGTAGATCAGGTCGTTTTATAGACCTGACAAGTCGGAAGAAGACCTGGTAGGTCAGGCGTAGTAATCCCGCAACTTTATCTCACCACCAATTTCGCCGTGCTGACGCCGTTTTCATGGATCAGGGTAAGCAGGTAAACCCCGGATCCGAGGCCGGATGCGGACATGGTGACTAACTGTTTTCCCTGGCCCGCGGGAGGTAGCTGCTTTTCCATCAGCAGCCTGCCGGCCGGATCAATCAGGAGGATACGGGCATTTGCCGCCGGTGATTCCAACTCAATGGTAAAGGTTTCAGCAGCCGGGTTGGGGAAAATCTTCAGTGAATTCCTGGCGTCAGCAACCGGGATATAAGTATTCGGGACCGGGAGTTTTTCGCTGGTACACAACAGCGCCCCTTCGTTTCCGCCGATAAAGCCCAGCGACTCGTCGTAAAATGAAACAACGTTCAGGTCGTAGTTTACATCGTTTTCGTAAACAGACCAGGCGCCTCCGGTGCATTCGAGCATGGTGCCGTTGCGGCCCACCGCCCAGCCGTTCATGTTTTCATCCAGATGCACCGAAAGCAGTTCTTCGCTGGTAAGCGGCTGGATCTCAGACCAGTTGCTCCCGTCGAAAACCGCAATCAAACCATTGGTCCCCACCGCGACTACCTGGTTGTAGCCAAAAATGCACAGGTCGTTGAAATTGCCGCTGCTGGTTGTATAAACCTCCTGCCAGATATTGTCAACAAAGTATTTGTAAAAGATTACTCCACTGTCCGCATCGTTGTGGCGTTTTACGCTCATCCAGGCAGCTTCCCATTGGCCATTCATTTTGTTTGAATTGATGGGTATTGGCATCATAAACTTTAGGTCCGAAATACTGTCCTGAAATGCTAGTTCTTCAGTTGAAAACTGGCCATTTGTATAGGTAAATATGGTGTTTCGCTGCGTAAATACCAGGTCTTCTCCAATGCTGTTTATCGAAGAAATAAATGAAGACACATCAGGAAACATAATTTCAGTAATTACTCCGTTGTTGTAAGAGAAAAGTTTTGTTTCAGGCCAGAAAGGAAAGATTTCAGTGTGCTCATATGCGCCAAAATAACCAAAATCCTCACTTTGGAAATCAAGAACATGAATGGTGTGATCAGGAAGATTGAAGATGTTTTCCCACTCACCGGCATTATACTTCCAAAGCCCGCTGTTGTGGGCTGCAAGAAAGCCAGAGTTTGGTTTAACAAATTGCAGATCAAGTATGCTGTCGTACATAAAACCATTGGCAATCGAATGGTTGCCATCTTCTATCTTATGAATATATCCCAGATTGTCGGAGGCCATACATGCGGTATTGCTTAATGCTTCAACAGCAGTGAATAACTGATACTGCTTTTCGTGAACAAAAACTTCCTGCCATTCCCCTTCATTATATTGATGCACGGTAGGGTATAGGTCATAAGGCATAACGCCTGCATGTTGCAGTCCGAAGCCATGCTGCCTGTCGGTAAATGAAATTCCGCCATTGCAGTTGCCTGATAATATCTGTACCCAGACATTGCCGCTGTTTTCGAATATTAATCCTTCGCCGGAGATGGTACTCCCGTTTATCAACATGGTCTCACCGGCTTTTTCAAGGGTATGAAACCGGTAATACTGGCTTGTGCCAAAACTACTGTCGGTCGACCACCCCCCGTTTTCAAATTTATACAGGTTGAAATTGCTTCCGCCGGCCCAACCAAGGTTCTCATTCAGGAATCCAATGGTTTCGCTGCCACTCAGGTTGGCATCAACCAGCCATTCGCTGCCGTTATATCTTAGAATGGCATCACCTGCAGCCCGGCAGTGGTTTTCGTTTAGGCAGCAAATGTCTCTCAGCACACCGGTTATGGGCGAAGCAACCTGTGCCCATGAGCCATTCTGATATCGCAAAATGGTGCCATTGTCGCCAACCGCCCATCCCATGCCGGGGCTGGCAAATGAAATTCCAAACAAATCTGTATTTACCGGGCTGTCCATTATTGACCATTCCCCGTTAATATAATGCAATATTTTGCCTTGGTTGCCAACCGCATAACCTTCATTGCCTGATACAAAATGTATATCGTTGATCTGATTAAGCCCGGTGGTGGGGTTAATCCAGTGCCATGATTGAGCTGATAAAGCCCCGGATAAAAGGATGAAAAATGCAATAAACCTGTTTCTCATAAAATTTCTGATTTACAATTATTATTAATCGGATTGAATAATACAAACTATGCAACTTATCGTAATTTCAAAGGTACAAAATATTTATTCGGATTAATCCAAAATCCCGGATTAATTAATTATTACAGAAGTGTATGTGGTTGCCTGCAACGATCAATACATTCACTCACACTTTTTTAACTGTGCTGGCGGACTAATATTTGTTGCTGATTATTCTACTTAACAGGGCGCTCTTGAACCATTCGGGGAGATATCCGGTATTCAGGGAGATTCCTGAGTATGCAAAAAGTTAAAGATGTTACCTGTCTTCATCCGGAAACTCCAGGTCGTTGCTGATGCGTGTTGCAGAAGGGTAGAGGGTTACAAAATAAAAGAGGATCATGCCCGTAAAGCCCAGGAACAGCCTTTCGCCGGTAAGCAGGAAGGCAATAATGGCCATCAGCGAAGGGCCTTCGAGCAGTGCGAACCGCATCAGCATGGAGGAGCGGTAAATGTTAAGCTTTTCCTCCGGGGTTTCCGCCTCCTGCGCCTTAAGCAGTAATCGCCTGCCCAGGTAATTGCCCGCAATAAATCCGCCGAATACAAGCAATGGCACGATCATCAGAAAGGGGTTGCGCAGCGCTGGGGTTGCTTCAAACGCCCCGCTGCTGACAAGCCAGAGCGAAACAAGTGCAAAGATAATCTGGCCGGCAAGCATGGCAAAAAAGAGGATGGCCAGCGTTTTCTGAAAGTCCTTGAAATCCTGAGTGTTGAGCATGTGTGGGTGTTTACAGTGATGACTGCAAAGATAGGATGTTGAGTTGGTATTTCCTTTGCACATGGAATGATTTAGATGATTCTCAAATCATATGTTGTTTTTCACCACCAAAGCACGAAAACTCCGGATGCTGCCAGAAATCCATAAATCATAGTTAGACCGCTTAATAAGATTACAAAATTGCCGGTTTATTTGGCTCGCGGAGGTTTTTGCAGCGAATGGACTTTTGAAGTGCTTGTTTTGGGCTTATCTTTGTGCACCCATCAACACCGTCTGTCTGAAATGTCGCTCAGGTTAAAGTTGTTTCAGCTAATCAATGCGGTCAACCGCTGGCGCCGCCGTTTGCTGCGCTGGCTCGATGGCCTGGGCATTGTTGCCGCTGTGGCCGGGTTTCTGCTGTTGCTTTATCATATCGGTTTTGATCACAATGAGGCTCAGATTTTACTGATTCAGCGGGGCTACAACATTGTTCTTGGCCTTATCCTGGTCAGTAATCTGGCAGGGCTTACCCTGAGCACCTGGAGGGTCAAGGTGTGGAAACTCCGCCTGGCCGAACTGATAATGATTCCGCTGGTATTTTTGTTGCTTGACCAACGTATAAATTTTTCGGGATTCAATTGGCTACCCGGAGCTGCAGGATCATTTCTGCTGCGTGACATCGCGGTGCAGCTGATAATAGTGTTTGTATTGCTTGTTGAGATATCCACCAGCTCGCTGAGGCTCAGCAACCGGAATTCAAACCCGGCAAGGCTCTTTATAAGCAGTTTCCTGCTTCTTATCGTTTTCGGTGCCGGCCTGCTGATGCTCCCCAATGCCACTTACTCCGGGATATCGTTTACTGATGCCTTTTTTACCGCTACCAGCGCTGTGTGTGTCACCGGACTGATTGTTGTGGATACAGCCACCTATTTTACGCCGCTTGGGAAAGGATTTATCCTGATATTAATACAATTGGGAGGCCTCGGTATTATGACATTTACCAGCTTTTTTGGTTATTTCTTCAAGGGCGGCTCAACGTTCGGCAATGAATTCCTGCTGAAGGAGTTGCTGAATGAGGATAAGCTGGGGGAGATATTCAGGACACTGGGTAAAATCATCCTGATCACCTTTTCCATTGAAGCCATCGGCGCTGTGCTGATCTATCAGAGCCTGGATCAGTTTCAGGACGGGAATCCGGTGGGGCAAATTGCATTTTCAGTATTTCACTCAGTATCAGCATTCTGTAATGCAGGATTTTCGTTGCTCGGCAATAATCTGTTTGAAGAGGGATTCCGGTTCAATTACAATATGCAACTGGTAATTGCTTTGCTGATTATTGCCGGGGGACTGGGCTTTCCCATCGTCTTTAATTATTACAGATTATTCCGTTATTACCTTGTAAACCGTTTCCGGCAATTTGTTTATAAAAAACCTTATGAACACCTGCCCGGAATCATCAATGTAAACAGCCGCCTGGTGCTGATTACGACTTTGTGCCTGCTTGCCGGCGGATTTCTGCTGTTCTTCCTTCTGGAATATAATTATAGTCTTCAAGGGCTTTCATTGCAGGGAAAACTAACGGGGGCATTTTTCAGTTCCGTAACTGCGCGCACTGCCGGTTTCAATACCACTGATCTGACCACCATGGCGCCGGCTTCAGTCCTGATTATGATTTTCCTTATGTGGGTGGGGGCTTCGCCCGCTTCAACAGGGGGAGGCATCAAAACCACCACTTTTTCGGTTGCATTGCTCAATGTGCTCAGCCTGGCGCGCGGCAAGGACAGGATTGAGCTGAAGGGCAGGGAAATAACAAATGCTTCGGTAAGGAGGGCTTCTGCCGTTATCTGGCTCTCCCTGCTGGTGATCGGGTTGGCGGTGTTTTTGCTGCAACTGACCGACGGGCATCTGGGAATGAAAAACCTGGTATTCGAGACTTTTTCGGCTTACGGAACCGTCGGCCTTTCGCTGGGCATCACATCGCACTTATCCACACCGGGCAGGTGGATAATCATTGTAGTGATGTTTCTGGGCAGGGTAGGCACCCTTACGCTTATCATAGGATTCTTCCGCAAGGTGCGGAGCCTGCATTACCGCTATCCCGCCGAAAATATCATGATCAATTGATAATCAAATTGATGGCAGTATATTGTTGTGATCAGTAATTTTAATTCTAAAATACCGTTGCTATGAAATTTATAATTATCGGGTTGGGAAATTTTGGTTCAGCCCTGGCCATGCAGCTTACGCACATGGGTCACGAAGTGATCGGTGTTGACGGCAGCGAGGTGAAAACTGAAACTTTCAAGGAAGTAATCACCCAGACCATCTGTCTCGATTGTACCAATGAGCTGGCCATGAAGACGTTGCCACTCAGGGAATGTGATTATGCCGTGGTCGCCATCGGTGAAGATTTCGGGGCTTCGGTAATGACTACCGCCCTGTTGAAAAAGGCGGGCGTCAAACGGATTGTAAGCCGGGCCATTGATGCATTGCACCAGACGGTGATCGAAACCATTGGTGTTGATCTTGTGATGCAGCCCGAAAAGGAATCAGCCGGACAACTTGCCAACCGGCTTGTTTTCAGTGGAATCAGAAATTCCTTTCCCGTGGCTTCAGGCTTCAGGATTGTGGAGTATCAGCTACCGGGGAGGTTTACAGGGCTGAAGCTGAAAGAGGTCAATTTTGTCAGGACGTATGGCCTTCAGCCTATCACCATCATCCGGAATAAGGAAGAAAAATCACTGTTTTCGAAGCCGAAGCAGGTTCCTGAAGCTTCCGGATTGCTCAGCGGTGAAGAGGTGCTGGCTGCCGGGGATATACTGCTGCTGTTCGGCAGCGATAAGGCCATTGCAGATCTGGCAGGAAGGGATGAATAATCAGACCAGGTAAAAGGTATATCCCTCACGAAGTGATTCGTTGGTTCTTTTCATGATAAACAGTTACTTAGCGCACACCGAGGCTTAACGGAGTAACACGGAGAAGTATCTTAAACTCTGTGACTACTCTGTGAATCTCTGGTGCGCCACGAGGCGTGT
>DJGZ01000078.1:0-5169 GCA_002433025.1 Bacteroidales bacterium UBA5833
GGCTGAGGCAGAGGCAAAAAGACCTGCGACCCCTCCGGGGTCGTGAACTTTTATAGCAGCATATTTTCTCTGTGTAACTCCGTGATTCTCTGTGTAGCTCTGTGTAACCCTTTGGAAAGCACCATTCATTTCCTGCAAGCGCACCTCAAACTCCATCAACGCATCCGGCGGGGTGCCGGAATTCTTTTCCCCTTATTTCTTGATTTTGCCATGGAATAAACCGTAACTTTGCAGCGATTTCCAATTGGGGTGCCCTAACACTACGGGCTGAGATCATACTCATAGAACCTGCTCCGGGTAATGCCGGCGAAGGGAAGTAGAGAAAACTTGATTACGGAGGGTTAAAGACCCAATTCAACCTTCCAGGGTTTAATCTAAAAAGAATCAACGCAATGAAATTACGCTTACTGCCGGCTTTGCTGGTACTGTTGCCATTTTTATCCATGGCACAGTTTACCCTGAAAGGAAGGGTGATTGACGAACAGACGGCTGCCCCATTGCAGGGCGCCCACCTCAGGCTGAACAACCGCCTGGTAAAAACCACCACCGATGCAAAAGGGATGTTTGAAATCAACGACCTGAAAGCCGGCGCTTACAAGCTGAAGGTCACCTATCTGGGCTATAAGGTCTGGGAGGCATATTTTGACCTGGAAGCCAATAAATCGATGCTGATTTCGCTTGAGCAGGCCCCGGTACTTACCCAGGAAACCATTATCACGGCCACGCGGGCCGGAGACAAAACCCCGGTCACTTACCAGAATCTGTCGGGCAAAGAAATATCAAAAAACAACCAGGGGCGCGACATTCCCTTCCTGCTGGAGCAGATGCCGGCAACGGTGGTCACTTCGGACGCCGGCACCGGCATCGGGTACACCGGCATACGCATCCGGGGAACCGATATGAACCGCATCAACATTACCGTGAATGGCATTCCGCTTAACGACGCCGAATCGCACAGCGTATTCTGGGTAAATATGCCTGACTTCGCCTCCTCCACCGGCAGCCTGCAGGTTCAAAGGGGTGTAGGCACCAGCACCAACGGCGCCGCGGCCTTCGGGGCAAGCATCAACCTGCTTACGGAAGCGCCCGCTCCTGAAGCGTATGGCGAGGTCAGCAGCGCGGCCGGATCCTTCAACACCTTCCGGAATACCGTTCAGGCAGGCACCGGGCTGATGAAAGGCAAATGGGCAGTGGATACCCGGCTGTCGAAATTAAACTCCGACGGTTATATCGACCGGGCATTCTCCGACCTTAAATCGTTTTACATTTCAGGCGGATATTTCGGCACCAATACAATCCTTAAAGCCAATGTGTTCTCAGGGAAAGAAATTACCTATCAGGCCTGGGACGGCATCCCCTCCGATATTCTGAAAACCAATCGCACATACAATGGCATGGGATACTATAAGGATTACCTCGGGAATGAAAATTATTACGACAACGAAACGGACAATTATCAGCAGGACCATTACCAGCTGATGCTTTCGCAGCGGCTGGGCGGCAACCTCACCGGCAATTTCGCCCTGCACTACACCCGGGGCTTCGGCTACTATGAGCAGTTCAAAGATGACGAAGACCTCACGGATTATCTTGTCGCCCCCGTACCTGTGCCCGGAAACGACACCATGCTGATCACCGAAAGTGACCTGATCCGGCGCAAATACCTCGACAATGACTTTTATGGTTTTACCTGGTCGCTCAGTTATGAAAAGCAAAAGCTCAGCCTGACGGCCGGCGGTTCAGGAAACCACTATGAAGGGCTGCACTTCGGTGAAATCATCTGGGCGGAATTTGCCAGGACTGCCGGGTATAATCACCGCTGGTACGAAGGCACCGGCGATAAAAAAGACCTGAATTTCTTTGTAAAGTCCATCTACCAGGCCGGCAGCAGGCTCAGCCTTTACGGCGATCTCCAGCTCAGGGGCATTCAGTATGCCCTTGACGGCCGCGATGACGACCAGCGCGACATTACGCAAAGCCATGATTTCCTCTTTTTCAACCCCAAAGCTGGCATCCATTACGCGCTGAACCAATACGGCAGCATTTACGCGGGCTTTGCCGTTGCCAACCGCGAGCCCAACCGCGACAACTACACCGATGCGGACCCTTCAAAGCCTGCACCGGTGGCTGAAACGCTCTTTGATTATGAGCTGGGGTACAATTACCACAAGAACAACCTGAAACTCGCGACTAATCTTTATTACATGTATTACCGCGACCAGCTGGTACTAACCGGTGCCATCAATGACGTTGGCGCCCCGGTGATGACCAATGTTCCGGTCTCTTTCCGCACCGGGCTGGAAATCAGCACAAACTACAAACTCAATGATAAACTTCAGGCCAGCGCCAACCTGACCGTAAGCAGCAACAAAATCAAAAACTTCACGGAATACGTGGATGACTGGGACAACTGGGGTGCCCAGATAGAAAACAGTATCGGCACCACCGATATCGCATTTTCACCTGATATGGTGGCGGGCGCAGCAATAAACTGGGCGATCATCAAAAATTTTGACCTGATGATCAACGGCAAATACGTGTCACGGCAGTATATTGACAATACCTCATCCACCGACCGCAGCCTTGACCCCTATTTTGTCAGCAACCTCAGGCTGGGCTATACGGTAAATCCGTCATTTGTCCGCCGGATCGAATTCAGCCTGAACATCAACAACCTGTTCAATACCGAATACGAGACCAACGCCTGGATTTACAGGTATTACAGCGAAGGGAGTTATGGTGTGCTTGACGGATTTTTCCCCCAGGCCGGCATCAATTTCATGGCCGGACTGACGCTTAAATTATAGCTGACATTGAAATCCGGGCAACTTCCAGTTTTAAAGGGTATTGCCCGGATTTTCGAAATACGTTGCTTTTCTTACCGCACCTCTCCCGCCCTGCTGCCGGGGATAGCCTCCAACACATCGCGGAGCAGTGAATCAAAATCCATGTCATTGGTCTTCTTCGGCGAATAGCCCAGCACAACCACCGCCAGGTCCTGATCGGGAAGTATAAAAACCCGCTGTCCGTTGTGTCCGCGGCACATAAACATCGATGCCGGGGCTGATGGCAATGAACGGTCCGCATTCAACCAGAAAGAGGCGCCATACGCTCCTTTGCTGTCCGGAACCGGCTTCACTGAATAATCCACCCAGCCTTCCGGCAGGATGCGCTCCCCGTTAAAAACCCCGTCGTTAAGGTAAAGCAGCGCAAACCGGGCATAATCGCGGGCTGTCGCGTAGATATAAGAGGAGCCGACCTGATTGCCGGCCGCATCTGTTTCAAAGACGGCATCAGGCATCCCGATCCGGCTGAACAGTTTATCCCAGGCATAACGGTGGTATTTTTGGTCATCTCCCATGGATTTCCGCATCAGTCCGGTGATGATATTGGAAGAACCTGAGGAATAATACCACTTTTCCCCCACGGCATGGGCAAGCGGCTTGGAGGCGGCAAAGGCTCCGAAATCGCTTTCGCAATGAAGCATCAGTGTTACATCCGAACGGTTTCCGTAATCCTCGTTCCACTCCAGGCCACTCTGCATGCGCAGAAGATCGTCGATCGTAATCTCCTTCCGGCCGTCGGTCTGCCATTCAGGCACTTCCGCAGGCCGGTAGATATCCAGCAGCCCGTCTTTAACCATTATCCCGGCAAGGGCATTGGTAAAACTCTTTGCCATGGACCAGGAAAGCAGTCGTGTATCTTTATTGATACCGTCCTGGTAGCCTTCCATCACCGGAATCCCTTTATGCATCACCAAAAATGCAAAGGCATGGCCGCCGTAGAAATCCTTTTCGATCAGCTTTTCCACCACAGCCTGCAATTTTTGGAGATCTGCGCCGGTATTGGTATCGGGGATCAAATTTCCCAACGGCCAAGGCACAGTATCGGGATTAAACAGCGGCACTTTTGAAAAGGGAAATTTTATCTCCGAAAGGGCTTCAGGTTCTGTCCCCCTTACCAGCGTGCAACCAAAACCTTCCCTGTAAACGGCAGTGGATTTGCCCCACAGAAACCTGCTGACTACCTGCTGTTGTTCAACATCAACCTCATTGCGGGTGTACCTGATAAAAGAAAAGTTCAGGTCAAGCGCTTCCACATCTTCCTGCGTCCGGCCTGAAACAAAAACCGCCGAAGCAAGGTTCTTGGCCGCATATCCGGTGATGATGGGCAACAGGGAATTAATATAAACAGCGCCCCCGGCCAGGCCTGCTATTATGATAATCAGAATTCCAATACCAATTTTCCTTTTCATAATGGTAATTATTTGGCTGATGTAAACAAAGGTAATGAAATGAAGTAAAATCCATCAAAAAGAAAAGTAAGGAAAAGGCCTTATCCTCCGGAAGTCAATCTCAGATCAGGTCCTGCCCGGAAAGCACAAAATCATTACCTTTGCAGCCTCAGTCAGGGAATATGGCAGGCATCGCAATCAAGAACAAAAAAGCAGGATTTGAATACTTTCTCACCGAGGAGTTCACTGCCGGCATCGTGCTGACCGGCACTGAAATCAAGTCGGTACGCGAAGGCAAGGCCAACCTCACGGATGCATACTGCGCGTTTGAGGGGGATGAGTTGTTTGTAAAGAATATGCATATCAGCGAATACAAGTTCGGCACCTATTCCAACCACGATCCCAAACGCGACCGTAAATTATTGCTCAACCGCCGTGAACTCAGAAAAATCATTACCAAAACGCGGGAAAAGGGCCTGACGATCATTCCTACGCTGTTGTATATCAATGACAAAGGCCTTGCTAAACTGAATATTGCCATTGCCAAGGGCAAAAAGCTTTACGACAAGCGTGAATCCCTGAAAACAAAAGACACAAAGCGCGAAATTGACCGGCACCGGGATATTTAGGCGGCGGATTCCATTTATAAAGGCTTTACTATTTTAAAGGCTGGCGGTAACATCCTGATTAACGCCATGTTATAAATACCACTTCATGAGTTCCCCGAATATATTTACAGATTCCTCCCCCGGAGAACCGGGGCCGGAATGACATCGTTTTCAGGTGGATGGTCTGGAACAGAGGGAGGAATCTCTATTACTTATTTCCGGTAAACAAACCCTTATTCTGACAGAAGGACAGAGGCTAAAAGATATTCGACCCCTCCGGGGCCGTAATTTCCGGGTTTGACCATTTTCTATAAACATGTGACTCCT
>DJGZ01000078.1:5205-5400 GCA_002433025.1 Bacteroidales bacterium UBA5833
CGGCGGGTTCAAATGTCAATAGAAAGACTAGGGTCAGTAGATTACCGACCCCGGAGGGGTCGTATGTTTATAGAAACACGAAATGCAATAATATCCGCGACCCCAGCGGGGTCGTATGTTTATTGACATTGGTACCCGGGGAAATTTCTAAAGATTCCTCCCCCGGAAAACCGGGGCCGGAATGACATCGTTTTC
>DJGZ01000074.1 GCA_002433025.1 Bacteroidales bacterium UBA5833
GTAATTTTTGTCATGTACTAAGGTTCAATCATTAAGTTTAAAATACTTGCTTCAACCACTTATGCATTCAACCCTGTTCTAGGCGATCGTCATCCAATTGCATCAACGATCCTCCACTGTTATTTTTTGAATCAACCAGAGTTAGTAAACATTCACTAACTTTTAAAGGCAAAAAAAGAGATCGCTACTTGTTGTTTTTCGAAATCAAAACATAAGCAAGTGCTGCAAAAACAGCTGTAACTACAATTCTGAAAAGCATCGCCCCTACCGTCTTTGTCTCGTGAATACCCCCGGAGTTGATGTGAATCAATAAACCGGCAAAGGCAAGCACTAAAATGATGGCTGAAATTCCCAATGGCTTAATTGTCCATTTCCTGCTTTTTACAAAACCATAAGCAGCAACAAGATACAGGATGCTGCTCAGAAAATTAGCCCAAACCACAAGCAAAACATAATTTCCCTCTTTTGCCCGTATGCCGAATAAATCGAAAATCACCGAACTGCTCAGGAATAGGGTCAGCAATCCAAATGCAGTCAGCAAGGCGGCTAATGATACCGGAAGCACCCTTTTCATAACTGCTTGTCTTTAATAATTGTAAGTAAAGCCTGCACCATTTTATTCCCTTCCTCTTCAATGTCAAATTCAAAATTTGCAATCCTCCATTTGAACATCTGAAGCTTGAATGTGCCCATGATAATATGCACCAGCTCTTCGGTAGCAACGGCCTTTGTAAATTTTCCTTTTTGCTGCCCCTCCGTTATTACAGGAATCAGGTGCTTGATCTTCACATTGATCAGTTTAAGAATGTGTTGATTGATTAGCCTGCTTTCTTCCATCAGTCCATCGGAGAAAACAGCCACAACAAAATGAGGGTTTGCCTTAAAAAAACTGAATTGATTCCGGAAAAGCGACTTGAGCTGCTCCTCAGGGTCTGGATACCTGGTTGAGTTTGATAACCGCTGATCAATATCATCTGCCAGGTATGTCAGCAGGGCGACAATGATTTCCTCCTTGCTGGCAAAATGCCGGTAAATGGCACTTTCTGAAAACCGCATCGCCATTGCCAGATTTTTGATTGTTAACCCACTGACACCTGATGAGGTCAGCAATGAACCTGCAGCTTCAATAATTTCCAGTTGACGTGATGTAATTTCCATAGCTACGTGCTCCTCTTTTATAATCACCTGATAATACCAGGCATTACAGAACTTTTGTTGAACTGACCGGACGGGGTGCCTTTACTACAAGAATCCTTGCCTGAAGAAAAGAAGCATTGCTCAGGAAGTGAACGATACCGGCGGGACTCTCGATCAGCGAATCGGCCGCACATACTTCACTTTCATCACCTATATGAATGGTAGGCGTTCCCTCCACAACAAAGAAAAATACATCCACCGGCGTTTTGTGCGGCTTCAGGCTTTCACCGGGCTTTAAAGCAATAAGCATTGCCTGCGCTGATTCCTTGTTGTACATCTCCCTCACGTCCACTTTGTGCGGGGTTTCTTTAATTATCTGATCCTGGTATCGGGTAATTTTCATGTTATTTTTCTGTCTAAATTATTAAAAGATTGTTAGTGAGTATTCGCTCACAAAGATAAACTAATTTACCAACCGTTGTCAAGTTTTTATGAAAATAATCTGATAGTTGTTCTAATGACTTAATTATATGCCTGTTACACCATATCTATTTTGCAAAAAAAATTATCGAATAAATTGAACCTTACTTAATCAGAATGTTCCATAAATAAGCCCTGCAATTGTAGAAAGCACCACCACCAGCACCACATACACGATGGTTTTCTGTGTTCCCATCACGCCGCGGATTACCAGCATATTGGGCAATGAAAGTGAGGGTCCCGCCAGCAGCAGCGCCAGTGCCGGGCCTTTGCCCATGCCCGAGGCAATGAGTCCCTGAAGGATGGGCACTTCGGAGAGGGTGGCGAAGTACATAAAAGCGCCGACAATGCTGGCAAAGAAGTTTGAGGCAAGGGAGTTACCGCCTACCAGCCAGGCAATCCATGAGTTGGGAATTACCCCCGCAATGGCGACATCATCGTGGGTGGAGCCCAGCAGAAAGCCGGCAATTACCACGCCTATGGCCAGCAAGGGGACAATCTGTTTTGTAAATCCCCAGGAAGACAGGATCCATTCCCGGTTTTCACCATCTTCCGATTTATCCATCAATGCGATGGTACTTACCGATGCAATTCCGACAACCATTGATATCAGCGGATTGGCAAACAGCAGGGCACTCAGGGCCGTGACAGCCGCGCCTGCAAACACCTGCCAGCTTTTCAATTTAAGGATATGGATCATGGAATACACCAGAACCAGCCCGAATGCGCCGGTAATATACCACTTATAAGCCCAAAGGTAATACCAGGCGCTGCTGGTGTCGCCCGTTGCCGGTTTGCCCCAGTTGGCAAACACCAGGATCAGCACCAGCGTAAAGAAGTGGAGTGCTGTATGCCACAAAGGACGGGTCTCGGGCACATCCGGAAAATTCATCTGTTCTTCACGTTTCGCTTTTTCCTCTTTGCGGTAAATCAGCGCCATGGCCGAACCAACAATGATGCTGAAAGAAACGGCACCGATGACACGGGCAAGGCCCATTTCAAATCCAAGAATACGGGCGGTAAGGATGATGGCCAGAATATTGATGGCCGGGCCTGAATAGAGAAAGGCGACTGCAGGTCCCAGGCCTGCTCCGCGCTTGTGAATGCTGGAGAACAACGGCAGGATGGTACAGGAGCACACGGCCAGGACAGTCCCCGACACCGCGGCAACGGTATAGGCCACCCACTTCTTCGCTTTCGCACCGAAATATTTAATTACCGACGCCTGACTGACAAACACCGAAATCACCCCGGCAATCAGGAAGGCAGGTAACAGGCAGAGGATTACATGTTCGCGGGCATACCATTTCGATAAGTCGAGCGTGGCATCTATGGCGGTATTAAAGACCACGCTTTCGACGGGCAGGAAAAAGATGCCCAGAAAGATTACCGTCATCCACAGCAGCACCTTAAGTTCAGATCGGGTCTCCATAACAGACAGGGTTTCATTGCCGGTAAACGCCGGCCCGGTTTTCAGAAAAAGAAGATGATCACAAAATAAATCCCTACCCCGATAAACAAAACGGCGACCACGCGTCTGAACCAGCGTTCAAAGGCCTTGATGCGGTTGTAGGCCTGCGCAACATTCCCCACGGCATAGGCCAGCAGCCAGGCAAAAATTATAACAGGCAAGCCGGTGGCAACTGCAAAAACAAGGGGTAAAAACAATCCTGAAGGACTTGCAACCGTCAGCGGCATCAGCATGCCGAAGTAGAGGACTCCGCTGTATGGACAAAAAGCCATGGCAAAGAGTACGCCGATCAGAAACATACTCAGGTAACTGCTTCCGGATTTCTTTTCCATTTTCTCGCTGATATTCAGTCCGGGGATGTTCAGCCTGATAACATCAAGCATAAACAACCCGATAAGGATCAGCGCAGGACCAAGCAGTTTCTCGCCCCAGCTCTGGACAAAACGGGCGATTGAAAGCTGACTGGCGCCGAAATAGATGATAACACCCAGTAACGTATAGGAAAAAGTACGGCCAAGGGTATATATGATCCCGTTGATAAATACCTTGTTGCGGTTTTCAAGGTTACGGCTGATAAAACCTATGGCGGAGATATTGGTAGCCAGCGGGCAGGGACTGATTGCGGTCATCAGTCCGAGCAGCAGGGCGGTAACCACTCCGTATTCCGAATTTTCGAGCCAGGTCTGAAGAAATTCCATAGCCGTGGTTAAAGCATCGGATCAATTGCATTTTTTACCGCAACGTGCAACTTGCCGGGTGTAGTGCGGGCGTAAAGGAATCCTTCACTGGTGATATCCCTGATTTCTTCGCCATGCACAACGATCAGGGATTGAGCGGCAATGTCAAACTGATCAGCAATCCGGGCGCCGGAAGCCTCTTCCATGTTCAGCGAAACAAAGGCAATTTTTCCATTGCCCAACGCTTCCGGATAGTACTTCTCAAGTGCCGCTTTGGTTTCAGCTTCCACGGCCTCGCAGGTTGCACACCGCCGCTCGTTATGGAAATAATAAACTACAATTTCACTCTCGGGCAATGCTGCTGCCGTAGCCGCTGTTTCACCGGGTTGGCGCGAAGTGCACGAAGTCATTAAAATTCCTGCAAAGGCAATGGCCATCAATACAATGTACTTTCTCATGTCGGATGTTATTTGGTCAGAAATGTTTCAATTTCAGCTTCGGATGGCAGGCGGCCTTTCACCACAACATGGCCGTTAACCACCAGGGCAGGCGTCTTCATCACATTGTAAGTCATGATTTCCATAATATCCTCAACCTTGATGATATTGGCGTCCAGATTCAGTTTCCCGGCAACGTCGCGTACACGTTTCTCCAGGACCTTGCAATTGGGGCAACCCGGGCCCAGTACTTTTATTTCCATTGATCTTTGATTTAAGAGGTTCAGCATTGTAAGTTCCGTTCAGTTATCAAAAAATTTTCCAAACATGGCTTTAGCGATCGCCCAGTTCTCACGGTTGATGCAATACTTGATGTAAGGCGGGTTGATCTCTCCCTGTAAAAGGCCGGCTTTTTTCAGTTCATTCAGGTGTTCTGAAAGCGTGGAGCGGGCGATGTCCAGATTTTCGTGGAGATCACCACTGTAGCAGCAGGTTTTGGTATGACTGGCAATATATTCCAGGATGTAAACCCTTACCGGGTGCGACAGCGCTTTCGCAAACCGGGCAATCTGCTGCTGATCTTCCGTGTAAATGGTCGTTTTTGTCATTTCATTTCGCATTTCGTCGAATGGCGAAACAAAAGTACAAATATGATTGAAACGGCAAATTTTGTTTATTTTTTTTGCTCATCCGTTATTATA
>DJGZ01000060.1 GCA_002433025.1 Bacteroidales bacterium UBA5833
TAACCCTGGGCTGAGCCCGGGGTAATCCGGATCCGACGGGAGCTCAGCCCAGAAGGGGCGATATCCCCTAACGCGTGTCGCAGCCCCGTGGACCTCAGGCCGTGCAGAGAGCACAGCCCTGAAAGAGCGTCATCCATTAACCCTGGGCTGAGCCCGGGGTAATCCGGATGCGACGGAAGCTCAGCCCAGAAGAGGCGAAATCCCCTAACGTGTGGCTCAGCCCCGTGGAGTCCAGTCCAGGTGGGAGATTAGCCCCGAAGGGGCGCCATTCATTAACCCTGGGCGGAGCCCGGGGTAATCCGGATCCGACGGGAGATTAGCCCTGAAGGGGCGATATCCCCTAACGCGTGGGTTAGCCCCGTGAACCTCAGATCCGGCAAAGAGTACAGCCCCGAAGGGGCGACATCCCCTAACGCTTGGCGCAGCCCCGTGAACCTCAGATCTGGCAGAGAGCAAAGCCCCGAAGGGGCGATATCCCTTAACTCGGGGCGTAGCCCCGTGGAGTCTGTCCCCCGCAGAAAGTACAGCCCTGAAGGGGCGTAATCACTAATCCCAGACGTATCTCTCATCATACTCAATTCCATACTTCTCCAGAAATTCCAGATACTCCTCTTCAAAAGTTAACTTCCTGTGATGTGCATGCTGATTCTCAATATAGGCCTTTACGACATCAACTTCAGCCGGGTTAACTGAGAAAGCCCCGTAACCATTCTGCCAGTAAAAGTTCTTTAATGAGGGATCTTTGGTTTTAATCCATTTTGATGAATGGGATTTGACCTCTTCCAGCAGTTTTGCCAGGGCTACATTTTTTGACAGCATACAGAGAATATGCACGTGATTGGTGTATCCGCCGATCTTCAGCGGCTGGCAGTCCAGGTTTTTACAGATGCCTCCCAGGTAGCTGTGCAGTTCAGCTTCGGTGGGTGGGTGGATCAGATGTACACGATGCTTGGTGCTGAAGGTGATGTGCAGGTAATTTTTAACCAATGATTGTCCCATGTTGTTTTGTATTACGCCCTTTCAGGGCTTGGTTTGTATTAGTTTTCCTTTACGATGGGCGGAGCCCATCGATATTATCTTATGCCCTTTCAGGGCTTTAGCTGATTTCTTTTGCGATTGGCTCAGCCTGACGTTTTTATCTTTCGCCCCTTCAGGGCTTGGTTTATATCTGGATTTCTTTTACGGTGGGCTTCTCCCGCCGGTATTAGCTTTCGCCCTTTCAGGGCTTTAGCTGATTTCTTTTGCGATTGGCTCTGCCTTACATTTTTATCTTTCGCCCTTTCAGGGCTTGGTTTATATCTGGTTTTCTTTTACGGCGGGCTTCTCCCGCCGGTATTATCTTTCGCCCTTACAGGGCTCAGGCTGATTTCTTTAGTGATTGGCTCTGCCTGATGTTTTTGTATTTCGCCCCTTCAGGGCTTGGTTTATATCTGGTTTTCTTTTAAGGCTGGCTTCTCCCGCCGGTATTATCTTTCGCCCTTTCAGAGCTCAGGCTGATTTCTTTAGTGATTGGCTCTGCCTGACGTTTTTATCTTTCGCCCTTTCAGGGCTTGGTTCATATCTGGTTTTCTTTTACGGCGGGCTTCTCCCGCCGGTATTATCTTATGCCCTTTCAGGGTTTTAGCTGATTTCTTTTGCGATTAGCTCTGCCTTACATTTTTATCTTTCGCCCCTTCAGGGCTTATCCAGAATCCTTAAAAAAATGTGAAATAAGGATTGATTGGTTAATAATCAGAATATCCAGTTCTAAGGTAGTCAATTTTTAGTTCAGGGAATCGGAGTTATTATAATTCAGTGAAGTTTATAATGGCATTACTCAACAATAGACAGATTTGGTTAATTTGAAGAATAAATTCATGGTGATGAAGCAATAAAATACCGGTGGCTGAGTTTAGCATCTGAGTATACGGTTTAAGCTTTGTATTAATTCAGCTAGCTTTGCCTTAATAATGGATGTCATTTTTTATGTATTGATAGGTTCCTTAAATACTTTACACACGCTTATTCTAAAATTATGAAAATCAATCTTATTTTCACATTATTGTTGATGATGCTGTCCCCTTTGACCCAGCTTAAATGTCAGACAATTTATGTTTCAGATACCATTGAACCCGGCACTGTCTGGAATGCTGATACGGTAAAAGTTATCGGAGATGTCATTGTGCCACAGGGAGTTAAACTTCAGATTAACTCAGGCACTTATGTTGAGTTTCAAGGCTATTTTAAACTTGATATATCAGGCAGTATCAGCGCTTTGGGCATGTTGAATGATATCATTGTTTTTACAAACTTCGACACAACCGGTTTTATTACCGACACTTTGTCTTCAGCTGGCGGCTGGGCTGGCATCCGGTTACATAATAACATTGTATCTCCGGACAGTGCAGTATTTGAATACTGCAAAATTCAGTTTGCCAAAAAGTTTGGTGAATATGCCGGGGATATTATGGGTGGCGCTATCCGGGCTGAAAATTTCGGAAACCTTATCGTCAGAAATAGTGAATTAAACTCAAATATGGTTATTTGTTACACTACCGGGGTGTATGGAGCAGCAGGAGGTGCCATTTATTGTAAAAATGTAAATCAGGTTCACATAGAAAATAACATCTTCTTGAATAACAGATCATTTGATGTAGGGGGAGCAATTTGTATCAACGAGGGGTGCCATACCAGAATCGACAGAAATACTTTTAAAGAAAATACAGCGAAGTGGTGGAAAATCAGTGGTGGATGGATTTTCATAGGTGGAGCCGGGGGAGCCATCAGTACTTTTGATGCATTTGCCTATAGTCCGACCATAAGCAACAACTACTGTTTCAATAATCAATCTATAACTGGAATTATATATACCAGTAATCCGGAGGCCCTTGTCTATAACAATGTAATTTGCAATAATAACGGCGTCGGATTTTTTGACGGACATCAGGGATCGGTTACACGGATATTTAACAACACCATTGTGAACAACGCTTCCTTAAGCGGAGGTATCGAGCTGTTTTCCAGGGCGCGTGTCTATAACAATATATGTTGGGGAAATGAGCGTTACCCCGGCCAGGTCAGTGATCAGATTAATATGGAGAACGCAACATTGGGTTATCAACTCTTCAACAATTGTGTTGAGCATGGTAATGGCGGAACAAATTCTATACATGAATATCCGGAATTTATACTACCGACTCCTGGCGCAGGATTACAGTATGATGGTTTCGATGCCGACTGGAATCTATTAGATGTATCACCCTGTGTGAATCATGGGGCAGCCGATACAACCGGACTTCATATTCCAGCCATTGACATTTTGGGTAATCCAAGAATAATAGGGACTGCCATAGAAATGGGCGCTTACGAAAACATAAATGTCATTACCAATATTGTGATTAACCCCAGAGGCTCTGAAAGTTCCGGGGTCTTTCCGAACCCCGGACACTCAAGCCTTACTGTTTTTACTGATATTCCGAATTCCGGATTCCAATTATTTAATGTTTCCGGCTCACTTGTATTAAACCAGACGATTGCCGGAAGTGAGATTAGTATGGATGTTGGATCGCTGGAGCCAGGAATTTACGTCTATCGGATCATTTCAGAGGTGAATGGAATTATAGTAAAAACGGGAAAATGGATAAAAGTCTCCTGATATCTTAATTTTGAGAACTTTGTTTCAGGTTAAAAGTCTTTTGTCAGGTCAGGTTCATTCGGACAAAAATTTAGTCTGTGACTAATCATAGTGGATTATATACATTAGCGATTAATCAATGTTCCAAAACGGCTTGTATATAAAACGACTCACATTGATCATGGACCTGAGAAATCAGCTTTCAGCGCAAAATCATTCTAAGAAGGGTGGTTCTCAGAACTATGGTATAATAAGTAGTTTTTGAATCCATTACTTCCCGATACAGAACTTCCCGAAAATATTCCCCAGCAGTTCTTCCGTGGTTACTTCGCCGGTAATGCTTCCAAGATGGTGCAGGGCCTGCCTGATATCGATGGCGATCAGGTCGGTGGGGAGATTCTCAGCAAATCCCTTTTCAATGCTTTCGATACTGAGCCCGGCGCGGGTCAGGGCTTCGTAATGCCTGAGGCTGTATACAATGGTCTGATCTCCGGTTTCGCCGGAATGGGCTGTTTTCAGCAGGCGTTCGGTAATCAGGTTGATGTTTTCGTTGCGCTTGGCCGAAACAAACAAGGTGTCGAGTTCCACCAGCTTTTTAAAGGAGTGGGGGGCCTCCAACAGCATATCCGTTTTGTTGGCCACCGGAATAATCTGTTTGTCAGGGTCTTCAAGCTGTGCCCGGATATCGGCTATGGCATCGTCAATCTCTTTTTCCGAAGCGGTGGTTATGTCAAAAACGTATAGTACCACAGCAGCCTGGTTCATCTTTTCATAAGTGCGTTCAATGCCGATGGTTTCTATGGGTTCATTCGTATGGCGAAGGCCGGCAGTATCTATAAAGCGGAAGGTTACCCCTTTAATGGCAATGGTATCTTCAATGGCATCACGGGTGGTGCCGGGGATCTCGGAAACAATGGCCCTTTCCTCGTTCAGCAGGGCGTTCAGCAGGGTAGACTTGCCCACATTGGGTTTGCCGGCGATGGCTACCGGAATGCCGTGTTTCATCACATTGCCCAGCGCAAAACTTGATTTCAGGTTTTCGATCTCGGTTTTGATGGTGGCCAGCAGTTTAAGCAGGCCGCTGCGGTCGGCAAATTCAACATCTTCTTCGCTGAAGTCAAGCTCCAGCTCAATCAGGGAGGCGAAATCGACCAGGCGCGCCCTGAGTTCCCTGATTTTCTCCGAAAACCCGCCCCGCATCTGGTTGATGGCTAGTTTGTGGGAGGATTCGGAGTTGGAGGCGATCAGGTCGGCCACGGCCTCGGCCTGCGACAGGTCGAAGCGGTTGTGCATAAATGCCCTGAGGGTAAACTCTCCCGGCTCCGCCAGCCTTAAGCCATGCTGCAGCAACACTTCGATGATCTTTTGCTGGATGTAAACTGAACCATGACAGGAAATCTCAACCACATCCTCGCCGGTGTAGGAGTTGGGCGCCCTGAAAACGGTGACCAGTACTTCGTCAATCACGCCGGCTTCGGTGCCGAAAGTGCCGAAATGCGCGGTATGTGAACCGGATGCTTCCAGCTTGAAATCATGGCGTTTAGGCTTGAAATATTGAGCGGCTGTCTTTATGGCGTCAGGTCCGGAGAGCCTGATGATGGCAATGGCACCCATGCCGGCAGGTGTTGATAAGGCGCAGATGGTATCGTCGGATGATAAATAGCTCAGGTTCATGGCGTCAGAATTTTCTATATTTTAGGCCTTCCAAAAGAATGATGGAATTTAAGCAATTTTTCAGGAAGTTGTTGAACAAAATTAGCTTTTTTTCATTTTAGCCTGTTAAATTTACCAATTAAACCCGAAAGGCCTTTTCATGAGCATCCTGGTTAACAAGAATTCTAAAGTGATCGTGCAGGGATTTACCGGCACCGAAGGAACATTTCACGCCTCCCAGATGATTGAATACGGCACCAATGTGGTCGGTGGCGTCACTCCCGGAAAGGGCGGAAGGTATCACCTGGGTAAGCCGGTATTCAATACGGTAAGCGATGCGGTGAAGGAAACCGGGGCTGACGTGTCCATCCTCTTTGTCCCGCCGGCATTTGCCGCGGATGCCATTATGGAAGCGGCCGATGCGGGAATAAAAGTCATCGTTTGCATCACCGAAGGGATTCCTGTTAAGGATATGATGATGGCGAAGGAGTACCTGAAGGGGCGCGACAGCCGGCTGATCGGGCCGAACTGTCCGGGCATTATCACCCCGGGTGAGGCCAAGATCGGGATTATGCCCGGATTTATCCATCAGAAAGGGGTGGTGGGCATTGTAAGCCGTTCAGGCACCCTTACCTATGAAGCCGTTGATCAGCTCACCAAAGCAGGACTGGGCCAGACCACCGCCATCGGAATCGGCGGCGACCCCATCAACGGGACTACCACCCGCGATGCCGTTGAGCTATTTATGAACGATCCCGAAACCAAAGGCATCGTGATGATCGGCGAAATCGGCGGCGGCATGGAAGCTGAGGCTGCATACTGGATCAAAGCGCACGGCACCAAGCCGGTGGTCAGCTTTATCGCCGGGGCCACCGCGCCCAAAGGCCGTACCATGGGCCATGCCGGAGCCATCGTGGGAGGAGCTTCCGATACCGCCGAAGCCAAGAAAGCCATCCTGCGCGAATGCGGGGTGCATGTGGTGGATTCCCCGGCCGAAATCGGCGCTAAAATGCTGGAGGTGCTCAAAGGATAATTTTCTTTGCAGATATAAAAAACAGCCGGGTCGGAAAGCCTGGCTGTTTTGTTAGGTAGCTGCCGGATTACTTTTTCCGGTTTTCCTCACTGAATTCATACGCGCCGATATCGGGCGCCGTGTCAGCGGTGCGCAGCCTGCCGTCAATATCCTCCTGCAGATTGATAAATGCACCGTTAAGTACACCGGCATTCCCTTTGTTGATCAGGGAGGAAACCAGCGTATCAGGTTGGTACTGTGCCTGGTAAGGATCGCGGAACCAGGGGTTCTGATTTTTCAGGGAGCCGGGGAATTTTTCAGCATCTGTGATATCGGCTTCCGTTTTCAGCAGGCAGTTTTCGAAACGGTAGTTAAAGACCCCGCCGCTGCTGTGCTGGTCGAAGGTGATCTCTTCGTTTTTCTCCCCGTAAATGGCGCAGTTGCCGAAGTAAGCCTGTTCCAGCGGCCTGAGTTGTACTTTGCCTGTATTGTCAAAATAGTAGTTGTTCAGCACCAGTGCGGTTTCCCTCCGGAAGGATTTATTCCAGAAATTACCGACAGTGCAGTGCCTGAAATCGTATCTGCCGCCCAGCGTCAGGGCCAGTGACCGGGTCCCGCAGTTGCCGATCACGCAGTTTGCCGCTTCTATGGTGGTTCCCTGACCCAGTATGCCGGTTTTGCTCATATTGTAAATCAGCGAGTTGCTGATTCTCAGGGTAGGGTTGGGCGAATTGCCGGTGGTATCGGCATGGATGCCCACTTCACCGTTGCGGATAACGGCATAATTAAACTCGTTGTTGATGCTGCCCGCATAGAGCCATATGCGTCCCCACTGCCCGGGGATATCGCGGTAGTAATCTTCCAGCCTGTCGCCTTCAAAAATCACCGGATTTTCGCGGGTACCGTTCACTTTGATGGTGGCATCGCGGTATACCATAAGGATGGCCCCGCTGTGCAGGTGCACCCGGGCGCCCGCTTCCACCGAAAGGGTGTAGAGTGAATCAACGATCAGGTAACCGTAAATGACATGTGGCTTCTCCGGGGTGAACACATAATCGCTTCCGATAATCCCGTTTCTGTAAAAATAAGCATCCTGTCCCCAGGCCACCAGCTTCACATCCTGAATATTGCCGTTGGTGGTAAACACGATGCTGTCATTCTGAATCAGCGGGGCATCGGCCTGGTTGGGGTCTATCGTGACTTTCACAAAAACGAAAAGGGAGTCTTTACCGGCAATTTCAAGATCCCTGATCTCCGTGGCAGCGATGCCGTCGATGTTCATCCTGAACGGTGAACTACTGCCGCGCGCAAGCCTTACAGAGCTGACGTTGACCTTGTTGTCGGAAGGATTGTAGATCATAAACACCCTTGTGGAAGACCCAACAGTGGTGAATACTGTGTCGAAAAAAACGGTATCTGCTGAGAATGACAGATTCAGATCCGGATTATTGTCAAATTTATCATCTTTCTGACAGGATGCGAAAAAAAGTAAAGCAAGCACCGGTAACAACCCGGCCAGGAATCGGTATCGTTTCATGAATTCGGTTTGATGTTGCAAAGGTAACGATTCAGCCGGTACCTGTATTGTTCTATTGCATGGAAGTGGTTGATTTCCTTGATTAACATATCTTGGCGGGCAGACCGTGAATTATTTCCGGGATCCCTGGTAATTCAGCTGCTGAAGTTGCCGGTCGCGGTATTGATTCTGGAACATACCGAAACTGAGCCGGATACTTACCACATGCCCCTTTTTGTCAAAGAGTTTGTTCAGGGTGTAATCCACCATATTGTACCGGGCCTGAACGGCAAGGTAAGAGCTTTTGGCCACCGGAAAGCGGTAACCTCCGCCGATGCTGAAGTTATAGCTGTTGGCCGAAGCTGTTTCCTCCTCATCGTTGCCGTCGGTATTGAACATGGTGAAACCATCATATCCGGCGCCGGCGGTAAAGAAAGGGGTGAAACGCAGATTGCTGAGCAGGTCGCGGGTGTATTCTACTGCAATATAGCCGCCGGTGAAGTCATTGGTCAGCTCCTGAGGTCCGTTTTTCTCCTTCCTTGCCAGATAGGATTCCGGGGTTTTGATAAACTTCACACCAAGAACAAGTTCGTAAAGGTTTTCCTTCATTTTGAGGCCGTAGGTCATCCCCAGCTCGGGATGCACGCCCATGGATGCAAGCGGCCCGGTTGGGATCCAGGTGCCGCCATAAAATGAAAGGCTGAGGGAAGGCAGATTCAGCACATTACTGAGTTCTTCATTGTAGTGCTTTCCGGGAACCGTTTCGCGATAAGGGGAAGTGGTCAGCAATTGGAAAACAGTGTCAGTCTGTCCTGAATAGAAAAGGCAAAGCAGGTATTCCAATGAACCGGGCTCATAATCAGCTTTAATTGCTGATGCCAGGTCCATCGTCCACTTATCCAGCTCACCCCCGACAGGAACATAGTCGAAGGATGACTGATAATAATTGTAAACATGGGTGTTCTCTCCCCTGATTAAATCCATGCGGCTGTCAAACGCGCGCATATACCTCAGGAAATTCTGGTCCAGCAATGATTCATCAAAATAATGCAGTTCGAGTGAAAGAAGAATATTTGTGCGGGTTACGGGCTCGGTACTGCCACATTTTTCTCCCCAGTACGAAAGTACCAGCAGCGCCGAATCCATCAGCCCTTCCTGATGGTACCAGGGAATATATTCTGAACTGTTCAGTGAAATGTCCTGGCAGGAAATCTGACGCCGCGTCAGCATATTTTCCAGTTCATCCTGCGAACAGGCTTCCGGTACAATGGTAAATGAAAAGGCCAGGGTCAGCGCAATTCCGGCTAAAGACGTAAGTTTCATATTTTTATGCTGTTGTTGAATGTTTTTCAAATTATACAGACCTCTATTATAAATGATGAACAGGAGTTATTCTTGTGACTGAGAATTTTCGCTTTGGAATACTTTACAAAGTTATGCATGACAGACGGGCTTTCAAACAATGACAGGACGTTTTTTTCGGATGTTTTATATTCCTTGGGGAATTTGCTAATTGGCCTGCTGTTCAGACATTACCCTGAAATCTCCTTCCGGCTGGTCGCGATAGCCGTGGCGGGCTGATTAATCAGACAGTGCAATCTTAAGTGTTATTATGATTTTAGCGGAGTCATTGGTTTGAAGGGACACAGAATGCCAAATGATTATTCGACCCCGGCGGGGTCGCATGTCTGTAGATATTCAGAATGCAAAATGACTGCACGACCACGGAGGGGTCGAACGTCTTTCATCTGATTTCATCGTTTTAGATCGATAATTATTAATTTTAAATTTGAATGTAGTTTGATTAATTAATTGCTAAAACATGCGACCCCTCTGGGGTCGTGTGCTTATATTCTGATCTTTTTCTATAAACATATGACTCCTCCGGAGTCATAATTCCGATGCAAAAAATATGGCTTCATCCACCTGAAGCTGGTCATTTGCTCTTTAGGTGGAAAGCGCAGTGATTAAGGAGTTATTGGTGCCTGATTATTTGTGCAGCCGGAGCTTTGGAGGCATCTGTTTGTTAAAGCCATGCTATAATTCTGACACATCAAATAACGATAAGGCTTCCTCATTCGAGGGATTACTCGTGAAAAGATGCATTGGGTCGCTATCTTTGATTAACAAAACCTTTGACCTGCTTAAAGAACATCCGGTTCAAGCCGGATCAAACAAATGTTAATCAATATTATAGCCTTTTTTCCTGCCTTTATCGATGGCCGGCAACCCCTTTGTCATCCATTCCGGCGCCGGTTTTCCTTTCAGGTAATGATCGAAAAACTGCATCATTCTGATATCCAGGTCTTTCATATTGCCCCTTTTGGCCAGGTTGTGCTCGTCGCCGTTGTAGTTCAGCAGCCAGCAGGGTTTCTGCAGCCGGCGCAGCGCGGTAAACAACTCAATGCCCTGATACCAGGGAACGGCGCCATCCGCATCGTTCGCCATAATCAGCAGGGGTGTTTCAATTTTGTCGGCCCTGAAGAGGGGGGAGTTTTCAATATACAGATCGGGCCGGTCCCAAAGGGAGGCGCCAATCCTGCTCTGGCCTTCCTCATACTGAAACTGCCTTACCATGCCCGATTCCCAGCGGATACCGCCATAAGCGCTGGTCATATTGCTGACCGGAGCGCCCGCCATGGCCGCTTTATAAAGATTGGTACGTGTGATCAGCCATGCGACCTGATATCCGCCCCAACTCTGCCCCTGAATGCCGATACGGTCGCGGTCAATAAAACCGCGGGCAATCAGATCGAGTGTGCCGCTTACCACCGATTCGTAGGCGCTCTGCCCGGGGTAACCGCCTTCGTAATCAATGTCGGGGATAAAAACCACGTAACCGTTGCTGGTACAGTAAGTGGGGCTGATGATGCTGCGTGAGGGTTTCGGCGCGTAATACTGGTGTAGTTGATCGGTATATTTTTCGTAAAAGTAGACCAAGGCAGGATATTTGGTTCCGGGATCAAAACCGGCAGGTTTATAGAGCAGCCCCTTCTGCGGTTTACCGGCTGTGGTGGTCCAGGAAACAATTTCCACACTGCCCCAGAGGTAGCTTTTCTGCCGGGGATTGGCATCCGAGATTTTTCCGGGTGCGGCAAACGTCATATCGCTCAGCCACAGGTCGGGAAATTCGCTGAAGGTGCTCCTTGTCCAGAGCAGGTTTTGGCTTTTTTCAGCCTTAACCGGTGTGGAATACTTATACGGTCCTTCCAGCAGGCTGACGGGAGACCTGCCGCCGGTCCCTTCAAGCTTCCGGAATCCGGCATCTTTGGTTTCAAAATCAAAGCTGCTGAGCAGCAAACTGCCATCCGCATTTTCGATGTGAGGAACTTCCCTGTCGAGGTTCAGGTTGCGAAACCGTATGTTCAGCCTGCGGCCTTCACCGGCAGTGAGGCATACCGGACTGTTTTTGCCTTCCGGGTCAAGTCCCCATAAGTCAAAGCGATCGTAAATCACAAAGAGTTTGTCATCTTTAAGCCAGCCGGCACTCCCGGCTGGGCCGGGCAAGCCGGGAACATCATGCTCTTCGTCGTAAAATGCGATGTCTTTGCCTGCTTGATGTGGGGTGATCCTTTTATCTTTCATTGTCATGGTTTTCCATAGACTGTCGCTTTCGGAATACCATGCAATATATTTTCCGCTGTTGCCCAGGCTTACCTGTCCGGGAATACGCTGCAACAACAACTCACGTTCCCCGGTTTCATTGTTGATCAGGTAAACATCCCGGTAGCGGTTCCCACGCCAGGAGGCCTCCACCTGATATGGTTCACTGTTAAATCCCAGGGCAAATTTTCCATTGCCTTTGAAGCCTGTGTTTACAGTCCTGATCATTTCATCGGCCATAGGGATGAGTTTCCCGCTGCGGGTATGATAAACAGTCAGATAGGATCTTTTCCTTTCTTCATCCAGTTGATTCAGTTGCTGCGGCTGTAACTGAGGGTCACGCCAGTGCCAGATGTCGACCGTAGCTTTTTCATCATCGGTAAGCGTGTCTTTCACTTCCGGCAGCGGGGCAGGGGCGATGCCGAAATAGAGTTTGCTGCCGTCTTCTGAAAAATAGACTTTACAATGTTCGCCGGGAACAAACCCGGCCGGAAGTCTTGTGTCAGCCGTATCTGCAACATGCACAACACTTTGCTGAAAGTAGTATAAACTGTACCGCTTGGTTTTGGCAGTGTCGCTGCTGTGCATAAAGGCCACCTGACCGCCCTGAATATCCACGGAAAGGTTGCGGATATGTCCGGGCGCGGTAAAAAGCTGCCGATCCGTTTGTTTCTCCGTATCAAAGAGCATGACTTCAGAAACAGGAATGCTGTCGGGTTTGAAAGTTGAATAGACGATACTGCCACCCGTTTCGCTGATCACCGCCTGGGTGACCTGCTCGCGGGTAAAGATCATGCTGTCAGACGGATAAATAATTTTTAGCAGGTAGGTTTCCGTTTTATCTTTCTTTTTCTTTGGTGAAAGCTTCTTTTTCAACGCCAACGTATCGGCTGGAAGCGAATCGTTTACTGCGCTGTCTTCCTTAGGTTCCGGTTTGTTGATCAGGGCAAACATGGCCCTGCCGTTTTTTGCCGGTACTCCGAAAGATTTCAATCCCGGATAAACGTATTTTTTACCGCTGAGGGTGTGCACAAGCAGCGAATCTTTGGGCAGTTCATCCTTTTTCTTTCCGTCAAGCCTGGCTTTTCTGGTTTCGCGCAAAAAAGGGCGGATGCGACCGGCCAGGTAGTTTTCGTCGGGCGAAACCTGCGCTGCGTAAACCCTTGGCAGGGTATCATATGTGCCGGCGGAGGGCTGGTAAATGATCAGTTTGCCATCGCCGTACTGCGGATTTTGCTCAAAATAAACGAGTTTACCGGTAAAGGAAATGCCCGGTTTATCTATGCTCTGCCAGCTGTCGTAAACTCCCGGATGCAGGGGCAAGGCATCCTGAGCGGCAAGCCTGGCAAGTGGCAGAATTATCATGGCAGAAATCCAGAGCAGAGGGCAGGTGTTTGACTTCATTCGTGAAGCGGTTTAAGTTTCGGGAGCTAAAATAGCTTCAAAATTTGATTTGCCGCAAAGTAAGCAGGCAAAACAGCCAAAATGCCTGAAAAAGTAAATTGTTTGCAACAATTGTTGTAAAGTTGAACAAAAACAAGAAAGTCTTGTTTCTCCGACGGATTCCGTTAAATAAACCTGCGTAATATTTGTTTTAGCAATCATTTTTTAGCATCTTTGCTAAGAAGTAATTTTGCGCAGGGTTAAGACATTTTTATATCATTTTGCCAAATTCGCAGCTATGAGTTATATCACTTTTGAAAAAAAACAGTTGGTAAACCTTGAATACAGTTTGCCCATAGAGCTTCTGAGAACAAGCCGCGAAGGGGCATACGCAAGTTCGACCATCATTAACTGTAATACCCGCAAGTATCATGGTATGCTGGTTGTTCCGCAACCTGCGCTCGATAACGGGAATCATGTGCTGTTATCATCCCTTGATGAAACCCTGATACAGCATAATGCCGAGTTCAATCTTTCCATCCGCAAGTACCAGGGTGAAACTTTCGCGCCCAAGGGGCACAAATACCTCAGGGATTTTACCACCGAACCGATTCCCAAGCACACATATGTAGTCGGAGGGATGGTATTTACAAAAGAGATGCTGTTTTCACATAAGGACGGGCGCACCATCATCAAATATACACTTGAGGACGCCCATTCTCCTACCATCATCAGATTTCGCCCGTTTCTGGCTTTCCGCAATATTCACGCGCTCAGCAAAGCCAATTATGATGTGGATACCAGCTACGAAGAAATTCCGAATGGAATAAAGCTGCGCATGTATCGCGGATATTCATTTCTTCACCTGCAGTTTTCGAAATCACCTGATTACGTGCATGTTCCTGACTGGTATTATAATATTGAGTATATCCGGGAGAAGGCACGGGGGTATGATTACCTTGAAGACCTTTATGTGCCGGGATACTTTGAAATGCCCATTGCCAAAGGAGAAAGCATATATCTGTCGGCAGGAACCGAGCCGGTGAACCCCGCGATGCTGAAAAAATTATATAACAATGAAATCAGCAGAAGGGTTCCCCGCGACAGTTTTGAGCATTGCCTGCTGAATGCGGCACAGCAGTTTATCATCAGGCAGGGGAAAAAGGTGGAGGTGATTGCCGGCTATCCCTGGTTCGGGCGGTGGGGGCGCGATACCTTTATCGCTTTGCCCGGCCTTGCCATGGTAGCCGGTGAGCTTAAACTGGCCAAAGCGGCCATCGACAACATCCTCCCTGAAATGCGCGGGCCTTTGTTTCCCAATAAGGGTATCGGCGAGCATGCCATTTATAATTCAGCAGATACGCCCCTCTGGTTTTTCTGGGCACTGCAGCAATATGGTATTTTTTCCGGATCCAATGACGGCATCTGGAAGGAGTACGGTAAAAAAATGAAAACCATCCTTGAAGGATACCGGACGGGGACTTATCATAACATAAAGATGCATGATAACGGCCTGATCTATGCCGGTGAAGCCGGAATTCCGGTTACCTGGATGGATGCCGTGGTCGAAGGCAAGCCCGTTACCCCGCGTATTGGTTATGCGGTAGAAATCAATGCATTATGGTATAATGCCATGAAGTTTGCCATTGAATTGGCTTCAGCGGCCGGTGATATCGCTTTTGTTGAAAGCTGGAACCCGCTGGCCGAAGCGTTTCCTCAGGCGTTTACCGGCAATTTCTGGGACGAAAAACGGGGTCATCTGGCCGATTATACCAACGATGGTTACCGGGATGTTTCTATGAGGCCGAATCAGGTTTTTGCTACCTCACTGCCATTCACTCCCCTGAGTGAGGATCTGCGGAACAGGATACTGGAGCGCGTGAAATCGGAGTTGCTCACCCCCAGGGGACTGCGTTCGCTGGCGCCCAAAAACGTGCTCTACAAAGGAGTTTACACCGGCAACCAGACGCAACGCGACCAGGCTTATCATCAGGGCTCGGTTTATCCCTGGCTCCTCGGGCATTTTGTGGAAGGTTATCTCAGAATTCACGGAAAATCAGGCCTGAAACTGGTAACCGACCTCTACCGGGGTTTCGAGTCTGTGATGAATGAACACGGTGTAGGGACCATCTCCGAGGTTTATGACGGGGATCCGCCACATAAACCGGGCGGTGCCATCTCGCAGGCCTGGAATGTGGCAGAACTATTGAGAATCAACTGGTTGATACGGGCGCATTCAAAAAGTAAAAAATAATTTCTCGGTTTACCTAATTATTTAAAGAAGGGATCTCAATTTATGAAAGTATTGATGTTTGGCTGGGAATTTCCCCCTCATATAACCGGAGGACTGGGAACTGCCTGTTTCGGGATGACCAAAGGCCTGCTGAAAAACGGAGTGGAAGTGCTTTTTGTGGTTCCCAAAGCATATGGCGATGAAAGTCAGGAAGCCGTCAGGCTGATCAATGCAAGTGATGTCAGCATTGATATCCGTAAGACAGAGGAGCTGGAATTCTGGAAAAACATTACCTACCTTGAGGTCAATTCAAGCCTGGTTCCCTATGTTGGCCCTGAAGCTTTTGACAACCTTATCGAAAATACAGAAAAGGCAACTACCCTGAGTGAAGAATCCATTTTTAATGCCCGTTACACTTTTTCAGGTAAATATGGTGAAAACCTGCTGGAGGAAGTTGCCCGCTATGCATTGGTTGGCGCACAGATCGCCCGCGAATCTCAGTTTGATGTCATTCATGCCCACGACTGGCTGACCTATGCGGCAGGGGTTGCGGCCAAACAAGCTACCGGTAAGCCCCTGGTGGTGCACATGCATGCTACGGAGTTTGACCGCTCCGGCGAAAATGTAAATCAGCGGGTTTATGATATTGAACGCTCGGGTATGGAGGCTGCCGACAGGGTGATTACGGTAAGCAATCTTACCCGCAATATTGTGATAGACAGGTATGGCATCGACCCGGCAAAAGTCATTACCGTGCATAACGCAGTTGAGCCAACCGATCAGATTGACTTCAGTCAGATTGAAAAACATGTGCCGGAGAAAGTAGTTACCTTCCTCGGTAGGGTTACCTTTCAGAAAGGGCCGGAATACTTTATTGAGGCAGCTTACAAGGTATTGCAGCGCGATCCCAATGTCCGTTTCGTGATGGCCGGGACCGGCGATTTGCTTGAAAAAATGATCCGTCGTGTAGCACAGCTCAGGATATCAACCAGGTTTCATTTTACGGGGTTCCTGCGCGGCGAGAATGTCGACAGGATGTTTGCCATGAGCGATGTGTACGTGATGCCTTCCGTTTCGGAGCCTTTCGGGATTTCACCCCTCGAAGCCATGCGTTCCAATGTTCCGGTGGTGATCTCCAAACAATCCGGAGTGGCAGAGGTTCTTCAGCATGCCCTGAAGGTCGATTTCTGGGATATTGACGCTATGGCCGATGCAATCTACGGTTTGCTGCAATATAAAAGTCTGCCCCGCATGTTCGCGAAATACGGCGCTCAGGAAGTAAACAGTCTGAAGTGGGAAAACGCCGCTACGCATATCAAAAATGTATATGAGCAGGTTTGCTAACCAAATTATTCATGAAAAGCTAAACACAGGATATTATGAGGTCAATTTGTCTTTATTTTCAGGTACACCAGCCATTCCGTCTGAGGACTTACCGGTTCTTTGATATTGGAGCCAATCATTATTATTATGATGAATATCAGAACCGTACAATTGTTAAGCGGGTTGTTGAACGTTCTTATCTCCCGATGAACGAACTTTTGCTGGGCCTCATCAAAGAATACGGAGCCAGGTTCAGGGTCAGCTTCTCCATATCCGGTATTGCGCTTGACCAGTTCGAACTGTATGCGCCTGAAGTTATCCGGAGTTTCAGGAAACTTGCTGATACCGGGAATGTAGAGTTTCTGGCTGAAACATACGCGCACTCCCTTGTTTCACTCAAGGATGCGGAGGAGTTCCGGTCACAGGTGAGCAAACATGCTGACCGCGTTGAGCAGCTTTTCGGGAAACGCCCGACCGCATTCAGAAATACTGAACTGATTTACGCCGATTTTATCGGCCAGCAGGTATATGATATGGGCTATAAGGTCATGCTTACCGAAGGCGCCAAACATGTACTCGGCTGGAAAAGCCCCAACTTCCTGTATTGCAATGCCGCCAATCCGAAGTTAAAATTACTGCTTCGTAATTTTCAACTTAGCGATGATATTGGTTTCCGGTTCTCAAATCATAGCTGGATAGAATGGCCGCTGACTGCCGAGAAATTTACAGGCTGGCTGGCCGCATTCGATAAAAATCAACAGGTGGTTAATATCGGCCTCGACTATGAAACCTTCGGAGAACACCAATGGCAGGAAACAGGAATTTTTGACTTCATGAAATCACTGCCAAAACAGGTTTTCTCTTCAACAGATTTTAGTTTTGATACGCCAACAGCCATTGCCGAAAGGCTTCAGCCTGTGGCAGCTGTTTCGGTGCCCGTACCCATCTCATGGGCCGACGAAGAAAGGGACCTTACCGCCTGGCTTGGAAATGAAATGCAGGATGAAGCATTTGACAGCCTCTACGGTCTGCTTCCGCAAATCCGCAATTGTACGGACCCGGATATTCTGAAGGACTGGCTTTATCTTCAGTCCTCTGATCATTTCTACTATATGTGTACCAAATGGTTCTCCGATGGTGCCGTGCACAAATATTTCAATCCATTCAGCACGCCCTACGAAGCATTTATAAACTACATGAATGTACTGTCTGATTTCATCACCAGGCTGAAATCAGTTAAAGTAGCCGCCAGGGTTGAATCTGCTGACTTAAGTGTGCCGGATCCTGCCAAAAAAGCAAAGAAGGCTGTCGCGAAGAAAGCAGCTCCCCCAAAGGTTTCAACCCAAAAAAGCACTGCCGGGAAAACAGCACCGGAAAAGAAGAAGCCGGTTGCCAGGAAAAAGTAAACGGTATTTCTTTTTACCTGTCTGAATACTCCTTTTAACCCGGTAAAAGCCTGCTTCCCGATGCCGGTCAGGTAGGTAGCTGCCTGGGCGCAGGTAAAAGCTCTGGCTTTGCTTATGCGCTTCCAGCATGGATTTCCGTATAATTTGATTATGAGGCTTCTGCGACAAATTCATGGTTCATGCAAATATGTTTTACTCCTTGAGTAAGCCCCGGCAGGAATTAGAACCGAATATTCGTTTTGCAGAGGCCATCGTTTATTTCATTATTTTTGCACCGCTGAAAAAGGCTTTGTAGTGAACTATAATTAATAAGCCCCGGATTCAGCTTTGCTGCGTCAATCCAATGAGAAAGGCGCTGATATTTAATAATCTAATAATATAGCATGACAGAGAAACTGAAGACACTACGACCCGATTATATTTTTGAAACAAGCTGGGAAATATGCAATAAAGTCGGAGGTATTTACACCGTTGTTTCAACCAAAGCCCCGGGAATACAGCGCGAATACGAAGATAACTACATCCTGATTGGTCCCGATGTATGGAAAGAAACGAACCACAATCCTGATTTTATAGAAGACCGCTATATTTACCGCTCCTGGCGTGAGTATGCTGAATCCAACGGCTTACGCCTCAGGATAGGACGCTGGAACATCAAAAGCCGTCCGATTGTGGTACTGGTTGATTTTACACCTTATTTCCAGCAGAAGGACAAGATTTTTGCCAAATTCTGGGAGTCATACCAGCTGGACTCTATTTCGGGACAATGGGATTATGTGGAACCGGCCCTCTTTGGCTATGCCGCAGCCAAGGTGATAGAAAGCTTTTATGAGTTCAATATTTCCGCGCACGATCGCATTGTGGCATTATTCCATGAGTGGATGACCGGCACCGGTGTGCTGCACCTTCGTGAGGCGGTTCCGCAGGTAGGATGTATATTCACCACCCATGCCACAGCACTGGGAAGGGCTGTTGCCGGCAACAATCTTCCGCTTTACGGTGAATTTGCCAGTTATCCGCCCGATGCAGCCGCACGCAGATTTGATATTGTATCAAAGTATTCACTCGAACGTGCTGCAGCGCAGGCCAGCGATGCATTTACCACTGTGAGCGATATTACGGCAACCGAATGCAGCCATTTCCTCGGCCGGCCGGTTGACCTGGTCACCCCCAACGGTTTCGACGATGGATTTGTACCGTCGCCCGCCGAATTCGGCAACCGCCGCGAAATGGCCAGGGTAAAACTGTTACAGGTTTCCAGGGCGTTATTCAATTCCGATCTGCCTGAAGATGCCATGCTGGTGGTGAACAGCGGCAGGTACGAATTCCGCAATAAAGGAATCGATATTTACATCGAAGCTCTTGCAGGGCTAAACCGGAATCCCGAACTGAAACGTCAGGTGGTAGCCTTCATCACTGTACCTGCTAATCATTCAGGGCCTTCGGCTGAACTGCTGAAACGGCTGAACGAACCCGATTTCAGTATTCCTGTCGAAGGAGAGTACCTTACCCACGGGCTTCACGATGCTGAATATGATCAGGTGCTGAACAAGGCCAGGGCCGCCGGATTACTGAACAAAGCCGGCGACAAGGTGAAACTTGTATTTGTCCCGTCTTATCTGGATGGCACCGATGGAATCTTCAACTACTCTTATTATGAATTGCTGATCGGTTTTGATCTTTCAGTATTCCCTTCCTATTATGAGCCATGGGGATATACGCCGCTCGAAAGCCTTGCATTTCATATACCCACCATCACTACCTCCCTTGCCGGATTTGGCCTCTGGATCAGGGAAAAAATGGAGCAATATGAGCCGGGTGCCTGGGTAATTGACCGGAATGATAACAATTACAATGAGGTTGTGGCCGGAATAGCTGAAATCCTGTATAAATTCTCAGGGTTGAACGGAAAGCAGCTTGAAGAAGCCCGAAACCTGGCCTGGCAGATTTCCCGGATTGCCTTATGGAATGACCTGGCCGGGAAATACAGGGAAGCATTTTCCATTGCTTTAGGCAAAGCTCAGTCACGGGAGGAATTGTACCGCGATAAGCGTCAGCCCGATATGTTGATGAGTTTCCCACTGAAGCAGCACCAGACGCCGGTCTGGCACAAAGTGCTCGTTAAACCCGGAATTCCCGAACGTTTTAACGGACTGAAACGTCTGTCGCGTAACCTGTGGTGGTGCTGGAACCACGAAGCAGAAGAACTTTTCAGGATGATAGATCCTGTTCAATGGGAAACCCTGCATCATAATCCTATCGCGCTGCTTGAATCGCTTACGGTGAAACAGATGCTGCAGCTTGAGCGCAACGAAGCCTTTGTGAGTAAACTCGACCATGTTTATGAAGAGTTTGAGCGCTACATGAAGAAGGGCGCTGAAAAATCCAGGCATCAGATCGCCTATTTCAGTATGGAATATGGTTTGCACGACACCGTACAGATATTCTCCGGCGGGCTTGGAGTGCTGGCCGGAGACTACCTGAAGGAAGCAAGCGATTCCAACGCGAATATGGTTGGCGTGGGACTGCTTTACCGTTATGGATATTTCAGGCAGAACCTTTCCATATCCGGCGACCAGATTGATAGCTACAATCCGCAGAAATTTACCCACATGCCACTGAAACCGGTGCGCAACGGTAACGGTGAATGGCTAAAGGTGTCCATCGCCCTTCCGGGACGAAATCTTTACGCCAAGGTCTGGAAACTGGATGTTGGCCGTGTACCACTCTATCTGCTGGATGCTGATATTGACGAAAACAATGAACAGGACCGTTTCATCACGCATCAGCTATATGGTGGTGACTGGGACAACCGTTTCAAACAGGAATTGCTGCTGGGGGTCGGAGGAATCCGGATGCTAAAAGCCCTCGGATTCAATCCCTCGGTATATCATTGCAACGAAGGACATGCTGCATTCATTGGCATCGAAAGACTTCGCCTGCTTGTTCAGGAACAGAAATTCTCGTTTGATCAGGCACTCGAGATTGTAAGGGCCACCCAGTTATTTACGACACATACCCCTGTTCCGGCAGGACACGATGCTTTCAGCGAAGATGTACTCAGGGCTTACATTCCGCATTATGCCGACCGCCTGAACCTGAGCTGGAATTCATTTATGAACCTGGGCCGTTATGTTGAGGACAAACATGATGAAAAGTTTTCGATGAGTGTGCTGGCCACCCGTCTTTCGCAGGAAATGAACGGGGTAAGCCGCATCCACGGAAGGGTGAGCCGCGAAATGTTTCAGGGAATGTTCCCGGGTTACTATCCGGAAGAATTGTATATCTCGCATGTTACCAACGGCGTGCACCTGCCTACCTGGGCGTCGGTTGAGTGGAAAGAATTGTTCTCCCGTTATTTTGGAGAGGACTTTCTCACCAATCAGCCGGACAGAACCCGCTGGCAGAAAATTTCAGAGGTGCCGGATGAAGAAATCTGGGCTTTAAGAAATCAACATCGTAAAAAACTGATCGCATACCTCCGCAACAGGCTCGGAGAGGATCTGAAACACAGGCAGGAAAATCCCAAGTTTATTATGAAAACTTTGGATAAGCTGGATGAGAACACGCTTACCATTGGTTTCGCCCGGCGTTTTGCCACCTACAAGCGTGCGCACCTTTTGTTCACCAACCCTGAACGGCTTGCCCAGCTTGTAAACAACACACAGTATCCTGTGCAATTTGTGTTTGCCGGTAAGGCACATCCTGCCGATAAGGCCGGGCAGGATCTGATCAAGCGCATCATTGAGTTTTCAAAACAACCCCAGTTTATGGGTAAGGTAGTATTCGTCGAAAACTATGACATGGCTCTGGGCGCCCAGCTGGTGCAGGGAGTCGATGTCTGGCTCAATACCCCTACACGCCCGCTCGAAGCATCAGGTACCAGCGGTGAAAAGGCTGTGATGAACGGTGTGGTGAACTTCAGCGTGCTCGATGGCTGGTGGGCCGAAGGTTATAAGCCGAATGCCGGATGGGCCCTGCAGGAAGAACGTACATACGAGAATCAGCAGTTCCAGGATGAACTCGATGCTGAAAACATTTACAATATCTTTGAAGAAGAAATCATTCCTGCTTTCTATGAAAGGAACAGCAAAGGGATTCCTGAAAAATGGGTATTAAATATCAAAAATACCATTGCAGGAATTTCGCCTGAGTTCACCATGAAACGGATGCTCGATGATTATTATAATCAGTTTTATAATAAGCTGATTAAACGTTCATCCATGCTCTTTGCCAATGATTTTGAGAATGTGAGGATGATCTCATCCTGGAAGCGCAGAATTCTCCGGGGATGGGAAAGCATTGAAGTGGTCAGCGTGAATGTGCCGGACTCCACCCGGAAACCCCTGCGCCTCGGTGAAAACTTTATAGCAGAAATTGTTCTGAATGTGAATGAACTCAGTGCCAATGATATAGGGCTCGAAGTGTTGTTTGGTCACAAAGTAAATGATGAAGTTAAAAAGATTTCATTCATTGAAGAAATGGCCATTGCCGGCGTTAACGGTAATATTGTGACCTTCTTTATTGAAATCCCGACATTGCAGGCCGGAGTCTTTGATTATGCCTTCAGGTTGTTCCCGCGGCATCCCATGCTGCCGCACCGTCAGGATTTTAACCTGGTAAGGTGGATCTCTGCTTCAAACAGCTAATGGTTAATTGTATTTGGATTATTTCCAAGCCACATGATTTCAGTTCATTAATTGTTAAACAAAAAACAGATTATGAAATTACTTGAAGGAAAAACCGCACTGGTTACCGGAGGTGCCCGTGGTATCGGAAAAGCCATTGCGCTCAGATTTGCAGCTAAAGGTGCTGATGTGGCATTCTCCGACCTGAATTACGATGAAAACGCCATTGCACTGGAAAAGGAACTTGCTGCCCTGGGTGTGAAAGCGAAAGGTTATGCCTCGGATGCGAGTTCATTCGAAGGGAGTGATAAACTGATCAATGATGTTGTAAATGATTTCGGCCGCATCGATGTGCTTGTAAACAATGCCGGAATTACCCGTGATAATCTGTTGATGCGCATGACCGAAGCCGATTGGGATCTGGTAATCAAGGTTAACCTGAAGTCCATCTTTAATATGACCAAAGCGGTTCAGAAAGTGATGCTGAAGCAACGCAGCGGTTCCATCATCAATATGAGTTCTGTGGTAGGGCTTTCGGGCAATGCAGGGCAATCCAATTATTCCGCATCCAAAGCGGGATTGGTCGGATTTACCAAATCCATGGCGCAGGAACTCGGTTCACGCAGCATCCGTTGCAATGCCATTGCGCCTGGTTTTATTGAGACCGATATGACTGCCAGATTGCCGGAAGACGTCCGCAAGGCATGGATAGAAGGTATTCCCCTCAAACGCGGCGGAAAACCGGAAGATGTTGCCGATGTGAGCCTGTTCCTTGCCTCTGACCTTTCCTCATATGTAACAGGTCAGGTGATCAGTGTCTGCGGCGGAATGCACATGTAATCCGCAATAAGGACGAAAGCCGGAACCAAAGCAGGATAATGCGTTATTCATGAACCTGAAAAACCGGTTCTATTTCCGGTTGTGTATTTACTGATATTGACAATCGCCGCATTCATGCGGCTTTTGTTTTTTATTGCTTCGCTGTCGTTAGCCGGGCATGATGCTCCATCCGCCGCCGCTAAAGTTTATTGCCTGTGCCTTTGTTAAGATTCAATCAGTATATTGACATGAGCATCGTGAATTTTAATATTTTTGTGTATCCATAAAAAAATCAGTCACCTATGAAAAAGTTAATTCTATTAATGATGGGCTTATTCACTGTTGTGAGCGCCATGCCGCAAAACTGCGAAGCCTATTTTCCGATGAAAAGCGGTGCCTTTCTTGAAACAAAGAGCTACAATGCCAAGGGTAAACTTACCGGCACCAGCCGCCAGACCATACTTTCAGTAAATGAAACGGCGGATGGCACAGTAATCAGGGTGAAAAGCGAACAACTGGATGAAAAGAACAAGCCAGGTTTTGAACAGGAGCTCGAAATGAGATGCAAGGGTGATGTGTTCTATATGGATATGAAGAATTTCCTGGATCCATCAGCCATGGGTGGCATGAAAGATATGGAAATGAAGGTTGACGGGCTTGACCTTGAATATCCCGGAATGCTGCAGCCCGGACAAACACTGAAGGACGGAAATATTCAGATCAGCTTCATGTCTTCGGGAATGACCATGATGACCATGTCAGTTAAGATTTATAACCGGAAAGTTGAGGGCATCGAATCTGTGACCACTCCCGCCGGAACTTTTGAGTGCTATAAGTTGTCTTTTGATTCTGAAGTGAAAACGATTCTGAAAATGACCACTAAATCAGTACAATGGATAGCCAAAAATGTTGGCGCTGTGAAAACCGAGACATTCGATAAGAATGGCAAATCGTTAGGAACTACCGAACTGACGGATTTCAGGCAGTAGTAATCAGGCCGGGGTTGCATACGGAAACCGTGATGCTGCCCCGATTTCTTATTGGATAAGCCGCAACTGTAAATGGTGTGCGCTTTTTTCGGAAATTTGCAGTTGCTATGATCAATCCTACTATCCCCGGTTTTCAGCTGATCTCAGGATATCCTTTATGGTTTGCACCCTTATGCCTGCTTTTCGGCGCCGGGGTTGCATTGGTGCTTTATTATAAGAACACGTCTGAGGATTTTTCGCGTTCACTGGTGATTTTCTTATCCGTATTGCGGTTCCTTTCAGCCTCACTGATCGCTTTTCTGTTGCTGTCACCGATGATTAAAACCATTTCCCGCACCACTGAGTTACCCGCAGTAATCATTGGGGTTGACAATTCCAGATCTATGGTTCTCGGGGCTGACAGCTTATTTCAGCAAGATCAGTTACCTTTAATGCTGTCTAAGCTGAGAGAAGAACTGAAAGGCAGGTTTGAAGTCTATAACTATACCTTCGGGCAACAGGTAACGGAAAGTGAAACCACAGATTACCGGGATGAATTGTCTGACATAGCTTCGTTCTTTTCGGAGATCAATGCCCGCTTTTACAATCGCAACGTAGGTGCAGTTGTGCTTGTATCAGACGGAATTTACAATGCGGGAAAAGATCCCCTGTATGCAGTGCGTGATGCCGCTTACCCGGTTTATACCATCAATGCCGGCGATACCACCGTGAAGCGGGACCTGCTCATTCAACGGGTAAATTACAACAGAACCGTATTTAAGGGGAACCGCTTTCCGGTTGAAGTGGTTGTTCAGGCACGTGAAGCTGGTGGAATGAGCGCTGAATTGAAAGTAACATCTGAAGGCGCGGAGGCTTATTCAACGAAACTTGATTTTTCGTCTGATAACCAGGTTCGTACAGTCTCATTCACAACGGAAGCCAGAGAAGCCGGTATTAAAAAATTCAGGATAACGGTGGATGTTGTTGAAGGGGAGGTCAACAAAGCGAATAATGTACGTGAAATCTTTATTGAAGTTAAGGAAGGAAAACAAAAAATCGCTATCGTAGGTAATGCGCCGCATCCCGACCTGGCAGCCCTGGAAAGGGCGATAGGCAATGGCAACAATTTTGAAGCGGATATTTTCTATGTTGATAACCTCAAAACGGCCCCTTCCGGATATAACCTGTTTATCCTGCATCAGGTACCATCATTGACCAACGCAGCAATCAGCCTGACAACTGCATTGGCCGGACAGAAAGTCCCGGTGTTGTTTGTGCTGGGGTCACAGTCTGATATCCCTGCGTTTAACAGGCTGAAAACAGGTTTAAGCCTGATTGGACAGGGGAAATCAGGCAACGAGGTGCTCCCTGTGTTCAACAAGGAATTTACCCTGTTCGTTACTCCTGAGCATATCGCTTCACTTCTTGCAACGGTTCCGCCGCTCCTGAGCCCTTTTGCGCAGTACCAGCAGTCAAACGCGGTTAATGTGCTGGCCTACCAGGGCATCGGGTCACTCAGCTCCGGAATGCCGCTTATCCTCTTCAGCCAGATTGCCGAAACCCGCTACGGCATTATTGCCGGAGAGGGGATATGGAAATGGAGAATGCACGATTATCAGATGCATGGGAATCATATTGCATATGACGAATTCACGGGAAAGCTGTTGCAATACCTATCCGCCGAGACAGATCGAAACCGTCTGAAACTGACCTGGAGAAACACATATGCCGAAAATGAATCAATAGAATTCAATGCATTGCTGCTGAATGAAAGCGGGGAAATGATCAATGATCCGGAAATCGGTCTTACTATAACCGGGGAAGATGAAAAAGTGTATGATTTCGTATTTTCAACCATGAATGAGGGCTACTACCTCAATGCCGGCAATCTTCCGCCGGGATTGTACAGGTTTACAGCTACTGCCGGTTCCGGTACAGATCAATTGCGGAGGGACGGGAGTTTTACTGTAACAGCCCTGAACCTTGAGGACGTAAATACAATTGCCAATCATCGTCTGCTGAATGCCATTGCTGCTCAAACAGGTGGAAAATCATTAAAACCGGAAGAGACCGGTGAACTTTTACCCCTGCTTAACAGCAGAGAAGACGCGAAGCCTGTGATTTACTCGCGAAAGCACTTCACTGACCTGATCAGCTTCATACCATTGCTGGCGCTCATTATTCTCGTTCTTGGCACCGAATGGTTCATGCGCCGGTTTAACGGCAGTTATTAGTTCCCTGTCGCTATAAGCAAAAAGAATGGATGCAAGCCGTTTTGTGATTTTGGTTTGATGTGTGCTTATTGATTTAAACCGTATTCCCGCTTATGTACAAACTGGTCTTCTTACTTCTTATCGGACTTGTGATTGCCGGATTTGTTCTTGAGCAATTGCTTTCATTTCTCAACAACCGGTCACGGGCAAAAGATATACCCCCTTCGATGAAAGATATTTATCCCGGAGATAAGTATTTAAAATACAGAAGTTACAGACAGGAGTCCTACCGCTTTGGCGTGCTTTCATCCTGGTTCTCTTTTCTGCTTATAGTGATAATGATATCTTTTGGATTTGCAGAGCTTGACGAATGGGTCAGTACTCTTTCTGACAGTGCATTACTGCAAAGCCTGCTTTTCTTCGCTGTACTTGGATTGGCTTCAGACCTGTTGTCCACGCCTTTCGATGTTTATGATACTTTTGTCATTGAGCAGAAATGGGGATTCAACAGGATTACCCCGCGGCTTTATATCAGCGACAAGCTGAAATCATGGCTGTTGGGGGCCATACTTGGCGGAGGAATGCTGAGCCTGGTAATATGGCTTTACACCCTGGCCGGAACCTCCTTCTGGTGGATGGCCTGGGTAGTCATTTCATTGTTTTCTGTTCTATTTACGCTCTTCTATTCTTCGCTTATTGTGCCGTTATTTAACAGGCAAACCCCGCTTGAAGAAGGTGAGCTACGGTCAAAACTGAATGAACTCGCATTCAATACCGGTTTCAGCGTCTCAAATATTTATGTTATAGACGGATCGAAACGGTCAAGCAGGTCAAACGCCTATTTTTCCGGATTTGGTTCGCGCAAAAGGATTGTTTTATATGATACACTGATCCAAAACCATACTGCGGATGAGATTATGGCAGTGGTGGCCCACGAAATAGGGCATTACCGTAAGAGGCATATTCTGAAAGGGTTGATATTTTCTGTTCTTCAAACCGGACTGATCCTGTTTTTGTTTTCTTTAATTATTGATAACCAGTTGATATATAAGGCTCTGGGAAGCGAACGTATGTCTTTTCATCTGGGGCTGATCGTTTTCTTTGTTTTGTATAGTCCTGTTTCCGCAATTATCTCATTGGGAGGGAATTATATTTCGCGTCAACACGAATTTGAAGCTGATTACTTCGCGAAATCATTTACAAGCGGGGCTTCACTTGCAAAAGCCCTGCGAAAACTGGCTTCGGAAAATATGGCCGATCTTACCCCGCACCCGCTTTATGTGCTCTTTCATTATTCCCATCCGCCGCTGGCTGACCGGCTGAAGCGGCTTGAATAAAGCCTGAATGGAGCTATTTTCCCAGCGAAGACCTGAATATGTTGGCTGTCATAAACGCCAGTGTCTCAATTGAATCAATTTTACGTGCGCTGTTGAAATCGCGGGTGGCCGACCAGCTGTTTCCGGCTTTCTGGTTTGCATGGCCCCGGTATAGATACGCCCAAAGGTTATCGGGACTCAGATCAAGGCAAACCGTGAAATCAACGATGGCTCCTTCATAATCCTTGATAAGCAACTTGTTGTATCCGCGATGAAAATAAGCTGCTGAATAGGTGTTGTTTTTATTGATGGCTGCATCGCACAGCGCAATGGCCCTGGTATATTGTTTCTGCTCCGTTGCAGTTATTGCAGCTTTGAGATAATCAGAAGCATTTGCCTGAGCCGATGCTGAAATACTGAATAAAATAATCAGCGGAACGATTATGGAAAAGTATTTTCTAAACATAAACAGCAGAAAATGGATTATTGTAAAAGTAATCAGAAATTCAATATCAGCAAAAAGCTTTTTTACCATGTTGACTCCCGGTTCATTGGCTTTTTTGTGTATCCTGAATTAACGACATTTTTATGACGGATAATTCAATTATTAGTTACATGCAAATGAAATTTTGGTGCGATTATCGCCGTAAATTGCGGCTGTTTTGAAATGCTGCCTTTGTTGAACTGAATTTGCGTTTACCTTATGTATGAAATTGAAATACAATAATATAGTGCCTTTAATTGCCAATGCGCTGAAGCGTTTTGCAAAATTTTTCTACCGCTTGTATGTCAAAATGCCGGTGAGAGAGATGAAGTGGTGGAAGAAACTGCTGTTATGGTCCGGCAGGGGTGTTCTGTATCTGCTTACACTGGCTCTGGTCGTTGATATCAACCTTTTCGGTCTTTTCGGATCATCCCCTCATTTATCTGATCTCAGGAGCCCTGAAATGAATATGGCTTCGGAACTTTATGCTGCGGATGGTACCCTCATAGGCAGATATTTTCTTGAAAACCGTTCGCTTGTGGATTTCAGCGAACTTCCGCCTGATCTGGTAAATGCGCTGCTCTCAGCCGAAGACATTCGTTTTTACAGTCATTATGGGATCGATCTCAGGGCAACTGTTGCCGCCTTCTGGAGTACGGCAAGGGGAGACAGGAGAGGCGGAAGTACCATTACGCAACAACTGGTCAAGAACCTCTATAAGACGCGCGACAATCGAAGCAAAGGATTGCTGCGGAATGTCCCCGGTATCAACACGGCCGTTTTTAAATTAAAGGAATGGATAAGCGCCGTTAAGCTGGAATACTATTATACTAAGAACGAAATTCTTACCTTGTATCTCAATACCGTTGATTTTGGAAGTCTCGCCTTTGGTATTGAAGCGGCATCCCGCACTTTCTTTGATAAATCACCATCTGAACTAACGATATCGGAGGCAGCCCTGCTAGTCGGGCTACTCAAAGCGCCGACCTATTACAGTCCGGTTTTAAACCCGGGAAATGCCCTAAGGCGCAGGAATAACATTCTCTCCCAGATGGAACAGTATGGATTTATTGATCTGAAAACCAAAGATTCACTGGTAAAGCTGGATTTGAATCTGTCGTACCGGAAAGCTGGGCCTGAAAAAGAGGAAACCGGCTATTTCAGAGAAGCGGTAGCCCGCAGTCTTGAGGATTGGTCCCGTATTTCAGGATACAACATTTATACCGACGGGCTCAAAATATACACTACACTTGATCCGGTGTTGCAGCAATATGCTGAGCAAGCCGTCAGGATTCATATGAAGAACCTGCAGGCGAAATTCTTTGAACACTGGAAAGGGATGAACCCCTGGGTTGATGGTGAGGGTAAGGAGATTCCGGATTACCTGGATAAGCTTGCCGCTGAAACACCGCATTATGAGAGCTTGTATAACATGTTCTCAGGGAATGCTGATTCGGTCAGAAAGTATATGAACCAGGCGAGGAGGATGAAAATCTATACTCCTTCCGGCCGCAGGGATACGTTGCTGAGCCCGATGGATTCCTTAAGGTATTACCGTCACCTGCTGAACACGGGTTTTGTCAGCATCGACCCCGCCAACGGGTATGTTAAAGCCTGGGTCGGGGGAATCGATTACCGTTTTTTCAAGTATGATCATGTAAATCAGGCAAGGCGTCAGCCGGGATCGCTTTTCAAGGCTTTTGTTTATACTTCCGCATTTGAACAGGGTTTAGGACCATGCGACAGACGTACGGATCAGCCGGTGAGTATCAGGTATACCGAAGACGGAGAGCAGCGGGTGTGGTCCCCGCACAATGCCGATTGGGTATTTACCGGGCAAAACATTACCCTGAAGAATGCATTTGCAAGGTCGGTAAATTCAGTAGCCGTTCAGCTTACCAAAGAAATGGGCTGGGATGCAGTGATTGAAACGGCAAAGCGAATGGGAATAAAATCTCCGCTTAACTCAGTGCCTTCTGTTTGCCTGGGCTCCGGCGAAGTTACCTTGCTTGAGATCGTGAATGCATACTGCGCTTTTGCAAATGGCGGCCAGCTCAACGAGCCGGTCTTTGTAACAAAGATCGAAGATGTGAACGGAAGGGTAATCTATAGTCATAAATCAGCACCGGAGAGCGTTATTTCGGAAGAGGATGCATTTCTTATGAGTGTCATGCTCAGGTCGGGGCTTCAGGAGGCCGGCGGTACTACGCAGGGACTATGGGAATATGATCTTTTCAGGTATAATACAGAATTCGGAGGCAAGACTGGTACCTCTTCAGATTTCTCTGATGGATGGTTTATCGGGGTTACCCCCGGGCTGGTCAGTGGCGTTTGGGTAGGAGGGGAGCACAGGAATACCCGCTTCAGGACCTCCCGCCTGGGTGAAGGACTGCGGACAGCATTGCCGGAATATGGAATTTTTATGGAAATGGTGCTCAAAGACGAACGCCTTGGATCTTACCGGGGAAAATTCAAAAATCCGCCGGCAGGAGTCTCAAGAAATTATCAATGCAGATCTGCTGAGAGTGACAATGATGCTACCGGAGCCGGTACTCAACCCGCCGGCAACGATTCATTGCCGGTTTTACCCGGCCCCTGATTATCCGGTTTAGTTTTCAGACCGACACCTTTTTCCCGTGTTGCATATAGTAAACACCTTAAGACTGAGAACTGTTAGTAATTTTTGTAGCATCAAAGGATGCCTGAAGGGCAATTGGTTAGCATCTGCTTTGTGTGTTCTTCTTAAGTATAAGGTATTCAATTTATTGTAGCTTGGTATAAGGTAAATTGAAGAATGATTAAGCCGGATTTTAAGTATGCATGGCTTTTATCTGTAATTTTGCACGGTTATTCAACATAGTGGCTATCCTCTTTGTTGGCAGTGCAAACATTCAAATTTCTCAGAAAATGATTATTTCAAAAAACAAAGTGGTGTCACTTACCTATGAACTTAAGTTGGACAACGCAGAAGGCGAAGTGGTAGATATGGCGGATGCTGCACAACCGCTTGTATTTCTTTACGGAGCTGGTAATATGTTGCCGAAATTCGAATCAAACCTCGCTGAACTCAAGGCAAATGATGATTTTGAATTCACGCTGAGTTCTGATGACGCTTATGGCCCTGTGATTGAAGAAGCAGTGGTTGAACTGCCTATCGATATTTTCATGGTCGACGGAAAAATTGATCCGGATATGCTTTTTGTTGGCAATGTAATTCCCATGCAGGACAATGAAGGCAGGCCTTTGGACGGAACCGTGGTTTCCATTTCGGATGATAAAGTAAAAATGGATTTTAACCACCCGATGGCAGGCAAGACCCTGCATTTTACCGGTAAAATTCTGGAGCTCCGTGAGGCAACCGCTGAAGAGATCAGTCATGGACATGTTCATGGCCCTCACGGTCACCATCACTAAAGATTTATTTTCTTCAGATCAAAGACGGCCGGAAACGGCCGTTTTTATTGTCTTGACAGCAGGAATACGGCAGGCACCCTGGGAGGTTGATAACCGGCTTTTTTCCATCCGGCAACCTGACGGGTGATGATTTTTTCATCCGGTAAGGTCAGATTAAGCGCGATACAAAGCAGTAAAGCATCACTGCAAGTGCTGATGATAGATTCCAGCATCTGCCTGTTACGATAGGGTGTTTCAATAAAAATCTGGGTGGCGCCTGTCCTCATTGTTTCCCGTTCAATCTCCCTGAGTTTCTGAATCCTTTCGGGAGGCCTTACCGGTAAGTAGCCATGAAAAGTAAACTGCTGTCCGTTGAAGCCGGACGCCATCAGCGAAAGCATAAGCGACGAGGGGCCCGAAAGCGGAACCACTTGAATGCCTTTGGCGTGTGCGAGCCTGACCAGTGCAGATCCGGGATCTGCAACTGCCGGACAACCCGCTTCCGAAACAAGTCCGGTGTTCCGGCCCGATAGTACCGGTTCCAGAAATGATTCAATTTCAGTTTCTGATGTATGTTCGTTCAACTGATAGAATTCGGTAATGGAATCGAAATCCTTTCTGTACCCGCATTTTCTGAGAAAACGCCTGGCTGTTTTCAGCTCTTCCACCACATATACATCTATATACTGTAACAGATTCAGGTTGAAAGCAGGCAGCACCTGTTCCGGTGGGGTATCGCCCAGGGTGGCCGGAATCAGATATAATTTTCCTTTTTCCGGTTTCATACGGTTGTTTTAAATGGCAGGTTTTCCAGATCAATGTTTCCGCCCGAAAGGATAATGCCGGTTCGCATTCCACTGACATTCAGCTTATTCTCGATGATTGCCGCCAATGGAACGGCAGAAGACGGCTCCACGATGATTTTCATCCGCTCCCAGATTAAGCGCATGGCCTCAACGATGCCCGCTTCACTCACAGTAACAATGCTATCCACATTTTGCATGATAATGGGGAAAGTGAGGGACCCCAGAGAAGTGCGCAGCCCGTCGGCGATGGTGTGAGGATCAACAGAGGGAATAATTATTCCTGCTTTAAAACTCCTGAATGCGTCGTCAGCGCCTTCCGGCTCGGCAGCGATCACCCTGATATTATTGCCGAAGTATTTGGCTGACAATGCAGTGCCGCTTAGCAGGCCTCCACCGCCCACCGGAGCCATGATCTGATGGAGGTCGCTGACTTCTTCGATCAGTTCTTTGGCGGCAGTGGCCTGACCGGCAATGATACGATGGTCATTGTAAGGATGTATTTCAACAGCGCCGGTTTTGTTTATCACTTCTTTCAGGGTTTCTTCCCGGGCGGCAAGTGTTGGCTTACAGAGTGTAATAATACCGCCGTAGGATTCAACAGCCTTCATTTTAATTCTGCTTGAATTTTCAGGCATCACAATATTGGCTGATATTCCCCTTCTTGAAGCTGCCAATGCAAGCGCACCGGCATGGTTGCCCGACGAATGGGTGGCAACACCTCTTTGGGTTTCATCGTCTGAAAGCTGGAACACCGCATTGGTCGCCCCGCGCGATTTGAATGCGCCCGCCTTCTGAAAATTTTCGCATTTGAAAAATATTTCGCCGCCAAACATCCTGTTTATGGTGCTGCACATAAGCACCGGAGTGCGGTGAATGTATGGCGCTATTCTTTCTGCAGCCTCCACAACAGATGCTTTGCCGGGTAACATAAATAAATCAGAGTTTTATGTTTATAATCTGGTCGATAATTTTGTCGGTGGCTTCATCAAGCATTTCCCATGTTTTTCTGAAATCGGCCCGGCCTCCGAAATAGGGATCGGGTACCGGAGTGTTGCTCCCCGGATATGCCATATTCATAATAAAATCAACTTTATCCATGTCGTGCGGGTTCCGGGCAACTGAAGCGACATCGGCGTAGTTGCGCTGATCCATCACAAAGATATAGTCAAATTCCTCAAAGTCCGCTACCCTGAACAATCTTGCGCGGTGCCCGCTGATATCAATTCCGTTTTTCTGCGCAACTTCAATACCTCTCTGATCCGGTCTGTCGCCGGTGTGAAAAGACTCAAATCCACAGGAGTCAACTTCGGCATTAATGTTAAAGTCATTCAGTTTTTTGCGCATTATCCCTTCGGCAAGTGGTGAACGGCAAATATTGCCAAGGCAAACCATGAGAATCTTCTTCATACTGGAGCATTAAAAACTAACCTCATCACAGGATTTCCGGATGAGGTCAGGGTATTATTTAAAAGTTAAACAATCCGGTTCAGATCTTAATTTTCTTTTCAATTTCTTCCACGTAATTCCTGAATTGCTTGTCGGTTTCAATAAGGTTATTTACGGTACGGCATGCATGCAGCACGGTTGCATGGTCTTTGTTACCGCAGTGCAGTCCGATTGTTGCCAACGATGACTTTGTGTGTTTCTTGGAGAAGTACATTGCCAGTTGCCGGGCCTGTACAATTTCTCTTTTCCTGGTTTTTGAATTCAGATGGTCCACATGGATATTGAAGAAGTCGCAGACGATCTTCTGAATATAATCAATCGAAATTTCTTTTGAGGTGTTCTTTACGAACTTATCAATCATCTGACGGGCCAGTTCAATTGTGATGGCCTTTTTGTTCAGTGAGGATTGCGCCATCAGTGAAATTAAAGCGCCCTCCAGCTCTCTGACATTGGTAGTAATGCTGTATGCAAGGTACTCTATCACCTCTTCGGGCATGTCAATCCCGTCTTTATACAATCTTTTGTTCAGGATTGCAATGCGGGTTTCCAGATCGGGCACCTGCAGATCGGCGGCAAGGCCCCATTTAAAGCGGGAGAGCAACCGGGGCTCTATGCCTTTCATCTCAACCGGAGCCTTGTCAGATGTGATTACAAGCTGATGCCCGTTCTGATGCAGGTGGTTGAAAATGTGAAAGAATACATCCTGTGTTTTTTCTTTTCCGGAGAGGAACTGAATATCGTCGATCAGCAACACGTCAATCATCTGGTAAAAATGGACAAAATCGTTCTGATTTGAATTCTTAACCGCATCGATGAATTGCTGGATAAACTGCTCGGCTGTTACATAAAGTACCGTCTTGTCCGGAAAGTTATTCTTAACCTGAATCCCGATGGCATGCGCAAGGTGTGTTTTGCCAAGACCATTTGCACTATATATAAATATCGGGTTAAAGGCCGTTTTGCCGGGGTTGGTAGCTACCGCGTAGCCCGCGGATCTTGCCAGGCGGTTACAATCTCCTTCAATAAAATTATCAAATGAGTAGGATTCATTAAGCTGAGAATGAACCTTTATCTTTCTGAGCCCCGGAATTACAAAGGGATTGGGAATTTCTTTTGTTGAGCCTTTGTTGAGATCGATGGGCATAGAAACAGACGGATTTGCCAACAACCCCTTGTTGCTTGTCGGAACCTGAATGGTATATGGCGGCCTTGCATCGTTAGAACTTTCCATGATGATGCTGTATTCAAGCCGCCCGTTCTGACCAAGTTCCTGCTTTATGGTTTTCTTTAGAAGATTGATATAATGCTCTTCAAGCCACTCATAAAAGAACTGGCTGGGGACTTGTATGGTTAACACACTTTCGTCAAGCTTAACAGGCTTAATTGGTGAAAACCAGGTCTTAAAACTTTGATAGTTGATGTTGTCCTTGATGATTCTTAGGCAATTTTCCCAGACCTCCTGATAATCTTTTCTCATTCTCCCTTATTAAGCAATAATTATTAAACCACTAAGAAACCTGCTATTCAGTTTTTGCGACCAGTCCGGTCATTTTGCATCTGATTGTCAGTAATTTTTAAGTTATCAGCAGTTGGACTGATTTTTCAACAAAAATCCCTTAAAAAAAGTTTAAAAAAAAATCATTTTGCTCTTGCTTTTACAGAAAAATATGTGTATTACAAAAAAGTCCAAATCAATGGATTGGCCTGTCATTCAATAGTTATTCAGTTTTTAAATATATTATTTCACTTTCATACGTTTTTCTGAATTTTGAATTCACCTGATCGGCCAAAGACCTTCTTACCCTGTAGGTGAGAAAACATTCCATATCAAATTGATTATCAATAATATGGATATTTTCCTCCTTAACAATTCTCATAACATCATTCAGGTTGGGATAATTAAATCTCAACCTGTATATTTCATTCACAGTTTTTTCAACAATCTGAGCCTGATTCAGGGCGTCCTGAGTCGCTGATTTATAGGCATTGATCAGTCCGCTGACACCCAGTTTGGTTCCTCCGAAATACCTGACCACAACCACAAGAATATTAGTGAGGTCAAATGATTGTATTTGTCCGTGAATCGGACGGCCTGCAGTTCCTGAGGGCTCTCCGTCGTCATTCACCCTCCAGGCAGCCTTGTCGGCCCCAAGCACATAAGCAAAACAATGATGCCTGGCATCATAAAACTCCTTCCTGATGGAGTCGATTTCAGCCTTAACAGCAGCCTCTGAATCTACCGGCCTGGCAAGTGCGATGAATTTGCTGCCCTTCTCCTTATACAAACCCGATGAGGGAGTATTGATAGTCTTATATGTGTCGTCGAATAACATCCTGTGCCTGAGTAATTATATTTCTGAAGCGAAAATCATCTGCCTTTTTAAGTGAAAAGCAGTTTGCGCCATCAAACTTACTCATTTTTTCCGGCGTACATCCTGCCAAAAGGCCTATTTCTGCTTCAGTATTTCAGAAAAATATGCAATTCGAAGAATATCCGTGCAGTTATCGCAGTTATAAGTTTATTTTTCAGCGGATTCGTAAGAATGTTAATCCGGCCGGAGTGTTTTGCCGGATTTTGTCACAATGACTTGATCTTTGGGCCTGTGCCGGATATTTCCCGTATGTGTCATGCTAATTATCATGCTGAATATTTCTCAACATTCGTCATACATGCCTGCCCAATTGATAATTTTGCGCGTGCATTTCCTGATGGCCTGATTTGACACCATATTTATATTACTTAAATGATATTTCTGTTCCAATGATCAATCATTACGGCGGCGAACTGGCCGCATTACTCACGGCTGTTTTCTGGACCATTACTGCACTCGCCTTTGAATCTGCCAGCAAAAAGGTTGGTTCCCTGTCGGTTAACCTGATCCGCTTGTTTCTGGCCATGGTATTGCTTGGAATCTTTGGTCTGTTTACCAGAGGCAGTTTTATCCCTTTTGATGCAGGCAGTCATCAATGGATCTGGCTATCGGTTTCAGGACTGGTAGGCTTTGTACTGGGCGATCTTTTTCTTTTTCAGGCATACGTGGTTGTCGGGGCACGCATTTCAATGCTGATCATGGCAATGGCACCACCTATTGCTGCCATCACAGGCTGGTTGCTGATGGGCGAAACCATGGATGTAAAAAGCCTTCTGGGTATGGTAATGACATTTGCAGGAATCAGCATGGCCATTATGGCACGCAAAGAGCCGGGAACCAACAACGGGAAAAACCGGTTCAGCAATCCGCTCAGATTCAGGTACCCCATAAAAGGATTGTTGCTTGCGTTCGGAGGTGCAGCAGGGCAGGGAGTAGGCCTGGTATTGAGTAAATACGGAATGGGAGACTATGATGCCTTCGCAGCCACGCAGATCCGGGTGCTTACCGGTGTGGCCGGTTTCATCCTTGTTATTTCAATATACGGTGGCTGGAGCAGGGTGCGGGAAGCACTGCAGAACAAACCGGCCCTGAAGCGGTTGAGTCTGGGCGCCTTTTTCGGCCCCTTTCTGGGCGTTTCCTTTTCGCTGATCGCAGTAAAATATACCACTTCCGGCATAGCTTCTACCATCATGTCCATCGTTCCGGTTCTTATAATTCTTCCTTCCGTGCTGATTATGAAGGAGAAAGTAACCTGGCGCGAGATTGCCGGGGCCTTAGTCGCCGTTGGAGGTGTTTCCCTGTTTTTTATCTGATTTCTTCAGGAAAGGTGGTTACTGACGGCTGATAAATGAAGCCCATTTCTCCTTCAGTGCCCGGCTGATTTCCTTGTACTCCCATTCGCTCAGCACTATCCTTTCAGGGTTGTCAACGGCAATTGATTGCTGCTCATGGAGTTTTCCGAACCATTCCACCCCTTCGGGCAGATCGCCCGGCTTACGCGGAATAATATGCAGGTGAAGATGATCCACACTTTGTCCCGCAGCTGCGCCTTCCTGTAACGACCAGTCATAGGCGTCGGACCTGTAGATGTCTGTGAGAAAAGAAGTAACCTTCCGGGCAAAAGTGAAAAAGCCTGAAATTTCCTCCTCATTGAGCTCAAACAGGCTGCCGGCGTGTTTGTCAGGAATGATCAGCGTATGTCCGGGAAGTATGGGAGAATGGTTGTATAAAGCGGAAAAACCATTCCCGGCGGCAAATATTTGCGCGGTGACATGTGAATCGCAAAACGGACAGTTTTTTTTCATCAGTAATAGTGTGTTTTAACATTGGGTTCGCGGAATGATCTGTACTTAACCTCAGCGGATCCCCTGCAGACATCAGCAAAAACGCAGTTGCTGTGGTCGTTGGTTTCGGTCATCAGGTGAAAAGTGCAGGGCTTTTTTATACAGAAATGATCGGAACAAAGGGTGGTTTCATTACAGCAGGAGCGGCCCAAAGGCCAGAAGAAATCGTTCATGACCCAGGGTTGAAAACCTGAATTAAATGCAAGGATGCGCAAGGCTTCAATGCAAGCACTTCTGACAGGTTCATCGCTTTCCATTACAGCCCCGTTGATCAGCCTTTCCTCAAGCGTCCGGTCATTGATTGTCAGACAACCCATCCTTAGCAATACACGTTGCATGTGATAATCCATGATGGGTACAAAGTTATCCTGATCATTAACAGCATAAAGGCCGGAATCATAAAGCAGTTTGAAAAGAAATGAGGATTTTTTCCTTACCGGATCGCCGAATGCCTTAAAAGCAGCAAGCAATTCATAAAATCCTTCACCTTTATTTATCAGCAATCCCCTGCTGTGTGCGAGCAATTGACGGTATTTGCCTCCGTATTGTCTGGTAATAATTATATTCAGGTCCTTGTATAGTTCAGCCCGTTCGTCAATCCTGTCGAGTGAGGAATCTCCGGCACGACCGTTGTCGCTGAAGGCTGACAGCAATGCCTCCCTGATGACATCTTTTTTTGTTTTTGCAACCATGCTGGGTTCAAGCAGCCATGACCTTTGCTCAGCAAGGTTTAAAAAAGCAGCCTCCATATAATCCCACCCGGACAGGTTTCTTTTTGTGCTGCGCAGGGCATGTGTCTGATGGCAGATTGCTACAGCGCCAAACAGCATACTTAGCCTTGTATCTTCAGGCACCGGGGCCTTAAGAAACCCTCTTTCATAAAATGATTGCCTGATCCTGAGCGTGCCGGTTAATAAGCCGACAGCCCGGCAACGTTCAGGATCAGGTTTAACCTGCTGAGTCATATTCACATTTAATCGAAGACAATCTTCATTTCAACCCTTCTGTTTTTCTGACGGCCGGCTGGTGTTTTGTTGTCGGCAACGGGACGTTCCTGGCCGAACCATTCAGTGCGGATGCGGTATTCTTCAACTCCCCGGCTGATCAGGTAATCCTTAACTGCCTGTGTCCTGTTTTTAGAAAGTGTCATGTTCGACTCAGGCTTTCCAGTGTTATCTGTATGGCCCGAAAGCTGCACTTTCCATACAGATTTTTGAACGAGCAGTTGGGCCAGTTCGTTGAGTGCCGGGAATGAAACGGTTTTAATTACGGATTTGCCCGATTCAAATTCCAGGTTGGAGAATGCCCTGTCTATGATCTCTTTTTCTTCCTTTTTAATTGCCGGGCAGCCATTATTCTCGGGTACACCGGGAATGGTCGGACAGAGGTCATATTTATCAGAAATTCCATCACCGTCGGTATCGGGACAGCCCATAAATTCTTTAGGACCCGGAATTGTCGGGCAGTCATCGTCTTCATCGGGGATGCCGTCATTGTCAGAATCGGCAAACGGGCAGCCGCCGAATTCAGGCTTTCCGGGTATATCCGGGCAAAGGTCTGAACGGTCGGGAATGCCGTCTCCGTCACGGTCGGGGCAGCCGTTCAGACTGGCAGGGCCCGGCTGGTCAGGGCATTCGTCAAGATGATCTACGATACCATCACCATCTGAATCAGGGCAACCGTTATATTGCGGAAGGCCGGGATGGTCAGGACACTGATCGTCTTTGTCGGGAATTCCGTCGCCATCGCGGTCAGGACAACCCCTGAGCGCTTCGATCCCGGCATCGTACGGACAATCGTCCAGGTGATCCGGGATGCCGTCAGCATCCGCATCCGGGCATCCGCGCATCTCCCAGGTGCCTGGTACATCAGGACATAAATCATTGTCATCGCTGACACCGTCACGGTCTCTGTCGCCCTTAACACTGCGATACACCGGTAACTTAAACATTATATAACCATCAAGAGCATAACTCTGCTTTGCCAACCTGTTATTGAGGATGGTATTGGATCCGATCCATACTGGACCAAGCCTCAGGCTGAGCCCTGCATTGAAGCGATTGAACTGGTCAAGGTGTACAGGCACTGCAAATCCAAACCATTTGTGATCGTAACGGGGTGTAAATGTATATGACGTAACGTAATGTGTCTTTGATACCATACCTGTTCCCTTACGAAGGGCGAAGAAAGGTGTGAAATTCAGGAAAAACCCGGAACCAAGGTTGTAGTCTGCCTGAAGGCTCAGGGCTGTAGGAAGCCCCATGCTGTATGATTCATTGGCATTCTCATTGAATCCGAAACGGGCACGCAGGGTATCATTAATATCTGAAACCGAATTGATTTCCATTCCATGGATATACCAATCCCTTATGTCTGCATTAAAATCCTGGCTGTAAAAGCCTTTATTGTACCTGATGCTGCCAAAATCAAGCAGAGAGATACCAAGTCTGAAGAGGTATTTATCCTTGTCACCCCTGAGCAGCCTGTCCTTCCCATCCATGGAATAAGTGAATGAAGCAATATCCGGCCGGTACTCATATACCAGTCCCAGATCGAAGCCGAACCCTGGTCCGGGAAGGTTTTTAATGGCCGGATTACCTTCCTCATCAAACGTTTCAGAGATTCCATAGTTGACCTTTGACTGAAACAGTGACAATGTATCAGGGCTGTCGAGCCTGTATGTAAGGTCATTGATAAACACATAACCTGAACTCAGACCCTGGAGGTATTTCAGGGTAGCGCCCCCTTTCAGAAAGTGTTTCTGCTTATTCAGAATTACCGTGGCATAGGTAAACCCGAACTCAGCCCAGGAGTTGGCCTGCATACTGAAGTTTGCATTGGTGAGCGTTTGCCTGAGCAGGGGTTCGTATTCAAATCTTTCGCTGAAGAGTTGAGCAAGGTCTTCAGTAATATTGTCAATGTTTAACATGACTCTTGTCCTCGAGCTGAAGCCGATTGCTGAATGCTCATCAAGGTTGATCATGAATGATGGCAGGATAACCCCGGCTGTCAGAAACCCGTATTTATCTTTACCGTCATAGCTCCGGAAAACATACTTATCGCCGAAATCCTCATCCTCCCATGAGGATGGCTTAAAAAAAACCTTCTTGTCAAGTGCGACAAAAGTGTTGTTTGCCATCATTTCTGCACCAAAAACCGTCATATCGAAACGGTAACGGCTATCGGCGATAGAGGCAGGCTGCAACAACAACCCGGCAGCACCGCTGTAATTACTCTGTGAAAATGGCAGATAACTCTGACCGGAAAGCTGTTCAGGAGGCACAATCGCCATCAATACTACAATGAAAGTAATGCAGTTAAAGATTCGCTTCATCGGATAACGGTTTATGGGGTGAACAATTAAAGGTACGAAGTTTCTTATGAGATCGTCCGGGTGTTGAAATCTTTTGATAATTCTGCCGGACTAACTGATAATAGCCTGGAATCGCAAATTGTAACTGCTGATTTCAGCGTTTTCATGTCTTATATGATAAAATACACTGACAATCAGCCTCAGCTGAGTTTCATGCAATGTGTTTGACTGAAACTTAAAAATTCTGATTTATTCATATCCATCTTCATGCTTCAATCAGGATTTCAGCGAATACCTGCCAATCACCGGGCACGATTTACCCGGCTGCAATCATGTAAATCGCAACGACAGAAACAGTAATCCCGATCCAGTTGATTGTTCTCAACTTTTCCCTGAAAATAAAATAACCGGCAAGGGAAGAAAGAATAACCACACTGATGTTGAGCAGGGGAATAAATACAGAGATCTGTACCAACTCCAACCCTTTAAGCAGGTAAAATAATGAATACCAATTTAATAAGCCAAGAACAACTCCGGCAAGCAAATCAACCGGCTTAAATTTTATATTTTGTTTCAGGAATCTGTAAATACTGATCAGGATTCCAAATACAAAGGCAACAGCAAAAGCTGAAGCTGCATATGTTACATAGGCTGCTTCATTCCCCGCCGGCAGGAAAAAATACTGCGTGATTTTTACGGCTGAATCATTCAACCCCATTAATAAAAAGACTGATACAGGGATAATGAACACATTGACATTCAGTACAATAGCCTTTTCTTTTTTCAGGGTCAGATAAAAGGCGATTAAGGCCAATAATATACCGGCAATTTTTACTGGACCGGCTTTGTCGCCGATCACTGCAAGTCCGATGACAACCGGGATAATCACCGACATTCTGCTGCTGATTGCCGTCAGCGCGATGCCTGCTTTCCGGGCTGATATGGAAAACATGACAAACCCCAGGATCAGCAACGCCCCGGTAATCAGCGACATAATCATCCAGTCGTCAACAGGGGAGAAGGTTAATGTATAGTTTCGTCCGGTATACCCGAATCCAAACAAGGCACCTACAATGTAATTGATGGTTATGGCCGAAAAGCTGTCAATTTTATACCGTTCAAAAAGTTTAAAGCAAACAAGAATAAGGGTGGATGCTGCTACCGCAAAAAAGAGATAAATCATCAGGATAAAATTTGCGCAAATATAATGAATGGCACAGGACCTGATCAGTGTTTTAATGTTACCTGGCGTTCAATGATCAGGTAGACCGGTATGCCTGCGTTTATGGGCTTATGCAGAATATAATCAGGTGCAATATCAGCATAAGGCACGGACAAATACTGACCGGGGCCGGGGCTGATCACAAGAGAGGCAGCCACTGAGCTTTTGCTGATGCTTTCGGCAAATTCAGCACCGGTCAGTTGTATAAAACTAGCCAGACTTAACAGACTGCGCTCCCAGAAGGCAGTCCTGCGCCGGATCAGGTTGTATAATTCCGGTAGAAATGATTCAGAGACCCCTGAAAGCTCCAGGAGTGTGATGCCCAGTCCAAGCACCAGGTGGCGGTGATCCTGAACAATAAACCCGGTTGCTGGAAGCTGGTCAAGCAAAAGGTATTTGTTTCGTTTGTGGTTATCTGCAATCCTGTGAAAAGTGAGCAGATCATAAACCAGAATAGATTCTTCGGAACCTGATATTTCTGAAATATCTGCGGGTTGTGCCAAACGGTCTTTGTATAAGGTATTGGTTGAAACACCGGGCTTTAACTTGTTGAAGAACTTATCAAAAAGACAGGCTATTTCTTCCTTTTCAGTCCTGCACAAATAAACCGCATCGGCAATCCGTTCGGCAATGTTTTCCGCAATGCCTGTTTCCGTAAGCCAACGCGACATCATATCTGTTGGAAAAGGAGTCAGGTTCAAATAGAGAAAAACGACTGCCGTAAGTAACTCATAGTTTTCGGGCATGGTCAGGAAATATTCATTTAATACATCGGCCAGGGGATGAAAAAACCGGCATTCCTTCAACAAACCAGCCAGTCCTTTCGGAGTATAAATCATTGAACCGGACAATAAGCCCGGAGGAACCAGGCTTAAATCCACCAAAGAGTAACTCATATTGTCTGGTAAAAATTGTCTGATCAGGAGGGATGTTCCCCGGATTTCATCCCTGACCGCTTCCGGTAAGGTTATGGAATATTGGCCGGCATCGGTATTATATTCTGTCTCATCCAGAAAAAAAACAGCCATATACATTATTTTATCTGACAAAGTTATCAAATCAAAATACCATGAAATAGAAAACCATATATATTCCTAAGTTTTTCGGATTAATTTTGCCGTTTTAATGAACACCATGACAAACCGGGAACTTGAAAGGCATTTGTTTGATTCAATAAAGCCAGTTTACGGAGAAAGGGAAGCGCGTGCAATTCAACGTTTTCTGTTTCGTGCGCTGCATGGCCTTTCTGATGCAGAATGGTTGTTAATCAGGAACGATGAAGCCAATTCTGAATTTGAATCCACTGTAAAACAAGCGATTCCGTCTCTTATACAGCAGATGCCGGTTCAATATGTGGCAGGGAAAACATGGTTTTGTAATCTCGGGTTTGTGGTAAAACCGGGAGTGTTGATTCCCAGGCCCGAAACGGAAGCCCTGGTAACCCGGATTGCTGAAAAATTCATGGATACCAGTGGCTTACGCGTACTGGATATCGGGACCGGAAGCGGCGCCATCGCGGTCAGCCTGTCGGTACTTTTAAACCGGCCTGAAATTACTGCATTCGACATCAGCGATGCTGCGCTTGAGATCGCTTCAGCCAACGCTGAAATGCATAACCGGAATGTGAGGTTTTATAAAGTCGATATCCTGGACAAAAAGACCTGGCCTGAAGGTGGCTTATATGATCTGATTGTCAGCAATCCACCTTATGTTAAGGAATCGGAAAAAGCTTTCATGCAGCCCAATGTGCTGAAGTATGAGCCTGGGCTTGCTTTGTTTGTTGATGATCATGATGCGTTGAAATTTTATAGTGCCATTGCTGAATTCGCCGGGATTAACCTGAAGCCGGGCGGTTCGCTCTGGTTTGAGATCAATGAAGCGGAAGGTGATAACATCAGGCAGCTTCTGACTGAAATGAGGTTCAGCCATGTGGATATACTCACTGATCTGTCGGGAAAACAGCGGTTCGCATCTGCCATCAGGCCTGATTAAGCATACTTCATTTTTCTATAATGGTCAAATCAATTTGTCTGTAGTATAGCTAAGATTCTTCGTTCACCGGAAGGGGAGGTCATTTCATTTTATACTTTCAGGCATAAAATAAGTCAACATTTTGAAAATCAATACAGGAATTACCGATCTTTGCAAATAAACAGGACCGGAACGGAGCAGTAAACTTTTTATTGTCCGGCTTGTTCTGATTATCAGTTCTAATTGATTGTAATGAAGAGGTTCATTTTACTTGGAGTATTTTTATTCACTCTGCTTGCATCTGCAAGCAGTCAGAATACCGGTTACTTTTATCTGGTAAAGCTGACAGATAAGCATTCATCGGGCTACAGCATTTCTGAGCCGGCATCTTTTCTGTCTCAGAAGTCGATAGAGCGCCGTCTGGTGCAGCAGATTCCGGTTGCGGAGTCAGATCTTCCTGTAAGTCCGGCCTATTTGTCGGAGTTAAAAGAGACAGGAGCAGAGATTATTTACACATCAAAATGGCTGAATCTCGTGATCCTCAGGGTAGACCGGCCCGAACAGGCAATGCAGATCTCACGAAAGCCATTTATCCGGCAGATGAAGTCAGCTGATTATTTATTTGCCAGGCAAAGAGGAGGTGAAGGAAAGCCTTATTTTGACAACGAGGTTATCGAAAAACCGTCTTCCAGGACCAAAGTCCGCAGTTATAAAAGTCAGGCTGCATATAATTATGGCGCTTCGTTGAACCAGGTCCGGATGATCAACATTGACCAGTTACATGCGCTAAACTTCGCAGGAAAAGGAATTACCATCGGGGTAATTGATGCAGGATTTAACAGTGTGGATGTTATGCAGGCTTTTGACAGTTTACGTGCAAACGGACAGATTCTCGGTACGCGCGATTTTGTTCAACCCGGCAATAATGTCTATCACACTGGCATCAGTACCCATGGTACTATGGTATTGTCAACAATGGGCGGCAACATTCCGGGACAACTGATCGGGACTGCTCCGAAGGCTTCATACTGGTTATTGCGCTCCGAAGATGCTGTTTCAGAGTATCTGATGGAGGAATATTATTGGGTCAATGCAGCTGAATTTGCAGATTCGGTTGGTGTTGATATCATCAATTCATCCCTGGGCTACAGCACTTTCGACAATCCTGCCGAGAATCACACCTACAGTGATATGGACGGGAATACAACGGTGGTGACAATAGGTGCGGACATGGCCGCTGCGAAGGGGATACTGGTGGTGAACAGTGCCGGTAACTCCGGTGCAAATGCATGGAAGTATATTACGGCTCCAGCTGATGGTGACAGTGTGCTGACTGTTGGTGCGGTAGATCCGGCCGGGGCTTATGCTTATTTCAGCTCAAAAGGTCCTACCGCCGACGGAAGAATAAAACCGGATGTTACTGCCCAGGGGCAACAGACAATTGTTGCCACAGTCCCTACAGGTGTAGCAGGAGGAAGCGGAACATCTTTTTCATCCCCCATTATCGCCGGTGCAGCGGCTTGTTTGTGGCAGGCCAATCCAACATTCACCAATATGGAACTTATCAATGCAATCAGGATGAGCTCGTCTCAGTCTTCCAGTCCTGACAACCTTAAGGGTTGGGGAATTCCTGACTTTATGCTGGCCAATTCGTTTCTTACTGAATCCGTAATTCATGACCTTAAGCCTTTCCATGAACTGAAAACTTTTCCCAATCCGTTCTCTTCACGAATAAGCATTGAGTTAACAGCCAATTACCCGATTGTTGTCGACATAAAACTAATTAATTCTACCGGCAAAATAGTTAACAGCCTGATCGGGGTCGAGATTGCGAAAGGCAAAAATATTATTGCATTGAATAACCTTGACCGGTTTCCTGCAGGAATTTATATGCTTCAGGTGTCGGATGGCTATTTTGTAGCAACAGAGAAGGTAATTAAATAACGCAAAATTTTTCTGATACATTTTTTGATCCGGTCTATACCGGTTTTTTTTTATTCTTACAGAGGCAGTTAAACCACTTTTTTGCTGCCGGTATCCCATCCAGATTTCCATAAATACTTTAGTATGCATAATGGATCAGGATAAACTGATTTAACCGAAGATATGTGCAGGGGAGTGAGGCAACATTTTCAGACAGTTTGAAGGTCTTTGTTCTGCACATGTTCAGATGGTTCTATTGGCCAATAAATTTTATGAGGAAGAAACAGATCAAAAGAAGAAACAGATCAAAATAATCTTTTGTATAAGGCCAGATAAGTATACTGGCAATCTTCATTCTTTTCACAAAACATTGGGAAATCAAATTAGTTACAGATGTTAACCAACGTGACAAGTTTATGTAATTATACAAATGTAAAGTCACGGTGTATAAGCGTAAATAGTTCTAATACGTTAATATATAGTGTTATAGATGCATTTTCGACATAATGTTAGTGTCCAGTCGAAATGTACATCTGTATAGTGTTACAGATGTGTAACAGAGCCTGACCTGATTAAGGATAGACGTTCCGGAAACCATATTTACTATAATTAATTATTAATTAATGATGTAAGCATTACTATTTCTCTTTGTACATCACAAATTTCATAAGGAGTGCACGATACAAATGTAAAACTTGTTATTGTCTCTTATTGATCCTAAATTTGTTTACCAATGTAATGCAATACAAATGTAAACAGAAAAATGCAAATAAAATTCAGGTAACAAGTGTAAATGAGAGAATAATCATGAAAATATTTTTAAATGTTTATTAATATGCTTATAACCAGTTATATATAATGTTTATATAAAGTATAAATGCAGATAAAATTTTCATTTCCAGTAATTTATTAGTCCATATTTTAAATTGTCAAAAACATTGTAATACAATATTATAGCCTATTTTACCTATATCTCACTTTAGAAAAAGTCACAATATTTGAAATTTACATAAATAACATTCAGATTATTTGAATAATTGTTTGGAAAGGTTATATTTGTAACTTCAAAACAGCGTATAAACATGAACAACAGGATATCCATGGTGCTGAAGGCAAAAAACATCAGCCCGGCCCAATTGGCAGACGATCTGGGTGTACAGCGTTCAGGCATTTCTCATATCCTGAACGGACGGAATAAGCCCAGTCTTGATTTTGTCCAAAAGCTGATCCGTCTGTATCCTGATATTAGTATGCAATGGTTACTGTTTGGAGAGGGTCCTATGATGAATCCATATCCTTACCGTGACATCGAGCCGGTGAAAAAAGATTCTGAGGCAATGCAAAAACCTAAACCCCGGATGATGGAGTTATTTGTGGATGAGAATACGGATGAGGAGAAATATTCAACGCAGCCGAAGGAAAATACTCCTGAGCAATACATCCAAACAACTGAAAAACAGTATGATGAACCGGGTTTAAAGGACCTGAAAAATATAGCGCCTCAGCGAGATAACAGCAATGAACCGGATTCGGAGGCAATTGAACCGGATAAACCCGGCGTAAAAATACCTGTAAAGCCATCCGGAATGAATTTGGGTGCCCCTGTTGAGGAAATAGTACAAAAAGTGGCAGGCCAGCAGGTTGGTGACCGGAAACTTGTGAGAATCGTAATGTTTTATTCAGACAAAACTTTCACTGAGTATTTACCTGAAATATGAGGGGATCAGAAACGTTCCAACGCTGAAAAGAAGAATGCGGCCTCGATGGCGGCATTTTCGTCACTGTCAGATCCGTGAACTGCGTTTTTCTGAACTGAAATACCAAAAAGTTTTCTTATTGTTCCTTCAGCAGCATCGGCAGGATTGGTAGAGCCGATCAGTTTACGGTAATCGTCCACAGCATTCTCCTTTTCAAGGATTGCAGCCAAAACCGGTCCTGATGACATGAATGTCACCAGATCATTATAGAAAGGTCTGTCTTTATGAATTCCATAAAATTCGCCGGCTTGTTCATGGCTGAGTTTGACCAGTTTTATTGCCTTTATGCGGAAGCCCCCCTGAAGGATCATATCAAGGATTTTCCCTGCATGCTTATTCTCATAAGCTGCCGGTTTAATCATGGTAAATGTGAAAGTGCCTGCCATAAATACTAAGTTGGATTGATTTCAGGTAAATGTACAATAATTGATTGGTTGCCCTATTAACAATATTTATATTTTTGTGTTCGATAAAATTGAAATTATTTAAAAAACCTGCTTTGTATAAGTTTAACAGCGAGATATTTTCAGGGGTAAAAAAGCTATTGGAAGCTGATGGCGAAATTGTAATTACAACGCATTACAATCCTGACGGCGATGCACTCGGCTCATCACTTGCTTTGGGCAGGTACCTGAAAAAGAAGGGTAAAAAGGCAAGCATTATTATTCCAAACGATTTTCCTGACTTTCTGAGATGGATGCCAGGTCAGGAGGAAGCCATCATTTATTTCCATCATTCGCTCAGGGCGGATGTCCTGCTTGCAAATGCATCAATGATATTTTGCCTCGATTACAATGCCATACCGAGGGTAAACCTGTTCAAAGAACAGTTGTTTTCGGCCAGTGCTAAAAAGATTCTGATCGATCATCATGTTCAGCCTGAAGATCATTTTGATTATATGCTATCGGTTGTTGAAACATCTTCGACTGCTGAGCTTGTTTACGATTTTATCAGGGCCATGGGTGATGAACACCTGATTGATGTGGAAACCGGGGTTTGTCTTTATGTCGGATTGATGACAGACACTGGTTCATTCAGTTATTCATGCAATTATCCGCATACTTATGAAGTATTGGCGGAGCTGGTACGGCGGGGTGTTGACACAGAGCAGATTCACAGGCTTGTTTATGATACATATTCCGAAAACCGCATGCGCCTGCTTGGATTTTGTCTGAGCGAGCGGATGACTGTGATGCCGGAGTTTGCTACTGCCTACATCTGGTTAAGCAAGACTGATATGGAACGATTTCATTTTCAACCGGGTGATTCCGAAGGCGTTGTGAACTATGCCTTGTCCATCAAAGGCATCAGTTTTGCCGCTTTTTTTACTGAGAAATCCGACAGGGTCAGAATTTCATTCAGGTCAAAAGGAAACTTCTCAGTAAATTCCTTTGCCCGTGAGCACTTTGAAGGAGGAGGCCACCGGAATGCTTCAGGTGGCGACTCTTTTCTTTCCCTTTCAGACACCATTGAAAAATTTTCCGGCCTTTTGCCCCGTTATAAACAGGAACTGAATCAGGCAGCCAGTCAGAGCACTATATTAAAAATGTAAGCTGAAATTTAATTTTAAATCAATGAAACCGGGATACTTTTTTCCCTTGATAATCTCTTTGGTTATTGCATGCCAATCAGGTAAACAGCGCGATAACAAACAGGAAATCGATCCAAAGCTGGTGGAAGAACCATTGCTTCATGCCAACAGGCAGGCGATTAAGGCAGAAGATGAGCAGATTGCAGATTTAATCAGGCGTTACAAATGGACCATGGAAGAAACCGGTACAGGGCTCCGCTATTCGATCTATCATCATGGCAAAGGCCCGATGGCTGAAACCGGAAAAATTGCTGTGCTGAGGTATTCTGTCAGGTTGATTACAGGCGATGAAATATACAATTCAGACAGGGATGGCCTGAAAGAATTTATGATTGGTCGTGGGGGTGTTGAGAGTGGACTTGAAGAGGGAATTTTATTACTGAGGGTCGGCGACAGAGCGAAATTTATCATACCTTCGCACCTCGGTTTCGGGCTGTTGGGCGATCAGGATAAAGTGCCGCCAAAATCAACCCTTATCTATGATCTTGAACTTGTATCGCTTCATTAAATTTAAACGCTTTAATATTAAATTCTGAACAAATGAATAACAGAAAACTTGGTTTGCTGCTGCTTGCCATTGGCATGTCAGCCGTTTTTTTTGCCTGCTCAAAGCACCCCGGATTCAAAAAGGGCGAAGGCGGATTATACTATAAATTTCACGAAAAAGGGGATGATACCACCACCATGAAGGAAGGTATGATTATGACCCTGCTTATGAAATATTCCATCAATGATTCTTTGCTGTTCAATTCTTCCGATATGCAGGAGCCCTTTATGCTGCCGCTGGAAGCACCGACTTATAAAGGAGATATATATGCAGCCCTGGCTATGATGAAACCGGGCGACAGCGCTACATTTATTACCAGTGCTGACTCATTTTTCCTGAAAACGATCAGGATGCCCCAGTTGCCCGACTCAAATTATTTCGGAAAAGATATCGTTTTTGACATCAGGATGCTGTCAGCCATGACCCGGGAACAGATGGATGAGAAAAACAGGGAAGAAATGGCTACGCTTAAAGATGCGGAAGCAACCAAACTGGCTGAGTATTTATCAAATAACAGCATTACTACTGCACCGCTTGAATCCGGATTGTATTTCATTGAGAAAGTAAAGGGATCAGGTCAGAAGCCCAAAGACGGCGACATTGTGAAAATTCATTTCAAGGTTTCGGATATTGACGGAAGGGTATTTTATTCTTCATTTGACCAGGGTGACCCGATGCAGTGGGAGTGTGGAAAAACCTTTGACAATGAAGGTGCTACAGAAGCCTTGAAAATGATGTCAAAAGGCAGCGAAGTTTCGATTATTGTTCCTTCACAACTCGCTTTTGGCGAGCAGGGAAGAAAGCCAATGGTCGGGCCTTACACAACGCTGCTTTATGATATTAAGATGGTAAGTTTCCAGACACGTGCCCAGTTTGATAAAGAACGTGAAGAAGAACAGAAGAAGGCTGAAGCCGAAAAACTGAAAGCCAAAACAGAAGAAGCCGGGAAAATTCAGAGCTATATCAAAAACAATAAGATCACGGCAAAACCGACTGCCAGCGGGTTGTACTATATCGAAACACAAAAAGGTACAGGCGAAAGTCCGGTTGCCGGAAAAACTGTAAAAGTCCATTACACCGGAACCCTGCTCGACGGAACCAAGTTTGATTCTTCCGTTGACCGTGGTCAGCCGTTTGAATTTGTATTGGGCCAGGGTCAGGTTATACAGGGATGGGATGAAGGTATCGCCCTGATGAAGAAAGGCGGTAAAGCCAGACTGATTATCCCGTCAGCCATCGCTTATGGTGAAAATGGCCGCATGCCGACCATTCCTCCGAGTGCAACCCTGATTTTTGATGTCGAATTAATCGACTTCAGATAAGGTCACATTTCATTCGATTAAAAAAAGCCATGACCATCAATCATGGCTTTTTTGCTTATCATGTAAAATGAATTATAAATCGGAAGGATCAATACGTTCCGGGTTATATGCGATAAACCAGGGATTTAGCAATGAAGATTTATTATATTTCACAACCTGCCTTTCAGGCCATGTCAGAACCTTAATACCTGCATTTTCTGCTATGGCCTGCCCGGCCGCAGTGTCCCACTCCATGGTTGGCCCGAAGCGGGGATAGAAATCTGCCGAACCTTCGGCCAGGCGGCAGAATTTCAGTGAACTTCCAACACTTACCATCCGGCAATCCTTGTTTCGCTGCTCAATTCTTTGGATGATTCCGGCTGTCTCAAACGACAGGTGCGAGCGGCTTGCCAGCACAATCAGCGGGCCGGAATTTATGATTGCCGGCAGTTTAATTGATTTTTGTAGCAAATCCGAAAAAGTGTCTTCCAGCATATCTTCATCAGTCAATGGTTGTTCAATCCTGAATGATCCCAGGTTTTTGCTTCCGAAGTATAAACTGCCGGCAACCGGAAGATAAATGACACCTGCTGCCGGCTGGTTACCAATCATAAGCGCAATATTGACCGTAAACTCCCCGTTTCTGTTAATAAACTCTTTCGTGCCATCCAACGGATCGACCAGCCAGTATTGTTTCCAGTTCATTCTTGTACCCGAAGTTACTTCAGCGCCTTCTTCGCTCAATACAGGAATACCTGTCGGATGAAGACCCGCGGTGATCACTTCATGCGACCTCAGGTCAGCAGTTGTGAGCGGGCTCTGATCAGTTTTCAGGGAAGTTTCCCAGGAAGTGCCATAGATCTCAAGAATTGCTTTCCCCGCATTGTAAGCCGCCCTGATGGCGGTCAGCAATAAATCGCTTGTTGAAGGCAGATGCATGAATTTTTTGTTGATTAATGATATAAACAGTTGACAGTCAATCTGAATGCTTCTTTTTAAGCTTTACTTTCAGGCTGATGCCAATTGTATCAATTTTAAAACAGGCTTTTGTAAATTCCGGCAAGGCGGTTAAAAGCAAGCCGTGACATACACTGAACGGTTTCAATGATTCTTAAGCATTTCCTGCAAGGCGAACATTTCATCGCGCATTCTGGCAGCTTCAATAAAATCCAGTTCTTTTGCCGCTTTTTCCATTGCTTTCCGGGCCTGAATCACAGCCTTCTCCAACTGCTCCTTGCTCATATATTTTACAACAGGATCGGCGGCGATGCTTAACGCTTCCTGCTCAATATAAGCTTTTGATGCCTTGCCGGAAGCGCTTGCCACGGCGGTCTGCCCGATAATGGAGGTCATTGATTTAACAATCTGCCTGGGAATGATATTGTTAGCCGCATTATAGGCGATTTGCTTTTCGCGGCGACGGTTGGTTTCATCAATGGACCGGCGCATGGATTCGGTGATTTTATCCGCATACATAATCACCTTGCTGTTGATGTTTCGTGCAGCCCGCCCTGCTGTCTGGGTAAGCGACCGTTCCGAGCGCAGGAAACCTTCCTTGTCGGCGTCCAGAATGGCGACCAATGAAACTTCGGGAAGGTCAAGCCCTTCACGCAACAGGTTAACGCCTACAAGTACGTCAAAGTTCCCGAGCCTGAGATCTCGCAGGATTTCCACCCTTTCGATGGTATCTACATCGGAGTGTATATAACGGCAGTTAATATCAAGCTTAGTCAGGTACTTGGTGAGCTCTTCCGCCATTCGTTTTGTCAGTGTGGTAACCAGGGTCCGGCCGCCGGCCTCAACGGTGCGGGCTATTTCGTCAAGAAGATCATCAACCTGGTTGAGGCTGGGTCTGATTTCAACCGGAGGGTCCAACAGCCCGGTCGGTCTGATGAGTTGCTCAACAACCACACCTTCTGATTTCTGAAGTTCAAAATCGGCAGGGGTGGCGCTTACATAGATTGTTTGTCCCGTCATTCCTTCAAATTCCTCGAATTTCAGCGGACGGTTATCCAGTGCGGAAGGCAACCTGAAACCGTATTCAACCAGGGTTTGTTTCCTTGAACGGTCCCCGCCGTACATGGCCCTGATCTGCGAAACCGTCACATGGCTCTCATCAATTACTGTTATATAATCATCCGGGAAATAATCGAGCAGGCAAAACGGCCTTGATCCGGAACTTCTGCCATCAAAGTAACGTGAATAATTCTCTATCCCGCTGCAATAGCCCAGCTCTCTCATCATTTCAATGTCATAGCTCACCCTGTCCTCCAGCCTCCTGGCCTCAAGCGATTTGCCGGTTTCATTGAAATACTCAACCTGCGACATCATATCATACTGGATCTGCTCTATGGAATCTTTCATCTTTTCTTTGGAAGTCACAAAAATATTGGCCGGATAGATATTGATCCTGTCCAGTTTTTCTATGACCGTGCCATCGGATGGATTAAAAGATTCAATGGATTCAATTTCATCATCCCAGAAAATAATCCGGACTGCATAATCTGCGTAGGCCGGGAAAATATCCACCGTATCGCCTTTCACCCTGAAATTTCCACGGCTGAATTCAGCTTCCGTCCGGTTGTAAAGCCCTTCAACAAAAGCCCATAATAACTTGTTCCTGCTGAATTTGTCACCGGTTTTCAGGCGGATCACATTATTCGCAAAATCATCCGGATTACCGATTCCATAGATGCATGAAACCGAAGAAACCACGATTACATCCCTTCTTCCCGAGAGCAGGGCTGAAGTTGCACTCAGCCTCAGCTTTTCAATTTCATCATTGATGGAGAGGTCCTTTTCAATATATGTGTTGGTTGAAGGGATAAAGGCTTCAGGCTGATAGTAGTCGTAATAGGACACAAAATATTCCACCGCGTTATCGGGGAAGAACTGCTTAAACTCCCCGTAAAGCTGGGCAGCCAGGGTTTTATTGTGGCTCAGAATCAGGGCAGGGCGGTTAACTTCCCTGATGACATTGGCAATGGTAAAAGTTTTTCCTGAGCCGGTTACGCCGAGCAATACCTGGGCAGGATCACCGCGTCTGAGCCCCTCAACCAGCTGGCGTATGGCTTCGGGCTGATCACCGGTTGGCGTAAAATCGGCAGTTAATTTGAAATCCATAATTCGGCATTGAATGGTTTACAAAGGTAAGACAACATGGTCAAAGTGACGAAGTTTTCCTGAAGTCCTGCATATTGAGCTTTCAGACTTAATCATTGTTTCCGAAAATGAACCTCACGATGACGGGATAATGATCGGAGTACCCCGCTGCTTTTCTCTCATAGGAAAGTATTTTTATCTGAGGAGACGCAAATACATGGTCAATGCGGATAGGGTAGTGACTTTCGGAAAAGGTTGATGAAAATCCTTTGCCACCCGCCTTAAAGCTGTCACACAACCCCCTGGAAACGATTCTGTAAGCATACGAAGCCGGAGTGTCGTTAAAGTCGCCGGCAACAATCACGGGCCAGGGGCTCTGTTGAATATGCTGCGCCAGGCATTTAGCCTGATAAGCCCTCAGAATAAAAGCCCTGCGCAGCTTTGATGCCGTTATCCAACTCTGGCGGAGTGTCGATTTCTTCATGTATCCGGAGGTGGAATTTTTCAGCAGCGACCGCTCTTCTTTAAGCATCAGACTCTGCAGGTGAACATTATAGACCCTGATAGTTCCTTCCGGGAATGAAATATCTGTAAAAATTGCAAAATCTTCAGCATCAGGAGAATAAATGATACCGCGGTCGAGTATCCTGTGCCTGGTGGATGTCATCAGCACGCTCTCCATATATATTCCGTCAGGTTCATACCAAGAGAAATGGTTTTGGGGCAGCAGGGGGGGGATGTTCATATTTCTGTTAAAGCCGCCTGAAGGATTGCGGCGCACCGGATACTCCTGCATACAAATAAGATCGGCTTTTTCCTGAGTGTACAGATTATGAATACGGAACTGAACATCAAAAACCGAGTGTTTTCCGCTGATATCAGAGAAGCCATGCACATTATAAGAGATCAGGGTATAGGCATCACTGACGCTCATTGCTTGTTTGTCCGGACCAGATGCGCCATAATGTCTGAGCATCAGGGGTAATCCGGTCAGCAGGGTAATCAGGATGGCCCGTGGCAGAATCCGGAATCTGATATTGACCAGGGCATTCAGAAGGTTGGCCAGCCAAAGCAGGGGATATGCTAGTCCAAAAAATGCGAAAACCCAGCATCGATAGGGATCTATATATGGTGAGACCATCGCGGCTATCAAAGCGGCAAACAAGAGTAAACCTGATAACCTGAAAAGCAGCCGGAGAATCCTTTTAATAAACTTCATTACTTATCTTTCAATACCAACGAGAGGTTTGCAACGACCGGGTAATGGTCCGAAAGGGGTTCTCTGATCCTGGAAAAGCTGTTGGTAGTAAACCGGTTTTTGTCATGAAGGATATAGTCGATCCTGAATGAAGGAAGCGCACCTGCGTATGTCTGGCTGAATCCCCGACCTTTGGAACGGAAGGCATCATTGAGCTTTCCGGTAATTTTGTGATAAGTATAAGAAGACGGGGTATCGTTAAAATCGCCGCAAACGATTACAGGATAAGGGGATTGGTTGATTTTCTCCGATAACTTACGGGATTGCCTGGCCCTGGAGATAAAGGCACGCTTCAGTTTCTGAAGTATCTTAAGTGAATTCTCCGCGAAGACATCCTGGTCTTCCTGATTATTTCTCAGGTCTGTCACAAACAGATAATCCTCCCGGCTGAATTTGATGGATTCAAGGTGCACATTAAAGAGTCTGACGGTATCCTTGCCTATCAAAATATCAGAATAAAGGCAGAAATTAATGGGATTATCATCAAAACTGACAATACCGGTTCCTGTCAGCGGCCAGCGGCTGAAAGTTGCAATGCCGTAAGGTTTGTCCTTACCTTCCATGCTGACATAAGCGATATATTTGTGTTTCAGCCCGGTATATTTAATAATGGAATCACAGATATCGACTTTTCCTGACCGCCCTGCATGGTACTCCTGAATACACAGCAAATCGGGCTTATGTTCGGCGAGCAGCTGAAATAAACCGGAGGCGTTTTCACTTATTTTGTTTTTATTCCAGTTATACAGATCGAAAAGTCTGACATTGTAGCTCATCACGATTAAGCCGGTACTGTCGGCCGGCTGGCCATGCCCGGTATGAAATCTGTAATAACCACCAAGTCTCGACCAACTGATTATTAAGACAGTAATAGAGAGCAACGCAATATATTTTTTACCGGTAATCAACCAGAAAATTGCAAAAGCAATGTTCGCCAGCGCCAGATAGGGAAAAGCAAGCCCTGCAAAAGCGAAAATCCAGTTGCGATCAGGCGGGATAAAGGCAGCAACATATCCCATGGCAAAAAGTACCACAACGATGAGGTTAGCTGTAAAAAACAAGCTCTTAATGAGCGGGAACTTTCGTCGTCCTTTCTTTACAGCTGTCATGGGCTGAGAATTATTTTTTGCTGTTGGTAAAAAGCAATTCCTTTTCTTCTTTGGTCAGGCTATCATATCCCGACCTGGATATTTTGTCAAGGATGGAGTCAATCTTCCTTTGATTCATGACTTTGAGCTTGTTGTATTCCTCGTCGGTTAGTGGCTTGCTACCTCTGTACACTTTTAATTTCGGCTTTTTTCTCCTTTTAAAAGGGTTTGAAAGGCTGAACCCTGAATACATGAAAATTCTGGTCGGATCAAATGCAGGGAGCATCTTAACCCAGGCAAATCCCCACAGGGCCCCGCCAAGATGGGCAATATGCCCTCCGGCGTTTCCTGAGTTCAGCATCAGCAAGTCCATCAGAATTGAAAAGATGGCGATATATTTGATTTTAACCGGGCCAAGGAACAACAAGTGGATGGTATACTCCGGAACATAAAAAGCTATGGCCACCACAATGGCCAGTACCGAGGCCGAAGCACCCAGTGCCAGTGCGGATTCCCGGGCAAGTGAAAACACCGGAAAAATATTGAATGCCAGTACATAAAGCAGTGCTCCTGCAATACCTCCAAACAAATAAGTCCCGAGAAGCTGTCTCTGAGACAGGTACTTTACAAAGATCAGTCCAAACCAGTACAACCATAGAAGGTTGAATAAAATATGCAGGAACTCGAGATGCAGGAACATATAGGTAAGAATCGTCCAGGGGCGGGTCAGCAGGTCGCCGGTATTTGCCGGTATGGCGAATGCCATCATCAGCCATTCTGATACGCCTGAGCTATAGGTTCCGTTTGCAGCTGATTCAGGAGTGGTAAACAAAAAGGCAAAACTCCTGAGTAACAGCGTTGCCAGCCAGACGAAAATATTGATAAGGATGAGCATGGGCAATGCTTCGCGCCGGCCGAAGAAAATCCTGATCCTTTCAATGATGGAAACCTGTTGAAACATCTGCAAACAGTATTACGGATGATTGATCCGGTGATTTATGCGTTGGTTTGGAGAAACCCTGACCTGACAAAATAATTTTTCATAACTTCACCCTGTCCGGGGTAACTCAGGAGCATTTAAATATTACAAAAATTTCAATCCCAGTTTGTAAAACGGTTTAACTTCCGGTTCCAGTATCTGATCAGGAAAAATCCGAAAATCATACCTCCCAGGTGTGCAAAGTGTGCAACATTATCTCCCGGGTTGTTGGCAAATCCAAAATAGATTTCCATTGCTCCATAGGCAATGACGAACCATTTTGCCTTGATAGGGAAGAAGAAATACAGATAGATCAAAGCGTTGGGGAACATCATGCCAAAGGCGAGCAGAATGCCGAAAACAGCGCCTGAGGCACCCACGGTGGGCACATCCATTTTTAAAATTACCAGTTCATTCATATAATTGGATGCCTGATTGATATACGCAGGGTCACCGGGATTCATTGACCATGAGTTGATAAACGAAGTCAACTGACCCTGATATGGCGCGAAATGCTCTCCTATAAATGCGGCAAAGGCGTCAGGCGAGGGGGCCATCATCACGGCAGTAACATCTGATTGTATCCCGGATATATTAATCCATAAAACAATCATATGGACCAATGCAGCGCCGATACCGGTGACAAAATAATAGGTCAGAAAGCGTTTTGGCCCCCAGACATGTTCCAGCGTATAACCGAACATCCATAAGGCAAACATATTGAAGAAAATATGTGTAAAACCGCCATGAAGGAACATATAAGTGACCAGCTGTGCCGGATTGAATAAAGAAGAACCGAAGTAATGCATTCCGAGGTAGTCAACCAGATCGATCTGGTAAACCTGCTTCAGTGTTAGTTGAGCCAGAAAGAACAATCCGTTGATAATAAGCAGGTTCTTTACTACCGGAGGCAGCATTCCGAATCCCCTGGGCGAGTATTGCTGGTAACTCATAGTTTAGTAGTGTTAATTGCCGAATCGTTTTTCAATTTCATCGGATTGAATGGTTATAATGATGGTTTTTCCCGAAGGACTGACATTGGGCACCTGGCAGGAAAAGAGGTCATCAACCAGCGACTGCATTTCTTCAGGCATAAGCACTTTACCGGGTTTAACAGCCATATTGCGTGCCATGGCCCTTGTCAGGTTGTTTTTTTTATCAACTTTCAGGCCGAGTTGGTTATTTTTAAAATTTTCAAGCACATTTTCAATAAGTGTCTGAATGTTTTCATCCACCAGATCCGCCGGAATTCCCCTGATAATGTAGGAGTTCTGCCCGAAATGCTCCATCTGAAAGCCGAACAGGGAGAATTCCTCCAACAGTTCTTTGATCAATTCCGCGTCGGGCGCTGACAAATTAACAGTCTGTGGAAAAAGTTGTTGCTGAGAGGATGCTTTCTGCTGCTCAATTCTTTCAAGCATGCGCTCGTAAAGCACCCGCTCATGGGCTGCCTGCTGGTCTATGATCATCAGGCCCGATTTTACCCTGGAAACAATATATTTATTCTGGAATTGCATGAATCCCTTGCTTACAGACTCACTGTCAAAGTCGGCATCAATGGTAAGGGATTTATTCCCGGACTGATCAGATGGATAAATATTTCGGGTAACATTGTAAAGTTTTTCCCAGTCATTGTTGCCCTGCGTGGGCTGAAGAGGAGCTGTAAGTTTTAATTCAGCCTGTTGTTTCTTTACAAATGGGTTGTATTCAGGGTTGATGTGGATACCCGGCGCTACTACAGGCCGGTCTTTGGGAAAATAGGTGTCAAAACTCTTTTCAGCCTCAAAATCAAGGGTTGAAGAAAAACTGAATTTGCCGATCGCCTGCCTTACCGCCGACCGGAGCATGGAATAAATTACCTGATGGTCGAGGAAATTGACTTCGGTTTTTGTTGGATGTATATTGATGTCAATTTTGGATGGATCAACATCCAGATAAATAAAGTATGAGGGGAAATAACCTTCAGGCAGCAGGTCGCTGAAAGCATCCTCCACGGCATGATTGAGGTATGGATGCCTGATAAAGCGGTTATTTGCAAAGAAATACTGCTCACCTTTGGTTTTTTTAGCACTTTCCGGTTTGCCCGCATAACCCGAAATTTTTACCACATTGCTGTCCTGGTTTACCGGTAACAGTTTCTCCTGAAAGCCGGATCCCATAAGGTTTATGATACGTTGCTTCAGGTTTGCGGCAGGCAGTTGAAAAAGAACTTTTCCATTGCTTTGACAACTGAAAGCTATTCCGGGATTTACCAGTGCCACCCGTTGAAATTCTTCCAGTATGTGCCGCATTTCGGCAGCATCCGATTTGAGAAAATTCCTGCGTGCAGGAACATTGAAAAACAGGTTCTTAATCAGAAAGGAAGTACCTGCAGGGCAGGCGCATGGTTGCTGGCTCTTTACCACGGAACCTTCAATCACCAGATGGGTACCTAGTTCGTCTTCCACCCGTCGGGTTTTAACCTCAACCTGCGCAATGGCAGCGATGGAAGCCAGGGCTTCTCCGCGAAACCCAAGGGTATGTATCCTGAAGAGATCAGCGGCCTCTTTGATTTTGGAAGTGGCGTGTCGTTCAAAACTCATGCGCGCATCGGTTGCCGACATTCCGCACCCGTTGTCAATGACCTGAAGCAGGGTTTTCCCGGCATCTTTCACGATAAGCTCAATATGCCCTGCACCAGCGTCAACAGCATTTTCAAGAAGCTCTTTCACCGCGGATGCAGGCCGCTGGATTACTTCTCCGGCAGCAATCTGGTTGGCAACCGAATCGGGAAGAAGCCTGATGATATCTGACATGATTTAGTTTAGAAGCTGATTAACGGAAGAAAATAAAGTACAATAAAAGAATGGCTGCTATAATGTAAATATAGAAAGTTCTTTGCGACGCCTGACGGTTGGAATTATCCCGCCTGCGCCACGATTCCTTTATTTTTAATTTCAGCCTTTCCGTTTCAACTTCTTCTGGCTTCGTATATCTTTTGAGACGCTCCTCCATTTCTTCCTTCTTTTTATCATAAAACAAGGGTCGATAATTAAAAGATTTGGGCTTGCCGGTCTTGAATGCGACTATTTTCATGGCTGACTGGTTTTGTGAATGCCGGTATTACCCTCTGCTACACTAATAAAATGCAACACGGATGAAAGCGGCTTTCCTCGTTTCCAATTTACAAAATTACCGATAATTTCAATAGTTTTGCAAAGATCATCAGCCTGATGATGATGCCTGCTTTTAATGTATTGAATATGAAACTGCCGGAAGAAGAAAAATTACACAAACTGATTGTCGTGGGCGACCGCGTTTTGATTAAGCCGCTCACCTTATCCAAAAAGACCAAAGGGGGGCTTTTTCTGCCCCCTGGATATAGCGAAAAAGAAGAGATACAAACCGGTTATGTTTTGAGAACCGGACCGGGCTATCCGATCCCTGTCCCGGAAAATGAAGATGAGCCCTGGAAGCGGGGCGACGGGGATAATATCCGCTATATACCATTGCAGGCAAAGGTGGGTGACCTGGCTATTTTCCTTCAGAAAGGCGCAATAGAGATAGTTTACAATGATGAGAAATATTTTATTGTTCCACAAAACTCTATCCTACTCCTCGAAAGGGAAGATGAACCGGATTAAAGTACGGAAAACATAAGCGAATGTCCGCTCAGGCCCTGATCAATCTCATATATATAATAATCTGATAGGATTTTGCGTTGGTTGAGGACGAAAATGAGCATAAAAAAACCGGGGGAAACCCGGTTTTTATTGAATAATTGAAAGTATATTAAGCTTTTACGATCGACGGATAACGTCTGCTGATCAAATAGAATCCTCCGAACAGAACGGTGTTGTAAAACAAGTCGCCAAGAAGGCCGTTGTTGAAAAACGGAATACCTGCCGCATAAGCCTGCATCAAACCTGAGAAATCGGGTGAGTAGGGCATCATTCCGCTCATCCATGAGGCGAAATTGGTAATCAGGAAGAAGATGACCGAAGAGGAAACTGATGCAAGGGCAACATTTCCGGCTTTCACATTTTTACCAAGTTTCAGGCCGATAAAAACAGTTATTATGAAAGCCGCATACACTGCTAATAGGGTGGAATGAAATCCGAGGAACAAATCGCTGATCAGCATGGCAGCCAGCGGAACCAGAAAAGCAAGTGCTTTACGGTTAATGTAGGCGCCGCCAAAAAGCGCGATGGCTGCAACAGGCGTGAAATTGGGCCAGTGTGGCACCAAACGCATCACTGCAGCGACAGCAATTGCAGATAAAATGAGAACTGTTCTGGTCGTAAAGAATTTCTTTTCCATGGTATGCATTGTTTATTTCGTGGCAAAATTAAAAAGGTTTTCGATTGAATGACTTATTCAAACGATTTTATTTGCTTTCAATGCCAGATCACATCGCTATAGAATGCAAAAGTACCATTATCAATCAGGTGACAGTAACCGGCGGCAATAGCTTGTCCTCTGAAATCCGGCTATAATTCCGGCGTTGTTTCACAGCATACTCTAAACATAATTAATTTGTGATATGTTCATTTCTGCATGGGACAATGAAGTGATTTTTAATAACATTGATTAACAATTCTCTATTTTTCTTTTGAAAATACATTTCGAGCCCTGCTAATTTTCAGAAGCTGAATCAGCATCACAGAAAGCTACATTGACTGATTGTGAACAAGTATCACGAAGTAGAGCAAAAAGGCAAATTTTATAAAGGAGATTTATATAAAATTGCATAAGTTTGCTCAGTAATTGACATGCAAAAAATGATAAACAGATTATTGTCTATCTCATTCATTGTTATGGTTATAAGTTCATGTAACCGGGATCGTTCGGCGGCAGATCTGATTATAGAAAATGCTGTGATTTACACTGCTGACAGTGGTTTTACTATTTATACCGCCATGGCAGTGTCGAGGGGAAAAGTCCTGGCGCTTGGTGACGACCGGTATATCCGTGAGAATTTCGATGCGGATTCTGTTTTCAATGCCGGCGGGCGGGCTGTGTTTCCCGGTTTCATTGATGCGCACTGTCACTTTTACGGATACGCCCTCCAAAAGCAGTATGCTGATCTCAGCTATGCAAATTCCTTTGAACAGGTGCTCGAGATTCTTCAGAAGCATAATGAGGAGTATCCCTCTGCCTGGCTGGCAGGCAGGGGATGGGACCAGAACAAATGGCTGAGCAGGTCTTTCCCTGATAATGAAGAGCTTAACAGTTTATTCCCCGATTTACCTGTTGTATTGGTGAGGATTGACGGGCATGCCGTGCTTGTTAACGATGCAGCCATCAAGCTTTCCGGGCTAACACCCGACAGTATTCCCGGCATAAAGGAAGCTTTTATGAAGGATGGCCGTTTTACCGGCCTTTTTTTAGAATCATATGCTGACCTTTTCAGGGAAATGGTTCCGGTTCCTGCCGGCAATGAGTTAACCATGATGATGAAAGAGGCAGCGCTGAATTGTCACAGCGTGGGGTTGACCATGGTGGCAGATGCCGGCCTCGATGCAACAACCATTGATTTTATCGACAGCCTGCACTCAGAGAATGAACTTAAAATGGCTGTTTATGCCATGATTACGCCAAATGAGGAGAATATCAACCGGTTTCTGAAAAAGGGAGTAAGGGTGAAACCCAAGCTCAGCATCCGTTCAGTCAAGATGTATGCCGACGGTGCGCTGGGGTCGCGCGGCGCCTGTCTGCTCGAGCCTTATAGTGATCAGCCCGGAAACTACGGGATAATGACCATTACTCCTGAAGAACTAGGCCGCATCTGCCTGATGGCATACGACAAGGGTTTTCAGGTTAATACGCATGCCATTGGTGATTCAGCGGTACGCATGGTGCTTGATGTTTACAGTAATTATCTTCTTCCTGAGAATGACCTGAGGTGGAGGGTTGAACATGCGCAGATTGTAGACCCTGATGATATCGGTAAGTTTGGCGAATTTGCCATCATTCCTTCAATACAGGCAACCCATGCAACTTCTGACATGGGATGGGCCGGTCAGCGCCTGGGTAGCAAAAGGCTTAAAAATGCCTATGCTTACCGTAAGCTTCTTTCAGAAAACGGCTGGATCCCCAATGGCACTGATTTTCCTATTGAAGGGATAAGCCCGGTAAATACATTTTATGCATCCGTAGCACGAAGAGACCTGAAAGGCAATCCTCCAAAGGGTTTCCAGCGTGAGAATGCCCTGACCCGGGAAGAAGCCCTCCGGTCCATCACCATATGGGCTGCCAAAGCCTGTTTTGAAGAAAACCGGCGTGGAAGCCTGGAACCTGGGAAAAACGCCGATTTCGTTATTCTGGACAGAGACATTATGGTAGTACCCGAAAAAGAAATACCCCTGGCAAAGGTTTATGCTACGTATATTGATGGCCTGCCTGTGTATTCCAGGTAAATTCCGCTCCTGATTGAACAAACAGGATTGAATCACGTTTTACAACAACTTGATTTGTTGTAAGATGAAGACATTTTTTGCTGCCATATTACTTGTTTTATCTGTGATGACCTTGTCTGCCCGGGATATCCGGGTGGTAGATTACAACCAGCTTAAACCATATCTAGAAAAAAAGAATGACACGATCTATGTGGTCAACTTCTGGGCTACCTGGTGTTTGCCCTGTGTAAAGGAAATGCCCTATTTTCAAAAGATTCACGATCAATTTGCCGGTCGGGGGGTAAAAGTCCTGCTGGTCAGCCTTGATTTTGTCAATCATATCGACAGCAGATTGAAACCCTTTATCCAGAAACATCAACTGACGCCGGAAGTGATTGTGCTCAACGATCCCGATGCAAATTCCTGGATAAGTCAGGTGAATCCCGCGTGGTCAGGCGCATTGCCGGCTACACTTGTTTATGACAGACAATCGGCGGATTTTTACGAAAAGAGTTTTACTTACGAAGAATTGGAACAGATTGTTAAACAAAAACTTGAAAACAAATGAGAAAAAAAATGCTTCTGCCGTTGCTGGCACTTTTATATTCACTTCCGGCTATTTCCCAGGGCTATAAGGTGGGCGACAAAGCGACGGATTTCAAACTGAAAAACATCGACGGGAAATACGTTTCCATGAGTGATTATGCTTCCGCAAAGGGTTTTATTGTAATTTTTACCTGCAATCATTGCCCTTTCTCAGTGGCCTATGAAGACCGGATTATCGAAATAGACCTGAAATACAAAGAGCTGGGTTATCCGGTAATCGCCATCAATCCCAACGATCCGGTACAGGTTCCGGCCGACAGTTATGATGAAATGATAAAGCGCGCGGCTGATAAAGGTTTTACCTTTCCATACCTGATTGATGAAGGTCAGCAAGTTTATCCGGCATACGGAGCCACCCGCACTCCGCATGTTTACATTCTGAATAAAGAGAATGACGGATTAATAGTGGCTTATATCGGCGCCATTGATGATAACCATCAGGATGTAAAGGCAGTAAAAAGCCGGTATCTTGAAGATGCCGTGAATGCCCTGATGATGGGAGAAAAGCCTGCCGTTGACTTTACCAAAGCTGTCGGGTGCAGCATCAAGAAAGCAGCCAATTGATCCTGCTGTATGCACGGATTTACTGAAAAAATATTTACCGGGCCGCTTAGGCCCGTTTTTGTTGAAATTCTTTATAATATTTTTCAGAATAGGAATTATTGCCGTTAATTTGCCGGAAACCTAACCCCGATGTCAATCCTGAGCGATTTATTTGGTTTGCCTGAACTTGAGCAGGAACTTGAATTCAAGACTTCGCGGAGTAGCGGGAAAGGTGGACAGCATGTAAACAAAACGGAAACCAGGGTCGAAATCCATTTCCGGATTCCTGAATCTGTTTTGCTGGATGATGGGCAGAAAGCTGTTTTGCTGGAGAAACTTGGTCACCGGCTATCTGAAGAAGGAGTCCTGCGGATGTATTCACAGAAATCAAGAAGTCAGCTGGCTAACAGGGATGATGTCGTCAGGCGGTTCTACGAATTGATTGCCAAATCATTAAAGCCTGTTAAGAGAAGAATAAAGACAATGCCCGGGAAATCGCAGAAAGAAGCGCGTCTGGCAGACAAAAAAGCATCCTCCAGGAAAAAGGAATTGCGGAAAAACCCTACGGATGATCTTTGAGTTTACCCTCTGATAAAATGCTTCATTTCGAACGGAACCACCATCGAGAATTCAATCAGTCCGGCAACTTTCCCTTCCTTCATCCAGGGGCACTGAAAAATCAGCTTCTTCCTGCCGTTTTTTTCAATGGTGTAAACGTTAGTTTGCTTACCGGACAGCAATTGGTCCATGATCATTCTGGAATTTTCATTATGGCAGTCTGCCAATGCTTTGCCTATTAATGCTTTACCGCCGGATTTTTCGAATACAGCTGCTGCTGCATCATTCATTTCCAGAATGTTGCCGTTCAGATCAGAGATAGTGATGGCAACCGGAATACCGTTAAACCAGTCGAAATTCATTGTTGAAGCGGGTTTAAATGAAAAAGGGGCAAATTGCTTTACCCCTTCTTTTTGTGACTCCGACAGGATTCAAACCTGTAACCTTCTGATCCGTAGTCAGATGCTCTATTCAGTTGAGCTACGGAGCCTTTATGAGGGTGCAAAGATACACACTTTTCTTTATTTGCAAAGAAAGTTAGCTGTTTTTTTAACCAAAGTTTAGTCACAAAGCCGCTTTAGTCTTTTATAAATTTCTGCCCACAATATTTGCAGTATCTTGCATCATCGTCATGGCCTTCGTGCATACACTCCGGGCATACTTTGGTGGTAGGCGCATTTTTTTTCCGGTGAATAGCTGATAGCTCAACAGTCATAATGCCGGTAGGCACCGCAATGATGGCATAACCAAGTACCATCACCACGCTGGCAAAAAACTGCCCCACGCCGGTTTGGGGGGAAATATCACCATAACCAACTGTTGTCAGTGTTACCACAGCCCAGTATATACTTGTAGGGATATCCCTGAAGCCATATTTTGGCCCTTCAATCACGTACATGATGGCCCCGATGACAACTACCAGGACAGCGATGGAGGAGAGAAAAACCAGGATTTTCCGGCTGCTGGCCAGCAGGGCTTTACGCAGAATGTTTGCCTCTGTTAAATAGTTCGATAATTTGAAAACCCTGAAAACCCGCATAAGCCTGAGGATGCGGATAACCATCAGATACTGGGTTCCCGGAAAAAGAAGGCTGATATATGTAGGCAGTATAGCCAGAAGGTCAACTACCCCGAAAAAGCTAAAAATATAAGCTGTTTTTCTTCTGATTACATAAATCCTCAGCATGTATTCGAGGCTAAAAAGTATTGTGAAAAGCCATTCTCCTATAGTGAAAAGAAACTGGTACTTTTCATTGTATTCATGAACACTCTCAACTACAACCAGGACGACGCTCAGCAGAATTGACCAGATCAGCACCACATCAAACAGTTTTCCCGCAGGGGTGTCGGCTTCAAAGATTATCTTGTAGATATTTCTTTTTAATTTCTCATTTTCAGTAAACTCAGTCATAAAAGAGAAAAATTGAATCGTAAAAATACAGTTTTTTTTAAGTGTGATGATTTGAATTGGTCAGAGATCATGAATAGTCATGGCTATTTTATAAATTTGCTAAAACTAAACTTCAGTTATGGCATATAAAGGCGCAGAAACCCTGATTGCAAAATCAGAAAACGAACTTCACATCACTCCCAAAATGGCAAACCGCCACGGATTGATTACGGGGGCCACGGGAACCGGTAAAACGGTCACCCTGCAGGTGCTGGCAGAATCATTCAGTCTGCAGGGGGTGCCCGTGTTTATGACAGATATCAAAGGTGACCTTTCGGGTGTAAGTAAAACGGGCGTTCCCGGACAGAGGATTCTTGACCGCGTGGAGAAACTGAAACTGGAAGGATATGAAAACCGTGGATTTCCGGTTTGTTTCTGGGATGTTTTCGGAGAACAGGGCCACCCGATGCGTACGACAATTACCGAAATGGGCCCTTTGTTGTTGTCGCGTCTGCTCAACCTTAACGATACACAGGAAGGAGTACTGAACCTGGCGTTTAAAATTGCCGACGATGCCGGTCTGTTGTTGCTTGACCTCAAGGATATGACATCCCTGCTTGAGTATGTCGGAACTAACCGTGACAAGTTCACCCTTTCGTACGGTAACATTTCTGCTGCAAGTATCGGCGCCATACAGCGCAATCTGCTGGTTCTTGAACAACAGGGCGCGGATCATTTTTTTGGTGAACCTGCTTTTGATATTCACGATCTTATGCAAACAGATGCAGACGGCAAAGGCATCCTGAATATCCTGGCAGCTGACAAGCTGATGCATTCACCGCGCATTTATACCACTTTCCTGCTATGGCTTTTGTCTGAGTTGTTTGAGGAACTTCCCGAGGTGGGTGATCCGGAAAAGCCAAAACTGGTTTTCTTCTTCGATGAAGCACATCTGCTGTTCAACGAAGCGCCGAAAATCCTGCTTGAAAAAATTGAGCAGGTCGTAAGATTGATCCGATCCAAAGGGGTGGGGGTTTATTTTGTTACCCAGAATCCGCTGGATGTTCCTGATACCGTTCTCGGGCAGCTTGGCAACCGCGTTCAGCATGCCCTGCGGGCATTCACGCCGCGCGACCAGAAAGCCGTAAAAGCAGCGGCCACTACTTTCAGGGTAAATCCTGAACTTGATGTTGAAGCTGCCATTACGGAGCTGGGCGTAGGGGAGGCGCTGGTTTCATTTCTCGATCCCAAAGGTACGCCCATGATTGTGGAGCGCGCATATATATTGCCGCCATGCTCCCAGATTGGCCCGATTACCCCTGAGGAAAGGGAAAGGATTATCAGAAAATCTGATGTTTATGGTGTTTACGAGAAAACCATGGACCGTGAATCAGCCTTTGAAATCTTGCAGGAAAGGGTAAGCCAAGCCAACCGGCTTAAGGAAGAAGCAGCTGCTGAGGTTGCCCGGCGTAAAGAAGAACTTGCAAAGGCCAAGGAAGAAGCTGCACTCGCCAGGGCCCAGGCAGCCAAAGAAAGGGCTGAAAGGGCTCAAAAGAAAGCTAACCCGGATATCTTTACCGAACTGACCAAACAGGTCGGACGCACCGCCACAAGGACGCTGGGCAACGAAATTGGCCGTAAACTTGTGAGAGGACTTCTAGGTTCCATCTTTGGCGGCAGTCGCAAATAGCCCTGGCCTGCGGATTCACTACCGCCGAAAATCACCCGATTATGTCAGAATGTGTCAGGGAATACTTCCTGTTGAATGACCAGCTGCTGCCTGCCGGCTTATTCGGCAGCCTGTTTAAACCTCCTGCAAATTATGTTTATGAGGTTTTCAGGGCTACGTGTGGCGTTGCGCTTTTTCTGGAAGATCACCTCGAACGATTCTTCCGCACAGTAACCCTTGCCGGAACGGATACCGGAATCACGGATTCTATGCTGAAGTCAGGGATATACAAAGTTATTGGCAACAATGCCCCTGATGATGGCAACCTTAAAATCTCGTTATACACAGATCATAGCGGGCAACAACTCTTTATCTATTATACCCCGCATGTTTATCCCACAGCAGAGGAATTTCGTCACGGAGTCAGCACGGAACTGTTTTTTGCCGAACGAAACAACCCGAATGCAAAGGTTATGGATACCAGGCTGCGTGAGGAGGCAGACCTGATGAAAAGGGAGCATGTCGTTTACGAAGTTCTGCTGGTTGACCGTGATGGTTTTATAACCGAAGGAAGTCGCTCTAATGTATTTTTTATCAAGGATGGTTACCTGATCACGCCTCCTTCAGGAATGGTGCTTGAGGGAATAACCCGCAAGCAGATTATTCAACTCGCGGCCGAGAACGATATTCCGCTGAAGGAAGAAAAAGTGCATTATCAAAACCTGAACTACTTTGACGGTTTGTTTATTTCCGGCACTTCACGCCGGGTGCTTCCCGTCCGGAGGGTGAATGAACTTGAATTTCGGGTTACCGACCCGCTCATCGCAAAACTGCAACGGCTTTTTGAGCAAAAGGTAATTGATTACCTGCAAAAATCGTAATTCAGGAAATATTAGAGTACAACTTCATACCTGATAGCGACTCCGGTTTATCCGGGCTGCAACCGGATTGAAAAAAAGAAGCTTACCCGCTTCCGGATAAGCCTCCTGATTTTTCAATCTGCTTTAAAAAAGCTTAAAGCTTAGAGATATCATACATTACATTGGCGTATGCGCCTTCATTCAGTTTCTGCCTGAGTTCCTTATAGGCATTGATGGTATAACTTACATCTTCCAGGGTATGAACGGCTGTGGGGATCAGGCGGAGCAGGATTACGCCCTTGGGCACAACCGGATAGGTAACGATAGAGCAGAAGATGTTATAGTTTTCGCGCAGGTCAACAGTGATCTGGGTTGCTTCAGGTATGCCGCCTTCGAGAATTACCGGTGTAACGGGTGAAGCTGCGTTGCCCAGGTTGAATCCAGCCTCTTTCAATCCGCTTTGTAGTGCATTCACAATCTTCCAAAGATTATCCTTCAGTTCAGGATGCTTCCGGATCAGATCAAGTCGTTTGAGCGACCCGATGACCATCGGCATCGGAAGAGATTTGGCAAAGGTCTGCGAACGCATATTATGCCGGAGATAATCCACAATATCAGCATTCGTAGCCACAAATGCCCCGATGCCTGCCATGGCTTTGGCAAAAGTGCCGAAGTAGATATCTACTCCGTCCATTACACCCTGTTCTTCATGTGTTCCTGCGCCGGTCGGCCCCATGGTGCCGAAGCCATGGGCATCATCCACCAGCAGCCTGAAATTAAATTCTTTCTTCAATGCAACAATGTCCCTGAGGTTGCCCTGATCGCCGGTCATTCCATAAACGCCCTCTGTGATTACGAGGATTCCGCCGCCGGTTTCGTCAGTAAGTTTTTTGGCACGCTGCAACTGAATTTTAAGATTCTCCATATTATTATGAGGAAAAACAAAACGTTTACCCATATGCAGGCGGGCACCATCAATAATACAGGCGTGTGCCTCGCTGTCGTAGACAATGGCATCATGGCGATCCACCAGCGAGTCGATAATAGACACCATGCCCTGATATCCGAAATTCAGTAAAAAAGCATCTTCTTTTCCCACAAAAGCAGCCAGTTCACGTTCCAGTTGCTCGTGATAGACTGTCTGGCCTGACATCATGCGGGCACCCATAGGGTAGGCAAGCCCCCAATCTTTGGCAGCCTTTGCATCAACTTCGCGAACTTCCGGATGATTGGCAAGGCCCAGGTAATTGTTAAGACTCCATACCAGCACATCCTTGCCCCTGAATTTCATGTGATTTCCTATCTCTCCCTCGAGCTTGGGAAACATGAAGTAACCGTCTGCCTGTTTGGCATACATCCCCAATGGACCTAAATTCCGGACTCTTTTATCAAAAATATCCACGATTGCTAATTTTAATGTTTATAATTCAGTAAACTGCCTGCAAAGCTATGGAAATTTATCCATGCAGGAATTTTCAAAAGAGAAATTTAGTTGACATGTCTAACCTTTGATCCATTTGGATGAACAAAATGGAAACAGCCTTGTTAAGCTGTCCCCGTGGATTAATTGGTTACATTCTCCGCCACTATCGCAAGTTTCATGATCTGTGCTTAGCTTTGACTAAAAATCTGTGTTTCAATGGAATCTCCTGTCAGCATTTTCTGGTTTCGCAGAGACCTGAGGCTTAACGACAACCACGGGCTTTACAGCGCGTTGCAAAGTGGTCTGCCGGTATTGCCGGTTTTTATATTCGATACCGCTATCCTCAAAGGACTTGAACCCGGTGATTTCAGGGTGAATTTCATTCATGGAACAATTTCCGCACTTCACCGGCAACTGAAAGCGTTGGGGAGCGGCCTGTCTGTTTTTCACGATGAACCGGTTAAGGCCTTTGAAAAGCTTATTGCCCGTTTCCAGGTAAAAGCAATTTATGTCAATCACGACTACGAACCTTATGCCAAAAAAAGGGATGAGAAAGTCCGCAGGCTGCTTGCCGGAAAAGGCATTGATTTCAGGACTTTTAAGGATCAGGTGCTGTTCGAAGGCAGTGAAGCAGTAAAAAGCGATGGCACCCCTTACAGTGTTTTTACACCTTATAGCCGTAAATGGCTTGAATTGAAGAATCAGGCAGGCGTACCCGCTTATCCCTCAGAATTGTTTGGCGATAATTTTCTGAAGTATGAAGCGCCCGGCATTCCGGACCTTGAATTGATGGGTTTCAGGGGAATTACCATGGTTTATCCGCCTAAAGAGATATCTCCGGAAACGCTGGCTCAGTATGCTTCTGCACGCGATATCCCCGGTCTCGACAATACCTCGAAACTCGGCTTACACCTCAGGTTTGGAACTATAAGTGTAAGGGATTGCATCAGGGCAGGGGAGTTGTACAGCGCTTCCTGGCTCAATGAACTGATCTGGCGGGAATTCTTCATGCAGATACTTGATCATTATCCGCATGTTATTAAAGGCGCCTTTAAGAAAGAATATGACCGCATCCAATGGCGTAACAATGAGGAGGAATTTAAAAGATGGTGCGAAGGAACAACAGGTTATCCTCTGGTGGATGCAGGTATGAGACAACTGAATGAAACCGGTTTTATGCACAACAGGGTAAGAATGGTAACAGCCGGTTTTCTCACCAAACATCTTTTAATCGACTGGCGCTGGGGGGAGGCATATTTTGCTGCCAGGTTGCTTGATTTTGAATTGTCTTCCAATAATGGAAACTGGCAATGGGCAGCGGGCAGCGGTTGTGATGCTGCACCTTATTTCAGAATTTTTAATCCTGCAGCGCAGGCACTTAAGTTCGACAGCAAAGGCACATATATCCGTCGCTGGGTTTCTGAATTCGATACATCCGCTTATCCGGTGCCGGTTGTGGATCATTCCTTCGCCCGGGCGCGCTGTATGACAACATACAGCATGGCGTTAAAACCCTGAACCGGAAATCCGGGAACTGCCTGAGCGGAAAGGACAGACATAGCTCAATCATCCGGGATATGCCAATTTTTGTTAAGTTATGGTTCATTGATAATATTATATGCTGACTGGGCGTTCATTGTGTCCTGAAAATAATTACTTTTGCGCCATGAATAGAAAAAGCATCATTCTTCTGATATCCGGCTTGTTCATTGTGCTGTCCTCTTGCAGTAAATACCAGAAACTGCTTAAGAGTACTGACAATGAAGAGAAATATGAGAGGGCCATTGCCTACTACGAGGACAAGGACTACTACCGGGCCATCCAGCTTTTTGATCAGTTACAGGCGATATACAGGGGAACGGAGCGTGCTGAACGCATCGCTTTCTATTATGCCTATGCGCATTATGAGCAACGTGATTATATTCTGGCCAGCTACTATTTTAAACAGTTTGCCCGTAGTTATCCAAACAGTAAAAATGCCGAAGAAGCAGCATTTATGAGTGCATACTGTAGCTACCTGGATTCACCACCTTCAAGCCTTGATCAGGTAGTTACCCTCGATGCGATCAAGGACTTGCAGCTATTCATAAACCAGTATCCATCGAGTGAAAGGGTCGGACGGGCCAATGAGCTGATTGACGAGTTGAGGCTTAAACTTGAAACCAAAGCGCTCAATATTGCAAGGCTTTACTACAAAATGGAAGATTACAAGGCGGCTATCATCAACTTTGAAAACCTTATCAAGGACTACCCGGATACCCGTTACCGCGAAATGGCCATGTATCACATAGCCAAAGCCTATTTCTCCTATGCTCAGAAAAGCATTGAAAGCAAAAAGGAAGAGCGCTTTCAGCACACTTACGATGCAGTGGATAATTTTGCGTCAAATTTTCCGGAGTCTTCTTACCTCAGAGAGTTAAGGGGTATTCAGAAAAATGCTCTAAAAGAATTAAACAACCTGTCAGTTTTACAATAACAAACCTATGGATTTTAAAAGAGTAAAAACCGATACAGTCGCTGTAACGCGCAACATTCACAAAATTATGGAACCTACCGGTAATATTTACGAATCGGTAGCAATCCTGTCAAAGCGTGCCAACCAGATCTCGCTTGAGATTAAGGAAGAGCTGAATTCAAAGATTGCTGAGTTTGCCGTGCCTAACGACAATCTTGAGGAAGTTTTCGAAAACCGTGAGCAGATTGAGATTGCCAAATATTATGAACATCTGCCGAAACCAACCCTCATTGCTGTTCATGAATTCCTGAATGATCAGGTTTATTTCAGAAATCCGCACACCGAGTCTCAGGAATTATAGTTCAGGATGCATAAACACCTGCGATGCTGAAGGGTAAAAAAATACTTATAGGGATAACGGGCAGTATAGCAGCCTATAAGATTCCGTTGCTTATCAGGCTTCTGAAAAAAGAAGGTGCGGAGGTGAAAATTGTGATGACACCCTGCGCAAAGGATTTTGTAACACCCCTTACCCTTTCAACACTTTCGCAGCAACCCGTCCTTATTGAGCCATACGACAAAACCGATGGCAGCTGGAACAGTCATGTGGACTGGGGGCGCTGGGCCGATGTTTTTATCATGGCGCCGGTTTCTGCGAACACTTTGGCAAAAATGGCATCCGGCATTGCCGATAACCTGCTCACAACAACTTATCTGGCAGCCAAGTGCACGGTCTTTTTCGCCCCGGCAATGGACCTGGATATGTTCCATCACCCGACTACCCAAAAAAACATTGATACGCTGCTTTCGTACGGTAATCACCTGATTGCACCCCAGGAAGGGGAGCTCGCAAGCGGATTGTGCGGTGCCGGCCGCATGGAAGAGCCTGAAGAAATTCTCCGGATTGTTACGGATTTTTTTTTGAAACGTAATCTCCTCTCAGGCAAGAAGGTATTGATTTCAGCCGGACCAACCTACGAATTGATTGATCCGGTCAGGTTTATAGGTAATTTTTCGTCCGGAAAGATGGGATATGCCCTGGCTGAGGATGCAGCTGCCCGCGGAGCGCAGGTTGCGCTGGTTTCCGGCCCGGTCGGTCTGAAACCCCTGCATCCGGGAATCAGCCTGATCAGCGTTACATCGGCCGAACAAATGGCAGAGGCCTGCTTCAGCGAATTCAAATCAAGCGATATTACCATAATGGCTGCTGCGGTTGCTGATTATACGGTAACCGATCCGGCGCCTGTCAAGATTAAAAAATCAGGTGATAAACTAACGATTGAACTGAGTAAAACAACTGATATCCTGGCAACGCTTGGTAAACAAAAGCGGGCAGGGCAATTTCTGGCTGGTTTTGCCCTTGAGACTGACAATGAAAAATCGAACGCACTGATTAAGCTGAAAAATAAAAACCTCGACATGATCGTTCTTAATTCATTGAATGATCAGGGGGCCGGTTTTGGCCATGATACAAATAAAGTAACCATCATCACGTCCGATGGCGCTGAAGCTGAGGTGCCCCTGAAATCGAAAAAGGATGTTGCCACTGTTATCCTGGATGTCATTTCAGTCAGGTTGTAGCAGAACCTTCCGGATTTAAAAACGAACTATGAAACACATCATCGTTATTTCCCTGTTCAGCCTGGTATGTCTTTGCGCTAAAGCTCAGGAATTCAATGTCACCGTTCAGGTTACCTCTCCCCAGGTTGAAGGTACCGAAAAGAAGATATTTGAAACCCTGCAACAGGAGTTATTCGACTTTGTAAATAACAGAAAATGGACCAATTATATTTATAAACCTGAAGAAAGGATTGAGGGCACCATCCTTATCACTGTTGAGCAGCGATCAGGAGAAGATTTCAAGGGAAAGATCAATGTCGCCCTTCGCCGCCCGGTTTTTAAGTCTTCATACAATACCACCCTTTTGAATTATCTGGATCGTGATTTTGAATTTAAATATGTTGAATTCCAGCCACTTGAATATTCTGATAACGTTTTTACTACCAACCTCACTTCGACCATAGCGTATTACCTGTATTTATATCTGGGGCTTGACGGTGATTCTTTTGCCAAGAACGGAGGCTCGCCATATTTTGCCAAAGCGCAGAACATCGTCAATATGGGTCAGAATGCCAGGGAGAAAGGATGGAAAGCATTTGAAGGCCAGAAAAACAGGTACTGGCTGATTGAGAACCTTACCAATCCGACCTACTCATCGGTAAGGGAAGCCTCATACCGCTATCATCGTCTCGGGCTCGACCTGATGGCAGATGATGTGGAGGCCGGCCGTGCAGCCATTAATGAAAGCCTGGAACTGCTTCGCAAAGCTAACCGCGAGCGGCCCGGATTGTTTATCCTTCAGCTTTTCCTCGAGGCTAAACGTGATGAACTGGTGAACATATACTCTCAGGCATCTCCGATGGACAAAACCAAAGCAGTGAATATTCTTAAAGAGATCGATCCTGCCAGTGCTTCAAAATACCAGCGTATTCTTGAGGCTGCAAAATAAGCATCGCAAATCAGGCCGGATTTTGTAAATTTACCCGTCGAACCTGTACCGGTTTATGCTGACGCGCCTTTCTATAACCAATTATGCCCTGATCCGGACGCTGGAAATCAATTTCAGCGAACCATTTTCTGTTATTACCGGTGAAACCGGTGCCGGGAAATCCATCATCCTTGGCGCGCTGGGCCTGATCCTTGGTCAGCGTGCTGAAAACCTCAGCCTTCCGGATAAATCAGCCAAATGCTGCATTGAGGGCACTTTTGACATTACAAATTGTGATCTTGAAGGATTCTTTAGTGAAAATGACCTTGATTATGACAATTCCTGCATCATCAGGAGAGAAATTACCCCCCAGGGAAAGTCACGCGCATTTATCAATGATACGCCGGTCGGACTGAATCAACTCAAAGAGTTGACATCCCGGCTGATCGATGTGCATTCGCAACACCAGACACTTTTGCTTCAGGAATCGGCCTTTCAATTGTCTGTGGTGGATTCGGTAGCCGGAAACCGCGCGCTGCTTGCTGACTATGGGATGGTTTTCATATCTCTGAATGAGATGGATAAGAATCTCGGCATATTGTTGTCGAAAAATCAGGAAGCCAGAACAGAGCAGGATTATCTGAATTTCCTGTTTGATGAACTGGAGAAAGCGGCGCTTAAACCCGGAGAGCAGGAGTCGCTGGAACGGGAAGCGGAAGTGCTCGGGCATGCCGAAGAGATCAAGGCCAGGCTGTTTAATGCGGCGGAACTGCTGATCAACAGTGAGGACAATGTCCTCCGCAGGCTGAATGAGGTGGCCAACCTGCTTCAGCAGGCGGGCAGGCACCATCCTGAGGCCGGTTCATTTACGGAAAGGCTTTCCGCTTGCATCATCGAACTCAAGGACATTGCAGAAGCAGTCAACCACCTGGATGAAGCCACTGTTTATGATCCCGAAAAACTTGTTGAAATCAACGATCGCCTGGCTTTTCTGTATAGTCTGGAGCATAAGCATCATGTGCAATCAACAGATGAACTGCTCGAAAAGAAAATGGTGATTGAGGAAAAAATTAATGGCATTGCTTCCCTGGATGAACAGATCGAAAAGCTGAGGCAACAGATTTCCGAAACCAGAAAGGAGTTGATCCACCTCTCAGATGAACTTGCCGTTCAGAGACGGAAATATTCCAGACCCATTGAAGAGGCAGTGTTACAGACCATCCGGCAACTGGGCATGAAAGATGCCGGATTTTGTTTGGATATCAGCAAGTTGCAGGAACATGGACCGTTTGGAACCGACAGGGTCAGATTTATGTTCAGTGCCAATAAAGGCAGTGAGCTGAAAGAATTGTCAAAGATTGCCTCCGGGGGGGAGCTTTCGCGTCTGATGCTGGCTGTAAAATCGCTGATCTCTTCAAATAATCTGCTCCCAACAATTATTTTTGATGAAATTGACAGCGGAATTTCGGGAGATGTCGCCTCAAAGGTCGGGACCATACTCACAAAAATGTCAGATAAAATGCAGGTGATCGTGATTACACACCTGCCACAGATTGCCGGTAAAAGCAATGAACATTTCAAGGTTTATAAATACAATGAAAACGGGAGAACCTATTCGTCAATCGTAAAATTGAATAACGATGAAAGGGTTTCGGAGCTTGCCATTATGATCAGTGGCAATCCTGACCTGGAAGCCGCCCGGGAGACTGCCCGCGAGTTGCTCAAAAACAATTGAAGGTTTAATTTGTTTGACTGCTGAAAAACATTGGCTTTTTGCCTGAACCAAATCATATTTTATGGCTTTTAATCTACTCAAAGGAAAAAAAGGAATTATTTTCGGTGCACTCAACAGCAATTCAATTGCCTGGAAGATAGCTGAAAGGGCGCACGAAGAAGGAGCAGAGCTGCTATTGACCAATACACCTCTTGCAATCCGTATGGGCGATATGGACGAACTTGCCGCGAAAACCGGTTCTAAGATGATCGCTGCTGACGCAACCAGTGTAGCCGATCTGGAAAACCTGTTCAGCAAAGCCATGGAGATTTTTGGCGGACAGATTGATTTTGTGCTGCACTCCATCGGCATGTCGCCAAATGTGCGTAAAAAGCTGCCTTACGACGACATTAATTACGATTTTTTCGCCAAAACCCTTGACATCTCAGCCATTTCTTTCCACAAAATGATACAGGTGGCCAAGAAAACGGATGCCATCCGCGAATGGGGTTCCATAGTTGCAGTATCGTACATCGCCGCTCAACGTACCCTGTTTGAATACAACGATATGGCCGATGCGAAAGCGGTACTGGAATCCATTGCACGCAGTTTCGGATATATTTACGGCCGTGAAAAACATGTAAGGATCAATACCATTTCACAGTCTCCGACACCCACAACAGCGGGGCAGGGGGTAAAAGGCTTCTCAGGATTGATGGATTTTACCGAACGTATGTCACCACTGGGTAATGCCACTGCCGATGAATGCGCCGACTATTGCATTACACTTTTCTCCGACCTTACGAAAAAGGTCACCATGCAGAATCTCTATCATGACGGCGGATTCAGCAGCATGGGTATGAGCGCCAGGGCAATGACCCAGTACAATAAAAGCCTTGAGTGTAAAGAATGTCAGGAGAATCCCCTGAACAGGCAGGATGCTGAACTTTAAATGACTTTCGGTTAACCGATGGTGATGGTATATTCGTAACTATTGTTACCTGCCGGTTTTCCGGCCGGTTTTTGTTTTTCCTTTTCCTTTACGACCGAATAGGCAATAACAGGCGCGGGAGCAGCCGGCAACCTGAAAAATATTCTGGTCCGAAGTGTACTTCTTACCCTGAAGCCGCGGTTATGGGCCGGTTCATACTTCAGCAATGAAATGACCCTTACCGCTTCCTCATCACATCCGTAACCTATCCCTTTTTTAACCACAACATCCTCCACATTTCCATCATTGGTAACGGTGTAACTGACATGAACCACCCCTTCAACCTGACTGGCAAGCGCTTCCTCCGGATACCTGAGATTCCCGTTGATAAACTTTTTTAAAGCCGCATTGCCACCCGGATATTCAGGTGCAGCTACGAATTTCTTTCCCTTTTTATTTTTTTCTGACATGGTTCAGGAAGCTGCTGCAACAAATTTATCAAAAATATCCTCAGATACCGAAAGGTTTGGATTTATCGGAGCAATAGTTGGGAACAGTCCGCCTGCCCCCGTCTGTTACAAGTCCCCCTGAGATCCGGCAGCATCCGGTTTGAATGACTTTCCCATTCAAATGGTTTTAGCGGGAAATACAGATCGAATATAAGTTTTGCTGATAATCGGCAAATTTCTATTTTTGCATTCCGGGATGAATTTCAAATAAATGAAATTACCTAATTAACTTAATGCATATTTCACGAAAAAACAGTTTATGAGTTTCAGAATTATTGTGCTTGCCAAACAGGTGCCTGACACCCGAAATGTTGGGAAAGACGCGATGAAAGCGGATGGCACGGTGAACCGGGCAGCTCTTCCGGCTATTTTTAATCCCGAAGACCTCAATGCGCTGGAATTGGCGCTCAGGATTAAAGATCAGCGCAAGGACTGCGAAGTGATTATTCTGACTATGGGTCCCTTCAGGGCTGCAGAGATCATCAGGGAAGCCATGTATCGCGGAGCGGACCGGGGTTACCTGATTACCGACCGCAAATTTGCCGGCTCTGACACCCTGGCTACCTCATACGCCATATCTCTGGCGGTTAAAAAACTGGAACCGTATCATCTGGTTATATCTGGACGTCAGGCAATTGACGGGGATACTGCACAGGTTGGCCCCCAGACTGCCGAAAAACTCAGCCTTCCGCAAATCACCTATGCTGAAGAGATTGCCGAGGTCAGTGAAAAACATATTGTGGTCAAACGCAGGCTTGAGCGGGGAATAGAAGTTGTGAAATCACCCCTGCCGGCGGCTGTTACCGTGCACAGTTCTGCCCCTGCCTGTCGGCAGAGGGTTGCCAAGTTACTGATGAAGTACAAACATGCCCGTACCGTAACAGAGCTTCAGAATGAAACCAAGGATTACACAGAACTTTATGATCAGCGCCCGTATCTTCAGATTGACGAGTGGACGGTAGATGACCTGCATGCCGATGTAGCCATGCTTGGCCTCTCAGGTTCCCCTACAAAAGTCAAGAAAATTGAGAATGTGGTGTTTGCTCACAAAGACTCAAAAGTTTTGTCTGCTTCTGACGAGGATATTAACAATCTGATGAAAGACCTGATCGACAGCCATGTAATTGGTTAAGCAGGTAGTGTAAACCTTAAATTGAAAAGAACCGTGAATAATATATTTGTTTATTGCGAGCTTACTGAAGAAAAAACCATTGCCGATGTAAGTCTTGAGTTGTTGTCGAAGGGCCGCAGACTGGCAACTGAACTCGGTGTAAAGCTTGAAGCAATCGTAATCGGGTCTGATCTGAAGCGCATTGAAGATCAGGTATTCCCCTTTGGTGTGGATGTGGTTCATGTGGCTGACGAAAATCGTTTGTTCCCATATACCACCCTGCCGCATGCCTCTTTGGTGTTGCATATTTTCCATCACGAAAAGCCTGAAATAGCAATATTTGGAGCTACTTCCATCGGACGTGACCTTGCACCCAGGATCGCTTCAGCCTTGCGGTGTGGTCTTACAGCCGACTGTACCAGTCTTGAAATAGGAGATCATTTCGAGAACAAAACCCAGACTGAATATAAGAACCTGCTGTATCAGATCAGGCCGGCTTTTGGCGGAAACATCATCGCTACCATTATTAATCCCGAGACCCGGCCTCAGATGGCTACCGTCAGGGAAGGGGTCATGAAAAAAGAAGTTTTTGATCCGAAGTATAAAGGACAGGTTAAGAAGGTAAATGTTTCCGCTGTACTCAGGGATGAAGATTTTATGGTTCAGATCATCGAGCGGCACATGGAAGCCAGCAAAATCAACATTAAAAATGCGCAGGTGATTATTGCCGGCGGTTATGGTGTTGGTTCGCGCGAAAACTTCCAGTTGCTCTATGACCTTGCCGATGTATTGGGCGCGCAGGTTGGTGCTTCCAGGGCTGCAGTGGATGCCGGTTTTTCGGAACACGAAAGGCAGATTGGTCAGACCGGAGTAACCGTAAGACCCAAACTTTACATTGCATGTGGTATCTCCGGTGCTGTTCAGCACAGGGCGGGTATGGATCAGTCGGCCCAGATTATCTCCATCAATACCGACCCCAATGCACCCATCAACCATATAGCCGATTATACAATAATCGGTAGTATTACTGATGTAATTCCTAAAATGATTAGGTATTACAAGGCAAATTCAAAGTAAACCGGTGTTCGGCAGATTTACAGTAATCACAAGCAATTCAGAAGAAAATGGCCAACTTTTATACTGACAACGAGAACCTTAAGTTTCATCTTACCCATCCGTTGATGGAAAAGATCGTGAAACTGAAAGAAAATAATTACACCCAGAAAGAGCAGCACGATTATGCACCGCTTGACCTTGAAGATGCCCTTGACAGTTATGATAAGGTGCTTGAGATCATAGGTGAGATTTCAGGAGACATCATAGCCCCCAATGCTGAAAGCGTGGATCATGACGGACCTCAGCTTATTGACAATGAGGTGGTTTATGCCCGCGGAACACAGGAAAATCATGATGCACTGGTAAAAGCGGGCATGATCGGAATGTCATTGCCCAGGGAATACGGGGGGCTGAACTTCCCGATAGTTCCATACGTAATGTCAGCGGAGATTGTTTCGAGGGCCGATGCCGGCTTCGCCAATATCTGGGGACTTCAGGACTGTGCAGAAACCATCCATGAGTTTGGTTCTGACGAAATCAAGAATGAGTACCTGCCCCGTTTCAACCAGGGAGCCACAGCAGCCATGGACCTTACAGAACCGGATGCCGGTTCCGATCTCCAGGCGGTTCAGCTTAAAGCCACACTCGATCCTGCCACGGGAATCTGGTACCTTGATGGCGTAAAACGTTTTATCACGAATGGAGATGCCGACATTTCACTGGTACTGGCCCGCTCTGAAGCCAACACCACCGATGCCCGCGGTCTTTCGCTTTTTGTGTATGACCGTAAACACAAGGCTGTTAAAATCAGAAGGATAGAGAATAAACTGGGGATCAAAGGTTCGCCCACCTGTGAGCTTGTCTTTAAAAATGCCCCGGCAAAACTGGTTGGTGATACCAAGATGGGGCTGATCAAGTATGTAATGTCACTGATGAATTCAGCCCGGTTGGGCGTTGGAGCTCAATCGGTGGGTATTGCAGAGGCTGCATGGCGTGAGGCGCTGAAATATGCCCAGGAGCGCGAACAGTTTGGCAAAGCCATTATCCAGTATCCGGCCGTATATGAGATGATCACCAATATGAAGGTGAAAACTGATGCCATCCGGACATTGCTCTACGAAACTGCCCGTTTTGTTGATATCTACAAGGCTTATACCTTTGCGGGTCACGAAAGGAAACTTGAACAGGCCGAGCGTGAAGAGTACAAGTACTATCTGAAACTGGCTGATGTCTTTACGCCGCTGCTGAAGCTTTTCTCCAGCGAGTATTGCAACCAGATTGCTTATGATGCGATTCAGATACACGGTGGTACAGGATACATGAAGGATTTCCCGGTTGAAAGGATTTACAGGGATGCCCGTATCACCACCATCTACGAGGGGACCTCGCAACTACAGGTTGTGGCGGCCATCCGCGGTGTAGGCAATGGCGCTTACCTCAAAGCGATGCAGGCCTATGCTGAAATCCAGGTAAAACCTGAATTGCAGTATATGAAATCGGTGCTTGTAAAAATGACCGACCAGTATGCAAAAACGGTTGAAAAAGTCAATGAGTTTGAGGACACAGAATACCTTGATTACCATGCCCGCCGCCTGGTTGAGATGGCCGGTCATATCATCATGGGTTACCTGTTGCTATTAGATGCCAACAGGAATGATGATTATACCAAATCGGCCGATATCTTTATACGTATGGCACGTGCCGAAAATATAGCCAAAGTCGGCTTTATCAACCAGAGTCACCCCAAAGACCTGGGCGCCTTTAAACAGGTGTAATTACCGGGACCAAACCTTAATCACTGCTTGCAAAGCCGTTGTTCATAGCAACGGCTTTTTTGCGCGCAAAAAAAATCTACAATGAATCGGGGATACAATTCTGGGATCCTCACTGAACACTCAAAATCTGTTTCTGGCTGTGCTGTTTTTTAAACCTGTGGATAATCAGAAAATCTTCGGATACTTGCCTGGGTTGTAATCATGCATGATATTGTAAACGGCGTCAAACACGTCCTCTGCGTTGGGATTGGAGAAATAATCCCCGTCAGTACTGTATGCCGCCCTGTGGGCCATTCCGGTGACAGTTCTTGGGGGGGCATCCAGGTAAAGATAGCCGTTTTGCTCCTCCAGCACTTTTTGCATCATATAAGCGGTGGCCCCGCCCGGCACATCCTCATCAAAGAAGACAATCTTGTTGGTTTTCCGCAACGACTTCACAATTATCTGATCAATGTCGAAAGGAATCAGGGACTGTACATCTATCAGTTCGCAGGATATATTAAATGCCTTCAGCTGATCAGCGGCATCTTCGGCAATGCGTACACACGATCCGTAAGTAACGATGGTGATATCAGTGCCCGGATGCAACACTTCGGGATATCCCGGGGCAACCCGGTACTCTCCGATATTGGCAGGGCGCTTTTCGCGCAGCCGGTATCCGTTCAGCGGCTCAATGATGATGGCCGGTTCATCTGATGCCAGCATGGTATTGTAAAATCCTGAAGCCTGGGTCATATTTCTCGGAACCAGCACATGCACACCACGTACGGAGTTGATGACCATACTCAGGGGAGAGCCCGAGTGCCAGATCCCTTCGAGCCGGTGACCGCGGGTACTGATGATCATGGGTGCTTTCTGACCACCCTTGGTCCGGTATTGAAGGGTTGCCAGGTCATCGCTGATTACCTGGAGCCCGTAAAGGAGATAATCGAAATACTGTATCTCGGCTATGGGCCTGAAACCCCGCATGGCCAGGCCGATTCCCTGACCGATGATGGTGGCTTCGCGGATCCCGGTATCAAAAATCCTGTTTTCGCCGTACTTTTCCTGAAGGCCTTCCCAGGTCTGGTTTACGCCGCCGATCTTTCCGACGTCCTCGCCAAAAACAACCAGTTCCGGATATTTAGCCATCAATGCATCAAAATTGTCCCTGAGAATTTCCCGGCCGGGTACCATTACCGATTTTTCGTCAAAGACCGGCTCGATGGAACTTACGTTGCTTACCCGTTCGGCTGATGCACTGTACAGATAAGAGTTATATCGTCCGGCGTTGTCAGCCATCTCTTTTTCAAGCCATTTGCTGACATTGATTTTGAGTGAATTCTGAGGATTGCTGCATGAATCGCAGATCAACCTGAGAATTTTGCGTGCCGATGCAATGATATCTTTACGGATGGGGTCAGCAATCAGGCGGAGATCTTCCTTGATGGATTCAATTTTACTGGTTTTGGCACAGTTGCAGGTGGTTACGTCAGCCATCCTGAGAAACTCATCCCGTTTAGCCTTTACCGGATTCAGGTAGTTGTCCCAGGCAGCTTTACGTGCTTTCTTAACCCTTTCGGTGGCCTGATTTTCAATTTCCTCAATTTCATCATTAGTGGCAATCCCTTCGGAAATCATCCATTCCCGCATGCGGGCAATACCATCATTCTCTTTTTCCCACTCCAGCCTTTCTTTTGATTTATAGCGCTCGTGCGACCCGCTGGTCGAGTGCCCCTGTGGCTGTGTCAGGCCTTTGATATGAAACAGCACGGGAACCTGCTCCCTGCGACAGATCTCAATGCCTTCGCGATAAACATTTACCAGCCCGGGATAATCCCATCCATCAGCAGTATAAATAAGGTACCCGTGGCTGTTTTCATCCCTTTCAAATCCCCTGAGAATCTCTGAAATACTCTGTTTGGTGGTTTGATATTTATTAGGTACGGATATTCCCCAGCCGTCATCCCATACAGATATAGCCATGGGTACCTGAAGAACCCCGGCCGCGTTGATGGTTTCAAAAAAATGTCCTTCAGATGTGGAGGCGTCGCCAATGGTGCCAAATGCCACTTCATTGCCTTCAATGGAAAAACCTTTCAGTATGGATTTTTCACCGGATTTTCTGTATAATTTAGAAGCCAACGCCAGGCCGAGCAACCTGGGCATTTGCCCGGCAGTGGGGGAGATGTCGGCCGAACTGTTCTTCTGCAGCGTAAGATCTTTCCACGTCCCGTCTTTATCGAGGCTGCGGGTGGCAAAATGATTGTTCATCACCCTTCCGGCAGTACCGGGATTAAATGTGTCGTCAGTATCTCCGTATATCTGTGCAAAGAATTCTTCAAGGTTCATCATACCTGTCGCCAGCATAAAGGTCTGATCTCTGTAATACCCTGAACGCCAGTCACCGTTCCGGAATGCTTTTGCCATTGCCAGCTGGGGAATCTCTTTTCCATCGCCGAAAATTCCGAATTTGCCTTTACCGGTGAGCACTTCACGTCTGCCCATCAGACTTGCCTGACGGCTCTCAAAGGCAATCCGGTAATCATTCTTTACTTCGTTGATGTAATTCTTATTCAATGCTTTTTTTTCTTTCGGGTTGGCAGATTTCATCGCATCCGGCTTTATGAGTAATGGTTTTCTTTATGCAGTTCTGGTGTTCATAACAAATATCGGGATTATTGGTTCAGCGAAATCGTTTGCAGGAATTATTTTGCAGGGATGAAAATCATATATCACCTGGATGGGGCCACCTTGTAATCATTGAATCCGGCAATACAATTTTCAACCCTTACAATAAGCAGATAATGCGGTGTATTATCAAGCATTTCCCTGCTGATTCCGCAATAAGAAATCAGTTCATCAATCTCATGATCGGTGCTGATTCCGAATCTGTGGCTGAGTATTTCGGCAGACAGGATGTTCAGAAATTCACTTCTCAACGCGTCCCGCTTCAGGATTTCATCCATTTTCCGGCGCTGTTTGGCTTCCTTCGAAAAATTATCATAAATCAACGAGAATGGCCCGGGCAGTAACAGACCACCTTCCGGATTTTCGTATTTTCTTCTGAAGGGTTCAGTGGGTAGTTTAAGCTTTTTCACAGCCATTTCCTCGGGCGTCTTCATGGTTATAAACTCCTGACGGAATTCAGGATACGTCAGCGGGTAAGGCCTGATTTCAACCCCGGGAATCATCAGGGTATCTTCAAATAGCGTGATTTTTATGCTGTAGTTCAATGAAGTGAGGTTAGCAGGCATCCGGAACAGGAATGCTTTATAACCAATCATCGTAACCTTGAGCGTGTCATTCCTGGCAAGCACCAGTGAAAACTCCCCGCGGAAGTCGGTAAAAGTGCCATAATTTCTGTGCAGGTTCCTGGCATGAGCGCCCACCAGCGCTTCTCCCTTAACACTGAATACCGACCCTTTGAGCATTATATATGACTGTGCTTCAAGCACCCCTGTGTAAAGCAGCAGCATTGAAACAATAAGAAAATGCCTGAATCCGGTCATGTACATTGTATCTCTGCAAATTTACCCTGCAAAGAGGGCTGTCTCAGTTAATTAATGTTAAAGTTAACTGAAAAAAGTTAAATTGACTGTCAGTTAAGCAGAACCTGTTTCAGCTTTTTGAACATTAGTTAAACAATCCTGTTTATATCCCCGCAAGGCTGCTGAAAGCCCGGAAAATCTATTTTAAACTTAAATCAGAGAAAAATGACAAAAATTGGTAAAATCCTCGGACTTGTATTGGTAACAGGAATCATCGCATCCTGTGGCGGCCCTCAGGGGGAGAAAGCTGCAACCGGTGAGGCGCAGGATGTAACAGTAAAAAGCGGTGATGTATCCCTACCGGTTGATCTTGCCGCATCAAATGTGGAATGGGTAGGTACCAAACCGACCGGTCAGCACAATGGCACAGTGAATATTTCAGCCGGAGAACTGATGCTGAAAGAAGGAGAAATCGTCGGCGGTAAATTTACCATTGATCTTAATTCAATTGTTGTACTGGATCTGACAGATCAGGAAATGAATGCCAAATTGCTGGGCCATCTGAAATCGGCTGATTTCTTTGAAGTGGAAACTTACCCAACAGCAGTTTTCGAAATTGCTTCTGTTGCAGCTCTCAGCGGGAACCCTGATGCCAGCCACAACATTACCGGAAATCTGACAATGAAAAACATAACCAAAAGTGTTACTTTTCCTGCAATGGTCAACGTCAGCGATAACGGTGTAACTGCCACCACCCCGGCATTTATTATTGATCGCACAGAGTGGAATGTTCAATACGGATCAAAGAAACTCTTTAAAAACTTAAAGGATAATTTCATCCACGACGAAATGTCCCTGAAAATTAACCTGAAAGCTGTTGTTTAACAAGCGGTCTGTTAAGGGAAGCCTCCGAAAGGGGGCTTTTTTATTTACCTGTCTGTCTTTAATGCATCATCTCCGGATCGTATCGATTTCCCTGAGGATTTAATAATTCTCAGCAAGTATCTCAAAATATGCCTGAGGGTGTTCACAGCCGGGGCAATTTTTCAAAGCCCGCTCGCTTTCGTAAATCAATCCGCATTTCCGGCAAATCCATTTTACTTTTTTTTCGCGTTTGAAAACCTTTTCTTCTGCGATATTGCCGGCCAGTGCATAAAACCTGTCGGAATAAAATTGTTTGATTCTTCTGAAAAGCTTGAATTTTGTTGCAATACGCTTAAATCCTTCTTCCCAGGCGATACGTTCATACTCTTCAAACACACTTTGAGATTCATTCAGTTCAACCATGGCCGCATCCCTCAGGCATTTAAGCGTAGGCCCGATGCCATTGTCCGTGAAAGGTATTATTATTTCCAGGCTGCTTCCCTCCAAAAACTTATACATGGTTTTTGTATGAGAACGCTTCTGTTCAGCCACCTCAAGAAAAATGGCTGCAATCTGTTCAAAGCCTTCCCGTTTGGCCTGTTTCGAATATATCTCATATTTTCTGATGTTTGCTGATTCTGAAAAAAATGCCCTGGCAAGGTTTTTTTCAGTGAGACTTCCTTTAAGTGTTTCCATGGATAATTTCATTTAATCCACACCCCGGGTCTTGTTTCAGGCATGGAAGGATTATGATCGGGCTAATAATTTGCAACACGCGTTTTCTGATTAACATCAGGTACTTCTGTAAAGATAAAAATAAAAAAAGCCACTTGAAAACAAGTGACTCTTTTGCAGGTTAACATATTTAATTTTCTATCCAGTTCACGATTTTTTCGGATAACGGACTTTCTCTTGGAGCCGAGTAATCAACAAGGTCACCATTCTCGTTGATCATAAACTTCTGGAAATTCCATGAAACCTCTGCATCAAATTTACCGTTTTCCGATTTTTGTGTCAGCCAGCTGTAAATGGGATCGATATCTTTGCCTTTCACGGATATCTTCGACATCATCGGGAAAGTAACACCATAGTTAAGTTCGCAGAATTCCGCAATTTCCTCGTTTGTACCGGGTTCCTGTCCCATGAAGTTATTGGCAGGGAAACCAATGATCACAAAATTACGGTCGCTGTATTGTTTATACAAAGTTTCAAGGTCTTTATACTGAGGGGTAAGACCACATTTGGAAGCTGTATTGACCACCAGTACCTTTTTTCCTTTCAGGGTTGAGAGGTCAAATTCCTTTCCGTCAATGGTTGTAGTTTTGAAACTGTGAAAATTTTTCTGTGCCATGACAGAGAAACCGGTCAGCAAAAATAAGCAGATAGTTAAAAGTAGGTTTTTCATATTGTTTGTTTTTTTAATGAACGCCGGACCTCAGGTTTTGTTCAGGATGTACATTTTTTCTTTAGACAATAATTTGGATTGCACTCCTTACCTTTGCACCCATGAAGCTGATCATAAATTATCTGTCCCGGAGACATGGGTTGAACAACTTGCAGGCTGGTGAGAAACAGACATTCAGGCTTCATCTGGGCTATACCCTCCTTGATAATTTTGTTGCAGGGGTGCTTACCCTCAATGAATTTGTATTTCTGAAGAGCCTGCACGGGTCATCCTATCAGCTTAGTTTTCTGTTTCAGTTCTCAGTACTTGTTTTTATTTTTCTGATCTTCATTTCCGAATGGCTGAAAAGGATGCATGACAAGCCTAAGCTGATCAGGATCACCGGACTGCTTACACGCGCCCCTCTTGCCATTCTGCTTTTTTTTCCGCGCAGTTCAGGGGTTGTGGAGTTAAATCCACTGTTTCACTATATTTTTCTGGCACTTTTTCTTATCTATTACCTTGGCAATCCGGTGATTTTTCCGACCATTAACCTGTTTCTCAAGAATAATTACCGTCATGAGCACTTTGGAAGGCTATACAGTCTGGCCACTGTATATGGTAAAGTGCTGATGCTGATCATCGCCTTTGCTTACGGCATATTGCTCGATTATGATAAGAATTCTTACACCTGGGTGTTTGCAATGGCTGCGGTTGCAGGAGTTTCATCCACCTATCTGTTGTCTAAAATTCAGTATGTCGAAGAGAAAGTTGAGCCGGTGAGAAACAGCTTCTGGCAAAACGTGAGAACGTCGGTCCTTGGAATGCGCCGCATCATGAAAGAAAATGTCCCCTTCAGGCACTTTGAGCTGGGTTTTCTCTTTTACGGCTTTGCATTTATGAGCACGGTAACAGTGATGACCATCTTTTTCGAAAGACAACTGGGATTGAACTACTTCAGTGTGGCAACCTATAAAAACAGCTACAATATCATTGCCTTGTTTCTGATTCCTTTTTTCGGCAGAACGTTAGGGAAAATTGATCCCCGGAAATTTGCCGCCGTCACATTTGCATCCATTATGCTTTACCTGCTGAGCCTGGTGCTTACGGCATATTTTCCGCAAAACATACAGTTGGGTAATTTCAGATTATTCTACAGCATGATCCCGTTTGTGCTGTTCCATGCAGTTTTTGCCGCTACCATGTCATTGCTCTGGAACATCGGATCTGCTTATTTCTGTAAACCACACGAAGCCGGAGAATATCAGTCGGTACATTTATTTCTTACAGCCACACGCGCCGTTTTTGCCCCATTACTCGGAGTCCTGTTTTATGAATTATTTGGCTTTGTTTTTACTTTCAGTCTTGGGGCGGCTTCCCTTTTAATTGCCATCCTGATTATGATATGGTCTTACCGGCGCGACAAAGCCATTTAAACCGATCTGGTCCGCCAAAGTGGTATGTCAGAGAAATGGACAGGCACGGCCCTGGGATTAATCAAAAATCATATCGTAATACCGCGCGATCCTGCCCGCAAGCTCATCCAGTGAAATGTACTTACTAACCCTGAAAGTCTCTTTGCCATCAAAAAACGCTATGATCGTCGGACTGGCAAACACATTGTTTGAAGCTGCCATCAAAGGATGCCTGGCTGCATTGATGTAGGCATGTTTCATCTTCGGAAACTCCACCGCAATCAATTGCTCCACTTTGGGCCGCAAAACCACACAGGGCGCGCAGCTATCATTGAAGAAATACAGGAGCAGGGCAGGGGATGAAGACACGAGCGTGTTAAGTTCTTCAGGATTACTGATTTCAATTTTCATAAGATAAAAGCTACTTTTATATATTTGGGTGCGACCGGTTCCGGTGCTTTCCCACGAGATTCATACCTGTTTGAAAGCTCGTCTACCTGCGAAAAACAACTTTCACCGATTGGCCCTTATTCATACCAGCCATGATCAGCGTATGCTCATGACCATTTCTGAAAAAGGCTTTCAGGGTGGTCAGTGCGATGGATCCTTCGTCTTCGGCAATGAATGTATAGGTGACTTCGTTTTCATCTTTACCAATATTAAACCGGAATGATTTCACTTTGTTGGTTATCTCCAGACCGCTTACGATTCTCTCATTGTTTTTCAGGATGGTTATCTTGTCACCATCCTGAAAACGGTCGTCTACCAGATCTATCTGAATCTGATCATTATGCAGCTTCAGGGTCTTGACCGAGCCTGGCGTGACTTCAACCACATTGCGCACCCAGGCGGCAGTATCAATATCTTTATTCCGGACTGAGTCGGGCAACGGGAGTTTTTCCAGTGCTTTTGCCGCTTTTGATGATAACTGTTCGATCTTTTCTTCCGTCATCATCAGTATGGTTCCCTTTGCACAAATCACCAGAGGATCTGAACTTTTCGAGGTAAACTTGCCGGTGTAAACGGATTGCCCGGCCTTGTTTTCAAAAGCTCCGGTTACCTTCATCAGACAGAATTCCTCAACAGGGGTTTTTGATCTGGTGGATTCAATGAAATGTTCTTCAAATTCCAGGACTTTGGTTTTGGGATTATATGTCCCTGAAATTCTGGCTTTTGTTTCCTCACTGCCATTGCGGTCACTCACCGAATATCCGGTCAGGGTGTTGTTACTTCCAGTCTGATAAATAATCGAGTAACTCATTACTTCAGTCCGGTCAAGCACAATGGCGCCGGTCAGGGTCATTTGCTGGGCAAATGCATGATTGCTTACATTCAGAAATATAATCAACGAAAGGATGATCCTGCTGCTTTTATTCATTACCTTTAACGCGAAAATCCTATGTTTAACTTAATCTTGTAAAATTATGAAAATCTTTAAACCCGGAATGACCGTTACCATGCTTCTGGTAATATTTATGTTAGGATTTGTGAATGTTGCTGATGCCGCTTTTGCCGGCAAAAAGAGCCAGGCTCTTACTGAATCGGCAGCCCCCGCCGCAACCATGGAAGCCCCTGCAGCACCGGCCGCTGATACTGAAACTTTACTCCTTGTCATCCTTTGTTTTATTCTTCCTCCATTGGCTGTTTTTCTGAAATATGACGATGCCGGAACCCCGTTTATTGTCAACCTCATTCTTACGCTTTTCTTCTGGATTCCGGGCGTGATCCACGCCTTATATCATGTGCTTAAATAAAAAGCCCTGATTTTATTCCGGACTCATCGGAAAACTATAGTTACATGACCTGCCCGTATCTGTTGATATTCGGGCAGTTTTTTTCGGTTTCAGCTACTTGGATCAACAGAATTGCCGTAATATTTATTATCAGCGAATGCAGAAGTAAAAAGCAGGATTTGCCAAAGTGACCGGTAGTTCATGCCCGGACGATCAGAACTTTTCAGCTATCCCCATGCCGAAAAGGGCAAAATCATACTTTACCGGATCAACCGGATCGAAACTACGGAGCACCTGATCAATTTCCTCTACCGCTTTCCAGTCATTCTGAACCCGTTTCAATATCCCCAGCCTGCGGGCGACATTTCCTACATGAAGGTCGAGCGGGCAGCAGAGTTGAGCAGGGGAAATCAGTTTCCAGAGACCAAAATCAACGCCTTTTTCATCATGCCTTACCATCCAGCGCAGAAACATATTCAGCCTTTTGGCCGTGCTACCCGACGCAGGATTGGCCAGGTGTTTCTCAGAGCGCGGCAGGTGAGGAATTTCAAGAAAAAGTTCCCTGAATCGGATCAGGCTGTTGTATACGTTAAAATCACCGGATGAAAGTCCCGCGGAAAAGGCCTGCTCGAGCCCGCCATGCAATCGGTAAATATTCCTGAGTGAAGCGATAAAGAACAGGCAGTCATCGGCATTGAATGTCCGGTGAACAAATGTAGAAATTCGCTTTAAATCAGCAGGTCCGGCATTCATTACAAAATCGTAAGGCGCATTATCCATCAGATCCATCAGTCTGAAACCGTTTTTAACAATCGAAACCCGCTGCCCCCAGGCTATGGTAGCCACAAGAAACCCTGCGATCTCAATATCCGCCCTGTCAGTAAATGCATGAGGAATCCTGATGGGATCAGCATGGATAAAATCGGTCCTGTTGTAATATTCAGCCTTTACATCAAGCAGAGACTTCAGTTCTTTGGTATTCATTTGACAAAATTAAGCGAATAGAACACATACCGGTTATTCTGAAAAAAACAGACCTGCTGTTTTGCAGCAGGTCCGGATGGTTGGTGTGTGTGTGAAAAGGAAATCTAATTCAGTTGATGTACTGATTTGATGATTTCTTTGCCTTTCTCGATGGCTTTCTCGTTTTCGGGAATCAATCCGTGGTGACGCTTGGGAAGGGATTTCTCAAGCCCTTTGCGGATAAACTCCGGCTGAATAATAGGTTTCAGTTTCAGGAAACCTCCGAGTACGACCATATTAAACACCTTTGTCAGGCCCATGCTGGCTGCCTCATCGGCTGCCTCTATCTGGTAGATATTGATATCCTGACGCTGAGGATGGCGCGTGATTCCGTTCGGGTCATAAATCAGCAGGCCTCCGGGCTTCACGGATTTCTCAAATTTGTCCATTGACTGCTGATTAAGAATAATCGCGGTATCAAATTGATTAATAATGGGTGAACTGATACGTTCATCGCTGATGATGACGGTCACATTGGCTGTTCCCCCGCGCATTTCCGGGCCATAGGAAGGCATCCAGCTGACCTCCTTATTACCCATTACGCCGGAGTATGCAAGAATCTTACCCATGGAGAGAACGCCCTGTCCTCCGAATCCTGCTATAATGATTTCTTCTGTCATTGCTTTTGCTTTTTAATTTTTTAAAACCGGAATGGCTGCTTCTGTCCGTAACTGCCTGAAATTACCGGTATTTCAGTTAGTCATTCACCTTGATATCGCCCAGCGGGTAGAAGGGGAACATGTTTTCAACCATCCATTCGTTGGCCTGAACGGGATTCATTTTCCAGCCCGAGTTGCAGTTCGATACAATCTCAACGAATGAGAGGCCTTTATTCAGTTTCTGATTTTCGAATGCCTTCCGGATCGCCTTTTTGGTTTTTCTCACATTCGCCGGGGTATGCACAGCCTGTCGGGTTACATAAATGGTGCCGGGGAGTTGGGCAACCAATTCAGTCATTTTTAAGGGATTACCCATCATATGTACATCCCTGCCGTAAGGCGATGTGGATGATTTCATTCCGGGCAGGGTGGTAGGGGCCATCTGGCCTCCGGTCATCCCATAGATTCCGTTGTTGATGAATATAATGACAATGTTTTCACCACGATTGCATGCATGAATGGTTTCTGCTGTCCCGATGGCGGCCAGGTCTCCGTCACCCTGGTAGGTGAAAACAAATTTATCGGGATTCAGCCTCTTCACCGCAGTGGCCAGGGCCGGAGCACGACCATGGGCAGCCTGCTGCATATCGATGTTCATAAACTCATAGGCAAGTACAGAACAACCTACCGGGGCAATCCCGATGGTTTTATCCTGTATGTCCATTTCTTCCAGCACTTCCATCACAATGCGGTGAGCAGTGCCATGTCCGCATCCCGGACAATAGCTCAGCGCTTTATCCGTGAGCAGTTCTGTTTTCTTATATATCAGATTCTCCGGTTTCCGGATATCTTCTTTGGTTATTTCAGCCATAGCATTATCCTCCGATTATTTTTGTTTGCATTGCTTCAACCACTTCGGTGGGAGAGGGGATGATACCGCCCATTCTGCCGAAATGCTCAACTTTTACCCTGCAGCCGACTGCAAGTCTTACATCCTCAATCATTTGTCCGGCGCTCATTTCAACTGTCAGGATGCCTTTAACCTGATCAGCCAGTTTCGAAATGATTTCAGTCGGGAAGGGGTAAAGGGTGATCGGGCGCAGCAGGCCTACCTTGATGCCCTCGGCCCTGAGCAGGTCAACAGCCTTCTGGCTGATACGGGCACTGGTACCATAGGCTACGATAAGATAGTCAGCATCCTCGCAACTGATCATTTCGAAACGTGTCTCCTGTTCCTGCATCAACTTATATTTAGCCTGAAGCGCATGGTTGTGCAGTTCCTGCTTTGCCGAATCAAGATCCAGTGAGGTAATGATATTGCGCTCCCTGTCTTTGGTTTTTCCGGTGGTTGCCCAGGGCGTGTTTTTTATAATCTCTTCTTCCGTGAATCGCGGACGCTGCTCATCCAGTTCCACTTTTTCCATCATCTGTCCGATGGCGCCATCGGATAATACCAGCACGGGATTGCGGTATTTAAAGGCCAGGTCGAAACCAAGGCGGGCAAAATCGGCCATTTCCTGAACAGAAGAAGGTGCTAACACGATCATGCGGTAATCACCATGTCCGCCGCCTTTAGTTGACTGGAAATAGTCAGATTGCGAAGGCTGAATGGTTCCCAGACCAGGGCCTCCGCGCACAACGTTCAGGATAACACAGGGCAGTTCGGCTCCTGCAATGTAAGAGATACCTTCCTGTTTCAGGCTTATTCCGGGGCTTGATGATGAGGTGAGCACCCGCTTGCCGCAGGCGGCACCGCCATATACCATATTGATGGCAGCCACTTCACTCTCTGCCTGAAGAACCACCATTCCGGTGCGCTCGTGAGGCTTTTCAGCCATCAGGTATTCCATCACCTCCGACTGGGGGGTTATCGGGTAACCAAAGTATCCATCAGCACCCGCGCGGATGGCTGCTTCGGCAAAGGCTTCATTGCCTTTCATTAATCTGAGTTCTTTCATAAACCTTAAAAATTAAATTTCCTACTCAATTTTCTTCCTGTAAACCGTAATCACCCCGTCAGGGCATACAATTGCGCAATTGGCACATCCGATGCACTCTTCATTTACAGTTTCGGCATAGTTATAACCCTTGCCGTTCACATTTTTCGACAATGCAATCACATCATTGGGACAGGCAGGAATACACACTCCGCATCCTTTGCACTTCTCAATGTCGATTACAATGTCACCTTTTACTTTTGCCATGGTCTATATGAGTTTGGTTTTGATCGTTATGATGCAGCGAAATTATAGATTTTTATCCAATCCGGACTCCGCAAACGTTTGCAAAATAACTAAAAAGGCGCAATTTATAATCCTTTTAAACAACCTGCTCAGATCATTCTGATTTAAAATGGCAGGCGGGAGTTTTTTCAGGAATTATGCTCATGAAACTTTTTGAGGCGTGCCTCCAACGCAGGGAACTGATCAGGATGAACCAATGAAACACAGGCCCTTAACCCTTCAAGATGCTCACTGCCGGTGATGGCCAGCGAAATAGCACTGATACCATAGTAGATCAGTTCTTCAATCAGTTGTTCACCCGAATATCCGGGATAAGCAATGGTAAAGTAAAACCCATCGGCGATCGGCTTGTTCACATCGGTATCATAAACGATATGGAACCCGTTGTCGGTAAACATCCTTTTCATGGCACGAGCCTTCTCGCCATAAATCTTTACTTCGTCAATAAAGTTGAAACTTCCGTCGTTGGCAGCTTTCAGCATGGCCGCCAGAGCGTATTGCGCAGAATGGGCCGTTCCGGAACTCAATGCATAGACGGTTCCGAAGACCATTGCCCTGCCGAAAATATCAACGTTATAGTACTTCTTCAAACCTTCAACCTTACGACCAAACAAATCGTTTGAAATAACCATCATGCCAATGCGCTGCCCGGCATAGCTGAATACCTTTGAGCTGGAAATAAACAGTATATAGTTATTGGTGTATTTTGCCACGGTAGGTTGATAAGGTGGTACCCCGGGCCTGGAATAGTCCTTGCGGAAATCCATTCCGAAATACGCGAGGTCCTCACAAATCACCACATTATATTGGTTGGCCAGTTCACCGATGGTCTTAAGTTCTTCATCGGTGAAGCATATCCATGAAGGGTTATTGGGATTCGAATACAATACCGAATGAATATTTCCTTTCCTGAAATATGACTCCAGCTTTTCACCCAACTTATCTCCACGGTAATCATAAACATCAAAACTTTCGAATTTCTGACCCAACACCCTGTGCTGCTGTTTATGTACCGGAAATCCCGGATCTATAAAAAGGGTGGTGTCACGTTCCGGAAACATTCTTGACAGCGTTAAAAATGCCGCAAAACTACCCTGCATAGACCCTACGGTGGGGATACAGGCCTCGGGTTTTACTTCTATATCCAGAAAGTTCTTTACAAACCTTGAAATTTCATTTTTTAACTCAGGCGTACCATCAATATCAGGATAAATTGCAGCGACTCCTTTACGCAATGCCTCAATTTCTGCATTGGTTCCTATTTCCGAAGGCGCCATTCCCGGAATACCCATCTCCATCCTGACAAAGCGGTCACCGGTTTCCCTTTCGATGTTATCAACCAACCGCTTGATTTCCCTGATGCTTGCCTTGCCGACGCTTGCCAGCCCCATTTCCTTCACTTTTCGCGACACCACTTCATAATTGACCGGAGTGTCATGTCTGAAAATCTCTTTCATAGTAATATTTTGTTATTGGTTTTTAATCCAAAGGGAAACTGATGCAATCCGGTTTTGATCACCGCAAGACCTGATTTACAAATCATTGCATGTCAATATTTTAAACTTCAGATATGACTTAGTGTATTCAAAACAGCAGGGCTGAACCGGGTGGCAAGTTATAGATTTGCCTCAACATGGCAAGGCGATTCATAAAAAAAATATTCCTGGAATTGTACCAAAAAACATACAGTTTTAACCCGGCTTAACGCCCTTTGAGCGAGGCCATAGCCAGGATGGTACCCAGAGCAATTCCAAGAAATGCCGCAAAAAGCACCTGATAATCAACAGGAAGAAGAAATGTGATTGTATGGGCGGGATACCAGAAGAAAGGAATGGTCTTTTTGAACACGAAGTTCCACTGCACATCCCAGTTGAGGTTTGTGATGATTCCCCTGAAGTCAATGGGCGTAAATAGTCCCCGCAATGTCCCCCCGGTGTCCAGGATATGGGTGTCCGTAATCTTGTGCAGGGTCATCATTACCGGGGCATAAATCGAGTTCATAAATACGCTGATGCAGAAGGCAACAAACAGCTTTGATAAAGAGAAACCTTCCTGCATCACTGCACCGGCTTTTTCAAATCCCATATAGCTGAGGAATGAGATCGATCCCGAACTGAAAATTACAAAGGCCAGCTTGATGGTTAGCCCCAGAAAGCCCCATACTACGGCGCGCGGCAATATTCCAAAACCCGGAGCATTATATTTTCCGGTTTTAATCCGTAAACCGATTACCTCGCCAAGCGTAGCCAGGATGGCAAACTTAACGAAACTCATGATCATTCCGTGCGCTGAGTTGAAGCTGGTGTATGCATCATAAACAGCCGGGAACACAAAAAACGGCAGGAAAAACAGGGTCAGGGCTGAAATTAACAGCAGGTCGTTGCGCTTCATATTGGTTGATGGTGACAAATTTCCGGCAAAGGTAGGGAAATTGGCATGCTGTGAAAATTTAGCACAGATATCCCTGCAGGGTTCGTTTTATCTAAGACTCCTCCTTGAAAAACAGCCTGTAGTAATCCATGCCGCGTTCTTCATCATAACCTTTCTCAATGTTGTTGCGGTTCCCGTGAATGTATATATGGAAGTTCTTATCAAGTTTAATGACACTTTTGTATACTTTGGCTTGCTTCCGGACCGCCTGTCCGGAAATATCAAAATCATCATTGATTTTCATATCCCTTTCCGCTTCAAAATCACGGCGGTATTCATTGAAAGTGTTTATCACCTCGGGCTGCTCAAATACCTCACTCACAAATTCTTCCATCACAAAATTGTCATTTTCCCTGAAGAATTTGATGGACTTATTCAGCAGCTCCGCCTGTCCCGGCCGGTCTATTTCAAAGGTTTCAGGTAATTTTTCAATTACAAAATTCCTGCAAAGGGTCAGCGTTTGGCTGGTCTGAAAAAACTGATCATTCCGCTGCCTGACTTTCAGGAAATCATCCATCCAGTAGAGAGCGTCATTGCCTTTGCTCAGGTTGTCGACTGATGCCACTACAAAACCTTTTTCACGATCTCTGTTAAAGATCAGGCAACCTTTATCCAGCTTGTTGATGTTTATTCCATCCTCATGGTCAATGGCAAAATTATCACCATCAGGGAATACTTTCAGAAAGGTTTCTTTCGATTCGGACTTGAATATTCCAATGGCTTCATAAGCCTCACCATCAAGTTCAAGATTCCGGAAATATGATATATAAAGCTCTCCCGGTTTTACTTTCGGATGCGATGAACATTCATAAAGATGGTTTGCAAGATTCACCGAATTCAGGTAAAAACTGCCCGGATCATCGAAAATGGCAGCGGAAAAATGGAAAACCTCATTCAGGTTCAGATCCGCATCATGATAGAAGTTGAAATACTCCTGCTGCTTAAAAGGAGACAGAAAATAGCGCATCAGCAGATCATTGATTGTCTCATTGAACTGAACTGTTGATTTTGAGAATCTTATCCCTTCATCTTTCCCTTTGTTTCCGGTTTTATGAATGACAAGACGCTGGAGAACGGCACTTTCACTTGAAATCATTGATCTGATATTTAATAATATACAAAATGTTGAATCGAATTGCAATGATAAGATAATTAACCCAATAATGATTCCGGTAAGATCTGTAGACCCTGGTTATATATCCGGTTAAATTTCTGAATACCGCTCACGTATTTTTAAATGACTGAATAATAGCAATTTGAATACAAAAGACATTTCTATATTCAGCAAACCGGAGTTTTTATTTAGCTCTGCAGAGACAGGTTAAATGATCCGCTGCTGCATCTGCTGCTGAAAATAATGTTAAAGATTGTATTTTAGCCGGCGCAATTGAATAAATCTCATGAAAACACTTACCGGGGAGCAACAACAGTTGTTTGATACCGAAACTGCAGGACTGGCGCACGGCTATTATAATGTTTCGGAAGAGTTTCTGCGAAGCCATGGATTTGAAATGGCTCGATATCATGAAATGGCTAACCTCAGGGGGGATGTTGCTGAGCTTGAAATCTATGAAGATGGCAAAGGCCTGAAAATTATCATACTCTGTGTAACCCAGGTAACAGCTTCGGAAGGCGACCTTCTGCATATATCATGCTATTTCACCCCTGAGCTATTGCCACTGATTGAAAATGAGATCAGTAAGTACACTAATCAGTAAAAAATTGAATCACAATTACTTTAAAAATTGCATCTAAATAAAAACTTGAGCCAATGAAAAAGCAATTAGCACTCATATTGCCATTTATGTTTTTGTCATTTTTTCCGGCCATATCCTGTACGAATTATCTGGTGACCAAAGGTGCTTCTACCGATGGCAGCACAATGGTGAGCTATGCGGCCGACTCCCACATCCGTTATGGAGAACTTTACTGGCGCCCGGCTGCTGACTGGCCTGTAGGCAGTATGGTGACCCTTTACGACCGCGGGACTGCCAAACCCCTTGGCGAAATTCCTCAGGTGCCGCATACTTACCAGGTGATTGGTTTTATGAATGAGCATCAGGTAGCCATTGGAGAGACCACCTTTGATGGCCGTCCTGAGCTGCAGGACTCTACCGGTATTGTTGATTACGGCAGCCTGATGTTTCTGGCGTTACAACGAGCCGGAACCGCCCGCGAAGCCATAAAGGTAATTGCAGATCTGGTTGAGCAATTCGGGTATGCAAGTACAGGAGAATCATTCTCCATCGGCGATCCCAACGAAGTATGGATTATGGAGATTATCGGCAAGGGAACACGTTTGGAGCTGAATAAAAAAACGAAACAAATGATGAATGCCGACAAGGGCGCTGTCTGGGTTGCTGTACGCATTCCCGACGGGTATATTTCGGCCCATGCCAATCATGCCCGTATCACGCAATTTCCTTTGGATAACGGCAGGACATCAATCAGCAGTAAGAATTTCAAACTGCTGAACCAACCTGAAATTGAAGTTATTTACAGTCACGATGTCATCTCTTTTGCCCGCCGGAAGGGTTATTTTACCGGAAAAGACGATGAATTCAGTTTCAGTGATGTATATGCCCCGCTGAACTTTGGTGCTGCCCGCTTCTGTGAATTAAGGGTCTGGGCCATGTTCAACCATGTGAACAGCGGTATGCAGAAGTACTTTGATTATGCCGCAGGCGCCATTGAAAAGGAAAGAATGCCCCTTTACATTAAACCTGACCGCAAACTGAATGTGCAGGACCTGATGAACTTCAAACGCGATTACCTTCAGGGAACGGAACTGGATATGTCGCAGGATATCGGGGCCGGTCCCTATGGCCTGCCTTACCGCTGGCGGCCGCTTACCTGGAAACATGAGGGAGAAGAATATTTTAACGAGCGGGTCACCGTAACACAGCAGACCGGCTTCTCTTTTATAGCCCAGATGCGCAACTGGCTGCCCGACCACATCGGTGGCATTTTCTGGTTCGGGGTTGATGATGCCGGATCAACTGTCTACATGCCTTTCTATTGCGGGATTCAAAAAGTGCCGCACTGCGTGGCGGAGGGTAACGGGGATATGCTTACCTATTCCGAAACGGCGGCTTTCTGGGTTTTCAACAGGGTTGCCCATTTTGCTTACCTTTTTTACAACAGGGTCATGCCCGACCTTAAAAAACTGCAGCATGATCTGGAAAACCGTTTTGCCGGAGAAATACCTGAAATTGATGAAAAAGCTCTTGCTTTATACAAAACAGACCCTGTAAAGGGCAGGGAAGTTCTTACGGCCTACTCCGCTGAAACAGCGGAATCTACTGTAAACAGCTGGAGGGAACTTGGCGAATTCCTCCTGGTGAAATACCTTGATGGCAACGTGAAAAAGGAAAAAGACGGTGAATTGCTGCGCAACCCGTGGGGATATCCGCTGTCTCCGTCTTTCCCCGGCTATCCGGAAAGCTGGAAGCAACAAGTAATTGAAAAAACCGGAGATAAACTCAAAACACCGGCCGGACAGTAAAAGCCGGTATTCTGATTGGTCAGCAGTCCGGAGATTACCGGCATTCACATGCTGATGCTCAAGAATTCAAGAATTTATAATGAGAAAGCCCCGTTTTGCGGGGCTTTACCATTCTTATATTTTGTTCTTACGTATCCTTTCTATTTTTCAATTCTTATCCTTGCATCCACAGCAACCACACCTTTGGCATTACCCAGCAGCGGATTAATATCCATCTCGGCAATTTCGGGGGCCGCTTCGCACAAGGCCGACAGACGTAGAATCGCATCGGCAAAAGCAGTTTCATTTACCCCTTCCTGTCCGCGAACGCCCTGAATGATTTTGTAAGATTTCAGGTTTCGTATCATTTCTGATGCTTCAGCCGCCGAAACGGGTGACAGGGAAGACTGTACATCCTTCAGCACCTCGATAAAAATTCCTCCGAGTCCGCACAGGATCATATGGCCGAATTTGGGCTCGAATTTTGCACCCGCAAAAATCTGTGTTCCGCTTAACATTGGCTGTAGCAGTATGGCGGTGGTGTCCCTGATGCTTATCATACGGTCAAACTCACGCCCAACGGTTTCAGCATCCTTAACATTCAGTACAACGCCACCCACATCCGACTTATGAACAGGTCCCACTACCTTCATAACTACAGGATAGCCGAGCTTATCCGCTGCTGCAACGGCATCTTCACGGCTTGCAACTACCGCTTCTCCGGCCCTGGGAATACCGGCGGCATCCAGTAATTGCTGCACCTTGTCAGGAGCCAGGTACCCGGATGCGGCTTCATCGACCACCCTGCGGATGACAGCGTTGTTAACAGCCGGATGTTCGGCAGGAGCCGCGGGAGCAGGCGTATTGTAAACTTTCGCCAAAGCGTTACCGAAAACCACTTCATCAGGGAAGTTTATCCTGCCCAACGAAAGAAAATATTCTATCTCGTTCTTCACATTGATCACTGAAGGCAAAACCGGAAAAATGGGTTTCCGGCAGGTTTTCATCTTCTCGTCAAGTAGTTTGTATACATCATATACTTCAGTAAGCCCCGGACTGCCAAAGATGACGACCATGGCATCAATGTTGTCGAATTGATTGTCACAGAAATCTATGATATCTCCAAGATTTCCGGCAGTTCCGGTAGCAAGGAAGTCGATGGGATTGGCTACGGATGAGCCGGGAAGAAGCTTTGCCAGTAGTTCAGGGCTCCCGATGTGAGGTACTTCCAGACCATTGTTCGAAAGGGCGTCGGTGAGCATTACAGCCGGGCCGCCTGCATGGGTAATGATGGCAATATTCTTACCACTCAGGGGTTTATGCATAAATACCGAAGCGACGGCTGTCAGTTCTTCACGGCCGTAAGCCCTTACGATGCCGGCTTTTCTGAAAAGCGCGTCAACGGCTGAGTCGCTGCTGGCCAAAGCACCGGTATGGGATGAGGCTGCACGGCTGCCTGCCGAAGAACTGCCCGATTTGATGGCGGCAATGCGGCATCCCTTCCGGATCAGAGAGGAGGCATGCTTCAACAGCAGGTCAGGTTTATTGATGCTTTCAACATACAACAGTTTTACCTTGCTGCTGGTTTCCGGATCGAAGCTTTCGTCAAGATACTGAAGTACTTCCTCCACGCCCATCTGCGCGCTGTTCCCCACTGAATATACACTTGAAAAGGAGAGTCCCTTCGGCATTGCCGACTCCATAATAAAAACGGCGGTAGCGCCTGAACCCGAGATAAAATCAATGCCCTTCGGATCAAGTCTTGGTATGGGTGTAGTAAATACGGATGTATGATGATGATTCATTACACCGATACAGTTCGGCCCGATCAGGCATCCGTTCACGCTGTTGATGGTATCAACAATCCGTTGTTCAAGCAGGGCGCCCGCTTCACTTTCCTCATGGAAGCCTGCCGAAAGAATGATAAAGGCACGGGTATTTTTCTTTCTGGCCAGCAATTCAACTGTATCAGGGCAGAATTTGGCGGCAATGGCAAGAATCGCCAGATCACAATCGGGCAGGTCTTCAGGATTTCTGTAGCATTTGACCCCCTGGATTTCATCTTCTTTGGGATTGGTGACATAAACATCCCCGGAAAAATGATGCTCCAGAAGGTTTTTAAGGACTTTTCCGCCTGGCTTGGTTGTGTCGTTTGAGCCACCGATTACTACGATGCTGCGTGGATTGATAAGTTGCTGGTTGATCATATTAAAAATGAATTTGTTATTGTCGTTAAAAGGAATAGAGTTCAGCATAAATCTGCTGCGAAGGTATAAAAAGCGGACAACAGGGAAAAACTGAAACAGAGGAACCGGAAATATTTACATTTAAAACTGACGGAATAAAATCCGGAAATCGCGAGGGGGTATATGGAAACATTAACGCATGAACGGAACAAATACAGGGGTTTTGGCTTTGTATGCTTCCCAATCGGGCCGGCCTTCATATTTCTTCTCCAGCATGGGCACGCCCGATACATAGCGCAACAACCAGGTGATGGCCAACGGACTGACTACTGTATAAATACCATCGAGCTGTGGCAGGGCCAGCAACCAGAATCCCCACCAAAGCAAGGCTTCCCCGAAATAATTGGGATGGCGCGTAAGCTTCCAGAGGCCTGTTGTGATGATTTTTCCGGAATTTTCCGGATTTTTCCTGAAAACAGCCAGCTGATAATCGCCAATGGCTTCGAAAAGGAAGCCGGCAAGGAATACCAGTAAGCCTGAAACGTGAATAAACCCAGGCACGGCAGGGGAGGGAGTGTTCAGCACATGTAGCACGGGCCAGGAGATAACAAGCATAAAAAAGCCCTGAAGCATAAAAACCTGCAAAAAACTGCGGAGTATAAAAAATTTCCATGTCCGGCGCCAGTTCGCGTACCTGAAATCTTCGCCACGCCCAAGGTTGCGTTTAAATATATGCACCGATAATCTCAGCCCCCAGATCAATACCATCAGGGTAACCAGAAACTGTAAAATACCGGGTGAGCCATTCCTGATTATGCTGAATACGGTCAGCACAATAAATCCCAGCCCCCAAAAGATATCTACGATGGAATTATCGTGCAAAACCAATGCCAGCGCAAATACCAGACTCATATAAACAAAAACCACCAGGGCCGCATCTGAAAGATAATTGAACATAGCATCTGTTTTTGTAACTCAAATATACAGATAATTAAGCATATTTTTGCTGAATAAGTTATCCAGATTAATGTGTAATCTTGCTCAGATTACCTGAAATTTCGGCTCTCCATCTGTTGACTCAGCGATTTCACAGACTGTGGGGTTTTTCATGCAGATCATTTATCATCAAAGTATTGTGAGTTTACAAATCCACATTCATTCCTGCAAGAATTTAAATTTTCGTTTGGCATTATGCTTATTAACCCTATCTTTGTCACTGAAAAACGATCTGCAATGATTTTCAGATGTATACGTCCGAAAATACCGGGAAAGCCTGAATGCTTTTCTGTTTCCTGATTCCTTATATCACCGGAGGTATCTTCCTGTTTGTATTTAATTTGTGCACGTTCTCACGGGTCTGTGATGTTTCCGGTTGCTCAACCTGCAATTTACTTTTAATTTTTTTCCTGACTGATGATCAGGCATATTTTCATTTAATCCGGAAAATTCCGGATAATGGTCAATAATCATGAATTTGCTGAAAGTTATCCCCAAAGATACCGGAGCGATCATTCCGACGCGCATTCTACAGCAGACCGCATTCTGGGCAAAGTTTAAAAACAATACGGGCTGGAATCCGGCCCCTTTTGATATTTTTGAGTCTGACCCCGTCCGGCCGGGATACTGGATTCATCAGGGAGATATTCTGATCCTTTTCAGGGAGTTGCAATCGGGTGGTGTGATCGCTTATGCACCTTACGGCCCTGAGATGGTGCCTGAACAGGAACGTCAGGGTGCCTGGCTTGAAGAACTGTCGGAAGCAATCCGAGATTATCTGCCAGAGGCTTGTTTTGCCATCCGTTTCGACCTCAGCTGGCCATCTCCCTGGAACGAACAGCATGGTGCAACTCAGCAGTGGTATGAGCTGCCTGACACTCCCATACAGGAGATGCGTATGAATTTTGGTACCAGAAACTGGAATCTCAGAAAATCACCTTCCAATATTTTACCTTCCAATACAGTTATTCTGCCATTGGAGAAGGATCCTGCGGTAATGCTGGGCAAAATGAAACCCAAGACCAGGTACAATATCCGGCTTTCGCAAAGAAAGAAAATCAGCGTCAGGCTGTCAGGCGAGCAGGATCTGGACAAGTGGTTTTATCTGTACAACCAGACCGTTAAAAGGAACCGCATAGCAGGTGAACAGAAGGACTACTTTCAGCAGGTGCTTTTAACTGATGCAAGGGATACCATTTCACCGGCTGTAATAAAACTGCTGCTGGCTGAGACCAACGGAACACCTTTGGCCGGCATGTTTCTGGCATTATCCCAGAGCAGGGCAACATATCTTTACGGAGCTTCCGCTTCGCATCACCGCGAAATGATGGCCCCATATCTGTTGCAATGGAATGCCATTCAATATGCTCAGCAAATGGGCTGTACCGAATATGACCTGTTTGGCATCAGCAGCAACCCCGATCCGTCCAACCCGATGTACGGGCTCTATCGCTTTAAAACAGGATTCGGAGGAAAAGTCCGCCACCGGCTTGGTTGTTGGGATTACCCATTCAGGCATGATGCCTATGAGCATTTCAGGATGATAGAAATTCTGTCACCGGGTTTTCACCAGTGATAAATGCAAAAAAAACGGATCTTCACTAAAGCATCCGGTCTGTGTTGTATTGCTTACTGAAGCAGGGAATCCTGATCTTCGAACATCACCGAAAGGGCGACCACACCGGGACCAACATTAACGCCGAGTACAGGAGATGCATCATTGATAAACTCAGGTTCAAGTCCGCAAATCTCCCGCATCCTGTCAGCATACCAGTTGGCAGTGCTGAGGTTGCGGGCATGTGAAATGGAGTAACCCCAAATTTTCCGCCCGGCAGCCATACTCCTGATCTTAGCGATTACCAGTTCCATGCTTCCCTTCTCTGTAAAAGGTTTGCCGAATGCTTCGGTGCGGCCTTCATTATTTACAGTTACAATTGGCTTCAGGTTCAGCAGCGATCCGATCAATCCCTTGGTATAGCTTACCCTGCCACTTTTCACCATATACTTAATAGTTTTTGATGAAACCAGTATTTTGGTATTGTTTGACCAGGTATCCATTTTCGAAACAATTTCATCGTGGGTAGCCCCGTTTTCGAGCGCTTTGGCCGCCCTGAGCACAATCAGGCCCAATCCGCTTGAAAGACGCTTTGAGTTGAGGACACTGATCTTTTTTCCGCTGTGTTCAGCAACGGCATGAGAGGCTTTTGAACTGTTGCTCCAGGTCCCGCTCATGGATGCACTGATATGGATGCCGATGATAGAATTATAATGGCTGGCCAGATAAGAGTAGCGATTGAAGAAATCTTTGTAAGCCGGCTGCGCTGTCGATGGGTAAACCGGGGCTTTGTCGATCATGGAGTAGAACTGTGCCGGCAGGATCGTCAGCCTGTCAAGGAAATAATTCTCCCCGAAATGCACACTAAGCGGGACAACCTGTAACTGATATTTTTCAATCAGTTCTTGTGGTATATCGCAGGTCGAATCAGTAACGATGGCAACCGGAAACTTCGGATTTGCTGAAATCTCCTGTTGCATGACCATATCATCCACCTTCTGGAAAGAGATTGATCCGTATCTGGAAAGCACCTTCATCACCTTGGCCGGATGGTCGGTGTGAATATGTACCCGCATCTTCCTGGCAGATCCGGCTACAACCATGGAGTCGCCCATATGGGCAATCCCTTTGCGCACCATCTGAAGGTCTGGCTTTTTCTTTTCGTCAGTAACAAGCATGGCTTCGGTGCAGTAACGGTATGTAATCACCTCATGCGACACAACCTCCGAATCGGCGATCACAACCGTTTCACGTCCCGAAAGCAATTTCCTGAGTTCACCGGCTTTAACAAATTCAACCATACCCTGCAGGAAAACAACAAATCCTTTAGCCCCGGCATCAACCACATTCGATTTCTTCAGCACGGCAAGTTGTCCCGTAGTGGCCTGCAACGATTCGAGTGCCCTGAGGTAGGCCTGGGCAAGAAGTTCTATAAAATCCTTAATGGAGTCCTTGAGGATGTAGATAAATTCAGCCCATTCCCTGATTACGGTTATCATGGTGCCTTCAATCGGATTGGCAATCGCTTCATAGGCATAGGTTACAGCCTTTTTTACCACTTCAGCGAATGTTTCCACACTCACGGTTTCATGCTTCTGAATTTCATTGCTGAACCCGTAAACAAACTGGGCAAAAATAATCCCTGAGTTTCCTCTTGCTCCTGTAAGCGCTGCATCGGCAAGGGCTGCAGCAGTAATCTTAAGATCAGAGGTAGGTATGGGACTATCAACAATCGACCGCATGGTCGAGGCCAGATTGGTTCCGGTATCCGCATCAGCCACCGGAAAAACATTTATCTTGTTAATCAGAACCTGGTTTTCGAAAATCTTCTGCGCCCCGGCAAGAAAACTATAATAGAGCGTCTTACCATCAAGTTCTGTTAATGATTTGTTGTTCTTATTCAATTTTAATTGGTTTTGTGAATAATGGGTTTTGGCAAATCAGCAAAAGCAGCACAAGAACATGTAGCGAATAAAAAAGTTTGCTGTAGCAGAGATAAATGTTTACCAAAAAATGACATCAATATCATTGAAATCATCAATTTACCCCCTGTCGTTTGGAAGTGCAAAAATATGCATTTAATCAATTAGCTCATTCAATCAACCTGGCACTGGTAGTTCAATTTAATGAGATTTTAATTCTGAATAAAGAATTACTGTTGATAATCAGCATTATACCTTCCAGTCAACCATTATAAGGCTTCCACGTCACTCGAATTTAATCAACCGCAGAGACTATATCAAACTAAAGCGCAACGAGTGCTGAACAGCATTCTATAAGGATACTGTTATTCTGATGGCAGATGAGATTGAGATTGCTTTCATTTCAGTTTTTTGAAATTATCTTCTTTCCCGTCGAGGATGATGGCGTTAAGGTCACTTTCAATATCCCTGAAACTGTGTTTGGGGCCGCATTGGTATATTATGGTAAAGGGATCGTCATCCAGGATCATTTTCATGATTTCTTCCGCTGTCGGAGTCTTTCCCAGCCTGCTGTATTCGTAATAGGTCAGTTTGATGAACGCGCTCGACGGGCTGATGCCCCGCCTGTCGAGCAGGTACCCGTTTTCAAGCCGGACAGGATATGCCAGATCACCGCCGGAAAATACATCCTGTGGTGCAGGATAGGCCAGGAGGGATTTCCTGTCTTCCGAAAGGGTTACGGGAACATGAAGAAAGTAATCTCCCCTGGTTTTATAAATAATTGCCTGAGGTGATGCCACCATTTGTGGTTTATCTTTCACATCTCCGGGTTTTGAAGTTTTACTGCTTCGACATGATACAAATGCTGCTGCAGAAATCAAAATAAGGGTCACAAATAAATGACTTTTCATAATATAAGAGATTAACGCAGTAAAGAAAACACATTTTTTCGGCCCTGGAAAGAAAATATCAACAGGTTTTCCATTGGCATAATCTTTGTTAACTAATAAAATGTTCAATTTTCTTGACTACCCTGAATTATTATAATTAATTTTGTCCTTTAGAACAGGACTACATCATTCAACATAAACTAAAAATTCAGCAATGAAAAGGTCAATAACAATTATGGCAGTCTTTTTTGCAGCCTGCCTTACATTGAATGCTCAGGATGCAAAACAGGAAACCCCGGCAGTCAATCCCAATGCTGCGGAAGTCACCTTTAACAAAACCGTTCACGATTACGGAACTTTATTTGTTGGCGGAGACGGAAACTGTGAATTTGAGTTCACCAATACCGGCAAAGAGCCCCTGATTCTTTCAAGCGTCAGGTCGTCCTGTGGCTGTACTGTTCCCAGTTGGCCGAGAGAACCTATTCTCCCCGGAAAAAAAGAAACCATTAAGGTAAAATACGACACCAATCGCGTAGGGCCGATTAACAAGTCTGTTACTGTGCTTTCGAACGCTAAAAACTCACCGGTTGTACTGAGAATTTCAGGTAACATCGTTAAAAAGACCGAGGAAAGCGCAGTTCCCGAAAAAGCAATGACAACGGGTGCCGCTCCTGTTGCGAAATAAATATTGAACTTTTCTTTTTTAAGTGGCCGGAATTTCCGGCCATTTCTTTTTTTTAGCTGAAAGTCTGGACTGTAAATAATACTCAGGTGTTTCTTTGGAACTCTGAATTTTGCTTCTACCTTTGTTCCGGATTTTGACAAAGACAAGAAGTCAATAAAAACGATAAAACTATGCCTGAAATTTCCGAACGCGGCTGCCTGATGCCCGCATCACCAATTCGAAAACTGGTCCCTTTTGCTGAGGCTGCCAAGAAAAGGGGCGTTAAAGTATACCACCTTAATATCGGTCAACCTGACATTCAAACGCCTGATGTAGCTCTTGAAGCAATCCGCAATTTCGATCAGAAAGTCATAGAATACAGCCACTCTGCAGGTAATGAAAGTTACAGGCGCAAACTGGCCGGCTATTATCAGGGTATCGGGATCGACATCGACCAAAACGATATCATCATTACTACAGGAGGTTCCGAAGCCATCTCTTTTGCTTTTAAAGTATGCCTGAACCCGGGAGATGAAGTGATTATTCCGGAACCTTTCTATACCAATTACAATGCCTTTGCACTGGCGGCCGGCGTCAAAGTTGTGCCCATTACTTCTGATATCCACAGCGGTTTTGCGCTCCCTCCGATCAGCGAATTCGAGAAATCAATTACCCCCCGTACCCGGGCAATTATGGTCTGCAACCCGAACAACCCAACGGGGTACCTCTACAGCAGGGAAGAACTTTATCAGTTGAGGGAACTTGTGCTGAAACATGACCTGTATCTCTTTGCTGATGAAGTCTATCGTGAATTCTGCTACGATGGCAATCAGCATTTTTCCGTGATGAATCTGGAAGGACTGGAAGAGCACGCAGTGCTGATGGATTCCGTTTCGAAACGTTACAGCGAATGTGGGGTGCGGATCGGCGCCCTTATATCAAAAAATAAAAAACTCATTGCAACAGCCCTCAAATTTGCACAGGCCAGGTTAAGTCCGCCTTCACTCGGCCAGGTGATAGGGGAGGCCTCACTCGATACCCCGCCGGCATATTTCAAAGAGGTGTATGATGAATATATTTCGAGGCGTAACCTTGTGATTGAAAAACTAAATCAGATTCCCGGCGTTTTCGCCCCTATGCCCAAAGGCGCCTTCTACTCGGTGATCAGCCTGCCGGTAGACGATGCCGATAAGTTCTGCCAGTGGTTGCTCGAAGAATTTGAATATGAAAAACAAACCGTAATGCTGGCGCCCGCAACTGGCTTTTATGCAACCCCGGGTTTAGGCAAAAATGAAGCCAGAATCGCCTATGTGCTTAAGAAGGAAGACCTTACCAACGCAGTTAAGTGCCTGGAAGAGGCCCTGAAGGTTTATCCCGGCAGGAAATAATTACTGCGTATTACAGATACGAAAATCACGCGAAGCGCGTGAATCAAACTGCAAAGACCTGACTAACTCTTAAAACGATGTTGTCAGGTCTTTTTGCTATAATAGCATAAGAATATCAAATAAGGCAGACCGGATTTCCGGGGATATCAGTGTTTCAATAGTCCGTTAATTTAAGAATCACGCAAGGACGCCAAGACGCAAAGACTTGATTATGTGTGATTTGTTACTTATAAAAAAGTTTTTATAATCCGATGTAAGTCAATTCATTAAAAATTCTCAACGGAGTATTGTGTTAAAAACAAATGGATTGATCATTCAAAATCCGGGTAAAGCAGGTATTTTGTTCTGATTTTTTTGAATTTCTGCAGATCGGTTTCCCATGACTCTCTGATTTTCTTTTCGCTCAATCCTGCCTGTATTTGTCTTCGCAACTCATCGGTTCCGGCAAGTTTGTCAAAAAAGTTGTTAAAAAAGCCCGGCTTACTGCCAAGTGCTTTATGCAGTTCCAGTAACCATTCAAGCCTGAGACCTCCATTTTCATATATTTCATCTGATCTCTCCCTGAGGTTATATCCATAACAATCAATCCCTTTGTGCGGAGGGTTTTCAGCCACTCCCTTAATCTGAACCGGTTTAAATGTATAGTTTCCGGATTTGAAATCCGGATGACCGATTACGGTAAACGGAGATGTGGTTCCCCGCCCCACACTGACCACAGTACCTTCAAAAAAGCAGAGCGATGGGTAAAGATAAACGGAGGCCATATCGGGAAGGTTGGGTGAAGGCCTTACAGGAAGCCTGTACCTGGATTTATGAGTATATCCCTTACAGGGCACCCATTGCAAGTCACATTCAGTTCCGTTTTTAAGCCATCGCTCGCCGTTTACCATGCGCGCGTACTCGGCCATGGTCATGCCATGAACAACGGGCACCGGGTGAAGTCCCACAAATGAACTGAATTCAGGCTTTAAAACAGGACCATCCACATAAAATCCGTTTGGATTCGGCCGGTCAAGTACAATCAGCGGGATATTGTTTTCGGCACAGGCCTCCATCATATAGGTCATCGTCGAAATGTAGGTATAAAAACGAGCGCCCACATCCTGCAGATCAAAAATAACAATATCCAGGCCTTCGAGTTCTGTCTTGCCGGGCTTTTTCCTGTCACCATACAGTGAAATCAGCGGAAGCCCGCTTCTGCTGTCCCAATCATTACTTATTGAAGCGCCCGCTTCGGCATTGCCTCTGAAGCCATGCTCCGGGGTGAATACTTTCACAACCTTGATCCCGGCAGATAACAGGGAGTCAACCAGATGTACTTCTCTGATCAGGGAAGTCTGATTTGCAACTACTCCGACTTGTTGCGCTTTTAGCAGGGGGAAATATTCCTCAGTACGCCAGGCGCCTGGTATCACCGGATTGTTGATGGAACTGCTTTCGGTCAGTCTTCTGAGATCTGGCTGTGCTGAAACAGATACCGAAACTAAAAATACCAGAATTGCCGGAAGTGCTTTTCTCATGTCAGGGAGTTTAAGTTACAGGAATGTAAGATGAATTCACAAAATTAATGCTAAACCGTTAACTTTGCCATAAACTTTAAGGCCTTGAATTTCGAATATTTTATCAGCCGGCGCATCCGTTCAAAAAAAGGAGACTCTTTTTCGAGGCCCATTATCAAGGTTGCCATTACAGGTATCTCGCTCGGACTTACTGTAATGCTGATCTCCGTGGCCATCCTTCAGGGATTCCAGAAACAGGTCAGGGATAAAGTTGCCGGTTTCGGAGCGCACATCCAGGTTACCGCATTCGATTCGAATAATTCGTTTGAGCCTTCTCCCATATACCTCCAGGATGTCTCAATTGAAGAAATTGCTGATATATCAGGGGTGGCCGGCGTTCATCCGTTCTGCCTCAAAGCCGGAATCATCAAAACAGAAGAAGAAATTCACGGAGTTGTACTCAAAGGGGTGGAATCTTCCTACGACTGGTCTTTTTTCAGCGAAAAGCTGGTTTCCGGGCATCTGCCTGACCTCAGCACGAATGCGCCTTCAGGGGATGTACTGATTTCTTCCCGGATTGCACGCCTGCTTGGCTTTGTTCCGGGTGACGACCTGCGCATGTACTTTATCATTGACAATACAGCGAGGGGGCGAAAATTCAGGATCAGCGGCATTTACGACACAGGATTGGGGGAGTTTGATGAGATGTATGTTTTTAGCGACAGCAGACATATTCAGCGGCTGAATCAATGGGATAGCTCCATGGTTTCAGGGGTGGAAGTCAGGCTTAATCATTTTTCGAATATCGAAAGGGTCTCGGATCAGATCTATAATACAGTCAGCTATAAACTCAATACTCAAACTATTAAGCAACTTTATCCGCAGATTTTTGACTGGATTGAGATTCAGGATATCAACGTCTTCATAATTCTGGTATTAATGGCCCTGGTTTCCGGAATTACAGTAATTTCCACCCTGTTGATCCTGATCCTTGAACACACCAAGGACATCGGTTTATTGAAAGCACTCGGCGCAGAAACCGGAAGTATCAGGAAAATATTTATTTATGCCACCGGCTACATTGCCGGATATGGCCTGCTTTGGGGCAATGCCGCAGCGCTTGGTCTGATTTTCCTGCAACAAAAGACTGGTTTTATTCCGCTACCCGAAGATTCCTATTTTGTTTCAAGTGTTCCGGTTACCATAGGATTACCGGAAATTCTGATAATAAACCTTGCAACCCTGGCTGTTTGCCTGCTTATGATGCTGATTCCGTCCCTGGTAATCAGGTTTATTGTACCGGTTAAAGCGTTACGTTTCGAATAATAACCGGGAAATAAAAAAGGCAGGAGCCATTTCAGGATTCCTGCCGTTTGTCATTGATTTAAGGTATTATCAGAGCGACAAAACACCATTCCGGGCATCGCCATGTCCGCTTGAAACAAACCTGTCAGCTTCATCATCATTGAACCAGTTTGAACCATCTGCAACATACCGGAACTGATACTCGCGTCCGGTTTCCAGTTCAACGGTATGGCTGAAAGAACCGTCTTTCAATTGTTTCAGTTCATCAGAATTTTCATTCCAGTTATTGAAGTCACCGACTACATTTACACGGCTGGCATGCTGAACCTGTTCCTTCTGCAATTTAAAACTGACTTTACACACAGGTTTGCTCTTCAGAAATTGTTTCTTGATACTCATTCGATCAGATTTGGTTTTACAATTGGTTTGTGGATTCTCAAAATCCGGGTGCAAAAGTAAATAAATTTTGTTTCGGAAAAGCAGTGTAAATGTTACTAAATTGTTAATTATATGGATGTTAACCGTGTATAAATTACACTAAGGGATGCGGAGATATGGCAACATCGCCGGAATATCATTTCAAGGAGAACCTGAAAAATTATTAATTCCGCTTGTGTAAACCGCATTCCCGCGATTCAGGATTTTCCCACCACCACCGGCCGGCACGTATATCTTCACCCTGCATCACGGCCCTGGTACAAGGCTGACAGCCAATGCTCGGAAAGCCCTGATCATGCAGTTTGTTATAGGGTACATGATGGTTACGGATATAATCCCAAACCATCTTTTCAGTCCAGTCAATCAGCGGATTAACTTTTATAAGTCCATTGCCTTCATCCCATTCAACAAGTTGCATATCTTTCCTGGTTACCGATTGCTCTCTTCTCAGCCCGCAAATCCATGCATCAAGCCCCGCAAAGGCGCGTTTCAACGGGTGAATCTTCCTGATTTGACAACACAATTTCCGGTTTTCGACGCTTTCGTAAAAAAGATTAATTCCCTTCGACCTTACCATGTCTTCCACCTCCGTGGCATCCGGAAACATGATCTCCAGGTTGATACCATACTTTTTTGAAGTCAGATCAATCAGATCATAAGTTTCAGGGAATAAACGTCCTGTGTCGAGGGTAAATATCCTGACCGGTAATCCGCTTTCAGAAATCATGTGAGTAATCACCTGATCCTCCGCGCCGAGGCTGGTAGAGAAGGCTGTTTCTCCGGCATTCCCCGATAGAAACCAGTGCAGTACTTCTTCAGCGGTTTTTCCGGACAATTGCCGGTTTATTGTGGCGGCTTTCTCCTTTTGTGTCATGCGAATATGTTTTCACTGTTCAAATTCGTAATCTTAAAAATTTCACCCGCTTCCACACCTTTTTTCCCCGCGGCAAGTCTGCATGCTTCATGATAATAATCATGCTCGAAGAAAAGGATGTAATCGTTTTTCAGCGCTTCTTCGAGGAAGCTTTCCTTTTCCGTCATGCTTAACAAAGGTTCAATATCAACTGCAGGCACGTAGGGAATGGGGATGTAGGACAATGCAGGAATAAAATCGCCTGCAAAAACCACTTTCCCTTTGGCGGTGTCGATCACCGGAATCAGTTGACCCCTTGTGTGACCATTGAAAATCCGGAGTGAGATCCCTTCAATCCATTCCCCTTCTTTTTCGATCAGTCTCAGGCGACCTGATTTTTCCAGTGGTTCAAGATTATCGCTGAAGTAAGCGGCGGATTCGCGCTTGTTTGAATTTTTCGACCATGCCCAATGCGTTGAAGAACACCAGTAAACCGCATTTTTAAAAAATTCCTCCACCATTCCGGCCTCATTTACAAAGGTAGCCCCGCCAACATGGTCATCGTGCAGATGAGTGAACAGAATATCCGTAATATCGGCAGGGGAGAGGCCTGCCTTTGCCAGGGGCTTAATCAGGCCGGATTCGCCGAAACGATATTTGTACGTATAGTATTTATCCCCGCGTTTATCTCCCATTCCGGCATCAATAAGGATGTTCCTGCTACCGGTCTGTATCAGCAGACAACGGGTGGTAATCCTTATCAGGTTATCCCTGTCTTCCGGATAAACTTTTGTCCAGAGGCTCTTGGGCACAACCCCGAATGCCACACCGCCATCCATCTTCCAGTAATCCGCTTCTATAGGTGTGAGTTTCATAGAAATCATTTAGAAAAGCAAAAATAGTACATTTGACCCTATCCGTCATTTTTTAAAATGTAACTTCCGGCTGCAATCCCCGGCATATTTGATTATTTTTGTCCGTTAATCCCTGCATCATGAATGTTCACTTTATTGCCATCGGTGGGGTTGCAATGCATAACCTTGCATTAGCCCTTCACAGAAAAGGTTATCAGATTACCGGAAGTGATGACGAAATTTTTGATCCTGCCAGAAGCAGGCTTAAAGCCTCGGGACTGCTTCCTGATGATACGGGCTGGTTTCCTGAAAAGATTCATGCCGGCATTGATGCCATTATTCTGGGCATGCATGCCAGGGGCGACAACCCGGAGCTGCTGAAGGCCAGGGAGCTTGGGCTGAAAATATTCTCATATCCCGAATATCTTTACGAACAATCTAAAGATAAAACCCGGGTCGTGATCGGCGGAAGCCATGGTAAAACGACCATCACAGCCATGATACTTCATGTGCTGAAACATGCAGGTATTGATACCGATTTCATGGTCGGGGCCCAGCTCGATGGATTTGATGTAATGGTCAGACTTTCGGAAGATGCGCCTTTTATGGTTTTTGAAGGCGATGAATACCTGACCTCTGCCCTTGACCGCCGTCCGAAATTCCACCTTTACAAGCCGGATATCGCGCTCATCAGCGGAATCGCCTGGGATCACGTGAATGTTTTTCCCACATTCGATAATTATGTGGAACAATTCAGGATTTTCGCATCGCAGATCATGCCCGGGGGTAAGCTTATCTATTGCGCCGAAGACAAAACAGTTGCCGATGTAGCTTCCGGGGTTGATGCAGGTATCAAAGCCATGCCCTATTATATTCCTGAATATTCGATCAATGATGGCATTACATTTTTAAATACCGGTAATAATGAAATTCCGCTGAAAATATTTGGCCATCACAACATGCTTAACCTCGAAGGGGCAAGGCTGGTTTGTGAAGCCATGGGCGTCGAAAGCAACATCTTTTATAATGCAATCGGCACATTTTCAGGCGCTTCAAAACGGCTCGAACGCATTGGCAATAACAACACATGTTCAGTGTTCAAGGATTTTGCGCACAGCCCGTCTAAACTTAAGGCAACCATTCAGGCCGTTAAAGATCAATTTCCTGAACGAAAACTGATCGCATGCATGGAGTTACATACATACAGCAGTTTAAGTTCCGGATTTCTTGAAGAATATGGTTCCTGTATGGACCGCGCCGATATTGCCATCGTTTATTACAGCAGGCATGCCTTGCAAATCAAACAACTTCCTGATCTCTCTCCTGATGATATAAGTAAGGCATTTAAAAAAGATGATATTCAGGTGTTTAACGATAGTGAAAAGCTTGCCAGATATCTGTTCTCTCTGAATACAGACCATACCAACCTGTTGATGATGAGCTCCGGAAATTTTGATGGCATCGACCTGAAACAACTCTCACAGCGTTTCACAGGCGCAAAGGATGAATGAAAAGATAAAACGAATTATACAATCCCGGATCTCGCCTCCGCTTGAATCTCAACGTGAAAATGGATGCCTTCAATAGTGTTGACCTGAGGGAAGTAAAAATTGCATATCAGCGCAAAGTTTCAGGCAAAAGCAGGATATCAATTCCGGATTCATCAGATAACAAAAAAGGCTGCACGCATGATTCGCATTGTGCAGCCTGAGTCTTAAACCTTCCGGAAACAGGCTATCCTTCTTTGGGAAGCTCTGCTTCAATTTCAGGGTTCAGTATGTTGATTTTCAATTCCGGCGCATTCTCCTCATAGTCAATAAGTATCCTGTCGCCTTCATGCAGCCTTGATTTGATTATTTCTTCTGCCAGGGCATCTTCAATATACTTTTGAATGGCCCGCTTGAGCGGACGGGCCCCAAACTGGGCATCCCAGCCTTTCTCCACAATGAAATCCTTGGCAGGAGTGGTTACTTCCATCACATAACCCATTTCGGCTATCCGTTTGAAGAGGTTCTTCAGTTCGATATCAATGATCTTATGGATATCTTCCCGTTCAAGTGAATCGAAGATAATTACATCATCAATGCGGTTGAGGAATTCAGGTGCGAAGGAGCGTTTGAGCGCATTTTCGATTACCCCCTGCGCAAAGGCTGAACTTCCGCTCAGTTTGGCAGAGGTAGCAAAACCCACTCCTTGTCCGAAATCCTTCAGTTGCCTTGAACCGATGTTGGAAGTCATGATCACTATGGTATTTTTAAAATCAACCCTTCGTCCAAGGCTGTCGGTAAGTACCCCGTCGTCAAGCACCTGAAGCAGAATATGGAATATATCCGGATGTGCTTTTTCAATTTCATCCAGAAGCACGATCGAATAGGGCTTTCTTCTGACTTTTTCCGTCAGTTGTCCGCCTTCTTCATAACCAACATATCCCGGAGGCGCTCCCACCAGACGCGAAACAGCGAATTTCTCCATATATTCACTCATATCAATCCTGATAAGGGTGTCTTCAGAGTCGAAGAGATACTTGGCGAGCACTTTTGCCAGATGGGTCTTGCCAACCCCTGTCGGACCAAGAAAAATAAAGGTTCCTATAGGTTTGTTCGGGTCTTTGAGGCCGGCCCTGTTCCGCCTGATTGCTTTGACAACTTTCTTAATCGCCTCATTCTGACCAATCACTGCTCCGGCAAGATCATCTTCCATGTGCAACAGCCTGTCGCTTTCATTCTGGGCTATCCGCTGCACCGGTACACCGGTCATCATGGCAACCACCTCGGCAACATTGTCCTCGGTCACTTCAATCCGGTGGATCTTTGAATCCTCTTCCCAGCGGCGCTTGGCAGACTCCAGTTCAATCAGCAACTTACGCTCCGAATCGCGGAATTTGGCGGCTTCTTCAAACTTCTGGCTGTGAATGGCCTTGTTCTTAAGCAATTTAACCTCTTCGATACGCGTTTCCAGGTCAAGGATTTCTACAGGCACCTGCATGTTGGTGATGTGTACCCTGGCCCCGGCTTCGTCAAGCGCGTCTATTGCCTTGTCGGGCAGGTATCTGTCAGAGAGATAACGGTTGGTAAGCGAAACACAGGCTTTTATGGCCTCCTGAGAATACTTCACCAGGTGGTGGTCCTCATATTTCTCCTTAATGTTGTAAAGGATCTCTACCGTTTCTTCAATCGAGGTAGGATCAACCAGAATCTTCTGAAATCTCCGTTCAAGTGCGCCGTCTTTTTCAATATACTGACGGTATTCATCCAGCGTGGTAGCTCCAATGCACTGGATTTCGCCCCGAGCAAGGGCTGGTTTGAACATGTTGGAGGCATCGAGCGATCCGGAAGCGTTACCAGCGCCGACGATGGTATGAATTTCATCGATAAAAAGGATAATGTCCCGGTTTTTCTCAAGTTCATTCAGCACGGCTTTCATCCGCTCTTCGAACTGACCCCGGTATTTGGTCCCGGCAACCAACGAGGCAAGATCAAGGGTGAAAATCCGCTTGTTGAAAAGTACCCGCGAGACCTTGCGGGCGATGATCCGCAGTGCAAGTCCTTCGGCAATGGCTGACTTTCCGACTCCCGGTTCTCCGATAAGAATGGGATTATTTTTCTTCCGGCGGCTGAGAATCTGCGCTATCCGCTCCAGTTCCTTTTCCCTTCCGACAATCGGGTCAAGCCGGCCTTCTTCAGCCGCTTTTGTCAGGTCCCTGCCAAAATTGTCCAGGACAGGGGTTTTTGATTTTGAGTCAGCCACTTTCTTGGCACCTCCGTAACCCCGGCCTTCTTCGGCATCATCATCAGAGGAACTGCCCGGTAATTCTGAAGTGGGCTCCTCAAATGTTTTGCGCTCATCATTGCTCATGATAGATTTAAGCTCATCCCTGACAGAATCATAATCAACGCCATACTTGCCCAATGTAGTGGTAACCAGGTTGTCTTCGTCTTTTAAAATGGCCAGCAGGAGATGTTCCGTTCCGATCAACTCACTGTTGAACATTTTTGCTTCCAGGTAAGTGAGTTTGAGCGCTCTTTCTGCCTGTTTTACCAGTGGCAGGTTCTCTGCCGATTTGTCACGGGCAACAGTTTTTCCAATGGCCTTCTCAATAGTACGGCGCACTTCATTGGTGTCAACACCCAATAGGTTAAGAATCTGGATTGCCATGCCTTCACCTTCACGGATAATTCCGAGAAGCAAATGCTCAACACCAATATAATCGTTTCCGAGACGCAGGGATTCTTCCCGGCTATATGTCAGTACATCCTTCACCCGCTGTGAAAATTTAGCTTCCATTGCTATCAGTCGTATTTAAAATCCTTTTTGGCTTCTGCACTTAAAGGACTTGGTTTTCAATTCTGTTAAATAACAAAAATTATTTCCGGAAGTTTCCGTTATGTCTTCAAAATTACTGCTAAAATCCTTGCAAAGCAAGCAATATCAAACATAAAGCAACAACAAAACCACCAGATTCCGGATAGGATGATCAAATACAATGCCGTTTTTATTTATGAACAAATCATTGTTGGTAATATAAGGGGAATTTCGGCAGTTCCCGTGTGCTTCGGAAGTAAAAAAAATGTACCTTCGTATCCCTTTTCAAAGGGTATTGTTTCGTTAATCTGGAATATGCTAAATGATGGAAAATCAAGCTGGTGAAGAAAAAATTGTCAAAGTAAACATTGAGAACCAAATGAAATCAGCCTACATCGATTATTCGATGTCGGTGATTGTTTCAAGGGCTTTGCCCGATGTCCGCGACGGACTTAAACCGGTTCACCGCAGGGTATTGTTCGGAATGCTCGACCTCGGTGTTCTGTCGAACCGGCCCTATAAAAAAAGTGCAAGAATAGTAGGGGAAGTGCTTGGTAAGTATCATCCCCATGGCGACAGCTCTGTGTATGATGCCATGGTAAGGATGGCGCAGGACTGGTCGTTACGTTATCCCCTGGTAGACGGACAGGGAAACTTCGGATCCATTGACGGTGACAGCCCGGCTGCCATGCGTTATACCGAAGCAAGACTCAGAAAAATAGCTGAGGAAATGCTGTCAGATATCAACAAGGATACTGTTGATTTCCAGCTGAACTTTGATGATTCACTTGAAGAGCCTACCGTACTTCCGGCACGCATACCCAACCTCCTTGTAAACGGTGCATCCGGCATCGCCGTGGGTATGGCCACCAATATGCCTCCCCATAACCTGAGCGAAGTGGTGGATGGCGTAATAGCATACATCGACAACCACGAGATTACCATTCCCGAGCTGATGAAATTCATCAAAGCGCCGGACTTTCCAACCGGGGGCTTTATATATGGTTACGAGGGCGTAAAAGACGCGTATGAAACCGGCCGGGGAAGAATCATCATGCGTGGCGAAAGCAAAATCGAAACCGACAGTCACGGAAGAGAAAGTATCATCGTTACTTCAATACCTTATCAGGTCAACAAAGCGGAAATGATCCGGAAGACCGCTGACCTGATTAATGACAAGAAAATTGAAGGGATATCCGATATCCGCGACGAATCGGACCGCAACGGTCTGCGCGTGGTATATGAACTGAAACGGGACGCGATCACCAACGTAGTCCTGAATAAATTATACCAGCTTACCCAGTTGCAGACATCCTTCAGCGTGAACAACATCTGTCTGGTGAAAGGCCGGCCAATGCTGCTGAACCTTAAGCAACTGATTCAGTATTTTGTGGAGCACCGTCACGAAGTGGTTATCCGCCGTACCAGGTATGAGCTGAATGAAGCTGAAAAACGGGCCCATATTCTTGAAGGACTGTTGATTGCCCTCGATCATCTGGATGAAGTCATCACGCTCATCCGGTCTTCGCGTACCCCCGAAGAAGCCAGAAACGGACTCATGGAAAATTTCAACCTGACCGAAATTCAGGCCAGGGCAATTCTGGATATGCGCCTCCAGCGCCTTACCGGCCTTGAAAGGGACAAAATCCGTGAAGAGTACAACGAACTGCTGAAAATGATTGAATATTACAGGAGTGTACTCGAAAACGAGGGCCTCCGTATGGAAATCATTAAAAATGAATTACTTGAAATCAAAGCCAATTATGGCGATGAAGCGCGTACCGAAATCGTTTACTCAGCCAGCGACTTCAGGATCGAAGATACAATAGCCGATGAAAATGTGGTCATCACCATATCGCACATGGGCTATATAAAACGGACCCCGCTAAGCGAATACAGAAGACAAAACAGGGGAGGCCGCGGAGCCAAGGGATCAGATATCAGGGATGAGGACTTTCTGGAATACCTCTATGTTGCTACAATGCATAACTATATGCTGTTTTTCACTGAAAAAGGCAAGGTATTCTGGATGAGGGTTTTTGAAATACCGGAAGGTACCAAAACTTCAAAAGGCCGGGCAATTCAGAACCTTATCAACATTGAACCCGATGACAAAGTCAGGGCCTTTATCAATCTGAAGAGTATCAAGGACGAAGAGTATATCAACAATAACTTCATTATACTCTGTACCCGAAAAGGTATTATCAAGAAAACTTCTCTTGAAGCTTATTCCCGCCCCAGACAGAACGGCATCAATGCCATCACCATCCGCGACGACGATCAGCTGCTGGAAGCAAGGCTTACCAATGGAAACAACGAAGTGCTGATGGCATTAAAGTCAGGACGTGCCATACGGTTTAACGAAAATACCGTTCGCCCCATGGGCCGGAATGCTTCCGGGGTCAAAGGCATTACCCTTGCCAATGAACAGGACGAGGTTGTAGGTATGATCTGCCCTGAAAATGACCTGTCAGATATTTTGGTGGTTAGTGAGAATGGCTATGGAAAGCGCTCTAAATTAGATGATTACAGAATTACCAATAGGGGAGGGAAGGGCGTAAAAACCATCAATATCACCGAGAAAACAGGCCTGCTGATTTCTATAGACTCCGTCACCGACAACGATGACCTGATGATCATCAACCGTTCCGGACTGATTATCAGGCTGGCTGTTGCCGACCTGAGGGTTATGGGCCGGGCCACACAGGGCGTACGCCTGATAAACCTGAGGGATAACGATTCAATTGCTGCTGTCACCAAAGTTGAAGTTGAAAAGGAGGAAGATGAAATTTCTGAAGATCAGCAGGTTCCGCTTGAGGCTACAGAAACTTCATACGATGTCTTCCCGGTAGAGGAGAGTGAGGAAGAAACCGGTGATGATGGCGGGCAGCAGGATGATGCTGATGAGAATGGCCCGGATATTGTATAGTTGAAATAAACCTGATATCTTTGCAAGTAGTATTGCATGGATAAAACCTATTAAACAAGTAAAAAAATGAAAAAAATCTCATTGATTTTCCTCATGATGATTGCAGCTTCGTTCGTTTTTGGCCAGAAACCACTGCGTACAACTGCGTTCAACAATCTCCGGAAAGGGGAACTAGACAAAGCGATGCAGAACATCGAGCCTACCATCTCAGATCCCACAACGATGAACGATCCCAAAACGTGGTTCTATCGTGGCAATATTTACCTGCAGATCCACATGAGCGAAAATCCTGCCTATAAGGCGCTGGATAGTGATGCCCTGAACAAAGCTTATGAGTCCTACAAGAAGTCAATTGAACTGGATACAAAAAAGGAGTATTACACCGAAACCATCCAGAATATGCTCATCATCAGTGAGCAGCTATACAACGAAGGAGTGATCAGGTTTACGGCCGATCCTCCCCAGTACCTGGCAGCAATGAAAAGTTTTGAATCAGCCGTTGAAGTGAATAAAACATTTGGAAATACAGATACCCTGGCGATGTTCAATACTGCACTTGCCGCTGAAAATGCAAAGGAATTCGGCAAAGCAAAACTTTATTACAACAAGGTAAAGGAAATGAATTATCCGCAGCCGCTGCTCTATAACTCACTTGCATCCATCAGCCTGGAGGAAGGAGATACCACCGCTGCCATCGCTGTCCTGGCCGAAGGTCGCCGTAAATATCCTGATAATTTTAACCTGCTGATCGCTGAAACCAATATCTACCTAAGCTCAAATCAGCATGACAAGGCCATGGCCAATCTTCAGGAAGCCGTTAAAACTGACCCTATGAATCCTACGATTCATTATGCCGTAGGAGTAAATTATGCGTTAATGAACAACGCAGGAGAGGCTGAGAAAGCCTACATTAAAGCAGTAGAACTCAAACCTGACTATTTTGAGGCAAATTATAACCTTGGAGCACTTTACGTAAACCAGGCTGCGCAGATTATTGACGAAGCCAACAAACTTCCATTGTCAGCCACCAAAGAATATGACGAACTGAAAAAACAGGCAGATGATATACTGGGCAAATCAATCCCATACCTGGAAACAGCCTCAAGACTTGATCCCTCAGACAAGAATACACTTTTATCATTGAAAGAAATCTATACACGACTTCAGATGTACGAAAAAATGAAAGTCGTGAATGATAAACTCAGCGAATTGGAATAATTCGTTTAACTCATTATTCTGAAACTGCTCATCTGAACGATGGGCAGTTTTTTTATTTTTCAAACATACGTTAGGGCGGAGGGTCAGAAAATTGATATTTGACATAATATAAATTATATAACAATGAATGCTGATTCTTTCTGAACTCATAACTGCTTTCTGAGCGATTTCGGGTTGCCATGTAAAGGGAAATGCTGTTCAGGCGATTGTGACGAGGATATCAACTTAGAAAAAAATGAAAATAGCGCCAACGAATATGCTTTTTTCTTGTGTAAAAATTAAAGTAAATCTTCGTAATTTGGGACAAATTGAACTGTTTGACTAAATATTTGTTTTCTAAGCGTTTTCATTGATTATTCAGGTTTTACCGGGATTAAATTTTCCGGCTTATGAACCGGTTCATGCAAATTAACAATTGTTAATTCCTTATTATGATGAAACAAAAATACCCCGGTATTGTAAAAACTGATCCCTGGCTTTTGCCCGTGGTTCATGATGTGGAACAGCGAATCTCAAGGTTTCATTTACGGGTTGAAAGTATTGTAAATGAGTATGCTAGCCTGAATAAGTTTGCCGATGCCTATGAATATCTCGGGATTAATTATGACAAGAAGGCCAGGGGTTGGTATTACCGTGAATGGGCGCCTGCCGCACATCAGTTATTTCTGGCAGGAGATTTTAACAATTGGGATCCCCGCTCCCATCCCCTGAAGCGCATCGAAAACGGGATTTGGGAAATTTTTCTTGATTTCAAAACTTATAAAGACTCTTTTATTCACGGTTCTAAAGTGAAAGTCTGGGTAGAATCGTCAAACGGATTTCTCCCAAGGATTCCGGCTTACATAAAGCGTGTTGTTCAGGATGAAGATACGCGCAATTTTTCCGGTCAACTCTGGTTTTCCGATTTTGACTGGCAGGGAGATTCTTTCAGTATACCGAAAGATGAAAACTTGTTTATATACGAGTGTCATGTAGGTATGGCCCAGGAAAAGGAAGGCCTGGGGACTTACCTTGAATTTGCTGAAAATATCCTGCCCTGGATCAAACAAAGCGGTTACAATGCTATTCAGATGATGGCCGTGCAGGAGCATCCTTATTACGGCTCATTCGGGTATCATGTGGCCAATTTTTTTGCACCAACCTCCCGCTTCGGAACCCCGGAGGATCTGAAATCGCTTATCCGGAAAGCCCACAGTATGGGAATCGCTGTAATTATGGATATTGTGCATTCCCATACAGTAAAAAATGTAAATGAAGGCCTGAACATGTTCGACGGAACGGATAGCCAGTATTTCCATCCCGGCCCGCGCGGCATTCATCCGGATTGGGACTCTCTGCTTTTTGATTATGGTAAAACTGAAGTGATTCAGTTCTTACTTTCAAATGTCAAATACTGGCTGAAGGAATTCCACTTCGACGGATTCAGATTCGACGGGGTTGGCTCCATGATGTACTTCCATCATGGAAACGGGCTGATAGATTCACCGGAAAAATATTTCAGGGAAGGCGTTGAATGGGATGCCATCACCTACCTGCAGCTTGCCAATAAACTGATCCATTCAATCAATCCGGGAGCGGTTACCATTGCTGAAGATGTAACCGGAATGCCAGGACTGGCAGCCGCCATCAAAGAAGGCGGAATGGGTTTCGACTATCGTCTCGGCATGGGCATCCCTGATTTCTGGATCAGACTGCTGAAAGAAAATAAGGATGAAGACTGGGATATCCATGAGATGTGGCGCGTAATGACTAACCGCTTGCCTGGTGTTAAAACCGTGGCTTATGCCGAATCGCACGATCAGGCCCTGGTTGGGGATAAAACACTGGCATTCTGGCTTATGGATCAGGAAATGTACTGGCATATGCATGTAAACGATCCGCACCTGGTTGTTGACCGTGGAATAGCGTTACATAAGATGATCAGGCTTTTTACCATTGCGTTAGGCGGGCAGGCCTACCTGAACTTTATGGGCAATGAGTTCGGACATCCGGAATGGATTGATTTTCCAAGGGAAGGAAATAACTGGAGCTATTACTACGCCAGGCGTCAGTGGTCCCTGGTCCGAAACCCGGAACTGAAGTACAAGTTCCTTGCTAACTTTGACCAGGCCATGATCAGTGCCATTAAATCATTCAATGTACTTGATGAGGAATATGGAACTCAATTGCAGATGGATGAACTTAACAAGACAATTGTTTTTTCACGGGGGAAACTGATTTTTATATTTAATTTTCACCCAACAGCCAGTATACCTGATTATGCATTTCAAGTGCCTGAATCCGGAAATTACAAAATCATACTCAATTCCGACAGCAGCATTTTCGGCGGACATAACCGGATCAGCGAAGATCTGGTTTACCCGGCTAAACTGAAGAAAACGAGTGGATTACCGGAGCTCAGAATCTATAACACAAACCGTACAGCGGTTGTGTTATTGAAAGAGTAATCTGATTTAACATACTGACATTCTGTACGATACAATTAGTATCTATAGTACATCAGTATTTTACAAAAAATTAACAAATAATTCACTGGTCGGATTATTTACTTGCGTATTATTGTAAACTTTTTTTTAACCTGATTTTTATATATGGAAAAGAAACGTTTGGTAGTAAGTTATAATAATGTCTCCCCGGAAGTGCTGGAAGCAATCAGGCTGAAATATCCACTGGGTTATTCCAATCATGTGATTAAAGTCAAAACCCGCGGCGACGATTTCTTTTATGCAATCACCGTTGATACTGCTGATGCAAGTTATCTTGTAAAGGTTCCTGTGAAAATTGATACCAAAGGTAACATCAACGATGATGACAATCTGGAGGACATCAATAACGAAAAGGAAAGTGAAGACAATTTTCCTGATAATGACCCCAATACAGAAACTGATGAATAGGAAAAAGGCAGCTCAGGCTGCCTTTTTTATTTTTCAATCATCAGATTGGACCGGATAGTCCGCTTTCCCTGAATTCCCTGTCACCATGCCAGGTTGCAACTCTCCCCTGCCCTATTCTCTTTCCGATTTTATGTAATTGATATTCAATGCATTAAATCAATTATGTCTCATTGACCTTTACCCAGAACCAGGAATTTCAGGAGAGCAGTCCCGGCAACATCGGCCAGAGCCAATATTCAAGAGTCTACACTCCCGGTTGGCATAATTTGAGTCATCAATGGTTTTGAGCCGGATAACCGTAGTTTTCGCATGGCGCTCCTGCAGAGATTGATTCCATCTGCCGGTATTAACTGTCAAAGGCCGGTTTTTGATAATTTCTTCATAATCTTACGGCCACAACTGATAAAACCCGGTGTGGCTTCATGTAACTGAATCTCGATAATATCGAACAGTTCCCTGGCCAGTTCGGGAAAGATTGTCGTTATCCTGTGCAGGATTACCATGCTGTACATCTTGACTGCCACGCTTTCCTTCGGGGATTGCAGCCATTTGAAGCAGACATCGGTCAGAGGACCCAGGTTTTCAACAGGCAAATCCGATCTTGAGAGCATTCTGAGCCCGTGCCGTTTCAAGCCGTCACTTCTGAACGAAGAAACTACGGCTGCCAATACTTCTATCCTGCCGACAAGGAACTCCGGACAGGATTCGGCACAATAATCAGCTACCCAGGCTGCGCGGCGACTCAGGGGATCCTGATTGAGCATCATGATTTCCCAGAGATTATTGAATAACCGGGGTTTTGACATGATAATTCCGATAACCATGTCAGTGTTTGCTCTTGACTGTTCTCTCAGTAAAAGTTCTTCAATGCTGAAGGTTGTCTTGTTCACATTTCTGCAGTTTCGGTCGGCAAAAGTAACGCCTGCGGCTTCAACAACAAAAAAACAGAAGGGGAAACTACCCTTTCGGAATGTTTCCCCTTCGTCGGTGCTGAAGCCGTAGCTTTAGCATGACCTCAGGTTACTGTTTCGGCGCTTTGTCTTTGCAATCCCCGTGAGGTTTACTCCAACTTACCTTTTCAGGGCTTCGCTGCTTGCGCAGGATCTTCTGAAACGGACTTCGGTTTTTGTACTTTCCGGCTTACCCGGCATCCCTTGCGGTTTGCTGTTTAAGACCTGAGAGCCTTTGGTAGCGGAAGTCAGTTTCCTTGCGGACTTTTCAACCGTACCTCCCGGAGTTTCTCGCCGTATCGCTGGCCTGATGTTACAAAGATACTAAATTCTGCCCCCCTTGTCAAGTGATTTTGAATGTTTTATATCAACACAAAATGAACTGGGTTTATCAACAATTGTTAATAACTCAGATGGATATAAAGGGTAGTTTTTCTTCAATTATTGAACCAAGGATAACTCCGGCCTGCCTTTTCTGATATCATTAATCGCACATACTACCCTGGCACCAGCCCTTAAGTTATCCCTGTAATCCGGTGGAACAATGACCTCCACCTCGTTGTTGAAAATATCCCTGACGACAATCGTCCGGCTGACTGAATTTCCGGAGGTTCTGAAACCTGCCCATACAACAGCAAAAAATCCGGTTGTGCCTGGTTTGTAATACGGGTGTTCCGGTTCAAGAAAGACCCTTCCCGTGCAATTTATTTTATCAACCCTGCAACGTACCGCTGAGTCCGGATGAAGATTGAATTGCTGATAGTACCGGTACAACAGCATGTGTCTGATCCCGAAAGGATCTTCCATAACCATATACGCTTCGCCATCGGAAAGAATCACCTGTTTCAGATATCTGAAAATATAGGTCTTCCCTTCTTCCAATTTGTGCTTCAGGTCGTAATATCCCGGGATAATCATATCAACTGGATGTACTTAAGCGGCTGGCTTTAATTATTCCTTTAATGGTAAGCAGTTTTTTCAAAAGAAACTCCAGATGTTTTTTATCCCGGATACTGACTTTAATAATCCCGTCGAAACGCCCACCCTTGCTATCCAGCGAGATGGTACGGACATCCATTTTAAGTTCATTCGAAATCATGGTGGTGATTGTGTTCAGTATCCCCAGCTGATCAAATCCGCTGATTTTAATGGTTGCCAGGAAATAGGTACCTTCCGCAGGCGTTGACCATTGCGCTTCCATTGTACGATAAGGATACCTGGATTTCATCCTTGCCGCATTCGGGCAATTGGTACGGTGAATTTTTATGCCATCGCCAACGGTAATGAACCCGAATATCTCATCTCCCATTACAGGATTGCAGCATCGGGCCAGCTTGTATCCCTCAATTTCGGAGCTCTCGTTGACAATGATGACATTTTCCGATGTCCTGTTCGGTGAACGTGATTCAGACTTTGCGGGCAATCTCGGCTCTGCCTTTTCATCGGAATCCTTCGCCTCTTTCGGATTAACAATCAGTATCTCTTTCAGCTGGGATGGTTCTATTCTGTCTTCGGCGAGCTGCTGATACAGATCCAGAGGACCGGAAAGCTTGAAATGAGCTACCAGCCTGTTGATGGCCTCATCCGCATTGCTGATCTTCAGTTGCGTTAGTTTCCGCCTGAAGATTTCTTTGCCGGCTTCAGCCTGTTTGAACTCGGCCTCTTTCAGATATCTTTTGATCTTGTTTTTAGCCCTGGAGGTTGCCACCCACCCAAGCCAGTCGATATTAGGATTCTGATTCTTGGATGTGATGATTTCGACCATGTCGCCGCTCTTCAGCTGATGACGGATGGGGACTATCTTGTTGTTTACTTTTCCGCCGGAGCATTTAGATCCGATGTTGGTATGAACTTCGAATGCAAAATCGAGCACAGTGCTTCCGGCTTTCAGCTTTTTCAGGTCCCCTTCGGGCGTAAAAACATAGATCATATCGCTGCTTGAGGCAGGCTTTTGCCCTTTCGATAGCTCAGCATCCGCTTCCAGCGGATTTTCCAGTATTTTTCTTATTGAACTCAGCCATTCACCGGTCTCCACCGCTCCGCGCTGTCCTTTATACCTCCAATGGGCAGCATTTCCCAACTCGGCTTCCTCATCCATTCTCCGTGTCCGGATCTGAACCTCCACCCAACGTTTTGCAGGCCCCAACACAGTAATATGAAGGGATTCATAACCATTTGGTCTCGGGATAGTGATCCAGTCGCGGAGCCTTTTAGGCTCAGGGGTATAAATATTTGTCACTGCTGAATAGGCTTTCCAGCAATCAGCCTTTTCATTGGCAGCAGCGCTGTTCAATATAATCCTGATGGCAAAAAGATCGTACACTTCTTCAAAGCTGACCTCCTGTTTAACGATTTTCGCATAAACCGAGGAGACAGCTTTTGTTCTCTTTTTAATTATAAAATCGAGACCCAGGCGGTTCAATTCCGCAGTAACCGGTTCAAGAAACGAATTTAGAAAGTCCCGGTCTTTGGTTTCCGCTTTTCTGATCCTGGATTCAATGTCTTCATAAACGGCAGGGTTACTGTACTGCAATGAGAGTTCGTCGAGTTCGGATTTTATACGGTAAAGTCCAAGCCGGTGGGCCAGCGGGGCATACAGATTGGATGTTTCAGCAGAGACAAGCTTTTGCAATGGTTCAGAAAGGGAACTGATTGCGCGCATATATTGCAGACGGTCGGCCAATTGCAGTAACACTACCCTTACATCTGAAGAAAGGGATAACAGAAGGCTGATGAAGTTTTCAGCGTTGCCCGTCAGCCTTTCGGTTGGCAGTTCCTTGATCCTTTTCAGGCTATCAATGATAATGCGGGCTTCGTCAAGCTTATTTTTCCTGTAAAATTCCTGCACATTGACTTCCGCAGGGGGAATACCGTTAAGCAGAGATGCAACCACAGAAACAAAACCAAGACCCATTTCACCTGCAACGATGCAGGCGACATCCACGGCATGGCAAAAATACGGCTCTCTGTTATCGAGAAGTTTCCGGCCGTGAACCTCAAGCATCATGGTAAATGCCTGTCTTAAAGTACCGGTATTCTCTTTATTCAGAAAAGCATGGCATTCAGTGACCAGTTTACGGTACTTTTGCCGGATAAGATTTCTTTCTTCGCTGTCAACAGCCAGGTTCATGATCGGGAATTGAGGATACAAAAATAAGCCTAATGATTGTTGGTAATTCTCTGACCATAAAAAAAGCGCCCTGAATATCCGGGGCGCTCTTTCCTTAAACCGTTAACTTTATTTTAACGGGGAGTCAGTTCCTTTTGGCCCCTGTTTGGGTTTCTGCTGAGGTTCTGCGATGGAATCGCGCATCCTGGTATCAGCCTGAATGTTCTGAAACTTATAATAGTCCATGATTCCAAGATTGCCGGAACGGAAAGAATCGGCGATGGCCTTGGGTATTTCTGCTTCTGCTTCAATCACCTTTGCACGGGCTTCCTGGGCTTTTGCTTTCATTTCCTGCTCATTGGCCACAGCCATTGCCCGGCGTTCTTCGGCTTTTGCCTGGGCGATATTTTTATCCGCATTCGCCTGATCCATCTGGAGTTGTGCTCCGATATTCTTACCTACATCAATATCTGCTATATCAATGGACAGAATCTCAAATGCAGTTCCTGAATCAAGCCCTTTCGACAATACGACCTTTGAGATGGAATCGGGATTCTCCAGTACTGATTTGTGCGAATCTGCGGAACCGATCGAGGAAACCACACCTTCACCAACCCGGGCTAGGATCGTTTCTTCGCCAGCACCTCCGACCAGTTGCCTGATATTGGCCCTCACGGTAACCCTTGCTTTGGCGATTAACTGAATACCATCCTTGGCAACAGCGGCAACGGGCGGGGTATTAATCACTTTCGGGTTTACCGACATCTGAACGGCCTCAAACACATCGCGGCCGGCAAGATCAATAGCAGTTGCTGCTTTGAAATTCAGCGGAATATTAGCCTTATCGGCTGAAATCAACGCATTGACAACAAGTTTAACCCTTCCACCGGCAAGGTAGTGCGCTTCAAGTTCATCGCGGGTTATGGTCAATCCCGCTTTGGTGGCATTGATCATTGCTGTTACTATCACTGAGGGCGGCACTTTTCTCCAGCGCATAAATACCAGCTGTATCAGCGAGATCCTTACCCCTGAAAGCAAGGCAGAAAACCACAACCCGACCGGGATGAAGTACAATATAATCCAAAGCCCGAACAGCGAAGCAATTCCAATGGCTACAATTACTACAAATGATGATTCCATGTTTGTTGGTTATTTTCGTTTAACAAATATTTTATTGTCAGCAAGATGTGTCACAACAATTTCAGATTCCTGGTCAATAAATTCACCATTCGTGTGCACTTCGTAATACTCGTCTTTGATCAGGGCTTTTCCCCCGGGTGTAAGGCGTGAAACAGATATCCCCGAATCACCGGCCTGTACCTTTGTGCTGTCAATTTCGTTTACCTTGCCACTGATTTCTGTTTTCAGCATGATTCTGTTCCATGTCTTTGATTTGAGGGCAAGATAAATCGTCAGAATTGTAAAAAAAATGGTTCCTGATAGCACAAAATGCCCTGTGGGAGATCCGAATACATGATAGGACTCCCATACGGAAAAGACAATCAACGCAAAACCTGCAATTCCAACAACCGTTGTTCCGGGTATTACCAGTACTTCAAGCAACAGGAACAGCAGTCCTGCAATTATTAGAATTATGATAAGGGTGAGTGACATTACAGGCCAGGTTGAATAAAAGTATTACAAATGTAAGTAAGATCCGGGACTAATCACAATGGTTTGTAATATTTGTTTGCTTCAGGAATGTAATCCTGAATAGCTTTAATTCTCTTTTGGTTCGAAGGGTGAGTACTGAGAAATTCGGGAGGCGCCTGGCCCGGGATTGCGGCCATATCCTGCCAGAATGATAACGTTCGTGCCGGATCGTACCCGGCCAACGCCATAAAGACCATGCCCAGCTTGTCAGCTTCATATTCATGGGTTCTGGAATATGCAAGGACTCCCAATTGTGAACCAACGCCGTAAACAGAATTGAAAATATCCCGGGTAAGCGTCGGTTGCTGCTGTAATGCAACATCCAAGGATATGCCGCCAAGCATTACGGCCAGTTGCTGACTCATCCGCTCACCACCATGATTTGCAATAGCATGGGCAATTTCATGACCCATCACTACAGCTATTCCGGCCTCGTCTTTCACATAAGGAAGGATGCCGGTATAAAAAACCACTTTTCCGCCAGGCATACACCATGCATTGACATCAGGACTCTCCACAAGCTTGAACTCCCATGCAAAAGTGCTGATTTTATCAGCCATTCCGTTATCGCGAAGATAAGTTTCAACGGCCGCAGAAATCCGTTGACCGACAGTGGCTATCTGCAAAGCCTGCTTATTGTTTGCTGGCAACGGAGGGTTTTGCGTTAGAAACTCCTGATAACTGGTCAGACTCATCTGCGTCAGCATGTTGTCGGGCACAACATTAAATTGTTTCCGTCCGGTAATCGGAACCTTTGAACATGATCCGATAACCAGAATCAGGATTGCAAAAGGGATTTTTATTATATTCTTCATAAGCGCATTATTCAATTGAAACAGTTAAACCTCTGTTTATCATTTCATGATACAAAGGCTTGAGCTCGGTGAACGTGCCTGTTACCACACCACATTTGCCTTTATAATGTACAATAAGTGTAATTTGCTCGGCCTGAACAGTATCTAGTGCACAAACTTCAATCAGTGCTTCAATAACGAAATCAAATGTATTGAAATCATCATTAAAAAGGACAAGTTCATACGTGTCGGTGGTTTGCGATTGATCCTGCTGGTGTATACCGGTTTTTTCCTTTACCATATAGACTCCCCTGTTTGTTGGTATTTCGGTTATAAAATTACGTAAAAAACATGGTATGCTGAACAGATTTTTCAAATTATCCCAGGTTTCACCGGTTTTGTTTTGTTGTAATTTTGTCACGATCACAGATCAAATTTGCAAAGTCCTGTTTATGCTTAATCCTGACTTTTACCTTCTGACTGAAGAACTCATAAAATGTATTTCAGGGAAGTTGCCTGCTGCTGCAGCCCATGAGGAGATGTCGCCTGCCCACAGGAAGGAACTGCTAAGGGAAAATCCGCATAAGCTGAATGCCAGACTAAGCGGGGTGTTGCTGTTGCTCTCACCCGGCATAAACAATGAGCCGCTGATCACCTTTATCAAGAGAATGGAATATGATGGCGTTCATAGCGGACAGATTGCATTCCCGGGCGGAAAATATGAACCTGGCGACATTGATCTGGCTTATACAGCGATTCGTGAAGCAGAAGAGGAAATCGGCATCAAACCAACGGATGTTGAACTGATTGGGCCGTTAAGTGAGTTATTTGTTCCTCCCAGTAATTTCATCATTCAGCCATTTCTCGCCAGAACCAGTTATATCAGCGGTTTCATTCCCTCACCCACCGAAGTTGCCGGTATTTTTTCTGTGCCGGTGACGCATTTTTTCAATCCCGGAGTGAAAGACAATTATGAAATCAAATACCGTAATGGCAGCTATTTGCAGGTCCCGGGATATAAATTTCAGGAGCACCTGATCTGGGGAGCCACTGCGATGATTCTGAATGAGTTGCTTGAACTGATACTTTGTACAGGCCTTTATCCTTTGTCCAGGGCTTAAACCACTCCGGAAATACCCCTTTCTCAAATTATTAACCCGACTATCGTTTATCAGGCATTTCAATGAATGCTGACAGGGTAACTGTATAATGGATTATATATGCAGCAATCAGTATAAATATGACTAATAATACCTTGATTATTAATCTATTATAGCATAATGATATAAGTTTTTCAATAAAAATGTCCTTCATTTTTCGTATTTTTTGTATATTAGCACTTTCGACTGATTCATACACCCGGCCTTGCTTTTTCAGGAATTTATTGGCTTTGTGCCCACCTGCCGGAAAAAATATAGCATATGTCAGAATTATATGATTACAAGGCTTTTACGGCCAGAAATTTCCGGTCGCTGCCCCAGATCAGGCAACTGCCTGAATCCTTAAAAAGGGAAATGGAGATCGTTGCAATGATTTTTCCTTTTAAATCAAACAGCTATGTTGTTAATGAGTTGATTGATTGGGGAAACATGCCTGATGACCCGATTTTCCGCTTAACGTTTCCTGACAGGGAAATGCTTTCGGACCATCACTTCAACAGGCTCAAAACTGCAATTGAATCGCATGCCGGAAAAAGTCAGCTGGATGCACTCATACATGAGATCCGAATGGAGCTCAACCCGCATCCCGCCGGCCAGCTTGCACTGAATATTCCTGTGATAAATGGCGAGAAGCTCGAAGGGATTCAACATAAATACAGGGAGACCGTTCTGTTTTTTCCTTCCCAGGGCCAAACCTGCCATGCCTACTGCACATTTTGTTTCAGATGGCCGCAGTTTACCGGTATGGAGGGGATGAAGATAGCGTCGGCCGAAAGCAGGCAGCTTGCTGAATATCTGCGGAATCATAAAGAAGTGACCAATGTATTGTTTACCGGCGGAGACCCTCTTGTAATGAAAAGCTCCATACTTGATAAATATATTTCACCGTTGCTTGGCCCGGGATTTGAACATATACATACCATCAGGATTGGATCAAAGGCCCTGGCATACTGGCCCTACCGGTTCACGTCAGGTAAGGATGCGGACGACTTGCTGCGCTTATTCGAGAAAGTTGCTGGTTCCGGGAAACAGCTTGCTTTGATGGCCCACTTTAATCACCCGGTGGAACTGGGCACAAAAGCCGTAAAACATGCCATAAAGCAGATAAGGTCATCGGGGGTAGAAATCAGGACTCAATCCCCTATCCTCAGACATATTAACGATTCGGCAAAAATCTGGGCAAGAATGTGGCGAAATCAGGCCCGCCTAGGCTGTATTCCCTATTACATGTTTATGGCCAGGGATACCGGCGCCAAATCATATTTCAACGTTTCCATCGAGAATGCATATGAAATATACAGGGAAGCATACAGCAAAGTGAGCGGAATGTCAAAAACAGTCCGGGGACCGGTAATGTCCGCTTCACCGGGAAAAGTACACGTGCTGGGAATAAGTGAAATTGCCGGTGAAAAAATTTTTATCCTGCAGTTTATTCAGGGGCGCAATCCTGATTGGGTAAGAAGACCTTTTTTCGCCGGATTCGATGCGGATGCATCCTGGTTGACTGACCTGTATCCGGCTTTCGGAGAAGAAAAATTTTTCTGGCAGGATAATTACGAACAACTTACCAGGATAAAAATGCATCAGGCTGTAAAACAGGAAGATGACTAAAAAGAAGATAAACAATTGGAGAATCCGCTCAGATATTGTTATCTGCAGGCATCTGCTTCATTTTCATAAAACGCTTCGTATCCCGGATACCACAGTTTTTCACTTGCAACCTTCAAGGGAAAAGTATAATAATGCATTACGGCTGTGGTACAAAGTTCTCCGTTCTGATCATACAAACGGGTGTCGATTACTGCAATATTGCGGTTCATTTCAGCTAAGCGCGCTTTCAGGGTCAGCTCACCTTTATCGGTAAATACGGGCTTACTCAGTTTAACTTCCATTCGTGAAGTAACCCCTGAAGTCTTCAGTTTGACAAAAACAAGCCAACTGGCGATTTCGTCCAGAAGCGTTGCCTGAATGCCTCCGTGAAGTACATTTTTCCATCCCTGAAATTGCGGTTTCGGCATCCAGCGGGCCACGATATGCTCCCCTTCTTCGGTAAACCTAAGCTGCAAACCGGCGGGGTTATCCGGAGAGCAACCAAAACAATTATATCCCTCCAACTTTACAAAAGGGTTCAGTATTTTTGTCATAGCCAGTTCTTTCGCTTATTTAATTTTCCCTTTTGAATAGCTAACAGTACTCAACACTTTCCCATTTTCATCATACTCAATCCATTTACCCTCCTTTTCACCTTCCCGATACTGACCGGTAAGTTTCACATTTCCGTTTTCGAAGTACTCAACAGAGGTCCCATGATTTCTGTTGTTTACAAAGGCATCAATACTTCTGACCATTCCACCGGCAAAAAATGTTTTTTGATCCCCCTCAAGAGCGCCTTTTACATAATTATACTCCGCGATCAGGTTTCCCTGCATGTCATACCACTTTGAAGGGCCGTCCTTTACTCCGTCCTTATACATGGCTTCTTCAGATTTCTTATCCATTGTATTCTCATAGAAAGTAACCTGCAAGCCATCCAACTCGCCGAGGCGATAGTTATTCTCTGAAACGGGAAGCCCCGAAGTACTGAATGTCCGGTGAGTGCCATCGGCTAAGCCATTTACGAAATACTGCTCCGATACCAGTGTTGAACGCTTCGAGAGCTCAAGAAAAATTCCATCCTTCATTCCGCGTTTATAACTCTCAACCTTAAAAAGCATTTTAGTATCCGCAAAATAGATGATCCAGGTTCCATCCTTCTGGTTATCAGTATAGCGGCCCTTTGATGTAAAAGCGCCTTCTGTTTCTATCCACAGGCCTTGTTTAAAGCCTTTCATATCTGTGATATTCTGAGAGGAAAGCGCAAACGGGAGCAATCCAAGAAAGGCAAAGGTGAAAATCCGGAGGACACGTTCGATTGATTTCATAACTTCTATTTTTGAACAAAGTTATTAAACCTTGAGTAAAAAAAGGGTATATCAGGTTGCGATTGCTTTCAGATCATAAAGATCTGCGCCGGTGATTTTAACGCGGGCAATCAATCCGGGATAAAGTTTACCTTCAGGGTCATCAATCAACACTTCATTATCCACTTCGGGAGAATCAAATTCCGATCTGCCTGACCAAAAGTCATTTTCCTTCCGGTCAACGATAACATTAATTTCACTTCCGATGAGTGCTGCATTCCGCTTTGCGGAAATATCCTGCTGCATCAACATGATCTGCTCTGCCCGCCTGGCTTTCACAGCGGGGCGTATGTCGTCTTTTAACCGGAAAGCCGGGGTGTTTTCTTCGTGTGAGTAGGTGAAAACACCCAGGCGATCAAATTCATTTTCACTGATAAAAGTTTTCAGTTCGTTGAATTCTTCATTGGTTTCGCCCGGATATCCGACAATAAAACTGCTGCGGATGGCAATTCCCGGAACTTTTTGCCTGATTGTCCGTATCAGGTTTCTGGTTCCCTGGCCATCCAGGCCTCTTTTCATGGATTTGAGAATCCGGCTGCTGATATGCTGAAGGGGTATATCGAGGTAGCGACATATTTTTGGATTATCGCGTATGATATCAAGCACCCTGAGCGGAAATCCGGCGGGAAAAGCATAATGAAGCCTGATCCATTCAATGCCGTCCACTCCGGATAGCGCCCCGATCAAACCGGCCAGTTGCCTTTTCCCGTTAAGATCTATCCCATAATAGGTAAGGTCCTGAGCAATCAGGATCAGTTCTTTTACTCCGGATCCGGCAAGGAAACGGGCTTCGGAAACCAGCTGATCAACGGGCTTTGAAATATTCTTACCACGGATCTGAGGGATGGCACAGAAGGAGCACTTCCGGTCACAGCCTTCGGAGATTTTCAGATAGGCAAAATGCGCAGGTGTGGTGATGACCCTTTCGTCGAGCAGTTCACGCCGAAGGGGCGCATTAAGAGCCGAAAGAATGGCACTGAGATCATTCACCCCAAAGAAACCATCAACCTCAGGCATCTCCTTTATAAGATCTTCTTTGTACCGTTGTGAAAGGCACCCCATCACAAAAAGTTTCCTGATCCTTTCCCGTTTCCGTTCTCCCGCCCATTGAAGAATGGTGTCGACAGATTCCTCTTTTGCATCATTGATAAAGCCGCAGGTGTTGATGATCACCACATCGGCAGGCTTGTTGCTGTCATGCAGAGTATCAACTCCGGCAGCCCTGAGCTGACGCATCATCACTTCGGAGTCAACCAGATTTTTAGAACAGCCCAGCGTGATGATGTTGGCAGTTTTTATTCCGGGAACAGTGGATTTCAAGGTTTTGACAATTTGAGAGGGGGTATTGTTAATAATTCCCGGAAAGCAGTTCCCCGGGTTTCATTCAGGAGCAGGCACTGCATTTCAGCTGAAGAGGGAATCAACAAATTCCTCTTTTACAAATGGCTGGAGGTCGGTCATTTTTTCACCGATACCAATATATTTCACCGGTATTTTGAATTGATCCGAAATACCGATCACTACCCCTCCTTTAGCTGTGCCGTCGAGTTTGGTAAGTGCAAGCGCATTCACTTCGGTAGCAGCAGTAAACTGACGGGCCTGCTCTACGGCGTTCTGCCCGGTAGAAGCATCCAGAACCAGCAATACTTCATGTGGAGCATCGGGTAGCAGTTTCTGCATCACCTTTCTGATTTTCGATAATTCATTCATCAGGTTTAACTTGTTGTGAAGCCTGCCGGCGGTGTCGATGATTACCACATCGGCCTGCCGCGAAATGGCTGATTTCAGGGTGTCGTAAGCCACGGAAGCCGGATCAGCGCCCATGCCCTGCGTAATACAGGGTACTCCTACCCTTTCGGCCCAGATTTCAAGCTGCGAAACCGCAGCGGCCCTGAAAGTATCGGCAGCCCCGAGCACTACAGATTTTCCCGCATCTTTGAACTGGTATGCCAGTTTTCCAATGGTGGTGGTCTTGCCAACACCGTTTACTCCGACAACCATAATCACGTAAGGGGTTTCCCGTTTCGGGAAATCAAAACCTCCGATCAGTTTTCCGGTGGATGTTTCATCAAGCAGGGCGGAAATTTCTTCGCGGAGAATCCTGTTCAGTTCTGATGTCCCCAGGTACTTATCACTCGAAACCCTTTTCTGAATGCGGTCAATGATTCTGAGGGTTGTTTCCACCCCGACATCGGATGTAACCAGGATCTCTTCAAGATTGTCGAGTACCTCATCATCAACGGTGGCTTTTCCGAGAATGGCTTTCGATAACCTGCCGAAGAACGTGGTCTTTGTTTTCTCAAGACCGCGATCCAGATCCTGCTTTTTCTCTTTCGAGAAGAATGAAAATATCCCCATGGAAATCAGAATTAACTCGTGTATTTGTAATTGGGTATTGAGACCACAAAATTAGAAATTATCGCTGTATGACGGCACAAACAAATGAAAACAGGGTCTTTCCTGCAAGAGAAAAGGCCCTGTAGAAAAAGTTATGGTATGGATTATTTCTTCGCCAGAAAATCTTTTACCTGATCGTTGGCAACGATGTTTTCCTTAAAGGTGTAAGCGCCGGTTTTTTCTGACCTGACCATACGGATCACTTTTGCATAATCCTTACCTGAAGATGTCCTCAGTGTAGCAACTACTTTCTTTGCCATGGTATCTTATTTATTTAATTTCTTTATGAACAGTCATTTTCTTGAGGATGGGATTATATTTCTTAATCTCAAGCCTCTCGGGTGTGTTCTTTTTATTCTTGGTGGTAATGTACCGTGAAGTACCCGGCATGCCACTGGCTTTGTGCTCAGTGCATTCCAGAATCACCTGAATTCTTGCTTCTTTACTCTTCTTAGCCATTGATGTAAGCCTTTAAAATTTCGGACTGCAAAAATACAATAATTTTTTATCCTGCCAAAGGCTGACAGCGAAAATTTTACTTATTACCGAATTTTACAGGGAATTCATGGCATTTCACATAGTATAATAATGAATGTCAGTAAATTATATTTCAGAATTCATTTATAAACAATCAGGTGTTAATAATTTAACCCTGTAAAACCCCGAAAATCAGGGAAACCGGTATTATTTTACGCATTGGAAATACTTTCGGACCTTTAACCATGGAGTGGGATATATACATCAAGGGATACAGGGCATATATGCAGGTGGAACGTTCGATGCCCGCTAATACTGTCAGTGCATACCTGAGGGATGTGGAGAAGCTGGCCGGATTTCTGAATACAGGGCAAAGGGTAGTACAGCCTTCCTGCGTGCGTCCCGAACACCTACAGGAATTTATCAGCACCATCGCCGGCATCGGCGTTGCTGCAAGCAGTCAGGCGCGCATTATATCCGGTATAAGGTCATTTTTTAAATACCTGCTGCTTGAGAATGAAATCAGGAACGATCCGACAGAATTGGTTGAGATGCCGCGTATCGGAAGGAAATTACCTGAAGTACTAACAAAGGATGAGGTTGAAAGGTTATTGGGTATTGTTGACCTCAGCACCCCCACGGGAGAGCGGAACAAAGCCATTGTAGAGGTTTTGTATGGCTGCGGCCTCAGGGTTTCGGAACTGATAAACCTGAGGATAGCTGATCTTCATTATGAAGAATACTACCTTACAGTAACCGGTAAGGGCGACAAGCAGAGAATTGTTCCGTTGGGGAATGCTGCATCATCGCAGCTCAGTCGGTATATCCGGGAAGTAAGGATTCACCAGAACATAAAAAAAGGCCAGGAGCAGTACATTTTTCTGAATAAATCAGGGTCCCGGCTGACCAGGGCCATGATTTTTCATATCATTAAAAAACTGGCAGGGGTGGCCGGGATCAAAAAAAGTATAAGTCCGCATACCTTCCGTCATTCATTTGCCACACACCTGGTAGAGAACGGAGCCGACCTGCGCGCTGTTCAGGAAATGCTGGGCCATGCCTCCATAACTACAACGGAGATTTACACGCACATCGACAGGGAATACCTCAGGCAGAATATCCTGAAGTATCACCCCAGAAAATACATCAATTGAAGATCAAAGCTATTCGTCGTCTTCCAGATCGTCGAATTCCTCAATTTCGCCGTCTTCATTAACAAAAACGCCCCAGTTAACGGTTACCAGCTTACCATCCTGGAAATAAAAATCTATCAGTCCTTCGTCAAATGAAACCCTTCTTTCGCCCCACTCCTCTTCATCGGAATCGATCTGTGACAATCCGTTTTCCTTCATGAGCGAGGTAATTTCCTGCTCATTCAGACCGAAGATTTTCTTACCAAAAAGTGTAACCTCTTCATTATCGGTTTCGAAACAGGAAAGCACATGGTTGTTTTTACCTTCAAAAAAGACGGTCAGGCCTTCCTTGTCATAATTCCAAAGGATGGTATCCAGATCTTCATCTGCCTCATCTCCCAGATTTTCTATTTCAAGCGGCTTACCCAGGGTATTTTCAACTGTCTGTGGAGAGTCACCGAATTTCAGTTCGTTTAAGCCTTCAAGCAGGAGGATTTCCATTTTCATTTCGTTTTTTTTTATAATTTGGTTAATCTTGTCAATTATTTTACCGGAGCTGCCGGTTCTTTGGCCATGTGATTGTATGTAAGATGGCTTACAAGACCCGGGAAAAACCGGTTAAGCAATACGGCCAGTTTCCCTTCAATGAGCGTAAGCACCAGTTCATTCTTTCTTCTGATGGTAGCCTTTACAATCTTTTTCGCAGCTTTACCAGCCGACATCATTTTTCCTTCATCACGCGGGGTGGTACCTTGCGGATGACCATTCCCGAGCAGGGCCGCCTGCCGGATATTGGTGGCTGTAAAACCCGGCGCAGCAACCAGAACATGCAGGCCGGTTTTTAAATTTTCACATCTCAGGGTGTCAAGAAATCCGCGGATCGCAAATTTGGAAGCAGAATACCCGGTCCTCCCGGGCAGGCCGATATAACCGGCCACGGAAATAATCCCGACAACCGAGCCTTTGGTTTCAAGCAGCCATGGCAGGGCGAATTTGGTGCAATACACTGTACCCCAGAAATTAACATCCATCAGGGTTTTTATCACACTCAGGTCTGTATCCTTAAATGCTGCGCGCATAGAGAGCCCGGCATTGTTCACCAGCACATCTATCCTCCCCTTCTCAGCTATGGTCTTGTCAATAAGGCTTTTGCAATCTTCTTCCCTGCTAACATCAGCCTGAACTGCAAGCACCTCTGCACCTTCCCACCTGAGATCAGCAGCCGCCTGATCCAGCCTTTCCCTGTTGCGGGCTGAAATCACAACAAAGGCGCCCAAACGCCCGAACTCCTGCGCCAAGGCCAATCCGATACCGGATGATCCTCCGGTGATAATCACAACTTTACCTCTCACTAAGGGTGACTTTTTTATCAGTACAATATTAGCGCTTTTTTTTGCATCCTCCCAACGCAAATTTTATCAAATTGAAGCCTTATGTAATTACCTTATATTGTTTGCGTCCAGATTCACAGTAAGACCGTCGCTTTTCGCTTAATGATTATATTTACAGCCTGAAATCTTGTCCCTGAAAAGGCAATTAAATAATGTAATGAAGATAATAATCGAAATTTGTACCGGATCTGTAGAATCAGTCCTGGCAGCAAAGAAAGGCGGTGCAGGCAGGATTGAACTTTGCTCCGCTTTGAGTTTGGGCGGGCTGACCCCCACCCAGTCGCTGATGGAATATGCAATAAATAAGGCAGGGATTGAATCTTTTGTCCTGATCAGGCCCCGCAGCGGCGATTTCCATTACACGAGGGCCGAATATGAAATCATGAAATCCGACATTTTTACAGCCAAGTCCTGTGGTGCGGCTGGTATTGTTACAGGAATGCTGAACACGGACGGCTCTGTGGACACCTGCCGGATGAAAGAACTGATTGAGATGGCCCGCCCAATGAAGATTACTTTTCACAGGGCATTTGATGTTTGCATAGATCCATTCAAAGCGCTTGAAGATATTATTGGCCTGGGTTGTGAAAGAATACTCACTTCGGGTCAGGCAATGGATGCCCTGTCAGGATCAGGCCTGATTGCAGGGCTTGTCGAACAAGCCGGAAGCCGGATCATTATTATGCCGGGCAGCGGAATCAACGCCAGTAATCTGAGACAGCTTCATCAGCAAACAAAGGCAATAGAGTATCATCTTTCAGCTTCAAAACTGAAACCCGGCCGCATGCACTTTCGCAACAACTCTGTGAATATGGGATCATCAGGAGCAGATGAATACAGCATCCGGGAAACCGACCCCGGGCTGGTTGATGAAATCTGCAGAATTGCCCGAAGCCTGAATGATTGATTTATACATTAATTATTTAAAATATCTGCCATGAGCGTGACCTTTAAACTCCTCATCACGAGACTGCTTTTCTTTTTGCTTTTACTCCTCGCGGGAATCATTCTTCCTATGTCACTGCAGGCGCAACAACCCGGACAAATAAAAGTCATGAGCTGGAATATCCGCCTGGATACGCCGGCTGACGGCCAGAACCAATGGAAATACAGAAAAAGCGGTGTGTGTGACCTGATAATGAATGAAAGTCCTGATTTGCTCGGAGTTCAGGAGGCGTTGCATAACCAGATGAAGGATATGAGAAACGGACTGAAAGGCTACAAATCCATTGGCGTAGCCAGGGATGACGGCAAAAAAGCCGGTGAATACAGTGCTGTTTTCTATAAGAAATCACGGCTAAGGTCACTGCGCTCAGGCACTTTCTGGCTGTCGGAAACGCCGGATCAGCCGGGAAGCAGAGGGTGGGATGCTGCCTGCAACCGCGTTGTTACCTGGTCAGTATTCAGGGACAAGGAAACCGGCAGGGAATTTCTTATGATGAATACACATTTTGACCATGTGGGTGATACAGCCAGGATTGAAAGTGCCGCGCTGATAATCAGAAAATCGGCCAGCCTTTCCGGGAAACTACCGGTAATACTTACAGGTGATTTCAATGTAACTGACAGACACAGGGCCTACAGAATCCTGACCTGGGCTGACAACGAAATTGTATTTACAGATACGAGAAAAAGTGCCGGGGCAGAAATATCCGGTCCGGAATATACTTTTGTCGGCTTTTCAGATCAGTTTGAAGCCAGCGATCAGATCGATTTTATTTTTGCTACATACCAATTCATGGTACTCAGCCACAAGATACCGGATTTCAGAAAGGGCATGCGCTACCTCTCTGATCACCTGCCTGTAGCAGTCATTCTGGAACTTGCCAAATAATAACCATTTGCGCGCTATAGCCACAAAAAAGATGCCGCCGGATCTGTTTCAAAATCCGGCGGTATCTTTGTCAGAGTTTCAAAATTATCAGAAGACAAAAAGTTTCTTTCGTTCACCGCAGGAGGGGCTTACGAGATATCCGAAGTCAAAATTCATTTCCATCACAAACATAATACCTATATTATGGGTAATGTTTGTTTTACCGGTAGGTTGAAGGATAGGGAAATTTGCATCACGTCCTTCGGCGCTGGCCAGGTCGTTGAACATGTAATTAAACCTGAGGCCGGTGGTGATACCAAAATTGTCGGTTCCGACAATGTAGCCTCCAAAGCCCATTGCAAGGCCGAAATTGCTCTTAGCAACCAGCTGGTCCGGTGTGAGCGGGGACACATAATCACCGCCATTGTCACTGTATTTAACCTTTGAGTAGGTCGACCACTGAGGCCCGACTTCGAAATAGGTACCGTTCCGGTTGCCCCGGTACATCAGCAACAGGTCAAGACCGCCAACTGTGATTTCGCGGAGGGCATCGGCACTCCCCTGCCAGCCCTCGGGTTTATATGTAAATCCCTGTGTGAACGATGACTTCATTACATCAAAAGTAATCTGGTGTTCCTGGATGAAATTAAAGCCCAGCTTTGCACCAAAAGCATAGCCCGGCTTAAATTTGTGAACAATAAGCTGATCATCAAAAATCTGGGAGTTATACATAAAAGAGGTGCCCACACCTCCTTTCAACCCCACATCAAACCAGGGCTGGGCTTGAATCAGGACCGGGACCAGAATAATAAATGGAAACAAAAGGAATTTTTTCATTGGAGATGCTTTTTTTTCAATTCCAAAGGTAAAGAAATTTATCACAGACTGCAGTTCAGATTTTCAGCATTCGTGACAGCATAAAACAGCGCGTGATTGCCGGCGCTACATGGTCCCGTATTTAAAATTATCATGTCACAGCCATGTTTGATTACCCCGAAATAATTATTTCATTTTGATATTTGCTGATCCTATTTTTTGCAATTTTACACAGTTGAAATTTACACAATAACCGGAAATACCTATGATTGTTCATCCGATACCCGAAGAAGAGATAACAGGCTTCATTCATTGGGCGCATGAAGCAGAGCGGCTTGGGTTGGTTTTATGCAGCAGTGGGAATATGTCACATAGATTTGATGATGAACACATGCTAATATCTGCTTCCGGCTCATGGCTTGGTCAGCTTGAAGAAAGTCAGATTGCCTTTCTCCGGACGGGAAGCGGTGAGATCCTCAACGGGAAAAAGGCATCGGGGGAGTCGGCCATGCACCGGGCAATCATGACCTGCAGGCCGGATATTGACACCATTCTGCATTTCCAAAGTCCCGCTGCCACAACCCTGGCATGTATGGACATAGTTCCGGATTACAATGTCATAATCGAAATCCCGGTTTATATCGGTAAAATCAGTTACGTACCCTTTATTATGCCGGGTTCGCAAATGCTGGCTGAGGCAGTGGCCGCTGAAATGACTGAGAGCAGCATCGTTCAGATGCGGAATCACGGGCAGGTAGTCTGCGGCAGCGGTTATGCCGGCACTATTCAGAAAGCGGCTTTTTTTGAACTCGCGTGCAGTATAATCCTGCAGAGCAATCTGAGGGCAAAGCCGATTCCGGACGGAGGGATACAGCTGCTCAAACATTACAATTATCTCAATAAATAAGGCATAACTTTCATTTTTTTACGCAAATATGTTCGCTAGCGAACACTTTTTTAATATTTTGACCGGATACGAACATTATTTTCACCGGAAATTTGTTTAGGACAATTTTACTTTCTATTTTTATACACTATTTTAAAACTACACTGTTATGAAAAAAGTTCTTGTTGCTACTGACAAGCCATTCGCCAAGATTGCTGTGGATGGGATCAGGAAGATTGTTGAAGATGCCGGTTGTGAGTTGGTTCTGCTTGAGAAGTATGCTGATCACGCAGATTTTGTAAGGGCCGTAGAAGATGTTGATGCGGTAATTATCCGCAGTGATATCGCTGACCGCAGGGTGATTGAAGCCGGAAAGAAGCTGAAGATTATTGTAAGGGCTGGTGCCGGATACGACAACATTGACCTGAATGCTGCCACAGAACATAAGGTTGTAGCCATGAACACACCCGGACAAAATTCAAATGCAGTTGCTGAACTGGCTTTGGGTATGATGGTTTACATGGCAAGGAACAGTTTCAACGGATCATCGGGAACCGAACTCAGGGGCAAAACCCTGGGTATTCATGCCTATGGAAATGTAGGTAAATATGTTGCTTTAATCGCAAAGGGTTTTGGGATGAATGTGTTTGCCTTTGATCCCTATGTAGACAACGAAGCTATGCTTGCCGACGGTGTTCAACCAGTCGTTTCGGCAGAAGAACTCTATGGCAAATGTCAGTATGTATCACTGCACATACCTGCCAATGCACAGACAAAAAAATCTATCGGCTACGATTTACTGATGAAAATGCCCAAAGGCGCAACGTTGGTGAATACCGCCCGTAAGGAGGTAATTGATGAAGAGGGTTTATTGAAGGTATTCGAAGAAAGGCCCGACTTTAAGTACCTGAGTGATATAGAACCGGATGTGAAAGGACAGTTTGAATCATTATATTCCGGCCGTTATTTCTTTACACCCAAAAAGATGGGGGCACAGACCTCAGAAGCAAACGTGAATGCAGGACTTGCAGCAGCCCGTCAGATCATTGATTTCTTCGAAAACGGAAATACCACTTTCCAGGTAAACAAATAAATACGTAGCCTGTTTACGGGAATAGTCCTGCTCAGGATTATTCCCGTAAAAAAGGCTTTTACCTGATATCAGCTTTTTACCATACAAAAATTGAACTAAATACACTCATTATTAACCAACAAACTTTCGCCAATGGATTCCGAACTCGAAAAAGCGGTAACATTCTTTAGATTTGAAGATTTAAGAATATACCATAAAGCATTGGATTACATTGAATGGCTGATTATTAAAAGTAAAGAATTTCCGGATGAAGGCGCCGCAGGTGTCGGAACCCGGTTTAATCTGTCGGCTCAGGCAATTGCATTGAATATTTCGGAAGGTTCAGCCAGGAATAAAAGTCAGTTTATCTATTATTTAAAGATGGCCAAAAGTGCGGTCAGGGAATGTGTGGTATTTACCACGCTTGCAGGTAAGCTAAAGTATTTAAGTGAGAAAGATGTTGAAGAATCGCGCGGGCAACTGATGGAAATGACGAAGATGATCGGCGCCCTGATCGGATCGCTGCAGCGGGCCGCTGACCTCAACCTTGAAGACACGGATTAATCATTGTAACTTTTATGCTCATTAATCTCCCGGCCCGGGAGATGTTTTTTCTTTTGAATTAAATTATAATTTTGCCGTCAGCAAGGCATATTGGTTTCATCCCACGGCGAGGCTGATATGCATTTAATATGCCTATGCCAATCCATCGCGGAATTGTAAACCAACTAAAATAAATCATTGAGTTATGGCAGTATTAAAACCATTCCGGGGGCTGAGACCTCCAAAAGAAATTGCTTCACAACTTGCTTCAAGGCCCTATGATGTGCTGAATTCACAGGAAGCCAGAATAGAAGCCAATGACAACCCCTATTCGCTGTTGCACATCATCAAACCGGAAATTGACCTTCCCGTTGAGATTGACGAACACGACGAACAGGTATATAATAAAGCAGCCGGAAATTTCAGGAAATTCAGGGAACAGGGCTGGCTTGTGCAGGATAAGGAAGAGTACCTGTATATCTATGCACAGACTATGAATGGCAAAACCCAGTATGGCCTTGTCGGATGTGCCGGTGTTGAGGATTATATGAACGGCATCATCAAAAAACATGAACTTACCCGCAAGGATAAGGAAGAAGACCGGATGAAACATGTGAGGATTACCAATGCCAATATGGAACCGGTATTTTTCACCTATCCCGCTGTTCAGGAAATAGACACCATCGTTGCATCTATCGTAAATTCTTCTGCCCCTGAGTATGATTTTACTGCGGATGATGGTTTCGGGCACCACTTCTGGGTGATCCGCGACAAAACAACCATCGGCAGGCTTGTTGAACTATTCAGCAAGGTGCCCTATACCTACGTAGCAGACGGTCACCACCGTACAGCGGCCGCTGCACTGGTCGGCAATGAGAAAAGGCAGGCCAATCCAAACCACCGTGGTGATGAAGAATACAATTTCTTCCTGGCAGTTCATTTCCCGTCTGACCAACTTACCATCATCGATTACAACCGCGTTGTCAAAGACCTGAACAAACTCAGCGAAAGCGAACTGATGGATAAGCTGCATGAAGTATTTGTAATTGAAGAAAAAGGGGCTGAAATCTATAAACCCGCATTTCTGCACAACTTTAGTATGTACCTTGGCGGAAAGTGGTACTCTCTAACGGCAAAAGAAGGCACATACAATGATACTGATCCCATTGGTGTGCTTGACGTAACCGTACTTTCAAATCTGGTGCTTGACAAGATACTGGGCATCACCGACCTTCGTACCTCAAAACGTATTGATTTCGTAGGCGGCATCCGGGGATTAGGCGAACTGAAAAAACGTGTTGACAGCGGAGAAATGGCGGTTGCTTTTGCTCTCTACCCTGTTTCGTTGCAGCAACTGATCGACATCGCCGATACAGGAAATATTATGCCTCCCAAAACAACCTGGTTTGAACCGAAGCTGCGCAGCGGCCTGGTGGTTCATACACTTGATTAATCAAATAAACCTATTAAAGATGGATACAGCAGAAACAATCCTGAAAGCTATGGCTGATGCAGGTAAACCGCTAAAAGGCGGTGAAATTGCCGAAATCACAGGTATCGACAAGAAGGAAGTCGATAAAGCCATTAAAAAACTTAAAACGGAAGAAAAAATCGTTTCTCCCAAAGTTTGTTATTACGAACCAAAGAAATAAAGAACGGGGCTCAGGCCCCGTTTTTTATTTCTTATTGTCAAGAAATCTTCCCAAAACATCCAGCAGAATCTTCAGTTTAACAGGCTTGGATATGTAGGCATCACATCCTGCTTCCCTGCTTCTTTTCTCTTCTCCTGGCATATTATAGGCAGTTTGTGCTATCACAGGTATACCGGGCCGATGTGCCTTTATTTTTCTGGTAGCGGTGTAACCATCCATATCCGGCAGATTCACATCCATCAATACAACATCAATCTGGTGGTCGTTAAGACAACTTTCAATACTCTCCTGTCCGTTTGAAACCCTTACCATATTCAGCCCCGTTCTCATAAGGGCCGACCTGATGTAGTTATAATGCGATTCCATATCTTCAACCACGAGGATGGTTTTTGAACTCCAGTCCATAGCGAAAGTTGAATCGCGGCCTCGCCTTTTTTCTGATGAAATATCAGTATAAGCAGTATAAGCATTGTATGGAATCAAAAAACTGAACAAGGCACCTTCACCCGGGGATGAAGTAACCGATATATCACCGCCCAACAGCTGTACGATATGACGTGAAATGGCAAGGCCCAGGCCGGTCCCCCCCTGATGTTTGATACCATATCTGTTGTCCTGCCTGAATCGCTCAAAAATCACCTTGATACCTTCGGATGAGATTCCAATCCCCGTATCCCTGACAAAAAAGTGTAGAAATTCACCTGAAACTTTGTAGCCGTAAGTAATGCTCCCCTTTTCGGTGAACTTGACCGCATTGACGAGCAGATTGGTCATTACCTGTTTCAAACGGAAAGGATCGGTGAGAATTACGTCACCTCCGGGTAACTGTTCCGATTCCAGGACAAGGTTTACCTGCTCTTTGCCCTTTCTTTTCAACAGTTCAGCATGGGTATGGTACAGTTCATCCATCATCTCCCGCAGATTGTATGGTTCAAAAGTAACCATCAACTGGCCCGCCTCAATTTTTGCTATATCAATGATGTCATCGATCAGGCTGAGCAATGTTTCACTTCCGTGGTTAATATGCCGGATAAATTCTGCCTTGTCCTCAGGAGTTAGATCTTCTTCTGTTAGCAAGTTAGAGAATCCGATGATTGAATTCATCGGGGTCCTGATTTCATGGCTCATATTTGCCAAAAATGCGGTTTTAAGCCTGTCGGCTTCTTCGGCCTTCTCCTTTGCTGTTATATATTTCTGCTGAATCTCTTCCTTTTCTGAAATATCTCGGCTGATTGCAACTATGCCTATCGGATTTCCGGCACTGTCGGAGTTTAATACTTTCAGGGTGTCCATCAGGCGACGTGAACCATCCGAGAATGTTATCCATTCTTCTGATCGCACGGGTATTCGGTCTGCAATAATCCGGCGGTCAAACTGATGGTACTTCTCAGCGATCTCTTTCGGGAAGAAATCGTAATCGCTTCGGCCAATCAGTTCACGTTCCTCTATGCCGAGGTAATCAGCAAAAGCTTTATTACAGCCGACAAAGTTGCTGTTAAGGTCTTTGAAGAAAATGAAGTCGGGGCTTGAATCTATCAGCGATCTGAGTAAAGAGCGTTCCTTTACCAGCGATTTTCTTGCACTATCCAATTCTTCCGTCATTGCATTCACCGATTCAGCCAACTCCCTGAACTCAGAAAAAACAAGATTTTCCTGATTCATTTCAATTGACTCGAGGCCGGCCTTTCTGAAATGCAGGTTAAATATTGCAAAACCTTGTGAAAATTTCCGGGATATCCAGCGTGATACCAGCCAGATAAAAATCAGAACCACCAGTAATGAAAGCACTATGTGAAAAATGACAGTTCTTATCTGCACTTCCATTATCTTCCGGTTTTCCCTGATAAAACTTTCAATTTCATTCTCATAGAATCCGGTTCCGACAATCCATCCCCACTCTTTTACAGTACCCAGATAAGATATTTTTGTCTCAAAATCTTCGGATAAAAGCCTCCTGAACTGATATTCAATAAAACCGCTTCCGGTGGTATTATAGATATCGACCTGCTTTTTATATACCTGTATCCAGTTTGAATCACGGCTGCTGTAGATAATCTGAGGCTTTAGATGTTTTATACCATTGGTAATCAGAGCTTCACCGTCAATGGTATTGACAAAAAGGTAACCGTCATTTCCGTACCTGATTTTCGACAGGTATTCCAAAATCCTATCCTTCATGTCTTTCTCGAAATCTTCGAGATAATCCTTTGAGCCGAGATACCAGTTGAATGGAGCAAATCTTCTGACATATGAACTTTTAAGCAATACAGAATCGCCCGCATTATCTTTTCCGGGGGCATAATAATGGATAAAGCCCTGGTCTACCTGTCTGAGCAGCTCAACTTCGTTTCGCACTACATAATTGCCATGCTGATCCCGATAATCCAGACTGGGTATATTCTCACGATGTCTGCTGCGCGGTAAAAGAACTGAAACTCCATTTGTGGTGTAGATAAATATATCTCCCCGGTCATTTGAAAACCGGATCGGGCGAATGGCATCCTTGATCAGTTTTTCTATATCGGATCTGGATTTAGTTGCCTTGTTCTCCTCATAAATATTGGAAGCGATGGCCCAGGCCTCATCTACCCGCTGTTTAAGCCCTGACTTCATTCTTTCCTCGGATAGCGACCGGTTGTAATTGATAAAACCTATGGCCCTGGTAACTTCGTCTTTAACAACGTCCATCCTGCTGTTAACAAAGCGGTCTCTGATTTCTTCCGATTGTTTCTTGAACCTGCGGGTTTCTAACGAGGTCCAGTAATGCCCGATAAACAATACAGATATAACGGCAGCAGCCATAATTCCATACAGCAGCTGATCTGCTATACTCTTTCGCTGAAGATAATTTTTAAAAGATTTGACTAAATTCAAGATTTCTGACCACTTAAAAATGATTCATTCTCAATTCTTTGATTTGTAACCCCCGGAAACGGTTAAAAAATCAGGATTTTAACCTAACATCAGGCATTCACGAAAGTTCATTGAACTGATGGAAAATAAACTTACCCTGACCTAATTAAGTATCTGTTAAATAATTTATTATCAGCTACTTATTTCGGCTCCACGGAGTCGGCAAACATAAACATTTTTTTACAATTGTACGATAATTTTTCATTGTTGTCCGGGGAAATTATTATTTTACCGGAATGCTTTACAGGTGTTGGGTTCAGAAGATTGCAACAGCTTACAGCTTACTTTTAAATATTTCGCCACCAAGCGATGCACTGAGCCTGCCGAAGTGACTTAAAGGCTCAAAGTTGCACAAAACCTGTTTTTCTCATTTAGTGATACTTAGTGTCTTCGTGTCTTTGTGGCAAATTCTTTCTTTATTATATCCGGACAATAGTGATAATTTTTACAAGAATTAAAAAAGTCGGATATCAGTAGGACATATACTCACCGAAAAGTGACTGCAGGTATGATTTTCCTTCCCTGATAACAGAATCGGCATAAGCTTCAGGGATGGCATTTTCGTGGAAGTGTCCGATCCGGGCATCCATTACAAAATGTCCTGCCGGCCTGATCCATCCCAGTCCTTCCTCAAATGAGTAATAGGCAAACTCAGGCGTATAAGGATTTAACAGATTGCGGCTCCAATGGAATTCATCCGCATCAATATCAAGCTGATTAAGCAGCGTTGAAGCCAGGTCGGATTGATTCGACAGCCGGCTGATCTTTGTGCCCCTGAACTCATCCTTTATCACATCTCCCAGCAGCAGCATGGGTATTTTATGGTAGTTTGGGGTGGTAAAGGCCCAGTTTCGGTACGAATTGTGACTGTGGTCCGCTACAATCACGAAAAGGGTGTTTTTGTACCAGGGTTGCTTACGGGCTTCTTCGAAATACCGTCCCAGACAGTGGTCGGTATAATAGGCCGAATTTATATACGGTTTTTCGTTATCGCCCCAGTTGAGCACCTGTTCCATTGGCTGATCGTACGGCGAATGAGAACTCAGTGTAAACAGGGCTGAGAAAAAGGGCTCCTTTTCTTTGGAAAGGTCAGCCAGTTGACGCGAAAGCACGAACTCATCATGTGCCCCAAGTTTACCCTTTATGACATCTTTGCCGAAATCAGCCCCTTCAACAACGCGTTTAAACCCATTATAAAGAATAAATCCCTTAATATTGCCATAAATCAACTGCCCGCCGAAGTAAAATGAGGTATGATACCCCGCCTCTATCAGTTTGTGTGTAATGGTTGGAAGTTTGGCGAATTTGTCGGGCTGCACGGTAATGGAAGAGATCGGGTGAGCGGGAAAGCCTCCGAAGATACTGCCCATGGCCTGCTCGCTGCGGGGACCGGTGGCCCAAAGTTTTGTAAAAAGAATACCTTCCTTTTCCAGTTCTCTGAACTCCGGAGTAATGCCCGGTTCGCCGCCAAGGGATTCAATCAGATCGGCCGACCAGCTTTCAAGAATCAACAGCACAATATTGGGCCGGGAGCTTGTGAGTATTTTGGTGGTAGAATCCCTTTCAGTTGAGAAAATCTGCTTTCGCGTCTGTGCAGCTTCCTCATCGCTGTAGAAGGCATAAGGGTTCTCACCGAAATTCCTGTAATTCTCTATGATATTGATCATCAGGTTAAACCCGGAATTAACAGCTGCGATGTTCAGAATATTTTTATTGGAATAATAGGAAGCACTCTGGTTGATCGGAATGGGCTGTACCCCTCCCCTGGCTCCGATAAAAAGCAATATTGGCGTGGATAAAAGAAATACGGCACTGAAAAGGTAATTTCGCCCGGATTGCCTGATGACAGTGTAAAACCATTTGTTATAAACCCATGAAGTTAACATAACCATCACAAGAAAAAGTCCGATCAGGGAGAAAAACAGCGCGTTGGAAACTGTATCATAAACTTCGGTGGGATTGCTCAGGTAGGCAAAGGCTTTGAAAGGCAGTTTGGTTTTCCACTCAGGGTAAATGCCCAGTTCAACAGCGGTAAGCAGGCTGAATAATGTGATTGCCGTAAAAGTATAGACCCGGTTTACCTTGTTCATCCAGTTTCTGCTCCACAATGATTGGATCAGCAGCAATACAGTTGGAAAGAACATAAAATACGAGGCGGTGGCAAAGTCAAGTTGAAGGCCGTGCCTGTAAGCAGCAAGCGCTTCGCCGAAAGTCACACCTTCGATGCGCAACAGGTTAATGTTATAAAGCATAAAAACCGTTTTGGCGAATGCAAAAAACAACATCCAGAAAAGCATCTGCCTTACAAATGATACCAGTATCTGCTTCATATACAAGCGTAGTTCTTAATAAGTCCGCAAAGTTAATTTAAGTTGGCCGATTCCAGCTCAAAAACTTCGACAGATGTGAAGTCTCTATCATCGTTGTCCGCCCAATAATCATTAATTTAGCGGCAATTATTACCTGCGACCGAACTATGAATGGCCCGAAGAAGAATGCAATCCTGCACAATATCATCCTGATAAGCATCCTCTTTCTTTTGCCGTTGGCATTATTCACCAACCTGGGTCTGATGCCGCTGATCTCTGATGAGCCTACCCGGGCTGTTGTCACACTCGAAATGATCTTGTCGGGGAACTTCATCGCCCCCACGATCAACGGGGAATTTTATTACAACAAACCTCCCCTGTTCAACTGGATACTTGTGGGTTTTGTCAAAGTTGCCGGAGTTGAAAACGAGTTTATCTTCAGGTTGCCGACTGTAATCTCTTTGCTGATGCTGAGCCTTGTGATAACCCTTTTTGCCCGGAAGGCGCTGGGATGGAGGAATGCGGTAATGGCTGCACTAATGATGATTACTTCAGCACGCATCCTTTTTTGGGACTCATTTCAGGGACTGATAGACATTACCTATTCACTGGTAACATTTACGGGATTTGCCTTGCTTTATCACCTTTCGCAAAGACGCAAATGGCTGCTGATGTTCACGGCCACCTATGCACTGGCCGCTGCCGGCTACCTGATGAAAGGGCTGCCCTCCGTTGCGTTTCAGGGCATCAGCCTGCTCGTATGGCTCAGCTACGACAAACAATTCCGCAGACTCTTTACATGGCAGCACCTTGCCGGCATCCTGACATTTGTTTTGATTACAGGGACCTATTATTATGCCTACCTGCAGACCAATACACTGGATGATGTATTTTCAATCCTTTTCGATCAGTCGAACAGGATTTCCGATAAGCAAGGCACTTTCTTCAGCTGGCTTGCCCATCTGGCTACCTTTCCCTTTGAGATGATCTATGAATTTGCCCCCTGGACCTTGCTGCTTCTGCTGCTGCTGAGTAAAAAAATCCGGAAAACCTTGTATACTGACAAGTTCATTATGTTCAACCTGCTGATTTTCTGTAGTAATATCATTATTTACTGGATCTCGGCCGATATGCGTCCGCGCTACCTGTTTATGCTTTTCCCCCTGCTCTTTGTGATCCTGGTAAAGGCCTGGACTCTTTCATCGGAAATCAGGGGCAATCTGCAGAAGATTACCGATATGATTATCGTCGGGCTGGGTTGGCTGGGAACAGCCTCCCTGCTGTATTACCTATTCTGGAACGAAACAAACCAACTGCAGGGGGTGTGGTTTATCATTCCTTTGCTTTTTATCATTGCGGGTTCAGCGGCCTGGCTGATGCGGAAGCATGTTCAACTCCGTTTGCTATTCCTGGTTATCGTGATGCTGACGGTGCGTATTGCTTTCAGTATGTTTAACCTTCAGGCCCGCATCAATTCCTACCCTGATGCCGGTTACCGGCAGGGAGAAATTATGGCAGGTCGGCTGGCAAAGGACTGCAGCACCTATGTGCTTGGCGATACACCCTTTAACCACGACGCCTCCTTTTACATTGCCCGCGAAAGCCGGCAGATCATCAAAAGAACATGGGAAACCGATGATTCCGGAAACTGTTACATCGCGGATGAAAAAAATCTGGCTACTTTTGCAGACCGGCTCGACGGTTATGAAATCATCCATACCTTTACCATCAAGCTGAACGAAACCAGGCTTTTCCTGTTAAAGAAATCCCTATGAGCAATCCGAAGCTATCCATTATCATCTGTGTTTACAACGAGGAACCCAATATCAGACCGCTGAATAAGTGGATCAACGAATCCATAACCGGTATAGAATACGAGATCATTTACGTGGATGACGGCTCAACCGACCGCACCCGGCAGGAAATCATTGCCCTGAACGATCCCCGGGTTGTACTGGTGGAATTCAGGAAGAACTTCGGGCAAAGCGCCGCTCTTTATGCCGGCATTGAACAGGCGCAGGGAGAATACCTGGTTACCATGGACGGCGACCTGCAGAACGATCCCAGCGATATACCCATGATGCTGAAACTGGCGGAGGATGAACACTGGGACCTGGTGGCCGGTGTCAGGAAAAACAGGCAGGACGGGATGTTTCTGAGGAAAATTCCCAGCAAAATCGCCAATGCCATCATCAGAAAAAGCACCGGCGTTTACATCAAAGACTATGGTTGCACCCTGAAAGTATTTAAAAGCGACCTGGCGAAAAACATCGGGCTTTACGGAGAGTTGCACCGTTTTATTCCCGTGCTGGCCAGCCTCGAAGGCGCTACCATCACCCAGGTGGATGTAAAGCACCATGCAAGGGAGTTCGGCAAATCTAAATATGGCATCAACCGGACGTTTAAAGTCGTCAGCGATCTGATGCTGATGGTGTTTTTTAAGAAATACATGGGCAAGCCCATGCACCTTTTCGGAGGCATTGGACTGCTATTTCTGATAGCGGGCTCACTGATCAACGGATGGTTCCTTATTGAGAAGATTTTGGGTCACGATATCTGGGGAAAGCCAATGCTCTTACTGGGTATATTGATGCTGATCGCGGGCATTCAGCTAATTACCATCGGAATTATGGCAGAGCTGTTGATGCGAACTTATTACGAGTCACAGCAGAAACGCCCTTATAAAATCCGCAAAGTACACACATTCGAAGCCTGAGATGTCCCGACCGCTTAAAGCATTCCTGAAAATCGCGCTTTCCGTCGCCGCACTCTGGTATGTGTATACCAAAATTGACGTCAGGGAAGTTGCGCTGATCTTCAGACATGTGCATTATGGATGGCTGCTGGCCGCTACCCTGTTGTTTGCAGTCTCCAAAGTGCTTTCATCTTACCGCCTGAACATCTTTTTCAGGAATACCGGAGCCGGGCTCACCGAACAAAGCAACCTGAGGCTATACCTGCTCGGGATGTATTACAACCTTTTCCTGCCCGGCGGCATTGGCGGTGACGGTTATAAAATTTACCTGCTCAATAAAAAGTTCGGGACAGGGGCAAAAAAGCTGTTCTGGGCGGTTTTGCTCGACAGGGTGAACGGGGTGCTGGCGCTGTTCGTGCTTGCCATGCTGATGGTCCCCTTTCTGGCCTTACCAGTATTTTATAAATATCTGGCGATGGCAGCAATTCCCTTATCCATTGCCGTATATTATCTATCCATTCACTGGCTTTTCAAGGATTTCAGGAAAAGCATACACCTGACAAACCTTTATTCAGTGGGTGTTCAGCTTGCCCAGTTGCTCTCCGCCTGGCTGATCCTGCTGGCCAACCATCACCAGGAACAAATTCTCGCCTATCTTTTTCTTTTTCTGGTTTCCTCAATTATAGCTACGCTACCGATCACCATAGGCGGCATCGGATCACGGGAAATCACGTTTCTGTTCGGCGCTGAAATTATGCAACTCGACATTCATTTATCCATCGCCCTCAGCCTGCTGTTTTATGTGATCACCGCCCTGGTTTCACTTTGCGGGATTTACTTTTCACTGAATGAAAAGGCATTGAAAATCAAGCTTGAAGCCGGCACATCTGCCGGAGAATCTGAAGTAACAGTTTAGAAAATGAAACATGTTTTTATCACCGGTGTCGCCGGATTTATCGGTTCAAGTCTTGCCCGCACCATGCTGGAACAAGGATACAAAGTATCAGGCCTTGACAATTTCGATACATTTTACGATCCCGTGATCAAGCGCAGGGCTGTTGCCAGACTTGAGGAAAATAAAGGTTTTAAGCTTTACGAAGGCGACATCAGGCACCGGGAAACACTTGCCGGAATATTCGAAGCAGAAAAGCCTGATCTGGTGATTCACCTGGCTGCCCGGGCCGGGGTGCGACCTTCGATTGAGCAGCCTGAACTCTATTATGATGTGAACGTAACCGGTACGCTGGTGTTGCTCGAAGCCATGCGGGCGGCAGGCATCAAAGACATGCTCTTTGCCTCCTCTTCGTCGGTTTACGGAAACAATAAGAAGGTACCCTTCAGCGAAACCGATCCGGTTGATAACCCCATTTCGCCCTATGCCGCCACCAAAAAGGCCGGTGAACTGCTTTGCTACACATATCATCATCTTTACGATTTTAACATTTACTGTCTGCGGTTTTTCACGGTTTACGGACCCGGGCAGCGCCCCGAAATGGCTATTCAGCAGTTCGGGCGAAAGATCAGCGAAGGCAAGCCCATTACCCTCTTCGGTGACGGGACCACCCGCAGGGATTACACCTTCATCAGCGATATTACTGCCGGCATCATTGCCTGCGCCAACAATCTGAAGGGATACGAGATCTTTAACCTGGGCAACAGCGACACCATTTCGCTGATCGACCTGGTGCGGGGTATAGAGGAAACATTGGGCAGGAAGGCTGTCATCGAATGGAAGCCCATGCAGGCCGGCGATGTAGAAATCACCTATGCCGACATCAGCAAGGCCCGCCGGCTGCTGAATTATTCCCCGGGATATCCGGTACACAAGGGTTTGCTCCGCATGTTCTCTGAGCAGGGCATGTGCTGATCTGAAGCCTGTTATGCATTTGCCAAACCAAGTTTCATCCCTGTTCCTGCATCAGACAATGCGTCACACATGTTTTTCCATCATTCGTATTTGATCACTTCCACCGGATTCAGCTTCGATGCCGACCAGGACTGCCAGGCGATGGTGAGAAAAGCCACCAGCAGGGTGATCACTGCTGTAAGGATAAATGTTCCGGCAGTGATATTAATATGATAGGCAAAATCAGCAAGCCATCCTGACATAAATAACCATACAGGGACAATAGCAAGCAGATTTCCTGTCAGTACCAGCAATGAGAAACCCGCTGTTTCCCTGATGGTCAGGCTGAGGGGTGATGCACCCAGAATCCGCCGGATGCCGAACTGCCTTCGCCGCTGCTGCAGAATAACAGCCGAAAGGCCCAGCAATCCCATACAAGCCACAACAATGGCCAGAATGGTAAATCCGGAGAACAACTGCGCAAAGCGGTTGATATGTCTGTAGGTGTCAGCAATATAAGTATCCAGTGGATAGCAAACGAAAGGTTCCCCCGGGAAGTGCTGCTGCCATACATTTTCAAGGCCTGCCCTGGCGGTTTGCAGATCGGAATTCACCCTGATCAGCAAGGCATTGAAGCCTTCTTCCGGATCGGTAGTCAGGATCAGTGGCTCCACTCCGGCATAAACAGGGAAAAAGTTAAAATCCTTCACAACACCGATCACAGGGTGTTTACCACTGCGCCTGATGTAGTGAATCTTGTCAGGTGTTACTCCATAGCGACTTGCATAGCTTTCATTCACCAGATAAACCATGCTGTCGGTGCCCGATGTAATATTCCTTCCCGACACCATTTCGATCCCCATTGTTCTCAGAAAGCCTGAATCGACGCCCAACACGTTGATTATAACGGCTTCGTTCCTGCCATCCGGCAAGTATCCGTTGGCCGGAACCCCTGCGCCCGGGGGACCCGAAACCGCCGTCCAGCTTTCGACAAACGGCAGTCCGCCCAGCGAAATGCCGGCATAAGCAGGCATGTTTTTATCATTTTCGTCTGAAACATGCAAAACAAGCAGATTCTCAGAGCGATATCCTTTGTCGAAACTGCTGATATAGGAAATCTGTTCAAACATCAGCAAGAGGGAGGCCACAAGTCCGGCGGATATGGCAAACTGGATAACAACAAGCGCTTTGGGCAGCATTGCCCTGACCTTTACTGAACCGGATCCTCCCTTGAGCACATCTACAGGCTGAAAGGATGCCAGGTAAAAGGCTGGATAAGCACCCGCAAGCACTCCGGTGAGCACCACAAGCAGCACAATCATAAGCATCAGCGGAATGCCACCTGCCGCGTAAAGAGAGAGTGGATTACCTGTAACGGCCGAATACCAGGGGCGGATCAGTTCAATGATAAAAAGCGCGAGCAGCAAAGCTGTAAAACTTAGCACCAGCGCTTCGCCCATAAACTGCCTGATAAGCATGCGACGCGAAGCCCCTGCCACTTTGCGGATGCCCGTTTCCCTGTTCCGGATCATGGCCCGGGCAGTCGCCAGACTGGTAAAATTAAAACAGGCAATCAGCAGGATCAGCAGGGCGATGCCTGAAAATATCCTGATATCACTGAGGTTACCACCGCTTCCATCGTCTACAAGAGAACGAAGATGGATGTTGCTGAGCGGCTCAAAACCGAGCTCATACTTCCATCCCGAATCCCTGATGCTTCTGTTGATCTTCTCTTCAAGGAATGCGGGCAGGGCCGATTCAAGGCCCGCAATCAGATAGCCGGGTTGCGTCCTGATAAAAGTGATGTATTGGTTACCACCGTTCCAGTCCATATACAAAGACTTATCCTGATACAATGTTGAAAACGAAATCAGGGCATCGAACTGTAAAGATGAGTTATAAGGTGGATCCCCGGCTATTCCGGTTACTGTAAACTGATCCCTGTTGTTCATTTTCAATACTTTACCCATGGCAGGAGCATCGCCGAACAGGGTGCGGGCGGCTGAGCGGGAAAGTACGACGCTGTAAATTCCGGAAAGCGCCGTGGCAATATCTCCTTCCTCCAGCACAAATGAGAAGTCCCTGAAAAACCCGGAATCAGCATAACAGACCTTAGCAATTTCAGTGATTTTTCCACCGGTTTCGAAAAAAAACTGCTGAGGTTGGGTTGTCCGCGTAACCGATATGATCCCTGGGAACTGCTCCTTAAGTGAGGGGCCAACGGCAGCAGGAATAGTATAGGAACCGAATGACCCGTCAGGACTGACGGCAGTCATATTCACCCGGTAAATATCATGCCGGTTAATGTGAAACCTGTCGAAACTCAGCTCACCGTAAATATAGGCCAGTATTGCAATTCCCGCTGCCAGGCCAATGGCAAGCCCTGTTACGTTGATAATGGTATAAAAAGGATTCCGGATATAGAGCCTGAAAGTGTGCCTGAAGAAATGCTGCATTGCCCGAGCGTTTCAGATGATTATGAAAGCATTACAACTCAGCTGTTATAAAAACCATGCCAAATTAAGCCACTGAAAATGAGTAGAATAAAATGGAAGATGGAACGGCAGTGTCCGGATTTGCGGTCAATATGTATTATAACCGGACAATTAACCGGCCAACTTCAGGAGACGAAGTTCGGAATTGACCCTCAACCATCAGGTAAACCGCTTCCTTAAGTCAGGAGAATGATTTCAGTAAAGGCTGTTCAGGTCGCTACGATAAGATATTTTTCCTGTTCCGTGTAAAAATGAAAATCATCGCAATGGCGGTGGTTACAGCCCCCATTATCAACGCCCCGATGGCTCCCTGTCTGGCGTAGTTCGGGTAATTGAAATGGGCTTCAGCTTCGACAATGGACTTGTAATAGCCAATTTCCACCGATCGCTTGATGACATTCGGGAAATATTCAGGTGTGATTACATAGGATGTGATCCATTGTGTGAGCAGACTGATCAGCGCGATCATCGCAGAAATAATAATGCCCGAAACCAGCCCCTGCAGGTAGGTCATACGTCCGTCGTAGAAGTTCTTCTTTTTATCCTTCAGCGCCATCACCATCACAATGATGGCGGGGATGGCAAACAGGTTGGTGAGATAGAGATGATAGTCGATATACCTGCCGTGAAGTCCGGACACTTTCTCCAGCAGCATCCAGAGCAGGGACATCAGCGAAAAAATAATGGCCCACTTGATTTCAATTTTCAGATTTTTCATAATGATGGTTTTTATTGTGCGGCATTTTTCAGGACATCCAGTTCAATCTTTTTCATTTGGCGCAAGGCCTCCCCTACCTGCTGGCCTTTACCAGAATCTATAATAAGGGATTCGAGGATAGAGGGAATCACCTGCCACCAGACGCCATATTTATCCTGAACCCAACCACACATACTTTCCCTGCCTTCTTCAGAAAAACTGTTCCAGTAATGGTCAATTTCGCCCTGGGTTTCACATTCAATCACGAAAGAATTGCCCTCGCAGAAATCAAATTCATGCTCCGGTTCCCCTCCGCTTAAGGCGTTGAATATTAAATCTCTCAGCCTGAACTGGGTAAACATAAGGGCACCATCTGGCATACTGCTCCCTGGAGGAATCGGAAAACTTACGATGTGCCTGCTGTCATTAAATATGGAAGTATAATAACTTAATGCTTCACCCAGCAGCGCCCTTTTATCATTGGCAAAAAGCAGGGCTGGAACAATTTTCTGCGGATTGTTGATGGCGTCGATATCCAGCTGCCAGCTGATGCCAAACCTGTCCTCCACCCAGGCATATTTCGCGCTCCAGTCATATTTTTCCAGGGGCATCATCACCCGTCCGTCCTTGCTGAGTTTCGCGTAAAGACGCTCAATCCTCGCGTCGTCGCCACCACAATAAACGAAATAAGAGACGGCCGGATTGGGCCGGAACATCTCCCCACCGTTCAGGCCCATAAATTTCACTCCGTAAATCTCAAACATCAGCACCAGCGGATTTTCTGAGAGGATGTTCACATCCTCAAAAACATCCTTGTAATAACCAGCGGCTTCCCTCGCATTGTTGTTAAACCAAAGGCAGGGGTATATAAAATCGTTCATGTTCCGGAAATCAGTTGTACAATAAGGTTAATAACAATCTGCAAGGCAAGGGGTTTCGGATGCCCCTATTTTTTGTATTTGTCATGCAAACCTACACCCTGAATAATCATCGGGATTATTTTCTCCAACCGGCTGACTTTGGTGGTTTCCTGCTTTGGTTCTTCCAGATAAAGGATGTATTCCTTCTGCTTTCCCGGGCTTAGCTTACTGAATGCTGCCTGCAGATATCCATCGGCTTTGAGGGCTCCGGCAAGTAGCGGAGGCGGCGCCATCACCTTAAATTTCTCAGGCTTTATTTTCAGCCCTTTCTTTTCCACTTCAATGGCCTCATAAATATATTCAAGGATCTTTTTTTCATCCACTTCTGCCAGGGAGGTGAAACGCCACTGCCGCAGCGATTTGGTTTTCCCTTCGGAAGCGGCAATCAGTACCCCGTATTTATCTTTAAGGAATACGCCATTGTAAAACCAGAGTCCGAAGAAATTTTTGAAACCGCCGTAGCTGATTACATTCTTTCCGTTAAAGGTAAATACTTCAGATCCCCACTTAATGGTTTTTTCGAGCGGGGCTTTTGCAATGACGGATGCCAGCAACGAAAGCTCCTCCGCCCATTGTTCGTAGTATTCCATGATTGAATTATTTGAAAGGAAATATCAGGCGCAGATTAATAAAACCAACGCGTTTACCAATTGTTCAGGCACCGGTTTACCGGGGCCCGTATCATTTGGTAGTTGGCAGGCCCATGGCGGTAAAAACGCTGTCGACCGGCTCCCACAGCTCCAGTTTGTTCCCGTCGGCATCCATAATATGGACAAACCTGCCGTAATCATAGGTTTCTATGGTATCGAGAATGGTGACGCCGTTTTGCCGGAGTTTTTCCACCAGTCCTTCGATGTTCTGCACCCGGTAATTGATCATGAACTCTTTTTTGGACGGCTCAAAATAACTGCTCCCCTGCTTAAAGGGGCTCCACTGCAGGTAGTTGATTTCTTCCGGACGGTTGGCATTGCGGAACTCGAAACCCGAGCCCCAGTCATTCATTGCCAGTCCCAGGTTTTTCGCATACCAGGCTTTGGTCTCTTCAACATTCTCAGAGAAAAAGAAAATTCCACCTATGCCGGTAACTTTGGGTGTGGTATCGTTGATTGCAGCATTGCTGCCGTTTTGAGCTGATGGGTCTGTCATATCGTTGATTTTTATTAATCCTTGCTTACAAGCCGCGAATATAAGGGCAAGCAGGGCATAAGTCAAAAGCTTTTTCATGCACTTCGATTTTAGTGTCCGACAAACAATGTCAATTTTATCAATTTCAAGTTACACAAATATAACCCTATAAACCGGAATTGAGTATCTTCAGAGACTCAGGACATAGGTAATCTTTGCTTGCGTTTATTAAGCCGAAGGCCGGATTCAGACATCGGATTTCCTATGAGAAGTCAGAAAATGCTGCTTGCTTTACGCCGGCCTTCTGCACGGTGAAAATGCAGATCCCCGAACCAACCGGCTTTAGCCGAAAAGCCGGGAGAAGTCAAATCAGGGAGACTTCCGGGCTTACCGGTATTGCTTATGCCGGGTTAAGAATATACTTTTGACGCGTTTTGGGCTAAAACCCCTGTGTTTGTCAGCGCCTGATAACCCCCGGCTCAAGCCGGGGGTTATCAGGCGGCCAGATCACTCCCATCCGTGCCTGATTCTTTCTGCCCTGATCTCATCAAGCAGGGCATTTGTGCCATCCCATCCGGCTTCAACGGTTCTTAAAAGATATTCCGCCCGGTTCAGGTACTCCCGGGCTTGTTCACTATCCTGCCCGTATGTCAGTTCGTAAAGTGAGAGATAAAACTCATAATAATCCGGATAGTATGTTATGCCCATCCGGTAAATTTCAAGCGCCTGACTGTTATAGCCGTTATAAACGTAGCGGGAGGCTATGCCGTTGATTTCCGCGATCTCGGGCGGATAAAAGTAATCGCCGATAAGCGAGGCTTCGAGCACTTTTTCTCTCTCCGCTTCAGCCGGTTCCGGAACATTAATCAGCTTGTACTCATCATTTGTCTTCGCGATTCCGGCATACCTGCCCCTGAATTTTTCGAAGATCCGGGTTAAAAATACCGGTGTTGCCACGATGGGTACAGCGTTGTGCGCGGAATAATCAGCTTCGAAGGTAATAATGTCATTAAAGAAATCAGGATAACTGCTTTTCAACTGATCATACTTTTTTCGGTGATGGTAATCCTTATCACCGGCAATGCCGCCTGTACTGATGCAGATCCTGTCTTTATCAGCCTGGCCGGTTTTTCCGAGAGCCTCTACCAGCGATTCCAGTTCATGGAGTGGCGTGTGTGCCATCACGGCAGTATAAAAGCCGGGATGCATGAAACAGGAATATAGCGCGAAAGAGGCTGAAAATGAGTGCCCGGCAATAATCCTGATTTCCCCCGGGTTGTACTTCGTCAACGCCTGGCTGAGTTCTTCCGTGATAAAGATATCCAGAGGCATCCCCGGTTGCAGTCCGGAAAACCCGCATTCATTGTTCCGGTTTTTATGCGGAATAACCACAACCAGTACATTCGGGATTTCGTGGGTGTACTGTAAATACTTAATGTCAGAGAGTATGGGATTGATAAACCACTCATGCTGACCATCAAGTAAAAAAATCACGGGAAGCTTAACGGAACCGGATTTGTACTTGTAAAAACCGGGCTTGTGGATGTAAACGGTTCTTTGCTCACCGAATGCCTCCGAGTAAACCGACAGCGTATCCGGTTCCTGCGCCGGTACGATTGAAGCAGAGAGAAGAAATAGAAGTAAAAAGAAGGTTCCAATTTTCATGTGAAGTGATTTATTCAGATTGTTGATTTTTCATGATTCTACATCCGGGCGGATTTCAAAGCCTGTTTTTCAGGATGTTATACCGGGCCGGCAAATTGTGGAAATTCCAGGAATTCTGCACCTCCCCTGCCAAGGATGATTATGTCTGCTTCGGCAATACCCGATTTCGTAAACCATTTGATCAATTTATCGGGACCTGAAACGGAAATAACACGCCTGTACCTGAAAATGTCAGAAATAACCCATTTTCATGAATCATGTTCATTCTGACATGGCAATTCCATTGCTTCCTGATTAAATGAAACAGGAGACAGTAATTAAACCCGGCCAGGATCAGGAATCCTGAGCAAAGCTCCACGGCCGGTTCAACTGATCGTTCTCTTTTACCAAACAACTGAAAGCCCGATGAATACGCGCTGAGCCGGCCCCGGTTATGTTAATCACGCCGGACCATGATACGGAATACCGGATATGCAAACAGCAAAAAAAGAATGGCCGGGAAAACTTTAAGACTAAAATTCATGAATACTCCTTTTCTCTGATGAAAGTCAGTTCAGTCAGCCACCCAAAATCCGCATGAGACCTTGCATTTTCTGGAATAAGAAAAGCTTGTTTTGATTTATTGTCTTAATATCAAGACAGGCTATGTATTTCATTAACAATTACATAAACCATTTTTAGTCCCGAAAAATAAGGTAGGCCGGAATTTACTTTTTGCAGCGACTGCGGTTAAGGCTGAAATGTTAACCGGCGGCAATTTTATTCAGAATTCAGCAACTCATTCATTGTAATTATTTTACAACCATTTTTTTCGTAATATTTCAGCATTTCGTCAATTTTCCTTTTATCATAACTCGTAATACCATCTGATATAACTGTAACTTTGAAGTTTTCCCTGCACATGTTAAATACGGTTGATTTCACACAGGCAATGGCGTCTGCTCCCGTTATATAAAATTCGTTTATTCCATTTTTACTTATAAAGTCTGCGAAATTTTCGCTGGTAAGCGCGTTGCCTTTGGATTTTTCAAAAATATTATTGGAAACTATCTTCATATCCGGAACCAATTCAGCCCCGCGGGTATCAGGTTTGAACGTCCTTGTGCCGGCAGATAAGTTATAATGCTTTATGTAAACGACGGGTATTTCATTTTCTACCGCCCAATCTATTGACCGGTTAACATTGTCAATGATTTCTTTGTAATTTTTGGTAATGTCATTTTGAAGGTTAATTACCACTAAAGACTTTTTCTGCATTTGATTTCTTTCTTTGTTTTACTTCAATATTCTGTTCCATTGTCCATCGCGCTGTCGCTTGCGGCTCGCGACTAAGCCAAACGCTGGCGGGCAGTTTTGAAAATATCTCTTTCCGCCAGCATAATTTCTCAATAAATGAACAATCTTTCTCCGTATTACCATGCGACCGCTAGCGTTTAGCCTTTGTAGCTTATGTGACCTTAATGTTGATGTTAAATCACTAATCTTTTATTATTTTTTTATAATAAGTCCTATTTTCAATATTAACCATTATAAAATACATGCCATTGCTTAGTGCATTTAGTTCCAATTCAATCTGAGTACTATTTACATTTTCTAAATTGTATAACAATTCACCATTAAAATTAAAGATGTTTAGAGCACCTATCTTTCCCAAATCGGTTGATTCAACAATTATTTTATCGCTTGTCGGCACGGGATAAATATGAATGTTGTGGTCACTATGCTTTTCAAATTCAGATAAACCAGTTAGCCGATTGTTGCAGTATATATTTAAATCACTATCTAACACATAGATAACAGAATCGCTGGCAATCGAAATTTCAATTAAATTTTTATTTGTTGGTAAATCAATTTCATGCCAGGAACTCCCCATGTCATTTGATTCGATTAAAGTACCATTATTGCCAATGACATATCCAACATTATTCCTAAACTCAGCAGCTCGAAGCGTTTCATTGGTTGGCAAATTAATACATTCCCAATTTTCACATCTATCAATGGTTTTATAGAGACATGAATCATTGTCAATTATAAATCCAATTGAATCATTTATAAAATGAATATCCTGAACATCAATATTTTTTGAAAGTTTTAGGTATTGCCAATTTTGCCAATTCCTGTCAGACCAAAAAATTAACAGGCTATCGTTTTTATTTGCTGTGACAACGCCGATATTTTCATCAAAATAAATTCCATTAACTACAGGACCCAGATTTTGGTAATATTCCTGATAAACCAAATGATATTCATTTGTAATTATTATTTCGTTAAAAGATTCGTCCATTGGGTTAAAATAAACTATTCCCTGATCATAATGATCACCATGATTAATCCAATCAATTAACAATAAACTATCTTCACTTATACTCATGATAAAAAGTGGTGGTTCAGTAGATATACCAATGTTATTCCCGGAATAATCTATCCCCCTGCACATACCATCATTACATTCAAGTAAATAAGCATTATCTACTTCATAAAATGAAAAAACCAATCTGCTATACTGACAACAATTTTGTCCTGTTGTATAAATATGTTCCCAGCTAGCTCCCCAATCTGAACTTTTTAAAAGATATGTCGGATCATAAGTACCTGGTCCGCCACAACTTTCAGTCACAGTTATATAACCAATTCTATTGTTTACAAAATCAAAAGAATTATTACCTGGATAAAAACCTATCCCTAAATCCCATCCACACCCTGAATAATTAACCTGACTAACTTTTTGCCATTGAGCATTTGTCGATAGATAACAAAAAAAAGAAAGAATGATTAGAATATGTTTTAATTTCAAAATTCAAAATTTTAAATTGAGTTAATATTTTTCATGTGCGCTGACCAGTGTGTTTTGATTTTCTGAAACGGTTGATGGTATGGTGTCGTGCGGGAATACGAAGCGATTTCCTATCAGTTTACACCGACTTTTTTTACGAGCCACAAACGCCCGTAAACCTCTGAAACCCGCATACACTATACCATGAGTTGAACTAAATCCCGCATACGCAGGATAGCTTGATCAAAAATACGATTCTTTCCGTTATACAGGAATTATTCACAACAAAAATTCTTGAAAATCTAAAGGCTATCGGAATTGCAGACTGCTCATATTCCTATTTATTGTACACCGTTTTTTAATTTTCATTCTTTCATAATCCCAGCTTTATCAAGAAATTCACCAATCGAATATCATGGTAATCCTTTTTCATAACCCAGTCTATAAAATCCAATCCCTTTATTTTCCGCTTTATTGAAATCTGACTGAATTATCATTGCTTTTTTTATAATCTCAAAAATAGTCAATTCGCTGTCGGAATCAATTGCGACTCCTTTTTGTAATGCTCCTTTTGGATCATAAGGAACAAGTATAATCCTGTCTGTGCCGATTTTTGCTCCATTAAAAAAAGAATCGATAAACTTTAGTCCATTTGAATCAATCGAATTCCAGTTAATATCTTTTACTCGACCAAATCGCATAGGCAAATCAGGTCGAAAATATTTAAATTCAATATCTGTTAATTCTTTAATCTCTATTAAATCAGATTTTAACGCAAATTGGTCAACTGACATTCGATAGAAAATTGATTTGCCTTTAAAATTGCCTGAAAAAGTCCAGTTATTATCAGACCATTGACAATCATAAAAAACTTCAGAATCATCCAATCCGATAATCCTAAAAAGTCTATTATCAAACTCTGTTTTGTATATTCCTCCTATCTTTAATCCAGTATTTATCATTATGAGCGGCATTTTTTTAAAATGGTGTACAACGATTGAATACCTGCACAATAGTATATATATCCGAATTACCCTCACCCTTTTTGGAGCAGAATTACTTTGCGCTTGCTCACCTCAAATATAACAACTTTTCAAATACCCGGATTTTGCCACAGGCTTTTTACTTCCAAACCACTTTGTTATTCAGTATAGCCACCGCAAATCTGATTTAACTGCCAAACCGCTTTACCGCCAGATTACACCTGCTTAATCCGCGAACCTACCATACATGTCACGCTCTTTTCAGCCCTATTGCAGGTATTGATTCATCCATTTTTAGCGGTTATGTAAAAAGCCGGAATCCCTCCCGGCTTTTCACACTCCATTAATCAACCAACTATTTCAGAAATTCCCTGATACCATCGTTCACTTCGCCAGATTTTTCGTATTGTACAAAGTGACCTGCTTTCTTTACCATCAGCAACCGGCTCCCCCTGATGGCTTTATGGCCGTAAGCGGCAATTCCGGCGGTCTTTCCGGGGTTCAGGAAGCGGTTGGGGATCAGGTTGTCGTTTTCGCCGAAGATAATAAGTGCCGGCTGGGTGATTTTGTTCAGCACCTCAATCACGGGTTCATCCACCATCCCGTTGACCGATTGCACTACGGCATAACAATAGTGGTCAAAATCAGCGGCACCGCGCATGGCAATGCGGTCGGTTATCATAAATTCCGCATCGGCGGGCATATTGTAGAAGTTTACGGCCAGGTTGGTCTGTATATCTTCGGCGGAAGTATTTTTCACCCCTTCGGAGGTCATCACATTCCTGAACCATTGCTTCTGCCCTTCGGTAAACCTTTCGAATCCCGCCGGGGCAATAAGGATAAGACCTTCAACCATTCCGGGATAATTCAGGGCAGCCACCATGGCAATCTGTCCGCCCATGGAATGACCTGCCAGAATGACCTTTTCAAGGCCGAGTTCTCCGGCAAATTCCTTTACTACCTCAGCATAATAGCTCATCTTACCGCTATGCGGCTGCTTCGATGATTTGCCGTAACCCGGAAGGTCGATGGCGATGCAACGGTAGCCGGATTTCAGTCCTTCGATGTTTTTGGTCCAGGCGGGCAGGTAACTCCCCAGTCCGTGGATAAATATGATCACCTTCTCCCCTTTGCCTTCATCCACGTAAGCGATCTCCGGGCCCGACGGCAGGGTTACTTTTTTTACGGCATAGGGATATTTCAGATCATCCATCTGTTTCAAAGGTTCAAGTTCAGCATAGGGTCTGAGAAACCCGCCGGACGTCTGCCCCTGCAGGCTGACCTGTCCGGAAATCAGCATTACGGCCATCGCGAAAAGCAGTTTGTGTATATTTTTCATGTTATCGCATTTTCAGTTTAACACACTTATTGACAGGCTGTCAGAACATCAGCCATTTAAATACCACAAAGGCTGTAAATGGGTTATAGGGTCTTGTGCCTGAAGGGAAACTGCCATTCACGGGTGAGCCATAGGCATCATCGCTGCTTTCGTAGAAATCGCCCAGCCACATATAAGCGCCGTGGAGTTCCAGGCTCATATAGGTGCCCAGGTTGTAAATGAGGGCGGCATTGGCTTCGGTTCCAAGGTGGTAACCGCCCAGCAGGGGTTTTGCATTGCTGAATGCCAGGGCGGCTCCTGCCTTGGCGACCAGCTTATTGGGAATAATGCCTCTGGATGCCACCAGGGTTCCTCCCGCCAGACCGTATCCCATATTTGAGATATCGGCCACAGCCGGCGTGTAGCGGTTGACCACATTGGCATGCGGGAAGAGGATATAGGCACCGCTGCTGATAAAAATGGCCCCGGGTGCGCCCCAGGTATTGGCGGTCATGACCCCTGAATATTTCTTATCGTCCAGGCCGTTTTTATCGCCTGTTGTATAAATCAGGTCGAGCTTCACCTGATCGTCGGTAGTTTGTCCGTAACGGTAAGCGGTTTTGAGATTGGCGCCGAAACCGGAAATGTCAGCACCTTTTTCCCAGCTTCCGTTCTTTTTCACATCGGCCTTACCGAGGTTGTAGTTAAAGAATCCGGTAACCTGCCACCGGTCCATCATAAAGTCCTGGTTGCGCCCGAAGAAGCCGCCAAGCCAGAAGATATCGGCCTTGTAAGGATTGCTTCCAAACCTGAACTGGAAAGTTCCGTTGTATTGTGCCAGCATGCTGTTCAATCCCTGCCCGAGTATGGAAACGCCGCCTTTGCCTTCGCTGCGGTCGCGTGCATAATTGGCTGATACCCCTGCTTTCCATAGCCTGCTCACCTGCCTTTCGTACATGGCTTCAAACATATTCACATCGTCATCGAGCTGGATATCGTTTTCATAAAGCTTGTAAAATCCCGCTTTCCAGCGAGAAAAATCCATATCACGGCGGATGGAAACACCCACGGCGTCAGTGCCCCAATAGGCAAGACGATAACCGGTGGTCAGCATTTTATCAGCCAGCGTCCGGTAAGGATTATACGGGGAATCGAACATGCGCATCAGGCCCATATTGATGGCATAGCCCTTCCAGGGGATCAGTTCCAACTCGATATTCTGGGTCTGTATATTCACCTGGTCCCCCGAAATACCGCCCCCGATATTTCCGCCGGTTCCGTAGGATGCATCGCCCCAGGTCCAGTCAATTTCAAAGGAAGCCCTGAGGATGGCTTTGCCGTTGAAGAGGTTGGGCTGATAGATAAAGAAAGGGATCAGCCGCTGTTCAACGTAATAGGTCTGGTTGGTATCAGAGGTGGTGCTGGTGTTTCGTCCGAACAGCCTGCCCACAACCTGGCCTTTGAGAAATTCGCTGGTGGGATAATAATTGGAAGTAACGCCCTGATTGATATAAAATGCCAGGAACTGAAATTCCCTGTTTGCTTTCCGGGGCACAGCGGATGTCTGGTAATCGATCAGGGCGGATTGTGCACCAGCCTGAAATGTGAGGGCGGCAAGCCCCAACATGCATAATGAAAGGTAAATTTTCTTCATATCTGGCAGGATATTATCAAATATTAAAAAAGGCAGGCCCGGTAATGCCTTCCGGTAAAGTTGAGCGACCCGGGCCTGAACCTTTCTGTGAAAAACAGGATTAGTCTATCTTCACGTATGTCTGCACATTCATTACCCCGTATGCGCCGGAGCTGGTGCTGCCAAAACCGGCGGCAGCCGTGGGAGGCGTAACTCCGACCACGGCGGGCTCAGTCTGGGCAATCTCATATTTCATCATCTGGGGGTCCTGATCCATTACCTGGAAAATACCAACACTGATCAGCGCGGTGGGTGATGACTGGCTTACGGTGATGTCCCAGATGCCGGTAACCGATGAACGCTGCTGGGTAAAGGTGCCGGTCAGGGTAGTTTTGGATCCGTCGGCGGTAAACGACTCAACGGTGTAGGTATTGTCTCCCCTGAAGTGGGCATAAAGCGAATCAACGCCGAAAGCAACAAGCAACGGAGCCAGGTTGACACCTGATGACTGCCATTTGCCGATGATTCCGATATCGTTCAGATTTGCAGTCCTGCTCTGTGCTGCATCCATGGCAGCGCCTTTGGCATTGAAAATTGCATTGGCGCCCGAAGGCTTAACGGTCACCACTTCGCTGCCGTTGGCCACGCCGTTGATATCAAGCGTCAGGACCACTTCATTGGTTCCGGCGGTGTGGGTAACGGTAAAATCCGCCAGGGTCGCGGTACCACCTGCAATGGTTACAGAGAATGCAGCCTTGTCGAGGTTACCGGTCTGGTTATCTGATTTGTAAACCGCTTCGCTGAAGACGACGGTGGCTGTTTTATTGTCGTTGGCTACCGCGAAGGCCGCAATAGTGGGCGGATCGCCCTTGTCATCATCTTTATCGCAGGCGGTAAAGGAAACAGCACTCATGATCATGCCAAGCATTAAGGCAAGTACGCTCAATTGTTTGTTTTTCATTTTGTTTGAATTTTAGGTTGGTTTAACAATGAATGGATGTGATTATTGATTTAATGTTGATATTATCCGCAGTTGCTGCCGGTCAATTTTTCCGGCATCGTTCCTGGGTAATTCATCCAGAAAATGAACGTGTTTCGGAATTTTATATTTTGCCAGTTTGCCCTCGCAGTATGCAAGGACATCCTCTTTTGTCACTGAGAACCCTTCCCTGATCACCACGAAAGCCATGCCTGATTCCCCCCATTTTTCATCGGGCACTCCGATGATAGCCACTGAATCAATGCCGGGATGGCTGCGGAGCAGGAATTCCACCTCTGCGGGATACACATTTTCGGCCCCTGAGATGTACATATTCTTGATCCTGTCCACCACAAACAGAAAGCCTTCTTCATCGCGGCGCATAATATCACCGGTATGAAACCAGCCATCCCTGATGGTTGCGGCGGTGGCTTCAGGATTCCGCCAGTAACCGGGCGTAACGGTGGGCCCGCTGAGGACCAGTTCTCCCAGTTCTCCGGGGGCCACTTCATCGCCAGAATCGTTCACAAGTTTCGCCTGATAGTAAAAATTTTCCTTCCCGATGGAGCCGGCTTTGCGGATGGCATCCTGATGGTTGAGGGAAGTAACGTTGGGTCCCACTTCGGTCAGCCCGTATCCCTGCCGGATAGGCACACCCTTGGCATGCCATTGCCCGATCAGGGGCACAGGCATGGCTTCGCCGCCAACTACGAAATACCTTATCCTGCTCAGGTCTGCACGGTCGAACAAGGGCGAATCCGACATCATCTTCAGCATGGTCGGCACCGCCCAGAATATTGTAAGATTATATTTTTCAAGTGCTTCGAGCACCTTATCTGCATCAAAACTTTTCATAATAAGCGTGTAAGCCCCGTGATGCAGAAAAGGGGTCAGCAGCACATTCCAGTTGCCGGTATGGAAAGGCGGCGCCAGGTTTACCGAGCGGTCGGCAGAAGTGATGTCGAGGCGTAGCTGGGTATTGAGGCTGTTCCAGAACATCATGCCGTGGGTGTAAACCGATCCTTTCGGAAAGGCTGTTGTACCGCTGGTGTAGATGATCAATGCCGGGTCGTCATGGGTGGTAACTTGCTGATACTGCTGAGGGTGATCAATAAACGGTTCACTGCTGAACAATCCGGTCTTCTGCTGCAATACGGCAAGATCGAGCAGATGACTCACCTGCGCGGTGGAGGGAATGTCTTTGATCTTATCCCTGAATTTCGGTTCTACGATCAACACGTCGGGATCGCTGTCGTGAATCAGAAAATCTATCTCCCGCGGTGTTAGCCGGTAGTTGAGGGGAACCAGAATAATCCCGGTTTTCTGGGCAACGGAAAGCAGAATTACATATTCCAGGCAGTTCTCGGCAAGGATGGCAATGCGGTCGCCCTTTTTTAAAGCAAACTCAGCGGTAAGGTAATTTACATATTTGACAGACAGCTGGTTAAGCATTAAAAATGTCAGGCTGCGGCCGGATTCAAATTCTTCCACAGCCACTTTGCCGGCACTGTATTTTGCCCATTGCAAGGCCCAGTCGTTTGTAATCATGCCTTCGTGGTATTTGGAGATTTTCCGTCAAACAATAACATTATAAGCACAGCAAAGGTTGAAATTATCACGGCGGATGCGCAGGCAATGGCCGGATTCCGGACCGGCCCTTCGAGATATTTTGTAAAAAAGCCGAAAGTCATCCCATAAGATGTCACTAGAAACGGCATGAAGTAATAGACAGCAAAATGCACGCCAAAGGCGATCAGTGAGCCGGCAAAGGCGACCGATGCTTTCATCTTTTTGTAGTAAATGCCGAAAATCACAGGAACAAAAGCGGAAGCGAAATAGGCATATACCCCGTTCTGGGCAAAAATGCCCACACTCAGTTTAGGTGCGGTAATCTGGCTGTATGACAACCATATTGTAACAACGGCCATGAGTGCAATCACAATTTTATTCAGTGAGATCAGCGATTTGTCCGATTTCAATCGGCTTCCAGCAAGTGGTTTGATAATATCTGAAGTTATGGTGGTTGACACGGATTGGATCAGTCCTTCGAGGGTGGAAATTCCGGCAGACAGCAGCCCCAGCACGACTACCAGCCCGACAACTACGGCAACCGTACCGTTCGAAAATACATGCATGACATAAGCGGGAATAATGCCGTCGTTTTTCAGGGGAACCCCGCCCATGGTAAGATCGGGAAATGAAAGCCTGGCATAAAGTCCGGTAACAACCACAAGAAAGAACAGCAGTTCGGCCGCGATGGCAATCACCAGAAATTTGTTGACGTCACTTTCGCGTTTCAGCAGCAGCGATTTGGTGATGATATGCGGCTGAACCACGATGGCGATACCAACCACCACCTGGGCAAAGATAATCTCGAAGAAATCGCGGAATAAAGGGCTGCCCGCATTTACCGGACTTACAAGCACCGGATCGATGGCAGCAAGTTTCTGCATCATTTGGCCGATGCCCCGGCTGAAGTGTTCATAACCCGAAGTAAGCAGAATTACCGCCACTACCAGCATGATGACCGCCTGTATGGTGTTGGTGTAAACCATGCTGTTGGCCCCGCCGAACATCATATAACCAAAGATAAATACGGTTATGCAAACCAGCACGATTACCGGATCCGCATTCAGGGCCTTCGAAAGCACCTGGGTGATCGCCACGGCTATAAGCACGATAAAGGTCAGCAGCAGCAGGGCCAGAAATCCCATAAACAATGCATAATTCCTGCTTTTATACCTGTCGCCTATCCACTGGGCCAGGGTAAGGGCTTTCACCGATTGCCCGTACTTCCTGAAACTTTTGGTAAGCACGGCCAGTGAAAGCATGGAAGCCAGGGGCAGGACAATGCCGTAGGAGATTACCCCGCTGATCCCGAAATTGGCGATAAAGCCCGGGTTGATGACGAATGTGGCGGCACTGGTCATACTGGCAGCCAGCGAAAGCGCCACGGCGGCAGGTGAAAACATAATATTCCCGACCGCGTAATCCGATATGCTTTTGATCTTAAGCGCCCCGCGGATCACAAAAAAGAGGATGACCCCCATATAGAGGATTACCAGAATCCATGCGCCCGTTACCTGTGCTGATGTTGCCAATTGATATCCGTGTTGGTTGTTAATGTTGCAATTTCATTACATAGAGATTACTGATGAGGTCTGTTCAGTACCTGAAAGCTGCAGAAGCAAAGGCCAGCCCTCCTCCTGAGCCGATAAATACCAGCAGGTCCCCCCGCTTCACTTTTCCTTTGGTTACGGCATCATCAAAGGCAAGGGGAATACAGGCCGATCCTGTATATCCGTAATACTGCATGATGGTATGGGCTTTTTCACGCTCCACGCCAAGCCGGTCCATGGTTTCCCAGATGCTGTTGATGTTGATCTGCGTGAGGAAATAATGATCCACCGATCCGGGGGCTTCCCCTATCCTTCGGGTAAGGTCGGTGGCCATGGCACTCCACATCTCAGGGTTCAGCTCTTTGGGAAATTTCTGAACAAACTTCAGCAGATGATCTTCTTTTTCAATTACCTGACTGCTCACCGGCTGAAAAGTACCGCCGGCATAAATACCCATATAACCGTAATACTGACCCCGGGTAAGCAATTCGCTGGCCAGAAAACCCCGTTCTGTGGTTTCCTCAGCTTTCAGAATTACGACTCCGGCACCATCGGCAAAGAGGGTGACAGTTTTTTTGTCTTTAAGATTCAGGTACTTACTCATAGCATAGGCGCCAACAACCATCACATACCGGTATTGTTCATCTGCCCTGATGTACTTGGCGCCGATATCCAGGGCGGTCACAAATCCCGCACATGCGGTATTGATATCAAAGGTACCGGCATTCACCAATCCCAGTTCATACTGGACCTTCGAAGCCGTAGAAGGAGAAATAAACTCCGGCGTATCGGTTGAAATCACCAACAGGTCGATCTCTTCCGGTTTCACTCCTCCCCTTTCCATGGCCTGCCGGGCAGCAGGTATGCACAAATCGGCCGTCGACTGGTTTTCGGCAGCCCAGCGCCGCTCGTGAATATGTACATTTTCAACCAGCCAGTCGCTGACATTTTCGCCCAGCAGTTCATCAAAATAGCTGTTTGGCACCACCCTTTCGGGGACGTAAGCGCCGGTGGAATGGATCACTGCGTTTCGCATGGCAAGTCGTGTTAAATGGTTATTCCCCCGTCGACGCTTAATACGGCCCCGTTGATATAGGCAGCCTCATCGGAGGCGAGAAACAGGAAAGCCGATGCAATCTCTTCGGGCTTACCCAGCCTACCTGAAGGAACCTTTTCGCGCATGGAAGCCAGCACGTTTTCGGGCATGGCCGCCACCATTTCGGTAGCGATAAACCCGGGCGCAACGGCATTGGTGGTGATGCCTTTACGGCCGAACTCCCGCGCCCATGTTTTTGTCATCCCGATCACTCCGGCTTTGGTGGCCACGTAATTTGTCTGGCCGAAATTGCCATAAAGCGCCACTACCGAGGAGGTAGTCAGAATACGTCCGTAACCTTTGTCGACCATGTAAGGGGAAACGGCTTTGGTGCAATAGAAAACGCCGCTGAGGTTTACATCGATTACCTGCTGCCATTGTTCTACGCTCATCTTTTTCATGGATGCATCGCGGGTGATGCCGGCATTGTTGATGAGGATATCTATTTTACCGTATTTTCCGGCTACGCCTGCTGCCGCTTTCTCAATTTGCCCGTAATCGGCAGTATTTACTTCGAAAAACTCAGCCTGACCGCCCGTTTTTCTGATTTCCTCCGCCAGCAGCATCCCTTTTTCAGCGTTGAGGTCCCAGATAACGGCAACAGCCCCTTCTTCAGCAAAACGGATGGCGGTGGCTTTGCCTATTCCATCGGCGCCTCCGGTGATGATGGCTACTTTATTTTCAAGTCTTTTCATCTTATTAATATTGAAATATTTACCAGAACTTATTTATTGCTGAACGATCAAAGAAGTTCCCATACCTCCGCCTATGCAGAGGGTTGCAAGACCGGTCCGGGCATTCCTCCTTTTCATTTCATAGATCAGCGTTGTGAGTATCCGGGCGCCGGAAGCACCGATGGGATGGCCCAACGCAATGGCGCCCCCATTTACATTTGCTATTTCAGGATTTAGGCCCAGATCGCGGACTACCGCAATCGACTGGGAAGCGAATGCTTCATTGGCTTCCACAAGGTCAAGCTGATCAACGGTGAAGCCGGCCTTCTCGAGCGCTTTGCGCGAGGCGGGCACGGGGCCGTATCCCATGATGGTGGGATCGAGCGCCACCGAAGCATACGACCGTATGGTAACCAGTGGTTTAACCCCAAGTTCATCGGCTTTCTGCTTCGACATGACTACGAGCATAGCTGCCCCATCGTTGATGCCCGACGCATTTCCCGCAGTTACAGTGCCGGCCTTGTCAAAAGCCGGAGGCAGTTTGGCAAGTTTCTCCAGGGTTGTGCCATGCCTGGGATATTCATCGGTATCCACCACCACAGGCTCGCCTTTGCGCTGGGGAATCATCACCTTCACAATCTCATCCGCAAACTTTCCGGCTTTCTGCGCGGCTTCTGCCTTCAACTGGCTCCCAAGCGCGAACTCATCCTGCTCAGCCCTGCTGATATTCCAGCGTTTGGCTATATTCTCGGCAGTCATCCCCATATGATAGTTATTAAAGGTCTCTGTAAGCCCGTCGTGGACCATGGAGTCTATGATTTTCCCATCGCCCATGCGGTAACCGAAACGACCTTTTGGAAGCAGGTAAGGCGCATTGCTCATGCTCTCCGTACCTCCGGCAAGGATGATATCGGCATCGCCAAGCATAATAAACTGGGCTGCCATGCTTACCGCCCTCAGGCCTGAACCACACAACTTATTGATGGTCATCGCGGTAACCGTCTCGGGCACACCGGCATAAACGGAGATTTGGCGCGCTACATTCTGCCCGAGTCCTGCAGACAATATATTACCGACAATCACATCATCAATCAAAGCAGGATCAATACCCGCTCTGCTGATGGCCTCCCTGGCGGCGATGGTACCAAGTTCAACAGCGCTCAGTCCGGCAAGTGAGCCGCCGAAAGACCCTATGGGCGTTCGGGCAGCCGAGGCAATAACAACTTCTTTCATATCGTGATCTTTTTGGTTCAGCAATCGTAGGGCGAAGTAATCACCAATATCTCAGGCATCAAAGCCTGATTCATATTTCGTGGAGCCTGACTTTTAGCAGTATTACCCAATTAATAATTGATAATATATTGTATATCAGCAATTAAAACAAACATATACTATACCCTGACTACTTATATTTCCGGTGTACCAGAGAAAACATATCTCGGACTGCAGGTAATTCTTGCGCCTGAATGTCAGAATGCGGGGTGCAATAATTAGTTGTAACTCCCGTCGGGTTGGAATATTTCGGGAATATGATGATGCAATTCCCTGCCCAGTGATAACATCAGCCGGTTTTTATGGGCATCATGAAGCAATGGAACGGCCGGTTCATGAATCTGATTTCGCAACTCCTCCGCATTGATCTGACACTCTTTGTAAGCTGCAACGGAATGGTACCAGCTGATGGTGGGTATATATACCGCCCGCTGCCGGTACTGCTGTTCACGGTCCATCAGGCGGTAACGCCGGGCAATCTGCAGCAACCTGCCATATTTTTCAAGCATGATAAGCGATTGAAAGTAAGCGGAAAAAAATGTGTGCCAACGGAATTCAAAGATCTGCTCTTTGTAACCGTTCAGAAAAGTTTCGGCATAGCTTTCGGCCTCACGGGCACGGCTGTTTTCGTTCAGTGCCCGGATATAGAATGAAGCGAATCCGACACGGTTGTGATGACTTCTGGTATTTTTCAATTCGGGAAACGAATCCTGCATCAGCTTCAGCGCCCTGGAATTTTGGTTTTGCCTTAGCAATACTGCACAAAGGTTGTTTACATAGTGCAGGTAATCACCCGAATGCTGACGGATGGAAAGAAATCCGTATTCAATTGCTTTTTCAGGCTCGTTGCGCCTTGAATGCAGCATCACCCTGTTGGCATAATAATTCTGCAGAATCCGGCGTGCATAAAACTCCCCGTTTCGTAGCATACCGTCCAGATCGTCATAAATACGATCAAGCTTGTCGTATTCCCGGTAGTTAAAATAGATCAGGGTCAACCTGACAATGGCAAGGTAGCGGTTCAATCCATCGAGTCCGGCGTTATAAAAAACCTCTGTCAGCCATGCTTCCCATTTCCGTGAATCCGTATCGTTGCGGGCATATTGATTCACAATATCGATGGTGGCTTCATGCAACTGCCTGTTTACTGCGCTGCATTCATCATACAGGCCCTGATAACCGATCAAAAAGCGGTCAACAATCCGGTTGTAATGATGCCGGAACCGGATCAGCAGGTAAAAGCGGTAATTCCGGATGATCTCGTAAAAACGGACAAAATAGAAAGGCGGATTTCTGAAACCCCGGATCAACCTGATCAGCACATCCTCTTCACGTGGCAGGATGGTATCGGTCATGATTTTACGGTCAATCTCCATCAACCACTCGTAGTAAGCATCCACATCCATGGCCTTCAGCCTGTAATTGATCCAGATCTTCAGGTTTGAGTATTTACGCTTATCAATGGATGTTTTGTAGGGAAAAGTATGTTCGGGATTATGCGTATTGTGATAAATCAGTTCGAGGATATCAATATTCTCCTGATCCTTGAAATGGTTCACCGATTTAAGGTAAGCAACTTCGTGCGGCAGCAGCGAATTGGCAAATTGTGTAAAATCTTTCAGGCGTACTGACATAGCGTTCTCCTCAGTCAGACAGGTTACTTCCTTTATTCCGGCAACACCCGGACATACACCTGTGTATTGTCACTGCCTGTCAGCCCGGTACTGCCAAAGCCCGCCTCTGGCGTAGGGGGCGTGAGTCCGGCAACAGCAGGTTCGGTCTGGGCGGTTTCGTATATCATCCTGACGGGTACACCGTTCTCAAGCTGAAAAATCCCTTCAATGGTGGCGGCAACCGGGCTCTGCTGGTCCATCCGGATTTTTCGTATGGCATTGCCCGGAATTTTTTCCTGCACATAGGTTCCGGTAAGCACATTTTTCATTCCACCTGTAGTTATCGAAGTATAAGTGTATTTTCCATCGTGGCCATAGACTATTTTAACAGAATCGAAGCCGAACTGTCCGAAAAGCGCCGAGAGGTTTTCGCCGGTGGAGACCCAGCTGCCGGTGATTCCTGGGTCTTGCAGGGTTGCAGCAATTACGGCTGTTGAATCCATGGGCACAGCGCGGGCATTGACGATGGCTGCAGCACCTGCCGGCCGGATGGTAAGGGTCTCTTCCCCGCTTACCAGCCCATGGATATGAAGAACAATAATTACCACCGAATCACCCGTTGCAGGAGTGACTTTCACGCTGTCGAGCACCGCGGTACCTCCCTGCAACACAATACTGAAACTTTCGGCGGTCAAAGGTTGCCGGATGGTACCTCCCTGATATACCGGCTCTGAAAAAACAAGGTTGGCTGCACGGTTTGCAGGAAAAATTTCCAATGCCTCAAAAGAAGGGCCTGAATTATCCGGTAACGGATCATCATTTTTATCCTTGCCGGAACAGGAAAGCAAAACAAAAGTCAAAAACAGCACCGAGAAAAACAGGATAGATCTTATTAACTGTTGCATTGTATCATTTTTAAGCAAAGATAATAAATGCAGCGATCTGCATTTCTGCCGGCTGAGTATGTTGCTGAATTTTTATACTGGATTCTTTCCAGGCTATATTTCCAGGCGCTTCATTCCGCTTTCCGGATGCAACCCGCTTTTTACATACATTTGCAGAAACAATCAGTGTCTTCATGGAAATGTTGTCGGAGCATATCAATTACATCCTGCAGGAGCTTCCGCCGCACGTGACCCTGGTAGCCGTTACCAAAACCCGGCCCGTTGAAATGCTGCAGCAGGCATACGACCTCGGTCTGCGCGATTTCGGCGAGAACAGGGTGCAGGAAATGACCGAAAAACAACCTTTGTTGCCCGGCGATGTCCGCTGGCACCAGATCGGGCACCTGCAAACCAACAAAGTCAAATATATCGCGCCATTTGTGCACCTCATCCACAGTGTAGATTCGTTTAAACTGCTGGCAGAAATCAACCGGCAGGGCGAAAAGGCAGGAAGGGTTATCGATTGCCTGCTTCAGGTATATATAGCTAAGGAAGAGAGCAAGTTCGGACTGGATGAGGAGGAAGTAAAAGAAATCCTGAACAATGAAGTGTTCCCGGCCATGAAAAACGTCAGGATCAGGGGATTGATGGGTATGGCGACATTTACCGACGATGATAATGTGGTCAGGAATGAATTTGCCGCGCTGAAAACCTTTTTTGAACACCTTTCGCGCACTTTTTTCGCGGAGAGAAAAGAATTTGACATACTGTCCATGGGCATGTCGGGAGATTACCACATTGCCATTGAGGAAGGCAGCAATATGGTCAGGATCGGCACTGCCCTGTTCGGGGAAAGAGATTATCATTAAAAACAACCTTGCATTATGAGAAGCATATTTCCGAAATATCTGCTACCGGCCTTTTTGCTGATGGCCTGCTTTATTAACATTAAAGCCCAGGGTCGTTACCTTCATATGAAAGGGAACATTGACAACGAGGAATCGGTTACCGCCGATTTTGTCATTTTCGGTTCAAAGATTACCGGAGCTGTCCAGAATCATTTTACTGCCGGTGAACCTGAATTTTTCTCCGGCGAGATCAATGCAGAAGGGCAAGTGGAGTTGCGCGGAAAGGATTCTGACAAAACCATTATCAGCGGAAGCCTGAATAAGGAAGGAACTTTCTACGGAAATTGGCTGAATCAGGCCGGAGAAGCGCGCCCGTTTGAAATGTCACCGCTTTATCCCGAAGGCACCCATGTTTTAACGGCGGTTTCTGTCACCTCTGTTCAATCCCTCAATGATGAACAGGGTTCTCCCGTGGCAGCTTATGAAGCATCCTATCTATCCCTGCCGCGCGAAAAATACGAAGCCATTTCAGAGAAACTGGCCGGATTGGTTTATTCCGCCCTGTTCAGAAGTAAACCAGCCATAGACCCGCTGGCCCTGCTGCGAAACCAGGAAACGGATTTTTTTAATCAATACCGCAGCAGCAGCGATGGCATTGATATCCAAAAGAATTACCAACACCTGAACTGGGAAAAGTCCAGGCTGCTGTCAGTGGCCTTCAATGAAAATAACATCATCAGCCTTTACCTCAGAGACTATGCTTATACAGGCGGAACGGAAGGGCTTGAAATAAACCGTATGCTCGTATTTGATGCCGAAAGGGGCGAAAAAGTTGATTTTTCAGACCTTTACCTTAATGAATCAGCATCAGCAATAACAGGTCTTATCCGCAACGTGATTTGCGCCAAAACGGGCATCGACCCCGCCGCCGACCTTACCGGTTACGGTTTCTTCAGTAATGAAATCCCTGTACCGCAGCATTTCGCTTTAACCGCGTATGGTATCCTCTGTAATTACAACATTTATGAAATTGCAGGACCGGAAACCGGAGCCGTCAGTGTCTTCCTGCCCTACCGCCAGCTTCAGCCGCTGCTTAATCCGCTCCATCCCGTTGTTGCACGCCTGAAATAACAAGGCGTTTAAAACTTAACATTCATTTAATATTGGCTTTAAACTGGCTTAATGGTGCCGGGTTATTTTTGCATCATTAAAAAACCAAAGCCATGAAAAAATCCATCAGCATACTTACAGCAATCATCGCCATCACCCTGGTGTCAGTTACCGCTTTTGCCGGCATGCACCCGACCAAACTACCGGCCGCCACGGCCTCCATCAACGGGAATGTGGTTGACCTTCAGTCAGGAGAAACGCTTGCAGGGGTTGCGATCCTTGTTGAAGGAACCGATACGAAGGTTTATACCGATTTTGACGGAAATTTCAGTATCGAAGGACTGGAGCCGGGTAAATACAACCTGGTACTGTCGATGATCTCATACAAAAGCAGCCTGGTTGAGAACCTCGAACTGCAAGCAAATGAGCAGGAAGAAATCAATATCAAACTTGACAATAACCGCTGATTTTTCCCATATATCTACTGAACAGCCCGTCGAAATCCGACGGGCTGTTTTCTATTCAGCAGGATTTTCACATTTCTTTATAAATTATTATGTGTTTCGGGTTGTTCATTGAATGATATACAGTTTATTCCTGCCACCAAAGCACAATCCCGATGGCGTTCGGGACAGTGTTTTGGTAGTTTCTTTATAATTGCAAAGTCACCATATTATTTCCGGCACGTCAAATAACGAATTACCCGGCACTTCAATAAGCCTTTGCGGTTGGACTGATGACCGCTAACCTGCAGCCATTCACATTCTGCTGTTGCGCTGCCTGAATCGTACGCAATAAGCTCATAACTTTATAGTTCTTCAACAGGAATCAATGCTTCAGCAACTGCCGGCCGGCAAGCTTATAAAAAAAAGGACAGAAACCTCTGCCCTGTCCTTTTCTTAATTGTTCTCATAAACCTAATTGCCGAAATCGCGCTCCATAATCAGCTTACCCTCTTCATCCCATTGCTTCCAGATTCCGGTTTTTGCACCTTCGGTATAATACATTTCATAAATTTTTACACCGTCCGCGCTCCAGATATTCCAGGGTCCGTGCTTAACATCTGACTTATAGGACGCCTCTGCAATTTTCACCCCGTTTTCGTTCCAGGTCTGCCAGATGCCGTTCTTCTTCCCTTCCAGGTACTCACGTTGCTCCTTTTTAATGCCATTCTCAAAGTAGTAATTCACGGCTCCGTCTTCAAGTCCGTTTTTGACTGAAAGTTCAACGGATACATTGCCGTTTTCGAAATGCTCGGTATGCGTACCCGTGTAGAGCATCCCTTTTTTGTAATACAAGCCGTCCTTGTATTCAAGCCCCTGCGCCAAAGCAAATGTGGCGATCAGCAGCAACATGGTAGTTATGATTGATTGTTTCATCGTTTTTGATCGTGAAGATAATTTCCGGTGAATAAATATACTGAACTTTCAGGATTTCCGGCCTTCAGGTTCCGCTTTTTGTTGATGATGCATTAAAAGAATTTGTATGCAAGCCTGAGTTGGAACGCACGCCCCTGATTGAGGTAGGTATAAAACTGATCGGCAGCTTCAAACGACTGAAACACAGACTCCTTAACATCACCAAGGATATTATCTACCTTGAGTCCCAACTGTAGTTTTTTACTGCCGCCGAAGGTTTTGTTAATATTCAGGTTCAGACTGTTAAAGGATCTGGTGTAAACATCAGGCCGGTCGGCAATTCCTACCACTTCAAGGGTCGGGCCCTGGACATTGTAAAAAAGTCCGGCTTCAAAACCTTTGAAGAATCCCTTATCCTTGCCATCGAATGAAAGTCCTGCATTGATGATATATGGGGCCTGCCCTGCCATTTCGCGGTATTCCTCCACGGTTTCTCCTGTTCTTGCATTCTCTGTTCTTGATCTCAACTCTGTTTCACTCAACCTGATGCGCGAATGGGTATAGGTAATATTGGTGGAAAAGATAAAATTTCCGGCCCATGCAGACAGTACGCCCAGACCTTGCCTCATCTCAAATTCAAGACCTCGCACTTGCCCATCGCCTACATTTCGCGGCTGAAATGCCCCTTTCTGTGACAAATACTGCACAATTTCAATGGGGCTGTCGAAAAACTTATAAAACGCGCTTAATGAGAGTGTTTGTCCTTTACCCTGAAACAGTTCCCACCGGAGGTCGGCATTCCGTATCCTGGTTACTTTCAGGTTCCCGTCCCAATATTCGATGCCGGCCAAATCATCTGCATCCCGGAAAAGCCCCCCGACAAAAGTCCTTTTGGTAATGGGATCATAAATTTCGGCATAGGACATTTCCTTAAACGATGGCCTTGCGATGGTTTGTGAATATGAAAACCTGAGATTCTGCTTCTCACTGATCGAATATATAATGTTGGCCGTTGGAAAGATATCAAAATCGTTGATCAGGGCTGCATTGTCCAGCTCTTTTGGCACATTGGTATTGGTTTGAGCTTTACCTGTGTACCTTTGTACAAACGATTCGCCCCTAACCCCCAGAACAGCTTTCACCTTATGAAACGGGGTAATCTCGGTGGCTGCATAAAAAGCTATATTTTCGTTATTTGAATTGTATTTATTAAAGTTGTTGGGTACAAACCTTGCTTCATAGGTTGTTCCACGGTTGACCGAGCCATTATAAGGCCAGATATTTTCAGGATAAAACAATTCATCGGGGTTACCGGTCAAGGGAATACTCCTGACATTTATGGCAAAACTTTTAATTTCATAGTCTCTGTCCTTACCGGTAAATGCCCCTCCGAATTTCAGTTTGGCATCTTTCCCAAAAGCTTTGTAATCACGGGTTATGTTCAGTTGTCCGGCTATGTTTGTTTCGGAGAGCTCACGCCAGATCCTTTCAGGGAAACCCACCTCGGTGCTTATCGAGAAAGTGTTACCACGGGTTTCATAACGGGAAAACCTTACATCAGGATCATATAATTCTGACATGGTCGGGGAAATTTTCCATTCAACACCCCATTTGTTATTGCTGAAAAAATGTTTTCCGCTGATTAAAACGTTGGTAAGTGCCCTTTGGTTATATTCAAGGTTGTGCTGAATAGCATCGAAATTTGATCCCTGATTAGAGCCGCTGTAATCAAAAATAGCGGCTTTCGATTCACCATTCTGTAAGTGAAGAAAGTTGAGGATGTATTTAGAATTTTTGGTTTTTACCGCAAAGCCTGCCAGTCCTCCAAGCAAAACACTGCTGCTTCCGTATTCACCATGTGTATATTCCCGGCGTTCAAGCTCAAAAACATCAGGAGCAGCGATCATTCCATAATTTCCGTATTCTGCATCAGTATAATATTCGGTGCTGTATTTATAGGAAAATGAAACATTATAACCCAGGGTAATCTTTTTGAGCGGGTGCTGATTTCCAACTGAAAAACCAGCCGAATAATCCATAAGGCTTTGCCCGCGTTTAGCAGCCATTACCGGATTAAACTTGCTCATAATTTCCTTAAATCTCATTGCTTTCTCGCCGTTGGGATTACCGACTATTTCAGAGAAAAACGGAATATTTTCAGTAGCCGGAATCGCTCTGGCACCATCGTCATAACCAAGCCAGTCGGTTTTTCCGCCTTCATAGGTAAGGTAATTGCTGTTGAAATGCATGTCGGGGTTATAACCCAGGCTCAGCGAAAGATTGGCTGTCTTTACCTCGGGAAAATCCTTGGTAGCAATATCAATTACACCACCGGTAAAATCAGCAGGCAATTCGGCACTGAATGACTTATGAACTATGATATTATCAATGACATTAGTAGGAAAAATATCCATTTGCAGGGTATTCCTGTCAGGATCGAGACCGGGGATATCCATCCCGTTTAATATGGTTTTGGTGTATCTGTCACCAAGACCGCGTACAAAAACATATTTTCCGCCTTCAACCGAGATACCTGTCACCCTTTTTAATGAAGACGCTGCATCTGAGTCACCGATTTTTCTGAAGTTGGCGGCAGAAATTCCATCAATCAGGTTGGCAGATTTTTGTTTCATGGTCAGCATGGCAGCTTCCGAGTTGCGGATGGCTTCAGCCGTAATGGTCACTTCAGAAAGTTCCACCCGCGCTTCCCTGAGCTGAATATTGTCCAGTAAAACCACTTCCCCCGGTTTCACCCGGAGCTTTTCAACCACTACGGTTTCGTAGCTGATGTAAGAAACCCGCAGATTATGCTCGCCCGGAGCAATGGTCAGGTTGAATTTCCCGTCAAAATCGGTGAGTGTCCCCGTTGTGCTTCCGACAATAAAAATAGTAACACCAGGCAGAGTTTCTCCGGTTTTGGCATCATAAACGGTTCCCCTTATAAAACCGTTTTGAGCTGAAGCAAAAACCGAAAAGAGAACAACAGACAGAAAAAGGATTAATTGTTTAAGGCGTGGCATAAAAGCAGTTGATTGGTTATTAAGCATTTATTAAGCATAAAACCCGTGGGCTATTGCCCACGAGTTCTGATTTGACTAAAAGGGAAAAGATTAAAAGTTTGAAAGTTCGCCTGCAGCATCAGCCCATGACCAACCTGCAAAAGCTGATTTATTTGCTCCAACGGTGTTGGCTCCGGCTGCTACTGCTGTGGCAAAGGCAGCAGTTCCGTTTTTGAAAACAGCAGTGATTTCAACTCCTTCAGGAAGAGTTACCTGCATGTTGCTAAAAACCAGGTTTCCTTCGTTGAAACTTGCAAGGGTCTTATCGCCTGACAAGGAGAGGTCACCACGACCACTGGTAGCTGCAGGATCAGGGAAACCAAAGAAATATAGGTTTGAGAAAGTACCTCTTGCGCCATCGCGGAAATCACCAAGTTCAGCAACCGGACTTCCTTTAAGAGTGCCGTTTTTAACAGTATGTGCAGCAAGCAACGAACCCTCAGGACCATCAATCTCAAGTGCATGGTCTGTGTCGGGGCCACAAAGCACTATGAAGTTATCGAGGGTACCGGCCCAGGCCTGGTCTGTATCAATTCCATCATCACCAACATTCCAAACAATGGCATTCTTCACGTTTACAGTTCCACCGAAAAATTCTATACCATCATCCTGATTTGCAACTACTTCCACATTCTCAATCACTGTGCCGGCACCTACGCCCCCCAGGGTAAGACCATTGATTTCATTACCTTCACCAATGTTGGCACCACCATGACGGATAGAAATAAATCTGATAACACCAGAGTTGTCGTTGGCATCCGAACCACCGTATAATCCATTCTGATCTGAGGGTGGAATCCCTTCAATCTGAACAGAAGCAGCGCTCGCTGAAATAGGAGCATTACCAAGGATGATAAGTCCACCCCATAAACCATTGAGGGTCGGATCAAGGTTAGGGCTGGATACCTGGCCGGGCATAATTTCATCTGCAACTGAAGTAAAAATTATAGGCTTATCTGCTGTCCCTTCCGCCTTAATCTGAGCACCACGTGCAATGATGAGGGCAGTGGCGTTGGCACCAGTGCCGGCTTCGCCTTTAACTACCACGCCTGGTTCAATTGTAAGGGTAACTCCCGACACCACCGCAATACGACTTTTCAGCACATACACCTTCCCGGTTTTCCAGGTTGCGTTGGCGGTTATATTCCCATCTATATAAAACACAACCTGCTCTTCCAACACACTGATAACAGCAGTTGCTTTGGAGGTCTGGTCGGCATTGTCGGTAACTGACAATATTACACTCCCGGCACCTACCTGATTACCGGCAGTAAATGTAACAACTACTGAACCTGATTTAGAACCTGTAGTTCCATTGGTTTTGATCACTGCTGATCCATTGGTTGCAGAAACACTTGCCGATTTAAATCCGGCATCAGTGGTGTAATTAAAAGTAATCTCAGCTTCTGTGTTAAACTCAGCAGAAACCGGATCCGGTGAAGCTACTGCCGGGGCGTTAAAGGTTTCTTCATCATCCTTGCATGCAGTGAATAATGCAACTGAAGCAACAAGGGCAAACATCAAAATCTTTTTCATGGTTTTTTTAAGGTTGATTTACGTCTGCAAAGTAACCGATTCAAAATCTGAAGTATTTTAAGCCACATTTAAAAGAATATTAAGTTTATGTTAACCGGCAATGCCTGACGAAGCGGAGCAGATTATAACAGGACGGGCATCTGAAGCTGAAATCTATACCTTATTTCCTGTCAGAAAGGCTTAGTTGACGCGAATCCGGTTTATAAACAAATCACTGAGCATTCACATAGAATATTAACTATGTTAATTAACTGATTATTAATTACATAACAATTATTATTCACCAACAAATTAATTCCATTATTCCGTAGGGTTATTCGTCCTGACAGACCAGAATCGCTGAATTATAAATTGAACTATCTATTGACAAGGGCAGAAAAAATATTTAAATTTACGTGTATCTGGCAATCTTCAATACATTGAGTAAAAACGCTGTTAATAAAAGCTTCTTGCTGAGATTGACTGATGTTTTATATGGCTTTTCCGCCTGCATAACCCTATTATTTGTTCCGTAAATCAAAAATATATGAAAGCACTGATTGCATGCTGCATTTCGGTTTTTATGTTTGGCCTGATACAAACATCAACCGCACAGATCATCAACGTTCCGAAACGCGCGGAGAAAAAAGCGGTTAACCGTGTAAACACCAAAATCGACCGGGGCATTGACAAGGGCCTTGACGCCGTGGAAAAGGAATTGGAGGGAGACCACAATAAGGATAACAAGCCGGACAACAAGGATATTAAAGAAAGCGACAAATCCCCCAACCCCGGTGATGACAAATTTGTGGTGGGCACTCAGGAAAAGGAACCGCTGAAAGCCTTTTCGCAATATGATTTCGTACCCGGCGATCATATCCTTTTGTATGAGGACTTCAGTCAGGATGCGGTTGGTGATTTTCCGGCCCTGTGGACAACCAATAAAGCAGGAGAAATCAATACATTAAATGTTGCTTCCGGCAAATGGTTGAACCTGAATTCAACAGAGGGCATCTGGTGGTTTCTGAAGCCCATAGATTTTCCAAAAAATTTCATTGTTGAATTTGATGTTGTTCCCAAAAAAGGTGCTGCCCGTTATGCAGTTGGTGTGGCTATTTACGGGGAAAGTGCCTTCAGGGAAATGAGCGACCCGTTTTCATGCAAAACCGGGTTAATTGTAAATGTGGCGAAAACCGGATGGGAAACACAAGGCCTGAAATCAGGGAATCCCAAAATCACCGGCAATTCGGACATAAAACCTGTTGAAGAGGAGAAAGTGAACCATGTCATCATATGGGTACAGAACCGGCGTGTCCGCATCTACCATAAGGGGGAAAAAGTACTGGATATGCCCACCAACCTTTATGACGATAGTAAATTCAGCAGAATTGCTTTTCAGTTATACAGAGGCGCTTCCAGCAGTTCGTATGTTTCCGAAATAAAAATTACCACAGCATCACCAGATACCCGTAGTAAACTGCTCACTGAAGGCAAATTGATTACGTATGGCATCTACTTCGATGTAAATAAGGATATTGTAAAGCCCGAATCCTACGGAACACTGAATGACATTGCAAAAGTCCTGAATGAAGTTCCTGCTTTGAAAGTTGAAATTGTTGGCCATACCGACAGCGATGGTGCCGATGCTGCCAATCTCGATCTTTCGAAACGCCGGGCTGCTTCGGTAAAAAATGAGTTGGTAAAGACGTTCAATGTGAATGGCGAAAGGCTTGTTACCAATGGCGCAGGCGAAAGTCAGCCGGTAGCGCCCAACGATACTCCGGTCAATAAGGCTCTCAACCGCAGGGTGGAGTTTATCAGGATGTAATCAGTATAATGATCTATTTGCAAAAACCAAATGAAAATGAAAAAATTTTTATTCACAATTACCACGCTGTGGCTGACACAGGTCCTTGCAGCCCAAACCAATGCAACTGATTACCTTAAAAGAGCACCAGGTATCCCGGTAAATGTGTGTAATGTAACCGGAAGTGTTCAGGATGCATTTCTTAATGATGTCAGGAATCTTTCATCAGTGATTCATGAAGATGCAGCCAATCGCAGCAGAGAAGCTGAAGAATATATGAAAAGCAATGAAGATCGGATGAAGGCCAACATGATGAAAAAATCAGGCATGTCAGATGAAGACATCATGAAGCTACAAAGCGGGAAAGAAATGACGGATGCTGAAGCACAGGCAATGGCCGATAAAATTTTGCAGCAACAAACCAACATTTCGCTCGATGAAGCAAAAAACCTAAGCAAAATGAGCGATGCAGGTAAAGAGGCATGGGCACAAGGCTATGCTGCTGAACAAATGGCAGTTGCCCAGGCTAATCCAGGTCAAAACAAAGGTGATAGTGAGACAAACATGTCGATGTACGAATTACTTTCGGAGCAATCAACCTTGCGGTATAAGGTTACAGGTATGGAAAACCAGCTCAGACAACGATTCATTGCCCTCGACAAGGATGCGGAAACAGCAAAAGCCTTACTTGAAGCTGATCTTAAACCATTTTATACCGAGTTGAACAGCATTAATGATGGTGAAGGATCCACCAGGGCAGATGTTGAACACGCTGAAAGGGTAATAAAGAAGATACAAGAAAAACAGGATGCCTACTGTCTGAAATTTACTCCCCGCATGCTTGAATTTATTGAGCAGTGTAAAGAATCATATACCAAAGCATTACCTGATTACGACAGGCTTGAGGAAATCCAGTTTCAGGTAACCTCATTGCAAACCGGCACCAGCCTGATAACAACCGGAAAAGGAATGTATTCAATTCAGGCGGTGGAGCAATACCTGGACTATCTGGATGAGGCTTTCAGATACAAACTGTATCGTATTGATTAACATAAAGTAGCAGTTTTACTTTCGTCAGGAACCACCTGATTCATCACTCATTCATTCAAGGTAATGAAGCAAGTTTTCATACTCATAGTGTTTTGTATTTCTTCTATAATCGCTCAGGCTCAGGCCAGTGCTGAAGAAAGTGCCCGGATAAGACAGCAAATGGCAAAAATCCGGCAAACTACCAATTGGGATGATCCTGCAGCAGCAAAAAAAGCAAATGAGGAAATCCAAAAGCTTGCCATTCAGTTATCAGGAGGAAAGCCTGTAATTGGATTTGACCGGAATACGGCTTCAAAAAGGACAGAATCTACTGATATTCATGTGAATGAAGTTAACAAGGAAGCAATTGTTGCGATTGCCGACCGTTTTTTTACACGATCCTACAAAGCGCTCGATGCTGTTTCACGAAACCAATTTGACCTTGATTTTAAAAAGGCGGAAAAACTGAACTTTTCAGCAAAAGCTGTTCGCGAACTGGGCGGAGCCGGAGCCGCATTGATCACTTTTGGAAACGATCACAACTTTGCCTGTGTTTATATTGCCGCTGCTGTAAAAGTTTTCCCAACCGATACGTTGGCTGTCAATAACTTCGGCGGTTACCTGCGCATTATCGATTCTATTGAAACCTCTCTCCCGATATTGCTTTTTGCCAATGGTCTTTTTTCAGAAAGTCCAGTGATTCTTACACAATTGGGCTGTAACTATCTTGAATTGAATGATGAGGTAAAAGGCGAAAAATACCTCAAAGAAGCATTGAAATATAACCCCGGATTTGGTCAGGCCCATTCGGCTTTGTGTGATCTTTATCTCAAACAGGGGCGAATTGAGGATGCGTTTATCGAATTGCTCTCTGGTGTAAAAGGAATGGGATGCTCGTATATGCAGGCTTCGCAGAACCTGGCGTATATGAACGAGCAGGCTGAAAACAACCAGGACCTTAAGCAGAAAATGTGGGATGAAACCAAAAGAGAAATGGACCCTTCGGAGGCGTTGGCTTCTCTTGTACCAATCATCGACCGGTTGAAAATGCCTGATTTACAAACAAGTGATAAACCCGAAAACTGGATGGAAGGAGGAGGATATGGTAACGCTGTTTCGTCGTATAGCGCATTTCACAGTCAACTTATGGCTTTTGTAAGACAATCATTAGAAGTTCACAAGCAACAGCCGGTGCTTTCGCCAAATGCAGTTCTGCGCGATTACCCGAACGAAAGGTTAGCCCTTGATCTGCTTACTGAATTGTTTTTCAGGGAATCGAAAAGAATAACTGATGATTATCAGGAATCGGTTGACCAGATTGCGCTGAGAGCCAATGATATAAAAGAAGATTACCTGAAAAGATATGAGCAGTACTCCACCGAATATGTTTCATGCATAGAAGGATGTGGTGGTGATGAATACTGCCTGAAGGAGTGCTTTCGGAAATATTGTTTGCAGGAGTGCCCCAGTGCCAGCAAATGCAATGAACAGTTACAGGACGAATACAAGAATTTTCGCATGGCGTTCAGCCAGATGAGCAGCGATCAAACTAAACTACTCGACGATTTTTACGGATTTGCAGAACCCTGGTTTTCTAAAATCAGCAGTCAATACTGGAGTAAAATATATGCTTATGAAATTCAAAGAACAGCATTTTCAATAATTGCCAACAGTTTTGGCTCTTACCCACAGGCATTTCCGTTTCCTGCCCATAACGGATGCGGAACCGATTGCTCCGTATTTGCTACCCCGACGCCTTTGCCACCATGTGAAGTTGAGAAGAAAGACCCAAAAGCCAATGACTGCCCACCGAACAACAACTTTAAAATCTCAATTTCCATCTGTGATTTGGGTGTTGACTGCGAAAGTGTTGAATTTGGGTGTACCCTCATAGCTTCCGGTTCAATAAAGCGGAATTTCAAAAAGCACAATATCGCTATTTTTGCCGGAGTTGGCGCCAAAGCAGAATTGGGAGTGATGGCGGCCTCCGCCAAAGCAGGGGCAGTCGTTACAGTATCCGATAATGGTGAAGTAGAAGATGTGGGTGTAAAAATGGATGTATCAGTGAGTGCAGGCGTAGGTATGGCCCGGGTTGGAGCTGCCACCGGAGGAAGTTATACAGTGATGAAAGGAGGTTCATCGAAACTGAACTTCGCAACCGGAATGGGAAAACCAAAATAATCCTGTTGAGTTTTCAAATGACAAACCATTGTAACAGCGAAATATCAGCATGATGCAATGGGTTGGCTGACTTGCCGGAAAGGAGTACGGGCAAGCTTATTCTGGATTCGGTATCGCCATGCAAATTTGTCTTTACAAATAGCAGTCAATGGTCGCTGCCAGGAATAAAGAAACAGGAGAAAAAACAAATTCAGAACAGAATTTAAGATCGGATTTTCCAGGAAAGAACGGGCGGCGTTTTCACCGGATGATCAAAAATACAGGTATATTCCGGAGGTGGAATATCTCCGGTAAGCGCCTCATCAGGTTATGAAACCAGGAGAGCCTGTTCCCACCCATCGTCAGGGCAAATCCTGAGTATTAAAATAAAAACCTCCCGAAGTCAGCCAAACAAATTATTGTACTGACCATTTCTATGGACAAAAATTATCTTCAGAAGGAATTCGAAAATTGCCAGAAATATCAGTATTACGGTGAAACCTGTAACATGAAAAGGTTTTTGATTTCGTAAAATCAGGAGGATATTGAAAGGCTTTTGATAATGATTGGAAAATAGGTTGGTTTGAGCTCCTATTAATCATAAGCAGCACATGGCAATAGCAAAACGAGATTTTTCCACATGAGATCCGCAAAAAAATATCAATCAAAACCTGAACTGATCCCCGCCGGGTTTTAAAACAATGCTGTTTACAGAAATCAACCCGAAATTAAAAATCCGTGTTTCCACGGAAAAGAATGACTTTGTATCTTTACCATCATGAAAGTAAACCGGAAACTGAGCATAGCAGCCAACTCACTGGCCTATTACCTGCTCTCCTATTTCTTTGTATTTATTGTTCATCAGGCATTTACCATTCTTGCCGCCAGGTTGTTCAGATTTAATATAGAATTGAATTATACGAATGTTAAATTCCTGGTATCACGCTATGAATGGTATTTTGACTCAGTTAAGATTATATACAGTGCAGGGCCCCTGGCATGCATGATGCTGTCACTGTTTATGATCGTTGTAGCCTTCCGCTACAGGGAGTATTCAGGCAAACTGAAACTGTTTTTTTTATGGGGTTTTGTTCATAGCCTGAGCATGTTGCTTGGATCTGCTTATGCAGGGGCTCTGCTCGGGGAAGGCTTCGGCCACGTGCTGATTTGGATGTTTCTGCCCGATACCGGAAAACTCATCGTTACGCTTGTCTCCCTATTTTTACTTGCCGCTGCAGGTTTTGCCATTACACGGTTGTTCCTGCTCAGCGGGAACAGCTATTACAATCATCTGAAAACAGATGGCATTGCCTCCTTTCTGATGTTCCAGCTTGTCATTCCGTTTATCGCCGGTACCATACTGATCATTCTTCTCAGGCTTCCCGTTGACTTCTACGAAATATTAAGGATTGTCACTCCCGTAATGATAGTTTTACCTGTATGGCTCAATAGCCAGGGTTCAACAGATCTGTTTTATGATGAGACGCCCAGGGAAATAAAAATAAGCGGCAACCTGATGATCGCCGCTCTTATTATCATTGGATTATACCGTTTAGCTTTGAATTGCCCGGTTCAGTTTTAATTCCTGATGATCAGTTTCCTGGTGTAAATCCCTTTGGAAGTCCTCACGGTCAGCAAATACAATCCTTCCCCTGCCACCATTTCCGGTACATTAAGAAAACTCCGGTCCGCTGTGGCTGAATAAACCATTCTTCCCGAAACATCATTAATCTGAATCTCCCTGATCGGATCATTGTCTGAGCGGATCATAAAACCGGACTTTCCTGCGGGGTTCGGATATACCTGAACAGGATCAGGTTTATTAAGCTGGCGAATACCCACTCCGCTGTCGCAGGTAATGATTGCTTCCCAACCACTTCCCGTATTTTCAGCATCAGAAACAAAAACGAAGGTAACTGCACCTCCTCCCACCGAGGTAAGGATGTCGTCAGGGAGAGTGTTTCCGCAAAGCCTTGCTATCAATGGAGCTGTCGCATCCGGCCCGTCGTAAACCAGCAGGGCATCTCCCGCACAATCCGTTGAATTTTCTATATCAAAGCTTAAAAAACGAATCCTGAAAACCCTGTCGGGATCATCAGCATAAAAAGTTGTGGTCAGGTTTTCATTGTTGTTGTATGCGCCATCAGGTCCATTGCTGTCGAAAAACCGGGCATTACAGGTGGTGCTTCCCGGATTGCCTATATAGAAATCCGGCTCTATGGTGATGTAATTCTCAATGGACAGTTGATTACTACCAATCATATTCTCAACATACAGGGTTACATCATAACTTCCCGGCTGGCTGTAGGTGACAACCGGCGATGGTTCCGTTGACGTCTGAATATCAGCGCCCTCAAAGGTCCACAGGCGGCTGGTCGGATTTCCTCCTGAATTATCAAAAAACTGCACACTTCCACCGGGATAGGTTGTTGTGGTTGAGGAGGTGAAAGCCGGAATTGCTGAGCCATCCCACAATTTCACATTTCGTATGGTGGTTGATTTATCGTTCACAACAACATTTCTGACTGTTTTTGGCAAATATCCCTCGGCAATAAAGGTAAGGTTGTAAGTGCCCGCCTTCAGCAGCCGGTGGTAATTCCCTACAGGGAGGGATGAAAAGACCATGGAACTGTCCATATCATGTCCGCTGATCAGCACCTGGGCTACAATAGGCTCTCCCGTAACGGTATCGGTAACCACCCCGTGAACACCAAACTGGACCTGTTCAAGGTAATTCAGCATGGAGCGGTAGTTGTATTCCCAGAAATTCAGTAACTGGCTGGCCGGCAATAGTTTCGTATTTGAAATCTCAAGCGTAACCTCCCTGCATTGCTGAAAATAGTTCATGTAATCCTGACGGCCGCCGGTAATACGATACCATGCATAGCCATGGGTAATTCCGTTATCAAGATCGTCAAAATAACCATTCGGACTGTGCGCCTGAGCGGTATCAGCATACTCGCGCGAAACCATCACCCACCAGTTATTATCGGCTGTTACCCGGCTCCAGGTATCCCAGGGATAATTCACGACTTCTGCCCCACCATGAAAATTTGCGCCCATCACAAAATCGCGTTCTTCGGCAAAATTCATAAAGGCTATGGTTTCAGGCTGCCACGGGTTGCCATCAGGATGCGGTCCATCTGCCGGATCGGGATAGTTCCTGTTCAGATCCACGTTGTTGGCATTGTAACGCCTGGCACCGTTCACCGTCTGGTTACCCCCGTAATAAGTGCCATCCGGATTCGCCAGCGGATTGATCCAGATATCGGTACTGTTTATCATATTGGTAATCCGGGGATCCTGATTATAATTAGTAAGCAGGTAGTCAATAAGGTGTAATGTCAGTATATAACCTGTAGTTTCATCCCCATGGATAGTAGCTGTATAGAGAAATTCCGGTTCATTTTCCTCCACATCCACATTGTCGGATATCCTCACAGCCAGCAGTTTACGGCCACTGGGCAAGGTTGCTATGGTATGCAGGCTGCAGATATCAGGATAATCGGCTGCAAACTGCGCCATTATTTCTTCGTAGGCAGTGTATGTCGGATAATAATTCCAGTCAAGCACCTGCCGCGGATCTGACGACACCCGAACATCGGCCTGGTCTCCGGGATGCGGAAGTAGTTCGAAACCTGAAACCCCTGAAACCATCAATTTTTCAAATTCCTTCCGGCTGGCATAGGCATACACCGTATTTCCATCGATTTTGTCAATACTGATGATTTTGGTCAGCCAATTAGCGTCAGGCGCGGCATCTGGCAAAGCAAAATAAATTTCTCCGGTTGTCATGAAAAGATCATCCGGATTGAAATCCCTTATGTTTTTCTGAGCAAAGGCAGTTACGGCAGTCAGTAAAAGTAAAGCAGCGGCAAGTTTTTTCATTTCTGATAGTTTTTCTTTGAACAGGTCAGCATTCAATTCCCTTTTCCTTTAACTCTGCGATCAGATTGTTGATCAGATTCTGCGTGGCTTTGTTCACTTTCACCACCGGTAACCGCAGATTGTTGGGAACAATTTTCATACATTCCAACGCGGCTTTGATCCCCCCCGGGCTTCCGTCAGAGAACAAGCCGTCAATCAACGGAAGCAGCAGGTAATGCAGGCGGCGGGCTTCGTCCATCTTTCCCTGCAGAGCTGCATTTACCATAGAAGAGAATGCCGCAGGGTAGGCATTGGCTACCACTGAGATAACTCCATTGGCCCCGGCAGCAATCAAAGGCATGGTGATGCCGTCATCGCCCGAAATCACCAGAAAATCCTTGGGCTTATTACGGATAATCTCCATAATCTGGCTCATGTTGCCTGAGGCCTCCTTAACACCAATGATATTCTCGAACTCCGCAGCAAGTTCAAGCGTGGTTTCTGCCTTCATATTGACACTTGTTCTGCCGGGAACATTGTACAGTATAACCGGCAAAGGACTGGCACTGGCAATGTGCTTGTAGTGCAGATAAAGGCCTCTTTGTGAAGGTTTATTATAATAAGGCGTCACCGATAAAATGGCATCAAAGCCATCAGGATCAAAAACCTGAAGATTATTGATTACCTCTTGTGTATTATAACCTCCCATGCCCAAAACCAAAGGGCACCGTTGCGCAACCTGATCCCTGACATACTGAATCAAAGCATTCTTCTCGTCTTTCGACAAAGTGGCCGCTTCACCGGTTGTTCCAAGGACTACAAGGTAATTGACCCCGTTCGAAATGGTGTGTTCTATCAATTTCCCGAGAGATCCGAAATCGATGGTCCCTTGTTTGTGAAAAGGGGTAACAAGTGCAACCCCTGTTCCTTTTAAATATTTCTTCATAGCTCTGATTTATAAGGTATCAAGTAGAGGAATCAATTATCCGTTAAACCTGAATGCACTGGTGTAATAAATAAGATGCCTGATCAACGCTTCACTTTCAGTTTCCTGGTCTGTTTCAATCATCAGATCATAAGGAAGATTACCGGCTTCTGCTTCGCCCTTACGTCCGAGTTTGAATCCTGCCTTTGATAATACTGCAATATAATACAGCGGAAACTCATTGGTTGTCCCTAAGTCAATCAGCATATCAAACGGATGATTGATAAAATGTGCAACAAATCCCGCACTCGGGCGGTAAAAAAGATCAAGATTCCGGGGCTGTATAATGTCGTAGGCAAGTTTTTGTGCATAGTATGGCGGCAATTTCCGGTATTTGTAAAATCCGATTACCTGTACCTTTTTACCTTGCTCCTGGAGGCTGCGTGCAAACCGGCTAACCCGGTCATACTCAGTCTCGGATGTCATATTAAAAAGTATACCGATATCACGGGCTTCAGCAAGATTTACTGCCCGTCGTATCCGGCCGTCCCTGGCAGCTTCCTTACGCAAAGCCCGCTTGCCGAATGCAATCCTCAATTTTTTAATCAGACTCAATCCTGAAGTTTTATGTCGTTGCAATTAACAGGCTGATCAACGGACAGATCAACCTGAAAAATTAAATACGGTATTCAGCCATAAAAATATAAAACAATTGGTCTGCAAAGGCAGACTAATGTGTTTTTTTGCTGAAATACTTACTTTATCCCGCAATTTAGGATTTCGCCGATAAACATGCGATGATAGTCCCTGTCCGGATAATTGCGTCCGATCGAATGATCAAGGAAGTTCTCCGGCCTGAGATCATCAAAATAGAGTTTCCGGCACTCCAGGTAAATATTTGCCTGCCTGAAGGTAATACTGCCGGAGGGGGTCAGGCAGGGCGATAAACCAGTTACAGATGCTTTATCCACATCGCGTCCCGAATGAGCACCGCAGAACTGCAAGGCTGGCCTGAATGCGGAGTCAAAGAAACTACAGGTAAACAGGTCGTTATCCTGAACAAATTGAAAAGTAAACCGCCGGGGCCTTATAAAGATGAAAGCCACCGGTTTATTCCAGAGCATCCCCAAACCGCCCCAACTGGCGGTCATGGTGTTATAATTATCCGGGCTTCCTGCCGTTATCAGCATCCACTCTTCCCCTATCAGCCTGATAGCATTTTTTTCCAATCCAGCGGGTTGAATCAATTTAAAATCACCGTTAGTTTCCATTTTTCTGCACTGTTTTCAGATTTAACAAATTCAAAGGATTTGACCCAAGTCCGGAAATATCGCTCCTTACAAAACGCAACACCTGATCATAAAACAATACAATCACCGGAGCATCTTCCATAACCAGGCTATCCATCTGCCGGTAATACTGCGTCCTTTTTGCATCGTTATTCTCCACGGAGGCCAGCTGGTACAGCCGGTCAAACTGAGCATTGCCAAACCGGGTATAATTCGGACCGGCCGGAGTGAAATTACGTGAATAAAACAGCGACAGGTAGTTTTCGGCATCCGGATAATCGGCAATCCAGGAACCCCTGAAAAATACCACCCTCGAACGTGCAATATTCTCCTTGAGCGTGGCGGGAGGACTAACATCGATCTTCATATTTATGCCAATCGCAGATAGCTGATTCTGAATGAACTGACAAATATCAAGGTATGAAGCATTGGTCGACAAAGTGATGGGCGGCAGGCCTTTTCCGCCCGGGTATCCGGCTTCTGCCAGCAGTTGTTTCGCTTTTTCAGGATTATAGTCATAACCGAACAGCCCTGAGTCAGCAAAACCAGGCAGCCCCTTTGGAATGAAACCATGCGTACCCGGCGTACCGGTATTGTTCCTGAGGTACCTAATCAGTCGGTTGCGATCGAAACCCATGCTGACTGCCTGCCTGATTCTTTTATCCGACAACGGGTTATCCTTTAGTAAAGGATTCTCTCGGTCCATAAGGATTCCCAAATACTCCGTATTCAGATAGGGCTGGCTCAACAGGTTGATTTTCCCCCTGTACTTCGGGTTCAGTTTTCCTGAAGGGGTCAGCATCTCATCCTTATAGGCTGCATCCAGGCCTGACATAAAGTCGAGATTTCCTTTTACAAACTCAAGAAATGCCGTTTGCTTATCAACTATAAAAGTTACAGCCACAGCATCCAGAAACGGAAGGCGCCTGTTTCCCTGTGATTCAAAATACTTATTATTCTTCAGAAGGACAAGTTTTACCCCTTCTTTCCACATCCCAAACCGGAATGGCCCGGTCCCGACAGGATTGGCCCTGAAGTCCTGACCGTAAAAATCAACAGCTTCGTGCGGAATAACCGAACAATACTGCATACTGAGCATACCAAGGAAGGGCGGGAAAGGTTCAGCCAACTCAATCACAAGGGTAGTGTCATCCACAGCCCTGATTGCGGGAGCGCCTGCAACAATCTTTACGGGCGCCAACGCCCAGGCTCCGGGAGACGCCAGATCTGCATCAAGGAGCCTCTTCAGGCTGTATTCAGCATCCCGTGCCGTCATCCTTCTGCCCTCTCCTCCGCTGAATGCCTCGCTGTCGTGAAAATAAACATCACTCCGGGTATAAAATTCATATACTTTGCCGTCATCAGACACTCTCCATCTGCCGGCAAGGCAAGGTTGAACATTCAGGTTGCTGTCAAGCTGCACCAAACTGTTATACAAATGGTTGGCCGACCAGATATTGGCCTGGTCACGGGCAAATGCAGGATCCAGAGAAGTGATTCCCGACGATTCGTTATACCTGAAAACAGTCTTGCCGGCTTGCTGCTCAGGGGGCCCTGTGCAGGAAACGAAAAATACTGATGTAATTAAAATCAGAGAATTAAATATAAGACGCATATCAAGGAATCGTGTCACAAATTTAGGATAATTGCAACAGCCTGCCGAAAAAAATGCCGGGCATCCGCTTCTTTGCAATTTATGTAAAAGATTTTAGCTTAAATGATATCTTTGGACTCCTCAAAACATCTGATTATGAAACTGCCACTGTTTATTTCAGCCTTGCTGCTGACCGTTATTTTTGCCGATGCGCAGATTACCGAAACCACCCAGGGTAGCGAATTCTGCGCTCATGGCAAGCTGATGCGCCCCCGGCAGGAGAATTCAGGTCAACGCTCGCCGAATTCACCCCGACATACCTTTGATGTGCTGAATTATGAACTTGATCTGGATATCTATCATTGCTATGCATCTCCATATCCCAGAACGTTCACGGCATCAAACATCATAACTTTCCTTACAGACACCCTGCTCTCGTCCATTAAACTGAATGCAGATCAGACTTCGCTCCAGATCAATGCCATGGGCCTGGCTGCAGATTCATTTATCCATGATCAGGATACCCTGACAATCATACTTAACCGTGTGTATCAGCCCGGTGAAATCGCAACTGTCAGCATTGAATATGAACATCTGGATGTGCCCGACCTGGCCTTTTATGTGGGCAATGGATTTGTTTTTACCGATTGCGAGCCACAGGGCGCGCGCAAATGGTTTCCATGCTACGATCAGCCCTATGATAAAGCTACCCTGACGCTGAGGGCCAAGGTCCCGGCCAATGTTAAGCTCGGCTCCAACGGAAGCCTGGCCGATTCTGTTACGGTGAACGATACAACCTGGTATACCTGGGTGAGCCGCGATCCGGTTGCCACCTATCTGATGGTTATCTCCTCAAGGGTAGATTACAACCTGGATATCGTTTACTGGACGAAACCCGGCCCTCCCCACGACACATTACCGATACGGTTTTATTATAATCCCGGGGAAAATCCCACTCAGATAAAAAACATGATTATCCCGCTGGCTGACTTTTTCTATTCAATGTTCGGAGACCATCCCTTTGAAAAAGATGGTTTTGCCACACTTAATCCCCAGTTTATGTGGGGTGGAATGGAAAACCAGACCCTGACCAGCCTTTGCCAGGGGTGCTGGTATTCGAGCCTGATAACCCATGAATTTGCCCACCAGTGGTTCGGCGATATGATCACCTGCGCCACCTGGGCTGACTTGTGGCTGAACGAAGGCTTTGCAACTTATTTTGAAGCGACCTGGACCGGACAGGTTAACGGACAGCAGGCATATAAAAATCAGATGATCGGCAATGCCAGCTACTACCTGGCGCAGAACCCGGGATGGGCCATCTCAAACCCGGCCTGGGCAACCAATCCGCCCGCCAACTCAACGCTTTTCAACTACGCAATTACATATATGAAAGCATCATGCGTGCTTTATATGTACCGTTACGTGGTGGGCGATTCCCTCTTTTTCCATAGTATTTATGAGTATGCCAACGATACCGTGGACTTCAGGTATAAATCAGCAACAATTCCTGACTTCATTGAAAAAATGAACGAAACCACCGGTCAGGAACTTAACTGGTTCTTCGAACAGTGGTTGTTTCAGCCAAATCATCCGGTTTACAACAACAGTTACAGTTTTCTTGAGCTTGAGGATGATAAATGGAACGTTTATTTCAAAGCCAGTCAGGTACAAACAAATGCCCCGTTTTTCAAAATGCCTATAGAAATCCTGATAAATTTTAAAAATGGAGGAGATACGCTGATCAGGGTGACCAATGATGAAAACGACCAGGTGTTTGTTTTTCAGTTTGATCAGGAGCCCGTCGCCCTGACCTTCGATCCCGGAAACAACATCCTGCTGAAACAGGGAACAACGGTTGCGGGGTCTGATCCTGTGGTTATACCCAATACCAGGGAAATTCAAATTACACCGAACCCGGCATCCACCCGGGCAATTGTCAGTTTCTCCATTGAAACAAAGATGCCGGTAAGGGTATTACTCACCGACATTTCGGGTAAAAAACTGATTGATACAGGTATAAGGAATTATATGCCGGGCTTCCATTCACTCCCCATCGATATCAGGAATTACCCGTCAGGCGCATACCTGCTTACCTTGCAGTCGGAGAACCAGCTATTCACGAAAAAACTGATAGTTTCAGGAAATTAGTATCCGGAAATTGCAGAAATTTAAGGCAGTAACATTCTGTAAACAGGAGCAGGATTCCGAATCCATTGAAAAAAGCTATATCAGCTTCCGGCCGAGTTTTTCCACTTTATCAAGCCATTTCTGACGGCGGGCTTCCGAGGATATTTTCAGTGAGCCAATGGTGGTGATCCGTACAGGCCTGATGCCGCAAAAACCGAGAATCCCGCGTTTCATGGCATTATGACCCGGCCTGCGGTAGACCAGCCAGTAATACCATGGAGGGGTATCCATGGTAATGATAAGCCTTGCAGACCGGCCAGTAAGGTATTTATCCCACGACAGGCTGCCTTTCCTGTATTTAAATGCAAAGCCGGGCAGAAATGTCCGGTCGATGAAACCTTTCATCAATGCCGGAAATGTTGACCACCAGTTAGGATAAATCATAACGATATGTTCTGCCCATTTGATGGCCTCCTGCGCTTTTTGAAGATCAGGCTCCAATTCCTGGTTTCCTCTGTAGCCTTCCCTGAAATTCAATTCGAAATCAAGGTCCCTGAGGATGATCTCACGGATTTCCGCGCCCGAAGATAATGCCCCTTTACGGTAATTTTCAAACAATAAATTTGAAAATGTATCCTTAACCGGATGCCCCAGGATTATAAGTATTTTTTTCATTAAGCCCTTAACCTTACGCCGGATCAGCTGGTATTAATAATTGATTTTCAATGGGTTTGATGCAAGTTTTTCCAAAAGGGCCAGATCGAGCACATCTATCATCTGTTCAACATAGTGGATTTTCAGCCCTTTCAGATATACCTGCTTGATTTCCTCTATGTCCTTTTTGTTATCTGTTGGCAGAATAATTTCTTTTATGCCGGCTCGTCGGGCAGCCAGTATTTTCTCCTTTATTCCGCCGACCGGAAGCACTTTACCGCGAAGGGTAATTTCACCGGTCATCGCAAGCCGGGGCTTAATCAGGCGCTGCGTGAATGCCGAAGCCAGCGCAGTGAACATGGTAATTCCGGCTGAGGGACCGTCTTTGGGGGTAGCTCCTTCAGGAACGTGAAGATGAACATTCCATTTTTCGAAAACCGAAGGTTCAAGGCCAAGCTGGTCGCTGTGCGACTTAAGATATTCAAAAGCCAGGGTTGCTGATTCCTTCATAACATCTCCGAGATTCCCGGTTAACCCCATGTTCCCTTTTCCGCAGCTCAGACTTGTTTCCACGTACAAAATCTCTCCGCCAACCGGGGTCCAGGCCAATCCGGTAACCACACCGGCAGCATGGGGCGTTTCATCCTTTTCTTTACTGAATCTCGCAGGACCAAGAATTTTATGAACATCTTCAGCCGTTACGGATAAATTATATGAATCTCCGGTAACGATAAACCTTGCCTGATGCCTGATGATTTTAGCAATCTTTTTCTCAAGTTCCCTGACGCCCGATTCGCGGGTGTAAGCGTCGATAATGAGTTCGATAATCTTTTTATCGAACTCAAGCTGACCCGGCTTAACGCCATGTTCATTCAGTTGCTTGGGTACCAGGTGCCGACGGGCGATTTCGATTTTTTCCTCCAGCAGATAACCGGTGATCTCAATTACTTCCATCCTGTCGCGCAGGGCCGGGTGTATTGTACTGAGGTTGTTTGCGGTAGCGATAAACATCACCTTCGACAGGTCATATTCCAGTTCCACGAAATTATCGTAGAAAGTATTATTCTGCTCCGGATCAAGCACTTCGAGCAGTGCAGCCGAAGGGTCGCCATTAATATTGGCTCCGATTACCTTATCAATTTCATCCAGTACAAAAACCGGATTTGATGCTTTGGCCTTTTTAATGCTCTGCAATATTCTGCCTGGCATCGCACCAATGTATGTTTTACGGTGGCCACGGATTTCAGCTTCATCGCGCAGGCCGCCCAGCGACATCCGGATGTAATTCCGGTTCACTGCCCTTGCCACTGACTTTCCGAGAGAAGTCTTTCCTACCCCCGGAGGGCCAAACAGACAAAGGATGGGCGATTTCATATCCCCTTTCAGCTTCAGTACCGCCAGATATTCAATAATGCGTTCCTTAACGGTTTCAAGACCGTAATGATCTTTATCCAATACCTTTTGTGCATGTTTAAGGTCAAAGTTATCAACCGTGAACTCATTCCACGGGAGGTCAGTCAATACCTCAAGATAATTCAGCTGCATGGAATATTCCATTGCCACCGGATTCATACGCTGCAATTTTGTCAATTCCTTTTCAAAGACCTCTGCCACATTTTCAGGCCAACGCTTTTTTGCAGCTTTTTCCCTTAAATCAGAAATTTCCTGAGTGTGCGGATTATCACCCAACTCTTCCTGTATGGTTTTGAGTTGCTGGTTAAGCAGGTAATCGCGCTGCTGCTTGTCAAGGTCGATCTTTACCTTGCTTTGAATCTGATTTTTAAGCTCAATAATCTGTAGCTCACGCGTCAGCATTCCCAGAACCATATTTGCCCTTTCAATCAGGTCGTCGATGGCAAGCAGTTTCTGCTTTTCTTCAAGCGAAATATTAAGGTTGGATGAAATAAAATTTACAAGAAAAACAGGACTCTCAATGTTTCGGATCGCAAAAACAGAATCGGACGGCAGGTTCGGGGATAAGTTAATGATCTGAATGGCAAGATCTTTCACTGACGAGATCAGGGCATTGAATTTTTTATCACGCAACAGTGGTTTCACCTTATCAAACTGGTTGACCCTCGCGATAAAATAAGGATCATCCTGAAGCATTTCAAGGATGCGGAAGCGCTTTTTCCCCTGAATAATGGCAGTTGTGCTCCCGTCAGGCATCTGAAGTAACTTGATGATATAGGCAATGGTCCCTATTTCATTGAGATCTTTAAACGATGGATCTTCAATATCAACATCTTTCTGGGCAACGGCCCCGATGATCCGGTTACCTTTATAATAATCCTTTATCAGACGGATAGATTTATCACGGCCAACCGTAATAGGAATAACAACCCCGGGAAACAATACCGTATTGCGCAAGGGAAGAATCGGCAGCGTTTCAGGCACCTCCTCTGCATTCATCTGCTCTTCATCTTCGGTAGAGAGGAGCGGTATAAATTCAGTTTCATTTTCAATCAGTTCGGTAAAACCGAAACCTTCATTCGTCATATTAGTAAAGATAAGTTATCGTATGTTCAAAATGTCAGGCTCAACCGGCCTGAAAAAGTGCCCTGATCAGAGTCAAATATCATGCCGGTAAATGTTTTTTAAAGTTTACTGAAACTTCAGGCGTATTTCTTTCGAGTCAGCGTTACTGCATTTTGTTTTTTATCTGCAAAAAAAATCCGGCAGCCTTCTCAGATTACCGGATAAACAAGGGTATACTTAAAAAGTTTACATCCTCCGGTAGTTATGCGTCAGATTGTAAACATCCTCGATAAGTTTAGCGTCAATATCGGTAAACTCAAGTTCACGCCTGCCATACATTCCCTTTGCCACTTCGATTGCTTTCTTTGGCAGGAAAGTTGAAAATCCGGTAACCCCTCCCCACTTAAAGGACGAGATAAAGTTACGCTGAAAACCGGATCCGAAAATGTTAGAGCTGACCCCCACCACGGTTCCGGTATTGAACATGGTATTGATTCCGCATTTTGAATGATCGCCCATAATCAGTCCGCAAAACTGCTGACCGGTTTCTATAAATGACTCGTCAGGGTAGCTCCATAATTTCACTTGATCATAAGTATTTTTAAGATTGGAGGTATTGGTATCTGCACCCAGATTACACCATTCGGCGATCACAGAATGCCCGAGGAAACCATCATGGGCTTTGTTGGAATAGCCGAAAATTACACTGCTGTTCACTTCACCTCCCACTTTCGACCAGGGGCCTATGGTAGTTGCCCCATAAATCTTGGCGCCCATTTTAACCTGGGCATGTTCGCACAATGCAAGCGGGCCGCGCAGGTTGGAACCTTCCATGACCACGGCTTTCTTCCCGATATATATCGGCCCTGCAGAGGCATTTAAGGTTGAAGCAAGTATTTCGGCCCCTGGCTCAATGAAAATATTTTCAGGATTCATAGCCAGACAGTGAGCAGGAATTTTCTGCGACTTTCTGCCTTTGGTAATCAACTCATAATCAAAAGCCAATGCCAATCCATTTTTCGCAAATATATCCCAGGTGTTGTTGATTTCCAGAAACTCAGCTTCTGTTTCAACCTCTTCAACGGCCCCGCTGGGTTTCTCAAAATCCGCTTCATTCAGGTACATGGCAATAACAGTATCCCCTTTCACCAGTGCCTGTCCGGCCTGTAGCTGGCCAATTTCATCAATCAGCTTATCATTAGGACATACCGCCCCGTTGATGATGATATTTTCTTTCTCCTTCACCAGGGGGAATTTGGCTGAAAGATAGTTTTCGGTAAGGGTCGAAGTCTTACATTTCAAAAAGTATTCCCACTTTTCGCGTATTGTCAGTATGCCAAACCTGATGTCGGCAACAGGCCTCATAAAAGTCAGCGGAAGCAGGTTGTTGCGTCTCGACTCGTCAAAAAGGACATAATTCATAAAAACACAGATTTAAAGTGCATAAACATATGGCTTCAACAAAAGTAACGAAAAAAGCCCTTTTGAAGAAAAGGGCCGTGGAAATCTTATTAACAACCGAATGCTGAAAACTTACTTCAGGCCTTATTCCTGTTGTCGAAATGTTTCTGGTATTTCGTTTTGAACTTGTCAACACGTCCGGCGGTGTCGATAAGCTTAATCTTGCCGGTGTAGAAAGGATGAGATGTATTCGATATCTCAAGCTTTACCAGCGGATACTCCTTACCATCTTCCCAAACAATGGTATCTTTGGTAGCTACTGTTGATTTAGTGACAAATGTATAGTCGTTCGACATATCTTTGAAAACCACCAACCTGTAATCCTTGGGATGAATGTCTTTTTTCATGAGTTCAGTTATTGTTAAATAATCCCGGTTGAATCAATGTTTTTGCTTTTGCACGATTGCAGCCGATCTGCAATTCATCACCCTCTATTTTTGGGACTGCAAAAGTAAAAACTATTTTAATAATAGCCAAAAAAATCTGAAACTAATTTTCTAACTTTTATCGACATTCAATCTTTCAGTTTTTCAAGAAATAAATCCATCTCCTTTGTATTACAGAAAAAATTCCGGCACCTTCCCGTCTGGGGTGTTACCCTGACCAATCCTTCCGTTCCTGCAGCCGGATTATCAGTTTCAGTTACAGGCCCCTGATGACTGTATTCATAAACCAAAACACCGATTCTGCCTGAATATTCCTGATTTTCAGTAAGGAGCAAATGTCCGCTGTCAAGGTGCGGCACCCTGCCCAATAACATCGAAGCCTTATGATATTCATAATGATTCAGGTAAACCGGGTGATTTATCTGCCAGTTGTATGCTGAGAATGCTTCCATCAGCGGCCGGAAATCATAACCCTGTGGCACCTTTAACATCTTGACATTGCGCGCTGTGCGTCCGAAATGTATGCAGATATCTTCAGCAAGAATGCGCAACGCCTCATCCGGCTCATTCCCTGTAATTATCGCCGTTTGATTATAATTGAACCTGAGCAACGGATAACGCGAGAGGTATGATTCTGTAACCGGTCCATTCTTTTCACCAATAACAATCATCCCGCTGAAGCCGGGAAATGTGTCCTCTACATAAATTAATCTTTCGGTAAAACCGGCAAAATAATTGCCAAACATACAAAAAAAGGCTTCATACATTTTTCTGTGGTTGGCACTGGTCTTTATCAGGCAAGGATATCCTTTAAAGGCCGCCATAATAATTTCACCCACTCCCTCAAGCGGGGCCAATGGCTTGATCCGGAATGCAACCGGGAAAGATTTGTTCACGGGCTTCATCGCTGACAAAATCTGACCAGCCTCAGGCATACTTTCGGCCAAGCACCTCAGGGCATAATTAATATGCTCCTCTGTAAACCACCGGTCAGCACGAATGCTTAACAGAAATTGCTCATGAAAATCTTCAGGCCGGGCCGCCACCGGTTCTGTATCGTATGGCCGGATGTTTTCCCCCGACAGAAAAAACAGCTCTTTTGCAAATTTTTGCATTCCTGCCTGTATAGGTTTTTGATTCATGAACGTTATTGAGTGTATATTTGCAGCAAAATTAAGATTTATCAGCCGAAATGCTTTATAATCCAGCCGCATTCAATGAAAACCATATTATCCCTCAGCCTGATTTTAATGTTTACTTTCAACGGATTGAACGCGAAAGCCTTTCAACCGCAGCAGGGAGCTACCGGCGACAGACTGAAGGCGCTGATCGATAGTGCCCGTAAAGAGAAATCAGACTCATTGCGACTGGTGATCAATAATGTTTTCTTCAATGAGCTGACTGCATACCTTAAAGAATCGCCTGCTTCGAACAAAATGTTCGATTCACTGAATATCGGAGTAATTGCTTCGACGGAAGCCAAGGTCACCCTTTTTAACTGGAATCTTCAGCAAAACAACGGAACAAATATTTACTTCCTGATTATCAGGAATAATGCTACAAACCAGATTATTCCCATGAAGCCCATGCACGCTTTGCAGGAATTATCAGAAGAAACCATTTTCCGGGACGCTAACTGGCCCGGCGGATTGTATTACCGCATTATATTCAGGACAGATCTGAGCGGTTCCTGTTACACATTATTGGGTTGGGATGGCTTCAGCCGGACCACAAGCAGAAAAACAATTGATGCACTGAGTTTCGACAGTAATGGTTCCCCTGTCTTCGGGGCTCCGGTTTTCAGGACAAGGGATGGAATAAGGAACAGAGTGGTTTCGGAATATGCTTCCCAGGCATCATTCACCCAAAGTTACGACCGCCAGAAAGTCACCCTCTCCAACGTGAGGAAATCACAGAGAAAGATAACCGATGAAATAATTGTCCTCGACCGTTTGGTACCAATGAATGAATCACTTACTGGACAGCGATGGGCCTATGTACCGGCCGGAAATGTATATGACGGATTTATTGTCTTTAACAAACTCTGGAGTTTTGTGGAAGATATTGCACCACGCAATCCGGCGCCTTCCGGCAAGGAAAAAAAATCCCGCAAACCGGTCAGCTATGATCTGTTTCCGCCTCAGTGAAGATCATTAAATTTTTCCTTTACCGGTTCTTAAAATTCAAATGATAACAGGTTAACAAATCTGCATCATGAGTACATTTCCGGGATTACCCCGGCCGGCATCCAATTTTTTCGCCCTGCCCGGCATTATATACATGAAACAACCATTTGCAATTTGCAATATTCACATATTTTAGTTAAATTTATACCGGCAATTTACTATTTCACAGCCAATTAAACAATTTGAGAAAAGAATTTGCATTAGCTTGGCAACTGTATAAAACTTTATACCTTTGCTTCACTTTTCAGCCTGTATTTAAGCGCATCAGACATAAAATAAGTTTACCAACTTAATTAACAAAATCATGAAAAAACACAATTTCAACGCCGGTCCTTCCATACTACCGCAGGTAGCTATCGAAAACACGGCCAAAGCTGTGCTGGACCTGAATGGCATTGGTATGTCAATCCTTGAAATCTCTCACCGGAGCAAGGATTTTCAGGCAGTGATTGACGAAGCAACAGCCCTTTTCAAAGAGTTGCTCAACATCCCTGAAGGTTATCAGGTTCTTTTTCTTGGCGGCGGGGCCAGCCTGCAGTTCTGCATGATTCCCTTCAACCTGATGTCGAAAAAAGCAGCCTACCTCGAAACCGGAGTATGGGCTAAGAAAGCAATCAAGGAAGCCAGGCTTTTCGGCGAAGTAAATGTTGTTGCTTCATCCGCTGACAAGAACTTTACCTACATTCCCAAAGGCTATACAGTTCCTGCCGATGCCGACTATTTCCACATTACCACCAATAACACCATTTACGGAACTGAGATCCGCACTGATTTGGATTGCAACGTTCCCCTGGTTGCCGATATGTCATCGGACATTCTCAGCCGCCCGGTTGATGTTTCGAAATATGCCATGATTTATGGAGGTGCCCAGAAAAACCTCGGGCCTGCAGGTGTAACTTTTGTTATTGTGCGTGAAGATATCCTCGGCAAAGTTGAACGGGCAATCCCGACCATGCTGGATTACCGTACGCATATCAAGGAAGGTTCCATGTTCAATACCCCTCCGTGTCTTCCTATCTTTACCGTGAAAGAAACCCTGAAATGGATCAAGTCCATTGGCGGTGTTGCTGCCATCGAAAAAATGAACATCGATAAAGCAAACATCCTTTACAATGCCATTGACAACAGCAAAATGTTCGTAGGAACCGCTGAAAAAGACTCAAGGTCACTGATGAACATCTGCTTTGTGATGAAAGAGCAGTACAAAGACAAAGAAGATGCTTTCATGGAATATGCAAAGAACCGCGGAATGGTTGGTATCAAAGGCCACCGTTCAGTAGGCGGATTCAGGGCTTCTACCTACAACGCCCTGCCGAAGGAAAGCGTTGAAGCATTGGTAGCCTGTATGCATGACTTCGAAAAAGAAAATGCCTGATCACTGGCATAAAATAATTTAAAACCGGTTCCAGTGACCGGTTTTTTTATGCACTACACCTAAATGAGTAAAATAATTACTCAATACATGTCTGCTACCGGAAGGTTAAAATGCTTAAATTAGCCAGTGAAATTCATTTACCGTTCATGCATTCTGGTCAGAGGATTAAGTATCTGCGTACATCCGACGAGTTCCCGCCACTGAGTGATTGCAGGGCAGACGGACTATTGGCCGCAGGGGGCGATCTGAGCCCCGGGAGGCTTGTAAAGGCATACAGCAGCGGCATTTTCCCCTGGTATGACATTACGACGCCGATTCTGTGGTACTCACCCGGGACCAGGTGCCTGCTGAAGCCAGGATCGTTCAGAACCTCCGCAAGCCTGAAGCAAAAACTGAAAAACAGGCATTTCACTTTTTCATTTGACAAAGATTTTGCCCGTGTTATTCAGTTATGTGCGGAAGTCAAGAGAAAACAGGAGAGTGGCACATGGATAACGCCGGCAATGATTGCCGCATATACCGGACTGCATAAGATCGGGCTGGCCCATTCGGCAGAAGTATGGCATGAAAACCGCCTTGCAGGTGGATTATACGGGGTTTCGCTGGGTAAGGCATTTTTTGGAGAATCAATGTTTCACCTGCTGAATGATGCTTCCAAAGCTGCCCTTTATTATCTTTGCGCAAAACTGGCTGAGAAAGGTTTTCATTTTATTGATGCCCAGTTGCCGACTCCTCACCTGCTGAGTCTCGGGGCTTATACGGTCTCCCGGGAAGAATATATCAGGTTGTTAAAAGATGCACTGGAAGCTGATACCATCAGAGGATCGTGGAACCAATTCTGATTGAACATGAATAATGCACGAAAAGAATTTATGGCAGAAGCCCTGCGCCTTGCAGAAGAGAATATTTCCTCGGGTAAGGGCGGGCCTTTTGGCGCTGTTGTGGTAAAGAACGGAAAAATCATTGCCCGCGGAAGCAATCATGTTACTTCGAACAATGATCCGACAGCCCATGCCGAGGTGGTTGCAATCAGGGAAGCTTGTATTGCTTTGGGCGATTTTCAACTGAATGACTGCGAAATTTACTGTTCCTGCGAACCATGCCCGATGTGCCTCGGCGCAATCTACTGGGCGCGGCCCGAAAGAATTTATTTCGCCGCCAGCAGGCAGGACGCTGCTGATGCCGGTTTTGACGATGATTTTATCTACAGGGAAATCGGCCTTAACCCCGGACAGCGTTCCATTCCTGCAGGACAAATCTTGCGGGAAGAGGCTTTGCATGTATTCAGTCAATGGAAAGAATCCGACAGAAAAATTCCTTATTAATTCACTTTATATTCATTTACAATGGCTTTTGAAATTACAGGAAAACTGATTGAAAAATTTGAAACACAGAACGTTTCTGATAAATTTAAAAAAAGGGAATTCGTAATTGAGTACAGGGACAATCCTAACTCTTCATTCTCAGAAATGCTGAAATTCCAGCTTACCCAGGATCGCTGCAGCCTGATTGACGCCTACAATAACGGACAGGATATCCGGTTGTGGTTCAATTTAAGGGGTCGGAAATGGGAAAAAGACGGCAATGTCAACTACTTCACCAACCTGGAAGCCTGGAAGATTGAAAGTGCCGGCACCACCACTGAACCACAGGCGGCATCCTCATTGCCGGATTCAGGTATTGCCGCTGCTGCCGCTGATGAACTTACGAATGACCTGCCCTTCTGATAAGGGCTAAGACCGGTTTTGAAAACTGACCTGTCAGGTTCTGCCAAACCTGACGGGTTATTCTTTTTATAATCCCGGTAACCTGCCGGCTCCCGGACACGAACCAAAGCAGAATAAATTAACGGATTCTTAAGGATAGAAGGCCGGATAGCGAAATAGAAAACAGATGATTTTTTATTTTGGGATTATCTCAAGGGTAAAACTGAAAGTACTGCCTTTCCCGGGTGTGCTCCAGGCTTGTATCTTTGATTTATGAATATTCATAAACTCCTGGCAGAGAATAAGCCCCAGTCCGGTACCGGTTTCGTTATTGGTTCCTGAGGTTTTCAGATTCCCGTCTATCCTGAATAACCTCGACAGTTCATCTTCATTCATTCCGATTCCGGTATCAGTAATACTCACGGCGGCTTTTCCTCCGCTGCAATTACAGCTCACGGTAACAGACCCTCCGTTCTGCGTAAATTTAATGGCATTGCTCAGCAAATTCCTCAGCACCGTAAAAAGCATATTTTTATCAGCCTTTACAATAACATCCTTCGTAAAATCAGTATAGAGTGAAATCTGCTTGTTATCAGCCATGCTGCGGACAACATCAATAGAAGTTTCCACAATCTCAGAAAGATCAACCGGCTCAGGTTTAAAGTCAATGCGTCCGGATTGTGCCCGCGACCAGGTCAACAGGTTATCTAACAAAGAATAAATATGCTGGCTTGACTGCCTGATAATGCCGAGATATGAACGTTTTTCTGCATCAGTAATTTCATCAAACTCGTTGTAAGCCAGATCTGCAAACCCAAGCAGTGAAGTAAAAGGGTTCTTCAGATCGTGGGCAATGATAGATAAAAACCTGTCTTTCGTTTGAATCAATTGTTCCAGTTCCGACTTTTGAGTTTCAATCAGCTTATTCTTATCTTCAAGATTATCAACGGCTTTAGTTTTAAAATAATACCGCTTAAAAAAGAATGCCAGCAATATCACGATAAATATTACAACGCCTATCAGGGCAACCTTTGACTTTTTGTTCCGTTCAAGTTTCAATGCCTGCTCCAGGTTTTCGCGAAGCAATCTTTCGCTGTCAAGTTCCTTACGTCCGATCTCAAATCTCGCCTGTGCCTGGCTCAGCAAAAAGGATTGCTGTTCATTATAAATACTGTCTTTAAGCTTTGAGTACTGATCGAGGAAACTATATGCAAGTACCGGCTGATTCAGCCCCATGGATATCTTAGCCAGTTCGGCATAAGCCTCAAGCATTACATTCCTGATTTTAAGGCTCTTTGCCAGTTCTAATCCGGATTCGGCAAGCCTGTAAGCGTCCGGTCTTCTTCCTGATGTAAAATAAACCGATGCCAGGGCTACCTTAATCACTGCTTCATATTGCTGATCGCCTATCTGAATTGACAGATCGAGGGCCTGTTTGAGATAATTCTCCGCCTGAATCAAATCATTTTTATTCAGGTTTAATTTCCCAAGGCTGGTATAAATTACAATAAGGGATGCATTGTTGGCTTTTCTGACGCCACCCTGAGCTTCGTCAAACTTTCGCCTTTCCTTTCCCTGATCTATGCTTTTGTCGCTGAGAATTCCCAGATTCAGATAAGAAGCTTCAAGCCCCTGCTTACTGGAAAGCTCGTTAAATATTTTTAAGGCCCTTTCGTAGTATGAATATGCCAGATCAGGGTTTCTGGTTTCATTATAAACAAACCCCAGATTAATACAGGTATTGGCCACTTCGTTGTAAAGCCTGCTCCTGTCAAAATATTCCAGCGCGATAAGGCTATGGTGGATTGCCTTGTCGAAGCTCCGGATTATGCTGAATATCATACCAAGGTTGTAATGTGCATTCGCCCAGGAAACCGAATCACCCGTCACCACCCTTAATTCCACCTCTCTGTTCAGAAATTCAATGGCCAACGGATAATCCCCATCCGCCAACGCGATCCTCGAAAGTTGCCTGATGATTGCCGCCTGCTGAACAGGACCCTCCGCTTTTTCGAGCACATGACGTAAACTGTCAGATTCATGCTCCGCCATTGCGAATCCCGTATAAGAAAATGAGGTCAGCAATCCTGCCAGCAGGACCAACCCAAGCATCTTCTTTATTCCGGTGTTTATTTCAGGTCGCAAGGCGCTGTTATTATAGGTTAGTATCTCTCAAAAGGATGATCAAAACAAAAGTCAGGAAGATAACTGCCCGAACTGCCCAACTCCTGAATCCAGCCCTTATATAATCCAAGCGTTTCCATTTCATCGACCACTATTCTGTATTCACTTTCGCTCAAGGCCCTTCCCAGATGCGGATGATGAGAAACGGCAGGCATTGGCGTATACTGCGACATCAGCGAAATATGAACTCCCTGAGACAGCTCTTCAGCGATAAAACGTAGTACATTCATGCTGTTTTCAATATTTCCGGGGAGTACCAGGTGCCTGATGATCAAACCGCTTAATGCCTGACCTGAATCATCGGTAATCAGCGCTGTTCCCTTTTGCCTGAGCATCTCCTTCAACGCCATCCGGGCTGCTGAAACATAATTTCCGGCATCTGAATAATCAAGTGCCAGCCGGGTGTCCATATATTTAAGATCCGGGAGATACACATCAACAATTCCTTCAAGCCTTTTAAGTGTTTCAACACTGTCATAGCCATTGCTGTTGTACACTATTACCGGCTTCCTGCCCGAATCATTCAGTGCCTTGATGATGGCAAGCATCTGGGGAACCATATGGGAAGGAGAAACAAATCCTACCGCTGTACATCCTTCATCAAGCAATCCTGAAATTGCAGAAACTATACTGCCAATACTCTGATATTCAATATAAATCGCTTCACTCCGGCTGCTAATCTGACAATTCTGACAATAAACACATTGAATGTTGCATCTGCCAAAGAAAACATTACAAATACCCGCTTCACCCCCGATTACAGGCTCTTCTCCTCTGTGAAGGCATATTGAACTGACTCCTGGAAAAGCATCCGATTTACAGTACCCGCGGGGACCTAAGGTACGGTCAACATGACAACTGCGTGGACAACAGGCACAATCTGCCAATTCTGCAGGGAAACTGTAAGGAAAATAGGCGTCAGCTAGTTTCATGCATTATGACCTTTTCTTTTCGACAAGCCGGCTGTCCGTTAAACCCCTGCCTGATCACGTTTATTTATTGAAATTCGGATTAAAAGTAACTTACATAGCAGCGCTTTTCGATACAAAAAGCCTGTTTATGTAGTAATTCCTGTTGTCCGAACTAAAACAGGTTCCCCTCAAATACCTTACATTCAATTATTTACAAAATCATTGCATTAGTAAAAAAAATTCCCGCAAAATGAAATTATTATTCATCCGGCAATAACCAATGAGCAAAAATGACGGATACAGATCCGTTAAATGCTATCTTTTAGGGGTTTGGGGTAGCATAGGATCCGGCGCTAACTGTAAAAATATTTTACAGCCTAAAACTGTTCAACTATTTACGTAAACACCTGAATTACAGACAAAAATAGCAATTTTTTCATATAAATCAAGCGAAATCGTACACTTTTTTCAACTTTATAATTACAACCAGGAACAGGCTGTTTTGGCTGCTTCACATGCGGAACTAACTTCATATTGAAATCCAGCTTATTAACTGCGGAATACATGTAAGTCAAAAGAGGCGTTGGAAAATAAGCCGCATCGGAAATCTGACTTCATATATATTGACATTGCTGATTAGAATTGGTAACCCTGCTTTGCCTTCATATATATCCAGTTATTTGATACTGAATTACTACAGTGGGCACAATATCGAAGTTCAATATATGCTTTTTTTTCAGACCTTTGCCCGGATCCGGACCAAACAGTCGTGACCTTTATCAACCTATGTAAACGCGCCGGTCAGGGCTGATTCAAAAAAAGATGATAATGAATAAACCTATTGTCGTAATTCAAGTATTGGCTTTTCTGCTGAACTTCTATGATACAGGGCATTCGCAAACTATACTGATACAAGGTAACCAATCAGGAATATTGGATGCTGACACAGTAATGATAGCAGGCAATGTTACGGTACCTGCCGGCGAACAACTGAAATTTAAAGCAGGGACAATGGTTCTGGCAACCGGGCATTTCAGATTGGATGTCAATGGCAGCATATCAGCCATTGGTGAGCCCGGAAGTCCGGTTGTTTTTTCGGTTGCTGATACAGCAGGCTTCTCAAATTACGCAACCGGAAGGGGCGGGTGGGATGGTTTTCATTTCAACGGAAACGACCCTCTGTCGGATTCATCAGTTTTTAAGTACTGCCGGTTTGAGTATGGTAAGGCAGTCGGTGATTCATTGGGAAAAATGGGCGGCATCTTCAATATCAGAGATTTCGGAAGAATATCTGTTTCCAATTGCACATTTATAAATAATTATGCTTACCACTGGGGTGGCGCTATTTTTACTGAATCAGGCGATATCAGGATAAGCTGCAGCACCTTTCAGGGTAATGTATGCGGGCAGTCTGCTCCGCCGTACGGATACGGAGGTGCCGTTTGCTTCAGGTATTCACGCCCGGAAATATTTGGATGCGAATTTACCGGTAATACTTCAACCGGGATAGGCGGGGCAATATCTCTTGAATACACTGATGCATTGGTAAGTAACAACAGATTTCTTGATAATTTCAGCGGGCTTGGCGGAGCGCTGGGCTACCTCAGGTCAGCGCCTGCCAGGATAGTGGAAGGAAACCTTTTTGTAAACAACTCCTGCCTGTTTTTCGGCGGCGCCATTGCCTTTATCAAAGCATGTCCGTTGGTGCTCCACAACACAATTACTGACAACCACTCTTCTTCATACGGCGGAGCGGTGTATTGTAACGACAGCGCTGCTCCGGTTGTTGTAAATACTATAATCCACGGCAATCAAGCCGGTGAAGGTGCACAGTTGTACATCTGGGATATTCTCTCGGCGCCTGAATTCTACCATTGTAATATTCAGGGCGGAAAAGAAGCTTTCGGAGGAACCGGAGGCATTGGATTCCATTCTGTTTATAGTAATAACATCGACACACTACCTGCCTTTCTGAATAACGGACCTCACCCCTACTCCCTGCAAAGCAACTCACCTTGCATTAACAAGGGGATGTTCGATCCCGGATGGATGTTCTATCCGGATAAAGACTTATCGGGAAACCCCAGAATCGACGGGATGTTACCGGATATCGGGGCCTATGAATATCAGAATGATCTTGGCTCGGATTTTCACATTGTTTCTGCTGACATTAAAGTCAGCCCCAATCCGTTCAGCGATCTTTTATGCATTGACCTCGGCAAAACATACACTGAACCAGTATACCTGAATATCTTTGACGGAAGGGGTATCCGGGTACATTCGGCGATGATTGATCCGGGCATTCAGTCATACACGTGGAACTGCAACATACATAATAATGGTGTGTTAAGTAAGGGAATATTTATTATCAAACTCATATCACCGGATTTTCAGGCTGCCAGAGTAGTTATTCTGAAATAAAACGACGGAGGGGTTGAGCCTTTACGCCGAGTTTAAAGGGTTGACCATCTGACAATTCGGTTTATAAAAATAGCACTTTCCGAAGGACTGCGTATCACCTCGATCCGCATAGATTTTTAAGAAAATTGACTAAATTGCTAATAAAAAGTAAATGTGCGATAAATACCTGTTCATTTTACAGGTTAATGAGTTGCCGCAGTAAAGCAATAAATTCAGACTGAGTATCCCGGTATCATCTAAGATTTGTACTAATCATATGGATATCATTATTTTAAAAATTATTACGATCTATGATTACATTTAAAAAACGAAGTGTTTTAAAATGAATTATTCAATGATAATAACATATATATCTGACAAACAATCACATAAATAGACGCCCTTACATAATCTTATTATCAGTTATATCTTAGTAATTTTTTTTAATATTTTTGTTGCTTAAACGAAAATCAATAACTTTACAATATTGTAACCCATAAAATATCCGATGATATGGCAGGAATAAAGTATCTTTTTAAAAGTTCCTTTAGCGAAGAACCTCTTAAAAACAATCAATTACGAAAGCTTAATCTTAAGCAGTTCATTGTCAGGGAGTTGTATCAGCACACAAACCTTTCCATTCACAATCTGGCCCGCACCATAAAGATGAGCACTCCGACCATTACACGGGCGCTTGAAGAACTGATTTCAGAAGGGATGGTTACTGAGATAGGCATTGGCGAATCCACCGGTGGAAGGCGTCCGAGCATCTATGGCCTGAATCCATTATCACGTTTTGTGATCGGGATTGACATTGAACGATATTTCATCAGGATAGGGCTGTTTAATTTTGCCAATCAGCCGGTTTCTGAAATTCACGAACTCAATACAGGACTTGAAACTCAGTCGGACATCATTGGTTTTATTACTGAAAAGATTTCTGAATTAATTGAGGCATACGGCGTGGATGAAAACAATATCCTTGGGATCGGAATTTCATTGCCGGGGCTGATTGATATGCGTACTGGACTGTCTTACACTTATCTGAATACCGGTAAGCCTGTTGCCCAGATTTTAAGTGAACGAACTTCCCTGCCTGTCTTTATAGAGCAGGACACCAGGGCAATGGCATGGGGCGAACAGTCGTTCGGGCTTGCACGGGACCTGAAGAACGTTCTGTGCCTAAACATTGGTTCGGGTATCGGGCTAAGCATGATCCTTGACGGAAAAATTTACATGGGCCACACAGGCTATTCAGGTGAATTTGGCCATATTCAGATCGAGCCTAACGGACAACTCTGTCACTGCGGTAAAATAGGCTGCATCGAAACCGTAGCTTCCGGTAAAGTGATGCTTGCAAAGGCTAAAAAAGACATTGCAGACGGCGCCATCACCCAGATCAGCAGCATGATCGGAGGCGACCTGTCGAAACTTAATATAAGGATTATCCTGAACGCCGCCCGCGAAGGCGATCAGTACGCCATTGACCTTCTTGCAAGGATCGGTGAAGCACTCGGTAAGGGTTTGGCTACACTCATCCATTTGTTCAATCCGGAACTGATCATCATCGGAGGGGAAATATCGAAAGCAGCTGATTATCTGATTGCACCCATAGAGAGCAACCTGAACATTTATTCCATTGCCAGAATCCGGCGTGATGCCGTGATTGTCGCTTCGGAGCTGAGCGATAACGCCAGGCTGATGGGCACCGTGGCACTGGTTATGAATAAAATATTTGCCTGATAACGTCTGTTTGCCCATTCAGTTTTCCCCATGACAATATTAACCCTAATAAAAACTAATTATGCTTCTGCAATCTGTTGACTGGATTATTATTGCAGTATTCTTCGTTATTCTTCTTACAATCGGTTATCTGGCCTCTAAAAATGCAAGCCGCAGCGCCGCCGATTTTTTTGTTTCCGGCAGAAGCATGCCCTGGTGGTTGCTGGGCGTTTCCATGGTTGCAACAACGTTTTCATGCGACACCCCAAACCTGGTTACCGACATGGTAAGACAAAACGGGGTTGCTGCCAACTGGATGTGGTGGGCATTTCTGCTCACCGGAATGCTTACCGTATTTATATATGCCAAATTGTGGAACAGGTCAAAAGTTCTGACTGATCTCGAATTCTATGAAATAAGGTACAGCGGAAAAACAGCAGCTTTTCTGCGTGGATTCAGGGCTATTTACCTGGGCTTCTTTTTCAATGTGATGGTCATCGCCAGTGTTTCGCTGGCATTCATCAAAATTGCGGCCGTGATGCTTGGCTTATCCCCTGCAGTCGCCCTGATCATCGCTGCAGTCGTGGTTGTATTCTACAGCGGCCTGGGTGGTTTAAAATCGATTCTCTACACCGACCTTTTCCAGTTTTCCATGGCGATGATCGGAGCTTTCGGCGCCGCCTGGTACGTTACCACATCTTCTGATGTTGGTGGTTTACAAGCTCTTTTAAGTCACCCGGATGTAAGCGGAAAACTCAGCCTGATCCCGGACATCAAACAAACCGATGTATTTCTGAGCATTCTGATCGTTCCTTTGGCAGTGCAGTGGTGGGCAGCCTGGTATCCGGGCGCGGAGCCCGGGGGAGGCGGGTATGTAGCCCAACGGATGCTTTCAGCCAAATCAGAAAAACATGCCATGGGCGCTACATTGCTTTTTAACTTTTTTCATTACGCACTCAGGCCCTGGCCATGGATCATCGTCGGGCTTGCCTCTCTTATCGTATTCCCCGATATTGCATCACTGAGGACAGCTTTTCCAAACGTCCCTGCACAGTTTATACAACATGATTTTGCCTATCCGGCCATGCTTTCACGCTACCTGCCGGTTGGCTTTCTTGGCCTGGTGGTGGCTTCACTAATTGCCGCATTTATGTCGACAGTTGCATCTCAGGTCAACTGGGGTTCCTCGTACATGGTTAATGATTTCTATGCACGTTTTTTGAACAAATCTGCCACAGAAAAGCAGAAAGTCCTCGTTGGCAGGATTTCAACTGTTGCCCTGATGTTTTTTTCCGTACTGCTTGCGCTGGTACTGGAGAATGCCCTGCAGGCTTTCCAGTATATGCTGATGATCGGGGCCGGCACGGGTCTGATATATATCCTCCGGTGGTTCTGGTGGAGAATCAATGCTTTCACAGAACTTTCAGCTATGATTGCTGCCGGAGTCTTTTCACTTGCCTTTATCCTTACTGAAAATCTGTTCCTTATTCGCACCGGCCACGGAATGGTTGAACTCTGGGGCATCACCCTTTCTTTCACTGTCTGGAATATTGTAAAATTTATTGGGGTTGTCGCAGCTACCTCTCTGGTCTGGATCATTGTTACCTATCTTACCCCTCCCTCTTCTGATGAAACATTGCAGAAATTCTATACCAAAATCAGGCCCGGCGGCCCCGGATGGAAAGCGGTCAGAGTGAAAGCACTCAGCCAGGGAATTGACCTGCAGAAAGAAGATGACCTCAGATGGGATGTACCGACAGGGATTCTTTGTATGTTACTGGGATGCGTCGCTGTGTACAGTATTTTATTCTCCACCGGATTTTTCCTTTACGGAAAAATGATCCCGGCACTCGCTTTCCTTTCTTCAGGAGTAATTGCATCATTCCTTCTTTCAAGAACATGGAAAAAACTAAAGACAAGATGATTTAATTTTCAGACAATGAAACCTACACTGGTCATACTCGCCGCCGGCATGGGAAGCCGGTACGGCGGACTTAAACAAATTGATCCCATTGGTCCTTCGGGTGAAACCATACTTGATTATTCGGTATTTGATGCCATCAGGGCAGGATTCGGAAAAGTTGTTTTTATTATCCGGAAAGAGATTGAAAATGATTTTAAAGAGGTTTTTGTCAGCCGGCTGAGCAAACACATTGAAATTGAATGGGTGTTCCAGGAACTTGACAACCTGCCTCCGGGCTACAGCGTTCCGCAGGGAAGGGTGAAACCCTGGGGAACAGGACACGCATTGATTATGGTAGCCGATGCTGTAAAAGAACCATTCGCCGTGATCAATGCCGATGATTTTTACGGCCGGCAGGCCTTTGAAACCATTGCCGGCTTTTTCAATGAACAGGAAAAGCAAAATAAGGATGATTATGCAATGGTGGCCTACGAGTTAAGCAATACCCTCTCCGACTTCGGTACCGTATCGAGAGGAATTTGCGTTACCGACAGACAGGAATGGCTAAAAAGTGTCACGGAACTTACCAGAATAGCAAAAACAGCAAGTGGCATCGCCGATATTCAGCCCGACGGGAAAACAACATTGCTCAGGGAAAATGATCCGGTGTCAATGAACTTCTGGGGTTTTACACCATCTTTATTCAATCATATGAAAAAAGAGTTCATCCTGTTTCTTAACTCAGATAAAGACCATCTCAAATCCGAATTTTATATTCCTTCGGTGGTTGACACCCTTATAAAATCGGGACAGGAGAAGGTTAAAGTACTCAGAAACCCCGGACAATGGTTTGGCATCACCTATCAGGAAGACAAACCCCTGGTGGTTGAAAAAATCAGGAATCTGGTAAGAAACGGCCACTACCCCGAAAAGCTTTGGGAATAAAACTTCAGGATCGCCTGATTAAACATTGCTGCAAACAAACAATCCCTCCCGCCGGGAGATCTGGTTCATATTTTATCAGTAACTTTTGAATGAAAACGGATGTAAAAAACATTCTTGACGTCTTTTTTGAGCCGGATGCAAAAATGGATGCACTGCTGCTAAGCACCGGACATATCAACAAGACGTACAAAATCCTGGTCCATGGAATTCCGGCTTACATACTTCAACAGATAAACCATAAAGTGTTCAGTGACATTGACGGCCTGATGCGAAATACCAGGCTGGTACTGTCAACGCTTGCGACATATGTTGCGCAGAAACCGGGCCAGCTTCAGGTTCAGCGCCTTCTGCCAACCCTTGATGGTGACTGGGTTCACAGGGACAATGACGGCGGTTACTGGCGGATGTTTACCTATATCAGCGGGGCAAAAACCATTGAGTCTGTCCGTAAATACAGCCATGCTTATGAAGGCGGCAAGGCATATGGATTGTTTCTTGAGGGGGTTTCCAAACTGACTCCCGATCAATTGACAACTGTAATACCTGATTTTCATTCACTTGAGGCAAGATATAAAACATTTGAAAATGCGCTTGAATTAAATCTGGTCAACAGAAAATCTGAAGCTTCTGCAGAAATTGCTTTTGCCAAAGATACGATTGACAGGATGATGCTCATTCCGGAAATGATCAGTTCGGGTGAATTGCCAATAAGGATTGTACACAACGACACAAAATTCAACAACCTGATTTTTTCATCCGATGGCAGAGCAATCGCTGTAACGGATCTTGATACGGTTATGGCGGGCACTCCGCTGTTCGACTTTGGCGATGCCATCAGAACTGCTGCAAACAGAGGACGTGAAGATGAATCGGATATACGTAAAATCAGCTTCGATATATCTGTGTTTGAATCATTTGCCGCAGGGTATATCGAATGCGCTGAAGCTCTGCTAACCAGGGAAGAGATCAGACTTTTTCCTGTTGCGGCCCAATATATGACTTACATCATGGGGATCCGCTTTCTCACCGACTTTATAAACGGAGACCTTTATTACCATACCAGATATCCCAGCCATAATCTTATCCGCTGCAGGGCTCAGTTTGCCCTGCTCAGCAGAATGGACGAGCAGATGCAGTCCATGAACAAGGCCATAGCAAGGGTAACCGCCCGCCTGAATGCAGTTAAATCGTAAATTAGCCCCCTATGAAAAAGCATTTTAAAGCATTTACCTCAATCCTTCTGATTTTGACTGTTTTATATGGTTATGCAGAAACTGAAAAAGGTAAACCTATTCACAGTATTATTCCTGCCCCTGTAAGTTTCCAGAGGAGCAAGGGTACTTTCATTATTAAGCCGGAAACTGCTGTTTTCATTAACTCATCTTCAAAGGAACTGTCTAAACTGGCCGGGACCCTTAACGAAGCGCTGAGCCATTATGGAATTTCCCCGCTTTCCGTCGCAACACAGCAGCAGGACAGACTGCCGGCCAACAGTATTCTGCTTAGTATTGACAACTACAATGAAATCAGCAACAAGGAGGGTTACATCCTTGAAGTATCCAGAAAAAACATCACGCTGAAAGCAACCACCGGAAAAGGAATCTTTTACGGCTTGCAAAGCCTTTTCCAGCTTATGCCGGTAAAAGGCAATGGCAGGTACGGATCATCTCCGGTAAAGATTCCGGCATGTAAAATCATCGATTACCCAAGATTTCCGCACAGGGGCATGCACCTGGATGTCGGGAGGCATATGTTTCCGGTTGAGTTTATTAAGAAATACATTGACCTGATGTCAATGTACAAAATCAACAATTTTCACTGGCACCTCACCGAAGACCAGGGTTGGCGGCTTGAAATCAGGAAATACCCCCTGCTAACAGAAACGGGGGCTTTCCGGAGAAGTTCCCCCATCGGAAGAAATGCCGGAGATGACAATATTTTTTATGGAGGATTTTACACACAGGATGAAGCCAGAGAGATCGTTGAATATGCCTCCGGAAAATATGTAAATGTTATTCCCGAAATTGAGATGCCCGGGCATGCGCTTGCTGCGCTTGCCTCATACCCTCATCTGGGTTGTACAGGCGGGCCTTATGAAGTATGGACAATGTGGGGCGTTCACGATGATATTTTCTGTGCAGGGAACGAAGAGGTTTTTCAATTTCTGGAAGATGTTCTTACTGAAGTCATGGATATTTTTCCATCAAAATACATCCACATAGGGGGTGACGAAGCCCCAAAAACCAGATGGGATGTTTGTGAAAATTGCCGGCAACGGATAATGGATGAGCAACTTAAAGATTCTCATGAGCTTCAGAGTTACTTTATTACCCGTATTGAAAAGTTTCTGAACAAACACGGCCGCCAGATTATAGGCTGGGATGAAATTCTGGAAGGAGGGCTCGCCCCGGGCGCTACTGTTATGTCGTGGAGAGGTACCGAAGGCGGGATCGCAGCAGCCAAAATGGGACATGATGTAATAATGAGCCCGGGAAGTCATTGCTATTTGGATCATTATCAGGCCAATCCGGCCGGCGAACCTTTTGCAATCGGAGGATTAACCACGCTTAAGAAAACATACAGCTTTGAACCCGTTCCAGATGTGCTGAATGAAAAAGAAAGCAGGCATATTCTGGGGGCGCAGGGGAATGTATGGACAGAATACATAAAAACCCCCTCTCACGTCGAATACATGGCCTATCCAAGAGCCATTGCATTGGCCGAAGTGAACTGGTCTCCCCGTGAATCGAGAAACTGGGAAAACTTTGTCGGACGGCTGGTGGTGAATATGAAACGCCTGGATCTGAAGCATGTAAATTACAGTAAAAGCGCGTTTGGAGTAGATATCAGCATGCAATACGATGAGAATTCAGGAAAACTGAAAGCCGTATTAAAATCAGACCTTCCGGGTGCTGAGATTTTATATTCAATCACGGATAGGAGCGGCACCAGCAGCGGGCGTATTTACAGGGCCCCTTTTGAAATCAGTGATATTACAACCATCAAAGCATGGCTCAGCAACAAAAGCGGGTTGCCATTGAAGATTTCCGAACGAAAAGTATGGTATAACGATGCATTTGGCATCAAACCGCTGATGAATTCTTTATACGACCATCGCTATCAGGCCAATGGAAATATCAGCCTTACCGACGGGCTTAGAGGGGATGCCAATTCCCTGATCAGCGACTGGCTTGGTTTCCTTGGGGAAGATGCAGACCTGATTATTGACCTTGGAAGTGTAAAAGATATTCAGAATGTGAGTATCGGACTGCTGCACAATCCGGGTAACTGGATTTTTATTCCGGCTGCCGTTGAAATAAAACTTTCGGAAGATGGGATCAATTATACTGATGCCGGAGGCAACAAACCCGACATCATCACCCCTTCAGAACCTGGCGGCATCCTGTATTCATTAATAAATATCCAGCAGAAAGCCAGGTACATTCATGTCAAAGCCAAAAACATCAGGAACTGCCCCGAAGGCCACCCGGGAGAAGGCAACAAAGCATGGCTTTTCGTTGATGAAGTGCTGGTAAATTCGGAACTCTGAAATTCAAGCAGAAAAGTAATCAAAACAGCCCGGCAAATCAGTTCAACTATTTGGCGGGCATTTTTATTTTGCCCGAAAATTTTCAGCAGCAAATGCGCTGATCTGTTGAATATTGCCACATTTTTTTGCATCAGACGGCCGCGGCAACCGGCCCCCGGCTAAAGTTTTATTTTATTTCAAACGTTAGAGGAAAAAATGTGCAGCAGCTAATATTCACAAACATTGTTGTCCGGGGAAATTATTATTATTAACCGGAATGCTTTGTAGGGGTTAATTTCAGAAGGTTGTAACAGCTTACAACTTACTTTTAAATATTTCGCGACTAAGCGATGTACTGAGCCTGCCGAAGTGGTACAAAGGCAAAAAGTTGCACAAAAACTGTTTTTCTCATTTAGTGATACTTAGTGTCTTGGTGTCTTTGTGGCAAATTCTCTCTTTATTTTATCCGGACAATAGTGATTCACAAATGCAAAATTCCGGATATCTGATTCAAGTATGAAATCAGAATTTTATTTATCAACTATATAACAGCACCTCTCCCCTGTTTTCCGGGGAAAACTAAATACAATCTGCTTTTTTCAGCAATACCAGACTTTCAACATGTATGGTTTGCGGAAAAAAATCAAACGGAATTATTCTATCAACAGAATAACCCGATTTGCAAAGAATTGAAAGATCCCGGCTCAAAGTCCCGGCACTGCATGACAGGTAAGCCATTCTGATTGGCTTCATAAAACTGGCAATCCATTCCGCAATGCCATCTTCCATCCCGGTACGTGGTGGGTTTACATACAACAGTCTGGTAAATCCATCTTCAATACCGTTGAGCCATTTTTCCATCTGCGGCAGCCTTTGCCTGCAGGTTCCGGTGAATGTTTCTGCCCGTGGTGCATTCATTGCTGCCATGCGCAGCGCTTCAGCCGAAATCTCAATGCCCAGTGCCTTAGCGCCTGCTTGTGTCCATTTTTTCAGGCCTGAACCGGTGCCGCAGTACATTTCAATCACGGCTGAATTTGCATCCGGCATTAAAAACTCATAAGCAGTATCAAGCGCCTGGTTGGCCAGCACCGGAAGCAGTTGCTGAAATGCCGCCGGCCCGTACCAGAGTCCGGATTCATCCTGTGATGACTCCTTCCCCCGGATCAAGTGCCAGCCGCCTTTACCAAAAACCTTTTTTCCGCTTGAAGGAAATAAATGCAGCCAAACCCCTTCAATGCCGATGGATGCAAGTCTTTTGGCAATCGTCTCAGTCAGCCAGCCGGTGTCGGGCAACTCACGGCTTTTAACTACAATGGCTACCTGTTTTGCTGTCTGAACATACCTTACCGCCTGTATTTCGGAATACCCGGGCAGTGCGGAGTGAAAAAGCCGGATGACTTCATTAACGGTCTGTTTGTGCACCGGACAGTCGGGGATGGAAATCAGATCCTCACGATTGAGGGTACCGGTCTCCCACTTGGTCCCGGTCCATTTCATAGCCAGGTTCACTTTATCACGATATCCAAGCCTGCCCGAGGCGGGTACTGACCTCACATCCTCGATAAGGTCGCCCCAGGCTGAAAGTTTACTCTGCAGAAAAGTTTTTTTCCGGATAAGGCTTTCCTGCATGGTCATCAGGCGGTGACCGCATCCCCTGCACTCCTTAACGCATCCTTCAGGCAAGTAATCAACGGGCATGGAATATGATGATAAAAGAAGAAACAGAAGAGAAGATGCCGGCAACTCCGGCAAAAAAAAAGCCTCCTGAAAGGAGGCCTGTGGTGCCCGGAACAGGACTCGAACCTGCACGTACGTACGTACACTAGTCCCTGAAACTAGCGCGTCTACCAATTCCGCCATCCGGGCGAAAAAACTCTTAAAAAAATTCAGTCTGCCGACTGCCACCGAACTTACTCGGATTTTCGTGCCCAGGACAAGACTCGAACTTGCACATCCTTAAGGACACCAGCCCCTCAAGCTGGCGTGTCTACCAATTTCACCACCTGGGCAATTGAGTGCGCAAAGGTAAAACAATTTTTTATTTTCACAACACCTGACAAATCTTTTTTTCTTCTTCTGAATGCTATCGGGCAGTTCATTATATGATGTGCTGTC
>DJGZ01000028.1 GCA_002433025.1 Bacteroidales bacterium UBA5833
GCACATCAATTACTGAAATACCCTTAAATTGCTTAAAAAAAAATAATACCTTTGCACCCCGGTTTGGCCGGCGCTTTTATGGCCTGGCTATGGGAGTGATCCTGTCCGTCTGAACCGCATAACTCACTTATTATTAACCCGGTATCGCAGGATGCCACAAAGAAGAAAAGAATGACAAACGACGAATTAAACGTCAACGGGGAGTTGGCCAATGCCGAAAACAAGCCTGAAGAGGTCAATGCTGAGGTGAATGAAACCCCGGTTGTAAATGAACCAGAAGCCATTGCTGCAGAGGCTCAGTCCGCTCAGGCAGAAGAACCAGAAGTTGTTGCAGAAGTTGCAACTGCTGTAGAAAATGATGATGACGAGCCTACCGTTGAAAAGCTGAAAGCTCCGCTGACACAGCAGGTTTCACTTGAAAATTTTGATTGGGATGCCATCGGAAAGAAGCATGAAAATTATACTTCCGATGAGCGTTCGAAACTTGAATCATTGTATGACAAAACCCTCAGTTCCATCGTTGAGCATGAAGTGATCGACGGAACTGTAGTTGCCATAAGCAGCCGCGAGGTTGTGGTGAACATCGGATTCAAGTCCGACGGTGTAATTCCTCAGTCGGAACTCCGTTATAACCCAAACCTGAAAATCGGCGACAAGATTGAGGTGTACGTTGAAAGCCAGGAAGATATGGGTGGTCAGTTGCTGCTTTCACACAAGAAGGCCCGCATCCTCCGTTCATGGGAGCGCGTAAACCAGGCGTTTGAGAAAGAAGAAATTATCAATGGCTATGTGAAGTGCCGCACCAAGGGCGGACTTATCGTGGATGTATTCGGTATCGAAGCCTTCCTTCCCGGTTCGCAGATTGATGTGAAACCCATCCGTGACTATGATATCTACGTTGATAAAGTAATGGAATTCAAGGTTGTAAAAATCAACCAGGAATACAAGAACGTGGTTGTTTCGCATAAAGCCCTTATTGAGGACGAGCTTGAGCAGCAGAAAGCCGACATCATCAGCAAACTTGAAAAAGGACAGATTCTTGAAGGTACGGTTAAAAATATCACCTCTTACGGTGTATTTGTTGACCTTGGCGGTGTTGACGGTCTTGTGCATATTACCGATCTTTCATGGGGACGTATCAATCATCCGGAAGAAATCGTTCAACTTGATGAGAAAATCAAAGTGGTTATCCTCGACTTTGATGAAAACAAAAAGCGTATCGCCCTCGGCCTCAAGCAGCTTACCCCGCATCCGTGGGATTCACTGGATGAAAATATCAAAGTTGGTGATAAAGTTAAAGGCCGCGTAGTAGTCATTGCCGATTATGGTGCATTTATCGAGATTGCCGCCGGTGTAGAAGGGCTGATCCATGTCTCGGAAATGTCATGGTCGCAGCACCTGCGCACCGCTCAGGACTTCCTGAAGGTAGGTGATGAGGTGGAAGCCGTTATCCTTACCCTCGACCGCGAAGAGCGCAAAATGTCACTGGGTATTAAGCAACTGATCCCGGATCCCTGGACCAACATCAAGGAAAAATATCCCCTTAACTCCAAGCATGAAGCCACTGTCCGCAACTTCACCAATTTCGGTATTTTCGTCGAACTTGAAGAAGGCGTCGATGGCCTGATCCATATTTCTGACCTTTCATGGTCGAAGAAGATCAAGCATCCCGCTGAATTTACCAAGATCGGGGAGAAGATTGAGGTTATGGTACTTGACGTGGATGTTGAGAACCGCAGGCTGAGCCTGGGTCACAAACAGCTTGAGGAGAATCCCTGGGATGTTTTTGAGACCGTTTTCTCGGTAGGTTCGGTTCACAAAGGAACCATCACCAGCGCCAGCGACAAGGGAATGGTGGTAGCACTGCCTTATGGAGTAGAAGGTTTCGCGCCCCTGCGTCATCTTGTCAAAGAAGACAACTCCACGGCTAAGGTTGATGAATCCCTTGATTTTAAGGTAATTGAGTTCTCGAAAGACAACAAAAAGATTATCCTTTCACATTCGCGGATTTTCCAGGATGCAACCAGTGCTGAGCGCGTTAAGGAATCAGCCGCCAAGGAAAGTGCCGAAAACTCAACCAAGCGTGCCGTTAAGAAGTTGAAAGATAACCTTGAGAAGACTACCCTGGGCGATCTTGAAGCGTTGGCAAACCTCAAATCAGATATGGAGCAATCGGAAAAGAATGCCAAAAACAAGAAATCTGAATCCGAGCCTAATCAGGAATAATATCTGAATACCAATAAGAAGATCCCCGAAAGGGGATTTTTTTTTGCCCTATACATCATTATTGAAGGTAATATTGATGACTTTTACAGTTGTTTATGCATGCAATAACCGTTCATGATGAAGAAATTTGAAGTAACGATACTGGGGAGCAGTGCCGCTCTTCCTACCCGCTCGCGAAATTTGCCGGCCCAGGTGGTAAATTACCGCGACCGTCTGTTTCTGGTCGATTGCGGTGAAGGAACCCAGATGCACCTGAAAAGGAACAGGATCAGGATGGGTAAGATCATGCACATCTTCATCAGCCATCTGCATGGTGATCATTTTTACGGGTTGATCGGCCTTGTTTCAACTTACCATCTGCTGGGGAGGAAGGAAGCCCTGCACGTGTATGGTCCTGAACCGCTTGAACAAATCATCCGGGTACAGCTTGAGGCATCGGAAACTACGCTTTTTTACCCGCTTATCTTTCACACAACGCAGCATACTGCGCCGGAAGAAATCTTCAATGACGGAAGGATTTCTGTTACTAGCTTTCCCCTGCTCCACAGGGTGCCGACCACGGGATTTCTGTTTCGTGAAATTCCCCATCCCAGGAAACTTTTAAGGGATGTTGCCGACAGGTATGGTATTCCGGTGGGCGCTTTTGATGCCATCCGTGCCGGAAATGATTATGTGGATGAGGAAGGCAATTGTATTCCAAATGGTTTGCTGACGCAGGAGTCTGCTCCGGTCAGATCATACGCCTATTGCTCTGATACCGGTTTTTATGAACCATTGGCGGATATGGTCAGGGGTTGTGATTTGTTGTATCACGAAGCGACCTTTATGCAGGATATGCTTGCTTCGGCCCGGGAGAAACAACATGCAACGGCAGTTGATGCCGCCACCATCGCGAGGCTATCAGGCGCAAATCGATTGCTGCTTGGCCATTTTTCAGCGAGGTATGAGGACCTTCAGCCCTTGCTTGAAGAGGCAAAGGCAGTTTTCAGTCAAACAGAACTGGCTGAGGATAATGCTACTTATGAGGTCTGACTCCCATAAAGGATTCCCGAGAAAAGTCTGAGCAGGGTCTTTTTATCGTAGGGTTTGGGAAGGTAGTGAGAGCATCCGTTCGAAAGCAGTTTTTCACGGTCACCGTGCATGGTATAACCCGTAACTGCTATAATGGGCGTGTTTTTATTGGTTTCAAAATCTTTAACCTTGTGTGCAATTGATAATCCATCAGGCCCTGCACCAAGATTAATATCCATCAGGATGGCGTCATACTTTTTTCTCTTTATTTTTTCAATAGCCACATACCCGTTTTCAGCCATTTCCGTATTGCAGATTTCCCTGAGGTAGAGCGCGGCCAGGCGCCGGTTTACTTCGTTATCTTCAACTATCAGCACGTCAGGAATCGGACCGCGGCTAAGCCGGTGGGTGCGGATAATTTCAGCGGTTTCGGTGTCAAGGTCAGGTTCCTGGATATCGGGCAGGGTGAGCGGTAGTGCTACATAAAAATCAGAGCCTTTTTCCTGCACACTTTCAACCCATATTCTTGCATTCAGCAGGCGGGCAATTTTGGCGCAAAGCGACAGGCCCAGTCCGCTGCCTTCAAAAGTGCGTGAAAAGCCTTCGCTGACTTGCCGGAACTCCTCAAAAATCATTTTATGGTGCTCCGGAGCTATCCCGATGCCTGTGTCGCTGATCCGGATGATCACTTCGGTGCTGGTCTTGTCAAGGGTATAAGCGCTTACCGAGATCCCACCATCGATGGTAAACTTTAAAGCATTATCCAGCAGGTGGTGCAGCATCTGCCCAAGCAGTTTTTCATCGGCCATCACATGAAGACCGGGTGGCAGGGAAGTGCGCAGATACAGGCCTTTGTCGCTGGCAATGGAATGGGCAACCTTCAGCAGGGGATTGAAAAGCAGGCGGGTGTTTACCGGTTTCAGGTTCAGTGTGTGCTTGTCCGCTTCAACGGCCGAAAGGTCAATGATAGAATTAAGCGTTGACATCAGGCGGCTGGCCGATTTAAAGATGGTGGACGCCATTGATTTCATCCGGGCATCTTCAAGTTCTTCGGTAAGGATTTCGGAAAATCCAAGGATGCCGGTCATCGGTGTCCGAAGCTCATGGCTCATATTTGCCAGTAATGATGATTTCAGCCGGCTTGAATCTTCTGCAACGTTTTTCGCTTTGACCAGGGCTTCATCGCTTCGGATACGTTGTATAGAGAGGGCGATTTGCTCAGATACGAAAATAAGGATGTTTTTTTCAACTTCGCCGTATGTGATGTCGGTTGAATATGACTGTAACGAAAGGACTCCCAATACTTTTTCATGTGTTTTCAACGGGACGCCCAACCATGATTGCGGGATGCGGGATGATCCGGAAATAATCCGTTCGCTGATCATCAGTTCAATTGCAGGAGCAGAAACCAGCAGCGGTTCGCCGGTGCGCAGAACATAACCGATCAGTCCACCCAATGCTGTATCAGGATCTGGCATGCCTTCCTGATCGACACAATAGGGGAAATGAAGTTTGTCTTCTTCTCCGTTGGTCAGGGCTATCATCAGATTGGGGGAGGGCATATGGGAAGCGATAATCTGGTGAATGGCTTCCATCAAAGGCGTGAGATTATGCTGCGAATGGATCAGCTGCGATATCTGAAATGCCGAAGCCTTCAAACTTTCAGCTTTCATATAGGAACTGACATCCTGGATGGTACCTGACCATCGGCTCAATTCTCCATGACTGGTATATTCAAGCTGGGATTCGCAGTGCAGAAACCGGATTTTGCCCTGTTTATCGACAATCCGGTAATCATTGCTGTAAGTGCTAAGTTTCTTTTCCCTGACTGCATTGAGTAAATTCTGGTGTTTTTCAAGGTCAGCCGGATGAATCAGGCCAAAATGATTGAGTATTTCAGGGGTGGTTTTATCTCCCGTATCATCAATCCCCAGCAGTTGAAAGAAATTCCAGGTCCTGATTACAGGTGCCGGCCTATACATGACATCCCAGCTACCGATTTCCGAAAGATGTTGCACCTGTTGAAGCCGCATCTGGCTTTCGCGAAGGGCCGCCTGAGTTTCTTCAAGCACGGCAGATGACGCTGCAGTGTTGTCTGCTGAAAGGTTCTGGTCCTTAATCAGAGGGGTGAGTGAGACGATACGGTGAGCCTCATCCCCGATATTGATGGTCTTTTTCGCAATGGTACAGGCAATTTCCGAGTCAGAGGCTGTTTTCAGATGGCACGTGCCCTGCTCTGAACCATTGAGTGATCCATAGGATACAATGGAATGAGGGTTAATAAGTAAGGCAATGTTTCGTCCGGTGATCTTGTTTTCCGGATAACCGCTCAATGAAAGAAACGGGGAATTGGCTCTCAGGATTGTCCAGAATTTGTCAGTAATCAGCGCAGGCGAAGGATAATAATCTATCCAGTTAAACTGTTCGTTGAGTTTCAGTTCATCCCTGCTTACGTCTTCGTACTCAAACCAGTTGGATACCATTAAGTTATACTTAGATACCTGTTAAGATTCAACTTGCAGGGGGTAAAATTAATATTATTGGCGGAAATAAAAAGAAAAATGTTAAATGCCTGTTAAAATCTGACCTGATGGCTGAGTTGGTTCATCCGAAGGGAATTTTGTAATATCCTGAATTACAGCGGCTGCACAGAAACAGCCGAAAATGGCAGGCATATAGGAGATGGTACCAACCGTCGATTTTTTATTGATTTCACCTTCGGAAAGCTCCACCGCGTTGCGTGATACCTCTTCAGGAGACCAGACGGCTTTGAATCCTTCCCAAATCCCGAGCTTGTGCAGGCGCTTACGCATGTAATAGGCCAGTTTGCAGTTGTTTGTAGCTGAAATATCAGAAATTCTTACCTGCATGGGATCGAACTTTCCGCCTGCACCCATCGAACTGACCAGCGGCATTCCAAGCCGCAGCGTATGGTATATCAGGTAAACCTTTGGCGAAAGGGTGTCGATCGCATCGATGACGTAATCATATCCTTGTTCGAGGATCTCGATCATCCGCTCGTCTTTAATGTACTCCTGAATGGTTGTCAGCCGGACTTCAGGATTGATGTCCGTAAGCCGCTGTGCCATAACCATTGTTTTTGGCATGTGATGGGTGCTGATAAGGGCAGGTAACTGCCGGTTCCGGTTTGTATGATGCACCCTGTCGCCATCCACAATGGTGATCCTTCCAATTCCGGCCCTTACCAATTGCTCAGCGGCATAGGCACCAACACCTCCCAGTCCGGCTACCAGTACATTGGAGGCATGCAGTTTGTTCAGCTTTTCTTCGCCAAGCAGCAGCCGGGTACGGGATTGCCAGTCAGATGGATTCATCGTTTCAATTTTTCGTGGCAAAGTTAAAAAAAGCAGGTTGTAGAAAACATGCCGGGAATACATCAGGGGTAACATAGCTGTGCGATCTGATACCGGGCCACCGGATAATGCAAATCCCGGAAACCACGCGAAATTTTGTGAACAGATCCGATGCTTTATAAAAATATTACTTAAGTTTGCTGGGAACATTATTCTCATTTCTATGAAATTTTTTGTGCGTTTGATGCTGCTCGCAATGGTGATTCCATTTTTTGCGAAGGCACAATCCCGGCCCGAATGGGAAAACGAAAACATCAATTATATCAACCGCGAAAAAGCACGAAACTCCTGGATGCCCTATGGTTCAGAAGAGCAGGCGGTAACTGAAAACCTGAGCCTTTCGCCTTATTATCTTAACCTGAACGGTACATGGAAATTCAACTGGGTGAAACATCCGGACCTCCGCCCGGTGACCTTTTTTCAACCGGGTTATGATGTTACCTGGTGGGACAATCTTGAGGTACCATCATGCTGGCAGATGAAGGGTTATGGAATTCCTGTCTATACCAATGTTACTTATCCGCATGCTGCGAAGCCACCGTATATTATGGAGCCTGTGCCTGCTGACTATACAAAGTATGAGTACCCGAATCCTGTAGGATCTTATGTGAGGGAATTTGTGCTTCCGGAAAACTTTATGGACAGGCGGACACTTTTACATTTTTCCGGGGTGGAAAGTGCCATGTATGTATGGGTAAACGGTATAAAAGTGGGTTACAGCGAAGACAGCCGCCTGCCTGCCGAGTTTGACATTACCAAATATGTAAAACCCGGCAAAAATACCCTGGCGGTAGAAGTATATCAATGGAGCGACGGGAGTTATCTCGAAGACCAGGATTTCTGGCGAATGAGTGGTATATACAGGGATGTTTACCTGCTTTCGGTTCCGGGTACATACCTCCGCGACTATTGGCTGAAAGCTGATTTTAACAGCGAGTTTTCGAAGGCGGACCTGACCCTGGAAGCCGGTTTCGCTGGTTTTTCGCTCAAAGAAAAGCTCAATCTTGAAGTTTATTTGTTCCCATACGGGCAAAAAAACGAAAAATTGCCGGATCCGGTTTTCAGCTTTGCAATAGATGGAGGGAAAACCTATAAAACGCCTTTGATTCATAAAGCATCAATCATCAATCCCAGGCTCTGGTCGGCGGAAGATCCCAATCTTTACCATGTACTGATCGTTACCAAAAATAAGGCTGGCAAGATTTTGATGGTACAAAGCTCCGGTTTTGGCTTCCGGAAGGTTGAGATAAAAGATCAGCAACTGTGGGTGAACGGAAAAAGTATTAAGATCAAGGGTGTTAACCGGCATGATATTGATCCCAATGATGGAAGGGCAGTGTCAAGGGCCTCAATGCTCAGGGATGTGGAATTGTTCAAACAATTTAATATCAACACCGTAAGAACAAGTCATTATCCGAACGATCCATATTTTTACAGTTTGTGCGACCGTTACGGAATATTTGTAATTGATGAAGCCAACGTAGAATCACATGGAATGGGTTACGGCGATCAATCGCTGGGCCACGTCAAGAGTTGGCAGGAAGCGCATGTGTCCCGAATTATGAATATGATGGAACGAGACAAAAACCATCCTTCGGTGATTATGTGGTCGCTTGGCAACGAGGCCGGGCCGGGGATAAATTTTGAAGCCGCTTCGGCTGCTTTGAAAAAACGTGATCCTTCACGTCCCATTCATTACGAAAGATACAACGAAGTAGCCGACGTGGTTTCAGTGATGTACCCCGATGTGGAATGGTTCGCAAATCAGGGGAAAAAAGACGACCCCAAACCCTTTTTCATGTGCGAATATGCACATGCCATGGGTAATGCCGTCGGCAACCTGAAAGAATACTGGGAGGCAATTTATGCCTATCCGCGTTTGATTGGCGGATGTATCTGGGATTGGGCAGATCAGGGATTATATAAAGAGGTTCCGGGTAAACCCGGAGAATATTTTCTGGCCTATGGCGGCGATTTCGGTGATCGCCCTACCGACTGGAATTTCTGCGCCAACGGACTTACCACCGCCGACAGAAAGATTACTCCGAAAATGGAAGAAGTGAAACGGATCTATCAGAATGCCTTGTTTGATGAATCTGATCTTCGAAATGGAGAAATCCTTGTTACAAACCGCAACTCTTTTATTAACCTGAACAAATACAAGGGTTTGTGGGAATTAAGTGAAGACGGTGTTGTAATTCAGTCAGGTGACTTTTTTGCCGACATAGAAGCGGGAGAAATCAAAAAGTTGAAAATTGATTACAAAAAGCCAGCGCTTAAGCCGGGGTGTGAATACTTCCTGAACGTTTACCTTCAATTGAAAACCGATGAATGGTGGGCCAAACGTGGTTATACAGTTGCAAGTGCCCAGTTTGAATTACCTTACGGGATGGTGAAACCGGCAAAGGAAGAACAGCAGCAACTTTTCCCGCTTACAGTTAATGAAGATAAAGATATTGTGCAGATTACAGGAAGAGAATTTAATGTGGTTTTCAGCCGGAAAGCCGGAACCATTATTCACTGGAGCCACAAGGGTACTATTTTACTTGATACGGATTTAAGTGCCATTCATGGGATTGAACCCGAAACCGGCTTGGTTTTCCAGGATACGGTAAGCAAGACGAGAATAACCGGACCGCGCACCAATGTATTCAGGGCGCCCGTGGACAACGACTACATTTTCGGGGGAGGCCCGGGGCCGGTATGGCAAAAAATGCAGCTTCACACCTTGTCGCACCGGATTAAATCTTTCCGGGTGGAAAAAGAAAGTGATTTTATTGTCAGGGTGTCAGTTGAGATTACATCAGCATCGCCGGGTGGTTTTACGGTTGATTCGCACTATGCCTATGTTGTGGCGGAATCGGGCAGCATTGAAGTTGATCTTACCATTACCCCTCAGGATGTGGATTGGATGCTTCCCAAACTTGGGCTGATTATGGAAATGCCTGCAGGATTTGGAAAAGTTACATGGCTGGGAGCCGGCCCTCACGAAAACTACCGCGACAGGAAGGCATCCGCAAAAATTGGCTTATACAGCAAAATGGTTCAGGATATGACCGAAGACTACATCCGTCCACAGGATATGGGCAACCGGAGCGATGTAAGATGGTTTGCCGTTACCGACCGAAAAGGCGCCGGAATTCAGTTTGTTGGTTCAGAATTGTTGAACTTCAGTGCTTTACATCACCTGCCGCTTGATCTGGAAAAGGCAAATCATCCCTACGAGTTGGTCCGGCAAAAAGAAACCATTCTGACCATAGATGCCGAACACCTTGGACTTGGAGGTGGCAGTTGCGGACCCGGTCCCATGAAGCAATACCAGTTGAATGCCGGGACGGTCAGACTCTCATTCACTATGCGCCCTGTTATGAATGGAGGCTCAGGTTTAAGTGAGGCAGGGAGAGTGTTGTGAGTGGAAGTTTGAAGAAAGGGGACTGGTTATAAGCGCTGCTTAACCTGTAGCACAGGTTGATCGACATGGGGCGCATACCGTATAACAGGATTCTTCCGGAAGAGAAGGCGTGAGAAAGTTTTGCCGACTTATATCCGGATGTAATCCGGATTCCATTAATCCGACTCTTTTTCCTCCTTTTCCAGACTTTTTAAAATATCGGCCACGATCAGCGCGGGGGCTTCGTTTTCATTTATAAGGCGTGTAAAAGCCTGGTGTAACCTTTTGGCAACTTTATAATGACGGTTTATTCGTTCGTAGATGAATCCCGGGTAGAGCAGGGTGACGAGGATATCTTTACGTATGGTGTATTCTACACATTGTTCTTCGGTGTCTACGGACACGCCTCCTTCTATCAGTATGTTGTTCAGATGCGTTGTCAGGATGAAGATTTCGGGGCTTAATTCTTCGGGGTAGCTGCGTATAAGCCTGACATTGCAATAGTATTGCCCGAAAACAAGTGAATAGCTGAAGGTTTCACTTTTGTATTCCGTAAGTTTCAGTGTTGCGGAAATGGTCTTTTCCTTTTCATATATTCCGGAAGGATAGTCCTGCCGGAGATGGAATTTCTTCATCTCTTTCCATAAGGTTTCTTCCTGTTTATCAGCATTCAGGGTCAAACGATAACACATTCGCAGATAATGCGCAAGTCTGTTCATGAGTTTTAGATTTGGCTTCTGCAAAGTTCGGGATAAAATCCAATGCATACATGTGCATATCCGGTGAAGTTATCACAGGGTGTTTTAAATTACTTTCAGCAAGGACTTCCGTTTTTCCGGACAAACTATCAGTTCATGTGATTTATAACTTCACAAACCCCGCACAAACCTCATTATCAATCCTCAGGAAATAGTAACCCGGCCTCAGATTCCGGATGGAGATAACCGGACAGTATGTTGAAAGACTGCCGGTTTTACAGACGAAGCCGGATGTGTCAAGTATGGTGTAGCGGTTCCCCTTGAGAGGTTTTGAGCTGGTTATGCGGATTTCTGTCGTGGCCGGATTTGGATACAGGTATAATGCTTCATTCCGTGCAGCTGCTTGCTGAGCATTCAGGATTAAAACGCTGATTGTCTGCATCGCTGTATCCTGCCGGCTGCATGATTGAGCATACAGCAGCACATCGTAAAACCCCGAAGCTGTGTAGGTATGCACCGGGTTTTTGTCTGCGGAACAGGAGCCATCGCCAAAATCCCAGAAAAATTGATCAGAAAAAGCGGAGTGATTGGCAAACGTAACTTCTCCGTTTCCGGTTTGTGTGTAAGTGAACCCGGCCGCCGGATCCATGGTTCCGATGTGCCAGGTGGCAAGACTGTCGTAAATTATCGCCCGTGCAGCGGCTCGTATAAGGGCGGCGTCCGTGGCCGGAATTCCGGGATTGAAACTCACTGTGGTCGGGTCTTTCCGGAAAATAGCAGTATAAAAGCTGCATGCAGCAGTATAGGTGCCCGCCAGGGAGGGGTGACTTCCATCATGTGAGTAGAGTTCCAGCTGGGGGTGGTTCTGTCGCAGATACCGCCAAACGGCTCCGACAGGAGATAAAATGGCCTGGTTGTCGGAGGCCATCATTCGGTACCTCAGATTCAGCAGGCTGTCCATGCCCTCGTAAGTACACACTGGCGGCCAGACCGGACAGTTTTCCGCATCTCCGTTCTTTCTTCCCCAGGTCATGTAAAACACCGTCTCCGCGCATTCGTTGTAAGTGTTGATGATACTGTCGAGTTTTCGGGCATAGGGAAATACCATTTGCTGGACCTGCGGCAGCGGAAATGACGGCAACTGGCTTTGTTCCTGTAGTACCACGTAATCCCATCCGCCCGCGGCAATTTTCCCTAATGATAAAGTGTTGGTCGAATGCCCCTGCAAAGTGTATCCGCCGGGTGTGTTGCTGTCGAACCACAGGGAGTCGCCGGCCGACACGGCAACATCAGCCATCATTTGCGGCAGATTGTTGACCGCGGTGTAACTGTTTCCGAGAAATAAGACTTTTTTTGTAAGGCTTTGTCCAAAAACTGCAAGGCCGGAAACCAGTAAAATCAATAAAAGTCTGAATTTCATATATTTTGTCTTTATTAATTCATTGCAGGCCAGTCTGTCCGTATCCATTTATAAACACTTTCAGAAGGAAATTCTGCCGGATAATTGCAAATCATTTTTATGCCAGCAATTATGAAAATCCGGCAAAGTCCCTTAACAAATGTAATCAGGCTGAATCAGTAATTACTTAACAGGGCAAACTTACTTAAATATTTCAAAAAGATTACAGGTGTCCGGCGAAACTTCTTAAGAATAATGCAAAACTTTATTAGTTGCTGATATGCTTTGTAAAGGGAAAAGCTTAATTCAGATGTGCTGAACCGGCGGTCGCTAACCGATAATAGTCATTGATTATCTGTAAACCGGCTGGTTCCCGGAAGATTTGAATCATTTGTCAAAAGGCAGGTGTTTATTTATGGAACAGCAACCTTACCGTACCCGGAGAACATATTACTCTCAAAAGAAAGGAGATAGATGCCCGTCCGGCAATTTGAAGGAAGCCGCAGACGGGCCTCTTTGTTCTGATTCGAATACGTTGGTTGCGAAAAAACTGTCTGCCCGCTGATATTGCGCAGGCTGGCCTGGAATGTCATATTTTGCGGTAATCCATGAATCAGCAGCAAGCGGGAATCTGACGGATCGGAAGAAATGGTAATTTCTTCCGAAGGGATTTGCTCATTGATACCTGTCACAATACCGAGATGGTATTTTGATACAGCAACATCGGCGTGATTGTTTTGGGTATCGGCATAACCAGCCAGCAGCACTTTGTTGGGAGATGGTAATACCATGCTGTTGGCCATATCGTTCATATAGCCCCCTGAACTGAGTTCATGGGTTGAATAGCCCTGGCCAAGGCCGAATTCTGGATCAGGATTGCCATTGTCGAGCGCCCGGAGCAGGAAGGTGTTAAAATCATGGCCGTCGTATGAGAAACCGGCCGCCAGTATTTTGCCGTCAGCCTGAATACCTAAAGCCATGAAAGCATTGTTTTCTTCTATCGGATATACGCGCATGCCATATTCCCCGAAACTGTTATCAGGATACCCATTGTGCAGGAAGCGCAGCAACATGCCATCGGTTCCGGCAATGCCCAGAAAACGGCTTGCAACTACAATCCGGTTTTGTTGATCTATTGCGAGTGCAGTAGAAGCGCTGATTATCATGTCCATGATATTCAGTCCGTCAATCACCGATTTGCCTTCAACACCAAAGGTGGGGTCGGGAGATCCGTCGGTATTAAACCGCATCAATGCAATGGCGTCATAAGCATCATTAAAAGCAGTTGAGCTGATAAGATATTTATTGTTGTGCAGTGCAATGCCACGGGGAATATCGTAAGAGTTGTTATTTAAATCGGCCATTGTGTAACCATTGGTTCCAAACCCGGTGTCCGTGGAGCCATTAGAGAGAAACCGCATGATGAAAAGGTCATCCCGTTCATTGGGGCCGCTGATGGGGCCAGTAATGACAAATTTGTTGTTTGTTAATTTAAGTATTGAAGCCGCATATTCATGTTTTCCGAGATTAACCATCAGTGTTCCGCCATATCCAAAAGTCGGGTCGGGTTGGCCGGCAGCGGTAAATTTTGCCAGGCCGATATTCTGGTTACCACCGTCAAAGCAGGCTCCTGCCACAAGTATCCTTCCATCTGCAAGTATTTCCATATCGCAGCAAAGGCTGGTTTCACCTCCAAATCCGAATGAAATCCTTCCCTGGTTGCCAAAGGTGAGATCAGGTTCTCCTTCTGGTGTAAGCTTAAGCAACAGACAGTCATTGCTTTCGTTGGCATAACCGTTTGTCCCGCATACAATCAGTCCCCCGTCGGGAGCAATTTCTATTACATCGCCTACATTGCGTCTCGAATTAAAATCTGTGAAGGATTTTCCCCAATCCCCGAATGAAAAATCGAGTGAACCGGGAATCTGTGCCGGGCAATAAGTGATTGCAATGGCAACGACAATCAGGAGGGAAGTTCGTTTCATTTTTTTTATATGGATGATAACTGTTTAAGTCAAATTTAAGAAAGATTCTTTATAAGTTGTTGATTAATACTCCGAATTTCTTAGCAAGTGTTTCTTTGCTGAGAGCTCAAATGTAAAAAGATCAGCAACCCGGGCACATGAACTGCCATTTTTGATGACAGTAAGACATCGTACATGGTTTTATACCTTAAGTAATCCTGCTTTATAATTACTTATTGATCAGGTAAATTCATGAGTTATTCATTAAATGATGGGCTGATTATCAGGCCACGGAAACACGAAGACTCAAAATAGCACTGAAATATTTATAAAAGGATTTTTTCGCCGAAATATTCAGCAGATTAGTTATAACTTACATATATAATCCAATGTGAAGAATC